>NZ_MWLM01000029.1 GCF_002198665.1 Novosphingobium sp. B 225 | reverse complement strand
GCTGGGGAGGCCGGTGCGGTGGGCGAGGGCGGGGTCGCTGAAACGGCTGAAGCGGGGCTGGAATTCAAGGCGCTTGGACAGTGTCAACCGTGTCAACCGGGCCTGCGGCTCTCCCATGCCGGGGCGGAACAGGCAGCGCCACATTCGCCCGCGCGGCTTGACGCGGCCCCAGCGCCGGTCATGATGGCCGCAACGAACAAGGCTAAGAACAACGCTACGAACAACAAGGGGAACGTGGATGCTCGATACTCTGGCGCCGGTGCTGGGACTGTTGGGGCTGATCGGCTTTGCCGGGCTGGCCGGGATCAGGAACCCGGTGGACAAGGCGCGCCCCGGCGCAGGGGTGCGGCTGCTGGGGCTGCTGGGTCTGGCGGGGCTTGCGGGGATCTGGATCCCCGGCGCGGGCGCGGCCGGCGCGGCGGGGGCGCTGGGGCTGTGGAACCATCAGGATCCCAGGCTGGCACGCTGGGGCAAGGCCGGCTGGCTGTTCCTGGCCGGGGTGCCCTATCTGGCGCGCTGGGCCATGGGCTGAACCGCGCCCTCTTCCCCAACCGCCCCCGGCTGGTGTAGGCCGGGCGAATGAGTGAGGAAGAGGAACAGATCCGCTGGCAAGGCCGCTTCATCGTCGCCAAGACGCGGGGCAAGTGGGAATATGTCAGCCGCGCCCGGGGGATCCGCGCGGCAGTGATCCTGGCGGTGGACGCGGCGGACCACGTGCTGCTGGTCGAACAGTTCCGGGTGCCGCTGGGCATCGCCATGATCGAACTGCCCGCCGGCCTGATCGGCGACGGCGACGGCAACGGCGATGAAGACCCCACCGCAGCGGCAGTGCGCGAGCTGGAGGAAGAGACCGGCTATACCGCGGCGCGGATGGAGATTGTGGGCGAATTCTATTCATCGCCCGGCATGGTCACCGAGAGCTTCACCCTGCTGCGCGCCCACGGCCTGACACAGATCGGCCCCGGCGGAGGGGTGGACGGCGAGGACATCACCGTCCATCGTGTGCCGCTGGGCGAGATCGAACACTTTATCGCCGCAGCACGGGACCGGGGGCTGGGCATCGACGTCCGCCTGCTGACCCTGCTGGGGCCACGACTGTTGGGAGGGAATTGAAATGGCAGGACGGGTAGCAGGCAAGAAGGCACTGATCACCGGCGCAGCGCAGGGCCTTGGCGCGGCGCAGGCAGCGATGCTGGCGGCAGAGGGCGCGCAGGTCGTGCTGGCTGACATCAACATCGCCGGAGCCGAAGCGCAGGCCGCCGCGATCAACGCCGCGCGCGGCGCGGGCACGGCCTATGCGGTCAAGCTGGACGTGACGCAGGAAGCGGACTGGATCGCCGCGATCGATGCGGTGCGCGATGCGCTGGGCGGGCTATCAGTGCTGGTCAACAACGCCGGGGTCGGGGTGCGCGGCAACATCGAGACCTGCACCCTGGCCGATTGGCAGCGCGGCTTTGCGATCAACGTCGATTCGGTGTTCCTCGGCTGCCAAAAGGCTCTGCCCTTGATGAAGGACACCCAGCCCGGATCGATCATCAACATCTCCAGCATCGCCGGGCTGATCGCCAGCGATACCATGCCCGGCTACAACGCCAGCAAGGCCGCGGTCTGGATGCTGTCGAAGTCAGTCGCGCTGTACTGCGCCAAGATGGGCTGGGACATCCGCAGCAACTCGGTCCACCCGACCTTCATCGACACGCCGATCCTCGATGGCATGGTGGTCAGCACCGGCAAGGCCAAGGAAGTGATCATGGACAAACTGGCGCGCCAGATCCCGTTGAAGCGCGTCGGCCACCCGGACGACATCGCCGCCGGGGTACTCTATCTCGCCAGCGACGAAAGCCGCTTCATGACCGGCGCCGAGCTGAAACTCGACGGCGGCATCTCGGCGATGTAAGCAGGAACCGATGGGGGATCAGGATACCCGGCAGAAGGTGCGCCAATACCGCGTGACCTCGTTCGATGTGGCCGCCGAAGCCGGTGTCAGCCAGTCAACCGTGTCGCGCGCGCTGGCCGGGGATCCGGTGGTGAGCGAGGCGACCCGGCTGCGCGTCTCGGAAGCGGCACGGCGGCTCAACTACTTCGTGGACGAGAATGCCGCCCGCCTGCGCACCGGCAAGACCGGGACCCTGGCCGTGGTGGTGGTGTGCCGCCCCGGTGAGGACCGGAAAGACCTCAACCCGTTTCACTCGGCCCTGCTCGCCTCGCTGTGCGGCGCGGCTTCGCTGCGCGGGTATGAAACGCTGGTCAGCTTTCAGGACGGACCAGAGAACTTCAACGGCCGCTATCAGGAGCAGCGCAAGGCCGACGGTCTGGCAGTGATCGGGACGACCGAGAACTATTCGGCCTGGGATTACTTCCGGGGGCTGGGCCAGGGCGGAATGCACTGGGTTTGCTGGGGCGCGCCGTTTGACGATGTCGCCTGGGTCCGGTCAGACAACCATGGCGGCGGGCGGCTGGCAACGGCTCACCTGATCGAGCAGGGCTTTCAGCAGATCGTCTGCATCGGCAGCGAAACCTCGCCCCAGCGCCAGTTCCGCGAACGCTATGAAGGCTATGCTCAGCAGATGCGCGAAGCCGGGCTGGAACCGGTGCTGGTGCCGATCGAGAAAGGTCTGGGCCGGGAAGAACAGGGCCGCCGCGCGGTGGCCATGCTGATCGAACAGGGGGTGAAGTTCGACGCGCTGTTCGCCGTCTGCGATCCGGTGGCGCTGGGCGCGCTGGACGAACTGCATGCTCGCGGCCTGTCGGTGCCGGGGCAAGTCGGGCTGGTCGGCTTTGACGGGATCCGCGCCGGGGTGTTCTCCTCTCCCGCGCTCACCTCGGTGGAACCCGATTTCCGCGTCGCGGGTGAGATGATGGTCGACAAGCTGCTGGCCGAAATCGCTGGCGGCACCAGCGAGGCCCGCCGGGTGCCGGTGCAACTGGTGGTGCGGGACAGTTCGCGGCGGGAATAGTCGCGCATGATGGTGCGGAAATGTATTTCCTACATTTCATTGCGCTGTTATGGTTCGATTCATTGTTTCAGATTACCGATACGGTTAGTTTTCGCCAGTCTCGCTCCTTTTCGGATTATCTGTTCCAGCCCGCACCGTTCTGAAAACTGACTCTGGAAAATTGGCCGGGGCGCGGAGCGAGCGGATCCGACAAAGGTTCGATTGTCTGAAACATTCATGTATGCGAACAACTCTCCAGGCGAATCTCGAGAGGACCGATCACCGATGCCCCAGATCAAGACCACCCATGTCGGCAGCCTGCCGCGCGGCGACGAACTGACCCCGCTGCTGCTCGCGCGGGATGCGGGCGAGGCCTATGACGCCGAAGCGTTTGACCGGGTGGTCAGCGCGGCGGTGGACGAAGGGGTGCGTCAACAGGTCGCTGCCGGAGTCAGCGTGGTCAGCGATGGCGAACTCGGCAAGGTCGGCTATTCGACCTACATGATCGAGCGGCTGTCCGGCTTTGGCGGGCACACCGATCGCCGCCCCGCCGCCGATCTTGCCGAAGTGCCGCAACTCGCCAAGAAGCTGTCGGCGATCATGGGCAGCCAGGAATTCGTCCGCGCGAGCTGCATCGGCGACATCAAGCTGGTCACCCTGCAGCCGCTGCACGACGACATCCGCCGGTTCAAGGCTGCGCTGGACAAGCATGCCGCGCCCGGCACCGAAGCCTTCATGAACGCCGCCTCGCCCGGGCTGATCACCGCCTTTCAGGTCAACCGCCACTACCCCAGCCACGAGGCCTATCTCGCCGCGCTGGTCGACGCCATGCGTGAGGAATACGAGACGATCGTCAACGCGGGGTTCTACCTCCAGCTTGATTGCCCTGATCTGGCGATGAGCCGCCACACCGGCTATCAGGACGCGAGCGAGGAGGAGTTTCTGCGGATCGCCGCCGCCAATGTCGAGGCGCTCAACGCCGCCACCGCCAACATCCCGCCTGAACGGATGCGGATGCACGTGTGCTGGGGCAATTACGAAGGGCCGCACGATCACGACATCCCGCTCGACCGGGTGATCGACATCGTGATCGGGGCCCGCCCGGCCACCGTGCTGTTCGAAGGGGCCAACCCCCGCCACGAACACGAATGGACCGTGTGGCGCGACGCCAAGCTGCCGGACTGGAAAGTGCTCGCCCCCGGTATGATCGACACCTGTTCCAACTATGTCGAACATCCCGAACTGATCGCCCAGCGGATCGAACGCTTCGCCGGGATCGTTGGCGCGGACCGTGTGGTGGCCAGCACCGACTGCGGGTTCGGGACGTTCGCGGGCTATGGCAAGATCGATCCGATCGTTACCTGGCGCAAGCTGCGCAACCTGCGCGAAGGGGCAGACATCGCGGGGGCCCGCCTGTGACCGCAGACGAACGCCGCGCGATCGAGGCGGACTGTGCCCGGCTGATCGCGCTCTATGCCAACCTTAACGATGCCGGACGCTGGGACGAGGTTGCCGCGCTCTATACCGAAGACGGCACCATGACCCGCCCGACCGCGCCCGACGCTCCCTTGCTGGGGCGCGCGGCGATTCTGGCCGCCTTCAAGAGCCGCCCGCCGCGCAAGACCCGCCATGTCTGTTCGAACGTGGTGATCGAAGTGCTGTCCCCTGCAGAAGCCAAAGGCGAAAGCGCGATGATCCTGCTCCAGCCCGATGCCGCGCCGCTAGCAGGCTCGTTCCACGACCGCTTCGTCCTCACCCCCGAGGGTTGGCGCTTTGCCGAGCGGCGCGGCAGTCTCGCCTGGTGAACGCGCCCGCCGCCTCGAACAGCGTCAAGTCGGCGCTGCGCACGCTCGATATCATCGAATTCGTGGTGGCGCACCCGCAAGGGCCGATTGCGCAGGACATTGCCGCCGCGCTCGACATTCCCGTGTCCAGCACTTCCTACTTGCTGGGTACGCTGGCCGAGCGGGGCTATCTTGTGCGCGATGGGCGGCGCTATCGCCCCGGACCCGGGCTGGCACGGCTGACCGTGCCAGAGGCGGCGCTGACCCTGGCGAACCGGGTTGAACCGCTGGTCAAAGTGCTGCGCAGCGAGCTGGACGAGACTGCCAGCTTCATGGTCCGCACCGGCTGGGAGGTTGAGGCGCTGGTGACCGAAGCGAGCGGGCAGGCGCTGCGCTATGCGATCGAGCCAGGCCACCGCAAGCCGCTCCACAGCCTGGCTGCCGGCAAGGCGATCCTCGCCATGTTGCCCGAGGCCGAGCTGGCACGCTACTTCGCGGAAGTCCCGCGTGAGCGCCACACCCGCCACACCGTGATCGAGGAAGCACCCTTGCGCGAGGCGCTGGCCGAGATCCGCCGGACCGGCCTGGCCGAAGCGCACGAAGAGAACACGCTGGGCATCTGCGGGCTGGCTGCACCGGCCTGGCTGAACGGCGAGGCTGTGGGGGCCTTCGCGATTGCTGTGCCCGAAGTGCGGTTCAATCCGAAGCTCGCCGCCAAGGCCCGCGCCGCGCTGACGCGGGCGGCGCAGGCACTGGCGGGCTGACTACTTCTGCGTCCGCCACCCTTCGGCATAAGAGTCGCGCGCCACTTCTGAATAGGGCACCGCGGCGACCACAGCCTTGATCTCGGTCTGGACGTGCGGCTCCACGGTGGGCTTGGTGGTGCCGCCATTCGGCTCACCCCACAGCAGGCTGACCTCGGTCCCCGGCTCGGCGAACCCGGCATCCATCATGGCAAGGGTCAGGAACTTGCCCTCGTTGGCGGTATAGCCGATCCAGGTGGAAAGGCCGCACAGCTTGCCGTCTGACAGCACCTGATCGAACGGGTGCATGGCATAGACCGCGCTGGGGTACTCCATGAACTTGGCCCGCTCACCCTTTGACAAGGCCGAGCTCTGCACCCGCATCACATCCTCGTTGTCGAGCGCCAATGTAACCTTGGTGCGGTGGTTGCCCGCCGCAGCCATCTTCTCAAGCGCGGCGCGGCCGATGAAGTCATGGTCGAACTTGACGAAGGGGCCATAGCCCAGGTCCCACGGCGTGGTGTAGTAACCCTCGATGCTGTCCGGCACCCACGATCCGCCGACCGAGCACTTGGCCTCATACGAATTGGCGCTGAGCCATTCGCGGTAGGGCTTCAGCTCTTCCCCGGTGTAAATCGCCGGGAAGGGCGAGGGGATCCAGCCCGATTCCAGCGTGTTGGAGCTGTAGGCCCGGCCGCCGACCAGCGCGAGGCCAAGGTCCTTGCCCGCCTCGACCAGCGCGGCATGAACCGCGCCGTAATCTTCCCACGGGCCCATCAGTTCGAACCCGGGCTGCCCGGCCATGCCGTGGCGCAGCGCCCGCACGGCCTTGCCGGCAATGGTCATGCGGCACATGTGGAAGAACTTCAGGTCAGGCGGGGTCTGGCCAAGCGCTTTTTCCATGATCGCCATGGCGTTGGGGCCCTGGATCTGGAAGCGGTAGTTGTTGCGGCGCCCGTCGCTGCGCATCGCCCAGCGCTCGTCGCGCTCAACCGTTACGTTCCAGTTGCCGCTGGCAGCGTGGTATTCCACCCATTCGATCACCGGGGCACGGCCGACCAGGTTGAACTCGTTTTCATCAAGGTAGAACAGGATCACGTCACCGATCACGTGGCCATAGGGGGTGACGGGTACGAACTGCTTGGCGCGGTCCGGCTGGAAGTTCTTGAAAGTATTGACCCCCAGGTATTCCAGCATCTTGAACGCGTCCGGCCCGCGCACCGCCAGATCGACCATGTGGTACGACTGGTTATAGAGCACCGCACTGTGCGCCCATGCCCATTGTTCCAGCCGCCAGTTGGAATACTCCGCCGGGACACCGGGATAAACATTGGGGCCAACCTGCTGGTTGCGGACCATGTCCACCAGATTGCCGGCACCGGCCAGCAGCGATTCGAGGCTTTGAGCGCCCATCAGCGGATCCTTTCACACGTTTCGGCGCCTGTGATTGCGCCCTTGCCACGGCCTTTGCCATAGTTTCGCGTGCTTGAAAAGTTCGCGTCTGTGAAAAAGTTGCGCGCTAGACCTCGATCAGGCGGTCCGGCAGTTCGTTCACGTCGTCATCCGCGCGGGGGAAGTGCTGCGCGAGCACCGTGCCGACTTTGCCCACGGCATCGACCAGACCGTCGGCGGCGCGATCCTGACGCAGGCCGGCCAGCAGCGCGGCCATGGCTTCTCCCCAAACTTCGCCGCTGACTTTGCCGGCAATTGCGGCGTCCGCGACAATTTCCGCCCGGTGTTCGGCGCGGCTGACATAGATCAGCACCCCGGTGCGGCCCGTGGTGCGCCGTTCCGCGCCGACCTTGAAACAGGTGATTGCCCGTGCCCGCACCCGTGCCGCCTTGATATGGCGCGGCACCAGCAGCCATTTGAGCGGTTGCCACAGCTGCAGTGCCAGCATCGCCAGGAACTTGGCCATGGCGACCATGGCAGCAAGCACCAGCACCGCTTGCGGAGTCCATTCGTGTTCCCACCGGCCCAGCACCTGGTCGATCAGCGGCAAGTAATAGTGCGGGAACAGCGACAGCACGGTCAGTGCAGTAAAGGCTGCCAGGGCCGACCAGGCCAGCGCGACATCGGTATAGCCGTCCGAACGATCGGCCATGATCGTCACGATCTCGCCCGCGCTTCGCAGTTCGGCGGCGTGGACCGCATCGGAGATGCGCTGGTGGTCCGGTTCGGTCAGCAGATTCGGATTGTTTGGCACTACCAGTCCCCCGAAGCGCCGCCGCCGTCGAAACCGCCGCCGCCGCCGCCAAAGCCGCCCCAGTCGCTTCCGCCACTGTCGCCGCCGCCAAAGCCGCCTCCGCCGCTCCAGCCACCATCGCGCCCGGAACCGCGCATCGCCTCGCTGATCCCCCACAGCACAATCCCGGGATCGATCCCGCTGCGCCGGCCGAACCGGCGTCCGCGCCGTCCGAACGCGAACATGAAGAACAGCATCAGGAACAGCCAGAACACTACGCTGCCTGCACTGTCGCCGCCCGATTGCGAGCCTGATTGACGCGCCGCCTCGGCAGCGGCGGCAGCTTCGGCCACAGCCTTGGCGTCGGTGGGATCGCGGTTCATCTGGGCGATCAGCGCATCGACCCCGGCATTGATCCCGCCGCCGATGTCACCGGCCTTGAACCGGGGGGAAACCAGTTCGCGAATAGTGCGGCCTGAAAACGCATCGGTTACGCGGCCTTGCGCGCCAACTGCGGCGTGGATGCGGATCTTGCGTTCGGCGGGGGCGATCAGGAACAGGATGCCTTCCTGGCTCTCCACGCCACCAATCCCCCAGGCCTGGGCCAGATCCTGGGCATAGCGTTCGACCACCTGGCCATCGAGCGCGGGCACCGTGGCCACCACGATCGCGCGCCCGGTGGCCTTGTTATAGGCGATCAGCTTTTGCGCCAGCGCGGCTTCCTGATCATCCGGGATGATCGCCGCCGCATCAAGGATCGGCCCGTTCGGCCGCGCTGGCAGGGCGGCGTAGGCTGGCGACCCGACCAGAGTCAGGATCGCCAGCCAGCAGAGCATCAGCAGCCGCATGGGCGTGCCTTTCCGTTGCTCCCGCGCTTACTGCGCCGCAGCCGCAGGCTTGGCGGCAGGAGTGGCCGCATCATTGTCATTGGCGGGTGCCGCTGCCGGAGCGCCGCCAAAATCGACCTTGGGTGCCTTGTCTGCACCGGCGTCGGCCTTGAACGATTCCATCGGCTTGGCGCCATAGATCACCTTGGCACCGATCGCGTCGGGGAAGGTCCGGATCGTGGTGTTATAGGACTGCACCGCAGTGTTGTATTCGCGGCGGGCTTCGTTGATCCGGTTTTCGGTGCCGGTCACTTCGTCCATCAGATCGCGGAAACCCTGCTGGCTTTGCAGCTGCGGATAGTTTTCGACCACGGTGCGCAGCTGGCCCAGCGCCTGGGTCAGCTGGTTCTGCGCGTTCTGGAACTTGTTGAAGGTTTCCGGGTTCGACAGATCTTCGGTCTTGATGTTGATCGAAGTGGCCGATGCGCGCGCCTCGGTCACCTGGGTCAGGATCTGGGTTTCGGATGCGGCCGCACCCTTCACCGTCGCGACCAGATTGGGGATCAGATCGGCACGGCGCTGATAGGCGCTTTCGACGTTGCCCCATTTGGCCTTGGCGTTTTCTTCAGCCGTGGGGACCGAATTGATCCCGCAGGCGGCGAGGCTCAGCGATGCGCCGAGCGCGAAAGCGGCACTGGCAAGACGGCGGACAAGCGATGCGGACATGGCAGTAGCGTTCCTCTCATCAAGCGGCCGGAGCCGCGACTTTTGTTGATATGGATAGGCCGCGCCCGGGTTCAAGGAGGCACGGTGTAATTTCGTAGAAATCAAAGCATTGTTGTGACGTCATGGCTTTTGTGGCAGCGTCCCGCCCGGTCCAGAACTGGATGGGGAGCTTATGCAATGTCAATGATGTCGGAATTCAAGGAATTCATTTCCAAGGGTAATGTGCTCGATCTCGCGGTCGGTGTGATCATCGGTGCCGCTTTTGGCAAGATCGTGACCTCGCTGACCGAAGATCTGATCATGCCCCTGATCGGCAAGGTGTTTGGCGGGCTCGATTTCACGAGCAAGTACATCGTGCTGTCGGGTGAAGTCGCGCCGGGCACGCCTCTGGCTGCCGCGCGTGAAGCCGGGGCCAATGTGCTGGCCTATGGCAGCTTCTTCACCGCGCTGATCAATTTCGTGATCATGGCCTGGGTGATCTTCATGATCGTCAAGGCTGCGAACAAGGCCATGCCGGCGGCTCCTGCTGCACCGGCCGGGCCGAGCGAAGTCGATCTGCTGACCGAAATCCGCGACGCTTTGAAGAAGTAAGCGCGCCTGCCTCCTCCCCCTCCTCTTCAGAGGAGGGGGAGGAGGCAGGNAGTAAGCGCGCCTGCCTCCTCCCCCTCCTCTTCAGAGGAGGGGGCCGGGGGGTGGTGGCGGCCCGAAACGCCGCCTCATAACCACACCACCCCCAAACCCCCTCCTCTGAAGAGGAGGGGGCTTTCCAGCCCTTTTCTTTTAACCTCCTGCGCCTATATAGGCTCCTGCCGGGTTCGCCCGGCTATGGTGATAAATTGCGGCGTGCAATAGATGCAGCGGACCCGGGGGCGGTACCCGGCGGCTCCACCACCACCATTCGGACGGTCCTTTAGGGGATCAGGGCCGAAGCCCGGTTGTCGCCGGGGTGATGATGGGGCCGAACTAGGATCGACGTGTGTTGAAAAGCGCAGTTTTTACCCGGGCTGAGTAACCCGTTCAAGGCTCAAAACTCACAAGTGCCAACGACAACGAAGCACTTGCTCTCGCCGCGTAATGTGACTGGCCTCACGGCCTGAATTTACAAAGCGAAAGCACGGTTCGGACCGAACCGGGTAACAGAATCGGAAACCGGGCGTCCGGGGGTACGTAGCAACAGAAACCCCCACCTTCCATTCATCGCTGGATTGCTCCATGCCGGGCTGCAAACGGCCATTCTTTGCGCTTCCGGTGCTCACGTACTGAAGTACGCTGCGCGCCGGTTCTCAAGCCTGACCGTTTTCGCTCCGGCCTGAAGCAATCCAGCGACGAATGGACTGGCCCCTCAAAACACCGTCTCAGGCTGTTCCGCCACGCGCTTTTCGTGTTTCAGGCAATCCAGGATCTTGGCCCCGGCCATGAACACCGCGCCGGTGCAGGCCAGGAACAGCAGCTTGCCGCCCATACCGGGAAAGCGCTGCATATAGATGCTGCCGCGTTCGACCGCGCCCGTGGCGAGGGCATAGATGATCAGGTACGCCTCGACCGGGGTCTTGATGACAAACAGGCGCCCGATCAGTTGCAGCATGGTCCCTCGCAAGTGTTAACGCGATACACAGCAACGATCATGCCACAGGCGGATTTCCGCGCAAGCGATTGGTAAACGCCGGCCCGGTTGTAAAGGGCACCGACAGATCAGGCCAGTTCGCCAAGGTCCAGCGCTTCGAGCAGGGCCAGCCGCGCAGCGATGACTTTGGCGGCCAGACCTTCGCTGCCGATCTCGGCAGGGGCGATGGTTTCGGGCCAGTGCGCGGTGATCACCGCCTCGATCCGGTCGGCCTTGGCTGCATCCAGCATGAAGCGCGGATCAACCGTGGCCGGATCGGCCACCACCCGCAGCCGCAAACAGGCCGGGCCGCCACCATTGGCCATCGATTGCCGGACATCGACCGGCAGAACCCGTCGGATCGGCCCGTTGCTGGCCAGCATCCCATCCAGCCAGGCGCGCACGCGGGGATGCTCCCAGGCTTCCAGCGGGATCACCAGCGCCATTTCTCCACCGGGCAGGGTGAGCAGCTGGGCGTTGAACAGGTAGCTTTTGATCGCGTCCGCCAAAGACACGGCGCTGGCCGGAACTTCGACGATCTCCGCCTCGGGCAAGGCAGCGCGGATCACCGCGTAAGTGCCTGCCGGATCGGCAAAGGCCAATTCGTGCGTGAACAGCACCCGCTCGTTCGCCACGGCGACCACATCGTTGTGAAACGCCCCCGCCGCGATCGCTGCGGGGTTCTGCTCGATGAACAGCACGCGTGCCGGATCGAGCCTGTGGAGCCGTGCCACGGCCCGGCTTGCCTGTTCGTGCTGGCGCGCCGGGAACGCGCCCCCGCTGGTGCCATAGACGAACAGTTCCAGCCCCGGCGCGGCATGGCTGGTCCCCATCCGCATATGGTTCGCCGCGCCTTCATCACCAAAGCACCCGGGCACCGCGTCGTGGAGCGCGAAGTGGGCGGCATCGGCAAAGGCGAGCCGCAGCTGGCGCAGCGTATCAGGCCATTCCTGGCTGCGGTGCGGCATGGTGACGAGGTTGGCGGCGGTCAGGTGGCAGCGCCCATCCGCCGTGTCTGCCGCCGGGCTGACCGTGGCGGCATTGGCGGTCCACATCGAAGAGGCTGACCACGCCGCTGCCAGCAGCCGCCGGTCCTCGCTGCCATCCGCGCCGATCGCGCTCAGAAAGCGCGGGTTGGGGCGGGGCAGGGGCAGCAGGAAGCCCTGCGCCAGTCCCAGCGCCAGATTGTGCCGCATCTTGCCGAGCCCCTGCAGCGCCGCCGCGCGCGGGAACGACGCATCGCCCGCGTGACTGGCCGAGGCGAGGTTGCCCAGGCTCAGGCCGGCATAGTTGTGGCTGGGGCCGATGATCCCGTCGAAATTGATTTCCTGCAGCATGCGCTCACCACCGGGCCACGTGGGTCACCGTCTCACCTGGCTCGACCTCAAGTGTTCTGGCGCATTCCGGGTCAATCACGATCCCGTCACCGCTGGGCGCGATCCAGCCATAGGCGCAGCGGAAATCCGCCAGTCTGCCGCAGGCGATAAGGCGCTTTTCCCCGGCCTGGTGTTCGCCAAGACCTGCGTCCACGCCACGCACCACATCATCCGCCGCTTCGCGCACCGAACGGATCTGGTCGGTCCGGGCGGTCATGGTCGGGCCGCCATCGAAGATGTCGATGTAGTTTTCCCAGGCGAACCCTTCCTCTTCCAGCATTCGCATCGCGGCGCGGCCGGTGGGGTGGGGCACGCCGATTACCGCACGGGCATGTTCGGTCAGCATGGCGATATAAACCGGGTGCTTGGGCATCAGATCGGCGATGAACTGGTTGCCGAACCGGGCATTGAATTCGTCCGCATCCTGGAAATTCATCCCGAAGAACCGCCCGGCCACCCCGTCCCAGAACGGCGATCCGCCAGCCTCGTCGATCACTCCGCGCAGTTCGGCCAGACAGCGGTCGGCAAAGCGGGCGCGGTGGTTGCGGATGAACATGTACCGGCTGCGCGCGATCAGCAGCCCCAGCCCGCCCGCGCGCTCGCCCGGATGCAGGAACAGCCCGCCCACTTCACTCGCTCCTTCAAGATCGGTCGACAAGTTCAGGATATCAGCCCGAAAAGTGCGTTCCAGTTCGGCGCTGTGCTGGGTCAGCGCGCCGATCCGGTAGGAATAGAACGGCCACTTCAGCCCCACGGCCGAGAATACCTGACAGGTGCCGCGCACTTCGCCGGTCGCGGTGTTTTCCAGCATGAACACGAACAGATCGTCACCCACATCATCGCCCGCGCGTGCAAACCCGGCGGCGCTGCGTTCCAGCTTGGCCATCAGCGCCTTGCGGTCTGGCGGCAGGTTGGTGAAGCCGCCGCCGGTGCGCTTGGCCATCTCATACAGGTGCTGCAGGTCAGTTTCGCGCGCGGCGCGGATCA
The DNA here is from genome assembly GCF_002198665.1 of Novosphingobium sp. B 225. Lineage (GTDB taxonomy): Bacteria > Pseudomonadota > Alphaproteobacteria > Sphingomonadales > Sphingomonadaceae > Novosphingobium. The sequence goes on along the minus strand of NZ_MWLM01000029.1, from coordinate 94,222 downwards.
CGAAAGTCAAAGCGGTACTCCAATGGCTAGACGGTGCAGGACGAGTGCAGACAGGCGGGCGCGTTCGGCCAGACTGGGGACGATCAGGAACTCGTCCGGGGAATGAATCGCTCCGCCGCGCACTCCCATGGTATCGACCACGGGCACCCCGCAGGCGGCGATATTGTTGCCATCGCAGACCCCGCCGCTGGCGATGCGGCTGATCGGCTGGCCCAGCAGGGCCGAACATTCCTCAACCACGCCGAACAGCTTCTCGGCGCGGGCATCGATTGGCTTTGGCGGGCGGCTGATCCCGCCGTGGCGGTGGATATGAACTTCATGTTCAGTCTCAATCCGGGCAATCAACTTTTTGATTTCCTGATCAAACGTCTGCGCCAGCTCCAGCTCGCGCGGGCGGATGTTGAAGCGCAGTACGGCCATGTCCGGCACCACGTTGTTCGCGCTGCCGCCGTCAATCCGCGCCGGATTGATGCTCAGCCCTTCTCGCTCCAGCGCTTTTAACCCCAGCGCCAGCGCGGCGGCGGCGACCACTGCGTTGCGGCCGTCCTGCGGGTTGCGCCCGGCGTGGGCCGAACGGCCAGTCACGACCAGGCTGTAGTTCCCGCTGCCGGCACGCGCCCCGGCCAGCGTGCCATCGGGCAGGGCGCTCGGCTCATAAGTCAGCGCCGCCGCCTTGCCGCGCGCCAGCTCTGCAATCAGCGGGGCAGAGGAAAGGCTGCCGGTCTCTTCGTCGGAATTGATCAGCACGTCATAGCCGGTGGCTTGCGCCGCCGGGCTGGTTTCAAACGCCAGCAGCGCCGCCAGAATCACCGCGATCCCGCCCTTCATGTCAGCCACGCCGGGGCCGTTCAGCGTGGCATCGTCCAGCCAGCGCTGTTGCTGGAACGGGTGGCTGGCGGGAAACACGGTGTCCATATGCCCGGTCAGCAGGAACCGCCGCTGGGCTTGTGGACGCACTCGCAGGACCAGATGGCGGCCATAGTCCACAGCCACCTCGCGCCCATCCGCGCTTACGGCAGAAACAGGGGCGGGCTGCTCCAGAGTCATCGCCCCGGGCAGTCCGGCAAAGGCATCGGCCAGCATAGCTGCCTGTTCGGCCAGCCCTGCCAGATTGCCGGTGCCGGTGTTGATCGCGCTCCATGCCTGGACCTGCGCCAGCATTGGCTTGGCATCGACCATGTCGAGCAGCGCTAGTTCGGTGGAGGAAAGTGTTTGCATCTGAAACCTTCTCTAGCCGAGAGCCGGGAGCAGTCCAACCCCACCATTGCCATGCTTTCGCACATGCGGCATAGCGCTCGAATTCCTCCCCGGAATCGCCGATGATCTTTGCCGCGCCGCGCAGGCCGCGCGGTGTGAATGTGTGTGAGGACCAATGACTGACCGGGTTACGAAGAACGGATTGCACGTCGATACCGCGCTGGCCACTTTCATCGAAAGCGAAGTGCTCGCCCCGCTGGGGCAGGATGCAGGTGCGTTCTGGGCCGGGTTCGCGGCACTGGTGGAACGCTTTGTCCCGGTAAACCGCGCGCTGCTGGCCAAGCGCGATGATATGCAGGCGCAGATCGATGCCTGGCATGTGGCCCGCGCCGGCAAGCCGATCGAAGCCGGGGAATACCAGGCCTTCCTGCGCGACATTGGCTATCTGGTGCCAGAGCCTGCACCGTTTGCGATTGGCACGCAGAACGTCGATGCCGAAGTGGCGACCATGGCCGGGCCGCAACTGGTGGTGCCGGTGCTCAACGCTCGCTTTCTGCTCAACGCGGCCAATGCGCGTTGGGGCAGTTTGTACGATGCCTATTACGGCACCGACGCGCTCGATGCCGCACCGGCGCGGCCGGGTGGTTATGATACGGTTCGCGGTGCGGCAGTGATCGCGGCCGCGCGGGCCTTCCTGAACAGCGCCATTCCCGGCTGGGAAGCGGCGCTGCATGGTGAGGCGTGCGAACATCTGGTGGCAAGTAAGCCGGGCGGTTACCTGTTCAGGCACAATGGCTTGCATATCGAAGTTGTGATCGATCCGCAGCATCCGGTGGGCAAGGACGATCCGCTGCATATCGCGGACGTCATGCTGGAAGCGGCGTTGACCACGATCTGCGACATGGAAGATTCGGTCGCGGCCGTTGACGCTGAGGACAAGCTGGCGGCCTATCGCAACTGGCTGGGCGTGATCCGCGGCGACTTGTCCGAAAGCTTTGAAAAGGGCGGGCAGACCATGACCCGCACCCTCAGCGGCGATCGGCAGTGGGGCGATCTGGCCCTGTCCGGACGCAGCTTGCTGTTTGTGCGCAATGTCGGCCACCTGATGACCAACCCGGCGGTACTGCTGGCCGATGGCAGCGAGATTCCCGAAGGGATCATGGATGCGGTCCTGACCAGCGCAATTGGCGCGCATGACGTGCGCGGGCTGGGCAAGTATCGCAACAGCCGCCAGGGCAGCGTCTACATCGTCAAGCCCAAGCAGCACGGGCCCGAGGAATGCCAGTTTACCAACGATCTGTTCGACGGCGTCGAAGATCTGCTGGGGCTGGCCCGCCACACGATCAAGGTTGGGGTGATGGACGAGGAACGCCGCACCAGCGCGAACCTTGCCGCCTGCATCCATGCGGTGAAGGACCGGATCGTGTTCATCAACACCGGCTTCCTTGACCGCACCGGGGATGAAATTCACACCTCGATGCGGGCCGGGCCGATGATCCGCAAGGGCGCGATGAAGCAGAGCGCCTGGATCGCGGCCTACGAAGCGCGCAACGTCCAGATCGGGCTCGCTTGCGGGCTGTCGGGCAAGGCGCAGATCGGCAAGGGCATGTGGGCCGCGCCGGATATGATGGCGGACATGATGGTCCAGAAAATCGGCCACCCCAAAGCCGGGGCCAACACCGCCTGGGTGCCCAGCCCGACTGCGGCAACGCTGCACGCGATGCATTACCACCAGGTCGATGTCTTTGCAGTGCAACAGGAACTGGCGCTGCGCCCCACGCCGGGGCTTGATGACCTGCTGACCGTGCCGCTGGGGCTGGGGGTGAACTATTCCGAAGCCGAAGTGCGCGAGGAACTGGACAACAACGCACAGGGGCTGCTGGGCTATGTTGTGCGCTGGATCGATGCCGGGGTCGGCTGTTCCAAGGTGCCGGACATCAATGACATTGGTCTGATGGAAGACCGCGCGACGCTGCGCATTTCCAGCCAACACATGGCCAACTGGCTGCTGCACGGGATCTGCACCGAAGCGCAAGTGATGGATTCGCTGCGGCGCATGGCGGCCAAAGTCGATGCGCAAAACGCGGGCGATGCGGGCTATGAACCCTTGGTGGGCAACGAGGATGGCGCCGCGTTCCGAGCTGCGCTCGATCTGGTGTTCAAGGGGGTGGAACAGCCGAGCGGTTATACCGAACCGCTGCTGCATGCCTGGCGGCGGGTGCGGAAGGGGTAAATCCCCCCTCTCCGTTCCGGGGAGGGACTTAGGCTCTCAGCTCCCGCGCTACGCTCACAAATTCCGCCACGCTCAACGTTTCCGCGCGGCGGGCCGGGTCGATCCCCAGCCGCTCCAGCGCGTCCAGTGCGCCGGGCAGGCCTTTCAAACTCTGGCGCAGCATCTTGCGGCGCTGGCCGAAGGCCAGTTCGGTGACGCGCTCAAGCGTGCGGGCGGATACGCCCTGCGGCATATCCGCAGGCGTCACGTGGACAATCGCACTCATCACTTTGGGCGGCGGGGTGAACGCGCTGCGGTGGACTTTCAGCGCCAGCTTCGCGCTCGCGCGCCACTGTGCCAGCACGGCCAACCGGCCATAGGCACTTTGCTCTGCTGGGCTGGCGATGATCCGTTGGGCCACTTCCTGCTGGAACATCAGGGTCAGGCTGGCCCATTGCGGCGGCCAGGCTTCACCTCCCAGCCAGCCCACAAACAGCGCGGTGCCGACGTTGTAGGGCAGATTGGCGACGATGTGGAACGGGCCCTCGATCCCGTGCGCCACTTTCATCGCATCGCCTTCGATCACGCGCAATTGGCCGGGAAACGCCTCGGCCAGTTCGGCCAGCGCGGGCAGGCAGCGGCGATCCATCTCGATCGCGGTCACTTGCGCCCCGGCGCGCAGCAAGGCGCGGGTCAGCCCGCCGGGGCCAGGGCCAACCTCCAGCACCTGCTGACCTTGCAACTTGCCGGGAATTGCGGCGATCCGGCTGAGCAGCTGTTCGTCGAACAGGAAATTCTGGCCGAGCGCCTTGCTGGCTTGCAGGCCGTGGCGGGCAATCACGTCGCGCAGAGGAGGGAGTGTGGTGGTCACACCATTCCCTTACCCGTTCGTGTCGAGCGAAGTCGAGACACCTCGCGCGAAGTGTCTCGACTTCGCTCGACACGAACGGATACTGATTTCAGAATTCCCATTCCCCCATGCGCCGCATCGCGCAGAGCCCCGCCATGCGGATCGCGGCGATCATCGCGCCGGGGTCGGCCTGGTTCTTTCCGGCGATCGTGAAGGCAGTGCCGTGGTCGGGGCTGGTGCGGATCGCGGGCAAGCCCAGCGTGACGTTGACCCCCTGGTCAAAATCGAGTGCCTTCAAGGGAATCAGCGCCTGATCGTGGTACATGCACAGCGCCGCATCATAGCTGGCGCGGGCGCGCGGGGCGAACAGGGCGTCGGCGGGGTGCGGGCCGGTTACGTGCAGCCCTTCGGCTTGCAAGGTGGTGATCGCGGGCGCGATGATCCGCGTTTCCTCATCGCCCATCCGGCCTTCCTCACCGGCATGGGGATTGAGCGCGGCGATCGCGAGGCGCGGGTGTTCGATCCCGAAATCCTGCCGCAAGGCCTGCGCAACAATCCGCGCGCGGCGCACGATCAACTCGGCCGAGAGCCGGGCAGGAACTTCGCTGAGCGCGATATGTACTGTCAGCGGCACAGTGCGCAATTGCGGCCCGGCGAGCATCATCACCGCGTCCTCTGCCGCCACGCCGCAGGCAGCAGCGACGAATTCGGTCTGGCCGGGATGGGTAAAGCCCACTTCGGCCAGCCGCGCCTTGGCGATCGGGCCAGTGACCAGCCCGGCGGCTTCGCCCGCCACCGTCAGACGGCAAGCCTCATCCAGACTGGCCAGCGCCAGTTCCGCGCCCGCGTGGTCAGGTGCGCCGGGGTGATAGTCGCAATCGATCCCGGCCAGCACCGGCAGGCTGTAATCAAAGCAGTCGAGTGCTTCGGCCGGGTGATAGATCTGGGTGATCGGCAGGCTGATCCCCCGGCTGTGCGCGGCCTGTGCCAGCAGATCCGGCCCGCCCGCGACGAAGAACGGCACCAGCTCGTCCGCTTCGCGCCGGGCCCAGGCAGCCGCAATCAGTTCAGGACCGACGCCCGCCGGATCGCCCAGCGATACAGCGAGCGCCGCCCCGTTCATTGGCTCAATCGTAATCGATCACGGCGTCGCGGCGCAGGTCGCGCAGATAGGTCTGGGCGCGCTTGTTGACGCGTTCGTCCTCGATCTGTTGCTGGACCTGTTCGAAATTCGGCCCGCTTTCGACCTTGGGGTCATCGCGGCCGCACAGCATCAGCACCCGCACCCCGTCCTGGATCGATCCGAACGGCGGCGTGGTTTCGCCCATGTTGAGCGCCAGCACCATCTGTTGCAGCTGAGCCGGCAGATCGCGCGCCTTGATCTGGTCATTGGTGACCACTTCCGCGCCGAGTCCCTTGGCTACATCGTCCACCATCCCGCAACCGCGCGCGGTCTGCATCGCGTCGGCAAAAGCCTTGGCTTTGGCGGTGGCCTGGGCCTCGGTCGCGCCGGGCGGGAAGCTGATTGAAACCTGCTTGAGGCTGAGCAGTGCATCGCGCGGATCGGCGGTCAGCACCTGACGCTTGTCGATCAGCAGCATGATCGAGAAGCCGCCGCGGATTTCGACCGGGCCAACCAGCTGACCGGTTTGCAAGCCGGTGAGCGAGCTCGACAGTTCAGTGGGCAGCTGGGCCAGCCGGATCCAGCCCAGATCGCCGCCGACCGCTGCGGTCGAAGCTTCGGAGAACTGGCGAGCATAGCCGACAAAGCTGCCGCCACCCTTGAGCTGTTCAACGATCTTCTGTGCGTTCTGGTATACAGCTGCCTTGTTTTCCTCGTTGGCGGAAAGGTAAATTTCGCCGACGCGGTATTCCTCGGTGCCCTTGGCTTCGTTCATCCGCTTGACCACATCGCGCACTTCTTCGTCAGACACGTTGACGAACGGCTGGATGTTGCGGCGCATCAGCCGCTGCCACGACAGTTCGCCGCGGATCTGGCGTTTGAGCGAGGCGGCGGAGGAGCCGATCTTGGCAAGCTGGGTGTCCAGCGCCTTGACGTCCAGACCAAAGTTCTGGGTGGCGATGCGGGCATAGGTCTGCTCAACCTCGCTATCCTCAACCTCGATCTTCTGGGCCCTGGCTTCCTGAATCTGGAGCGTTTCGTCCATCAGGTTGCGCAGAACCTGCATCTTGAGGCGGGTCTTTTCATCGTCGCTCACTTTGCCGCCACTGGCGTTGACAATCAGCGCTACGCGCTGATCCACGTCGGTGCCGGTCACAATCTCACCATTGATCACCACAGTCGCCTTGCGGTTGTTGGGATCGTTCTTGGTGAAGAATTCAGGATTGGTGGGCAGGTTGAGCCCGCCCGCTGAATTGCTGGGACCAGCGTCTTGCGCCACGGCATGGGCCGTCAGACCGGCGGCGGCCAGAACCATCAGGCTGGCGGCAAACCGGGTCGAAATGCGGGAGAGTGAAGTGCGTTCCACGGTATTTCCAAATCCCCAAAACGGCGGGCAACCCCCGCCGGACTTGCTTGGCCAATGGCGTCTTGCGGCTTAACCCAAGCTGAGCATGGGCCGGATAGCCTGTTTGGTGCAGAGTGCCAATCGCGGATCGCAGACTATCAACGGAAGCCCAGATTCCGCAGCGCGATATGAATCTGATAAGTGTTGCCGCGCTGGGCATCGCCCGTTGCCACGAAATCGCGCCGCCAGGTCAGGTCCAGTTCCAGACAATCGTCCTGATAGGCAACGCCGATGCGGGTCCGCAGCGGTTCCCAGCCGTCGGTCGTGGCCAGCGGGTCTTCCTTCTTGCCGGTCAGGTTGACCACCGCCGATCCGAACAATGACCAATATTTGGCAAAGGCGACCCGGCCCGCAACGCGCAATTCCTCACGGTCCTTGAGATCTTCGATCGAAGCGGAGACATCGCGGTTCAACCTAAGATAGCCGAGTTCCAGATAGGTCCGTTCATTGCCCACGGCCGCGTCAAATTCGTTGCGGCGTACGGCCAGACTGTCTTTGTCGAGCCGGAATCGGTGGGTCAGCTTGACCAGATCCTTGAACCGCACTTCGGTGCGGCCGACGACGTCGGAGACGCGGCTGGACAGCCCGGTGCCATCGGGGAGCAGCGTGGGCCGGCTGGTCAGGCGATAAGACTGGCCGATCGTGGTCGAAACCCGCCAGCCGGGCCGCTCAAACTGCCAGTCGAGCCCATAGGTAAAGCGCACCCCGTCCTCCACCCGGTCATACCCGGGAAAGCGATTGAGCGCGAACAGGTTCGAATCTTCCAGATCGATCGCCCGGGCGTCTTCATTGGGTACGGCCAGGTTGCGCAGGGTTGGGCTGGCAACCACCTGAAAGCGCGGGGTCAGTACCTGGCTGCCGCCGGCGAACTTGCCGATCAGCGGCCACTTCACGTCCATCGCCGCTGTGGCCATGCCGCGCGCTTCCCAGCCGGGATTGCCGCGATAGATCGCCGTGGCCGTGGTGCTGTTCTGGTCCGAATGGTAGACGTCACCGCGCACCAGCGTGGTAAAAGTCACTTCCTGGCCCATGCTGGTCAGGCGGCGCAGATCCCACCGGGCACTGGCAAACGCGCGTTGGGTATCCTGCCCGGCGGTGCGGGTGATCGCGAGGCTGTTGACCTGCAATTCCACTTTGCCGCCCAGCACCGGATCGCTGATCCGGCGGCGATAATCCAGTTCCGGCAAGGCGACCGGGACCAGCCCCTGGCGGTCTCCCACCCGCAAGGTCTGGGTGGCCCAGCCTGCGATCGACAGATAGGAATTGTCATCAACCCGTTCCAGATCGGCCATCGAGCGCAGCCGGTCATCCCGGCTGATGTCATAGCGGCGCAGGAACGTGCGGTCAGACGCCACTCGTCCGGAAAAGGTCAGGCTCCAGTGGGGATCGAACTGGTAGCGGCCATTGGCATAGACATAGCCGCGGAAATCCTTGCTGCTGGTGGCAGCGCCCGAAATCGAAATGCGGCGGCTTTGCGTGACATAGCCGGTGACCTGATAGGCACCCTTGTCATTCAGCGCGCGGTACTGCGCCGAGATCATCGGCAGCGCCTTGGTATAGACATAGCCGGTCACCGCGATGTCGCGGTTGGGGGCCAGACGCTGGTAATAGCTTTCGGAGAATTCCACCCCGTTGGATGCCGACAGGCGCACGTCGGGGATCAGCAAGCCGGAAATCGGGCGGCCATCGGTGGTCACCACCAGCCCCGGCATCGGTAACAGCCGTGCCCCGAACAGTTCTAGCCGCGCGCCCTGGAACCGGACCCGCTTGTTGTCGGGATCATAGATCACCCGCTTCGCGGTGATCCGCCAGCTGGGGTTGCGCGGGCAGCCTGCGCTGTCTTCCACCGCGCAAGCACTGTAGGTGGCGTGATTGAGCAGGATCGTGCCGTCGTCCGCGCGCTCACCGCTCGCCGCTGCCAGTCGTCCGCCTTCGCGCAGCGCCAGCAGCATGTTGCGCATGGCCCCGGCCTTGAACTCATCGGACAGTTCAATCGTGTCAGTGAACAACTGATTGCCATCGGCATCGACCATCCGGATATTGCCGCTGGCTTCGATCTTGCCGGTCTGGCGGTTCCAGACGATCTTGTCTGCCACTACCGACTGGTCGCCGCGCTTCATCACCACATTACCGAACGCGGTGACGGTCTGGGCCTCGTCGTCATAGCTGACGCCGGTCGCCTCGAACCCGATCGGCAGGTTCTCTTCCTCACCTGAACTGACCACCGGTGCGGCCTGCTGCGCGGCTGCCGACAGCGGTGCGCCTGCGATCAGCAGCGCAAGCGCCGCCGCGCCGGAACGCCAGCTTTCAGGGCACAACAGGGACAGGGGCGGAAAGGCCCGCCGGAAGGGGTGCATGGCTTGCCTATCGCACCGCCCGCGCGTAACTGCAATGCACGCCAGCCACTGGTGGCAACGCTTTGCCGCAGTGGCACACTTTGCTTGCTGGAGAGCACATGAGAATTGAATTCATCGCCGGACCTTCGGCCCCCGCCTCTACTGCCGTGGCCCGGATCGTCAACCAGGATGCATTGCCGGCCGATCTGGACCCGGTGCTGGCCGAAGGCGCGCGAGCCAGCCGGTTCACTGGCAAGGCCGGGCAACTGTTCGAAGGTTTCGCCACAGTGGACGGCGCGGTCACCCGCGTCGCGCTGGCCGGGGCCGGAGATCCCAAGGCCAGGGACCGCGCCAGCGCCCTTGAACGCGCCGGGGCGGCGATCAGCGCCAAGTATCTCTCCGCCGGGATTGAGAGCGTGGGAATCGATTTCACCGGGACGGGGCTGTCGGCGAGTGACGCGGCGGCGGTGCTGCTTGGCGCGCGGCTGCGGGCGTGGCGCTATGACCTTTATCGCACCAGGCTGCCTGAAGATCAGAAGATCTCGCTGAAGGCGCTGCGGGTGCTGGGCGCACCTGAGGGTACCGAAGCCGCCTGGGCGGTAGAAGCCGCCTTGGCCGAAGGCGTTGAATTCACCCGCGAACTGGTGACCGAACCGGCCAATGTGATCTACCCCGAAAGCTTCGTCGCCCGCGCGCAAGAGCGGCTGGCCGGAACCGGGGTTGAGATCCGGGTGCTGGACGAGGCGGAAATGACCGCGCTCGGCATGGGTTCGCTGCTTGGCGTGGCGCAAGGCTCGGTGCGCAAGCCGCGCATTCTGGCGATGGTGTGGAACGGCGGCGCGGCAGGCGCCAAGCCGGTCGCCTTCGTGGGCAAGGGCGTGACGTTCGATACCGGCGGGATCAGCCTCAAGGCGCCGGCCGGCATGGAAGATATGAAGTGGGACATGGGCGGCGCCGGGGCGGTGGCCGGAACCATGCTCGCACTGGCCAAGCGCAAGGCCAAAGCCAACGTGGTCGGCATTTGCGGGCTGGTTGAAAACATGCCCGATGGCAACGCGCAGCGGCCGGGCGATGTCGTCACCTCGATGTCGGGGCAGACGATCGAAGTGATCAACACCGATGCCGAAGGGCGGCTGGTGCTGTGCGATTGCATCACCTGGACCCAGCAAACTTTCGCTCCCAGCGCCGTGATTGACCTTGCCACGCTGACCGGGGCGATGATCATCAGCCTGGGGCATGAACACGCCGGGATTTTCTCCAACGACGATGCCCTGGCCGACAAGCTGCTGGGTGCGGGTGCGGCCAGCGGTGACAAGCTGTGGCGTTTCCCGTTGGGTTCGGCCTATGACAAGCTGATCGACAGCCCGATTGCCGATATGAAAAACGTCGGCCCGCGCGAAGGTGGATCGATCACCGCTGCGCAGTTCATCCAGCGCTTCGTCGACAAGGGCATGGCTTGGGCGCATCTGGATATCGCGGGCATGGTCTGGGCCAGCAAGCCCGGCCAGACCTGGGACAAGGGCGCGACCGGATATGGCGTGCGGCTGCTTGACCGGTTCGTGCGGGATCACCTTGAAGGTTGATCCGTCGTACCTGACCCCTCCCGCTTGCGGGAGGGGAGTGAGACTTGGCGCGCCGCAGGCGGGCCTAGTCGCAGCGGGGTGGGCAACTTCCACCGCCGCTGGCCCACCCCCAACCCCTCCCGCAAGCGGGAGGGGGGTATGAAGGTTGATTTCTACCAGCTGAGCCGCGACCCGGCGGAACAGGTGGTGCCCTTGCTGGCGCGCAATACGCTTGGGCTGGGGCAGCGGCTGCTGGTGGTCAGCGAAGACAAGGACCAGCTGGGCCGGATCGGCGACGCATTGTGGGCGCGGGACGGCACCTTCCTGGCCAACGGGCAGGCGGGCGGTGACCATGATGCGCGACAGCCCGTACTGCTTTCTGCAGGCACCGAACCAGCCAACGGCGCGCGCTATGTGGTGTTGGCCGATGGCAAGTGGCGCGCAGAGGCCGAGGCGTTCGACCGGGTGTTTCTGCTGTTCGACGGTTCCACCATCGATGACGCGCGCGGCACCTGGCGCAGCCTGGACGGGCGCGACGGGCTGGAGCGCGCCTATTGGCGGCAAGAGGGCGGCAAGTGGATCAAGGCGGCGTGACGCTTTAGCTCCGTCTTCTTTAGAGGAGGGGTTGGGGGTGGTGTGGTCCCAAAGCGACGCTCTTTGCCGACGCCATCCCCCGACCCCACCTCTGAAGAGGAGGGGGCATACCGTGCCACACAGCACCTTGCAGCTTGGCGCATTCCCCGCTAGGGGCGCGGCCACTTTCCAACCGTAACGCACCCACAAGGAATTACCCATGGCGGTTACCCGCACCTTCTCGATCATCAAGCCCGACGCCACCCGCCGCAACCTGACCGGCGCGGTCACCAAGATGCTGGAAGAAGCCGGCCTGCGCGTGGTCGCTTCGAAGCGCATCCACATGAGCCGCGAACAGGCCGAAGGCTTCTATGCGGTCCACAGTGAACGCCCCTTCTTCGGCGAACTGTGCGAGTTCATGATGAGCGAACCGGTGGTCGTGCAGGTGCTGGAAGGCGAAGACGCCGTGAAGCGCAACCGCGACGTGATGGGCGCCACCAACCCGGCTGACGCCGCCGAAGGCACCATCCGCAAAGCGCTGGCGCTGTCGATCGGTGAAAACACCGTCCACGGTTCGGATTCGGATGAAAACGCGGCGATCGAAATCGCGTACTTCTTCAAGCCTGAAGAAATCGTCGGCTAAGCCGCGCTTTCCCCAGGTTTTTCGAAGCGGCTGCCGGAGCGATCCGGCGGCCGTTTTCGTTTGCGCGATAGTGTGGCAAAATTGTCATCACTGCATACTATTAGCATTTTCTTATGAGGATGCGATCAAGTTGACATACCCCTTTGATCGGACTGGACGTAGTTTGCAGCACCGGAAGGCCGCCGCACGAACGGCGGTCACGGTTAAATCAGAGAGGAGGCACCTATGCCCATTCATACTTTCAAGGCGGGACTGCGCGGTTCAGCTGCAGCAATGAGCATGGCGTTGCTGATGATCGCAGCCCCTGGGTTTGCCCAGACTGCCGATACCAGCGCAGATGGCGCCGTCGACGAAATCATCGTTACTGCGCAAAAGCGCGAACAGTCATTGTCCAAGGTCTCGCTGTCGGTTTCCGCGGTCGCGCCGGAACAGCTGGCCGATACGAATACGGTTGGCCTGGAAAGCCTCCAGAACATCGTCCCTTCGATCAGCTTTGGCAACGATTTCAACTTTGCCAAGTTGTTCATCCGCGGGATCGGCCTGTCGAGCTCGCTCCCCGGTGTCGATCCTTCGGTGGCACTGCACGTGGACGGAGCGGTCGTTTCGTTGCCACAGGCGCAGTTGGGTTCGATGTTCGATCTTGAACGGGTCGAAGTGCTGCGCGGACCGCAGGGTACGCTCTATGGCCGCAATGCCACGGGTGGTACGGTCAACCTGATTACCGCCAAGCCCACCGACCACCTCGACGGCTATGTTCGCCAGACGATCGGCGGAGACGCCGTGCTGATGCAGACCGACGCCGCGATCGGCGGCCCGCTGGCGGATGGTGTGTCGGCGCGCATTGCGGTGCAGCGGATCCATCGCAAGGGCTATGGGATCAACGAATACACTGGCAACGAAATCGATAATGCCAGCCAATGGTCGCTGCGCGGGCATTTACAGTTCAAGCCCAGCGAGCGGTTTACCGCGCTGTTCACAGGCGAACTTCACACCGAAGACGATCAATCGCTGGCGATCAAGTTTCGCGAACTGTCGTTCCCGGGCACGACCACGGCCAGCCTGACATCGTTGGGCCAGCGCACCAATCTTGACGGCAGCAAGGCAGCGTTTGCCAGCAATGTGCGCAATCTCAACACCAATTTCGACCCGATCAACGATCGCCGCCAATGGTCGCTGACAGGCGCCCTGACTTATGATGCCAGCGATGCGGTGATGCTCAAATCGACTTCAAGCTATCGCCGCTTCCGCGCTTACTTCTTCCACGATTTCGACATGTCGTCCTATCTTGGATATCGCCTGGCACAGACCAGCGCGACGCAGACAAGTGCCAACCACTGGCAGCCGGTCTGGCAAAACCAGTTCAGTCAGGATTTCCAGGCGAACTTTGAAACCGGCAAATTGCATGCGGTGACCGGCCTGTTCTATCTGAACGAGCACATCAATGTCGAAAACCACATCGGCTACGACGTGCTGACGAACAGCGATCCGTGGCGTGTCAAATTTGACGGCAGCATGGATATCGAAACGTGGGCAGCCTATGCCAACCTGACCTATGACCTGTCGGACCAGTTCTCGCTTAAGGCAGGCGGTCGTTACAGCTGGGAAGGGCGCCGTTATCGTAGCGATACGGGGATCGGCGCGGCCGCTACCGGGTTCGTTCAGGATCCGCTGCAATGGGATGCGCGCAAGACCTGGGACAACTTCTCGCCCTCGCTGGGCTTTGAATTCCGTCCTAACGATGCGGTGATGGCCTATTTCAACTGGTCGCGCGGGTTCAAGAGCGGGACCGCCGAAATCGGTTCGCGCCGGACTTCTGCGGCGCAAGTCACTCCCTTTGTCGATCCGGAAAAGGTCGAAGCCTTTGAAGGCGGGGTGAAATACGATGGCGGCGGGATCCAGGCCAACCTCGCCGTGTTCTATCACCGCCTGAAGAACGCGCAGTTCCAGCGGACTTTCCCGATCGCCGCCCCGCCATTCTTCGCCAGCCGTCTGGAAAACGCCGCGCAGTCGCGGGCCTATGGCGCCGAGCTTGAATGGCGTTGGAAGGTCAGCCCGGCCTTTTCGCTTGATGGGTCGGTGGCCTATCTCGATTCGAAATTCACGAAGTTCTTTTCGAAGGACCCGCTGAATGCGGCGCTGTTCGGCCCCGGTGGCGCAGCACTGCCGGATCAGGATCTTTCGGGCAATTATACCCGCATGTCGCCGCGCTGGTCGGTCAATCTCAATCCGGAATACCGGGTCGAGCTGGCGGGCGGCAGCATGGTCAAGTTCGGTGCCAATTTCGCCTATCGGGCGAAGCAGTATCACACCGAATTCAACGATGATCGTCTGGCCCAGGATGGTTACGTGATGCTGGATGCAAACGTGAAATGGACCGATTCCACCGATCGCTATTCGGTCAACCTGTGGATGAAGAACATCACCAACGAACTGATCTGGTCGGGCAGCTACGCGGTTGCCACCAGCCGCACTGTTGGCGGCACCCTGATGCCGCCGCGGACCTACGGTGTCACCCTGGGCATCGAATTCTGATCGGATAGCCAGGTGTGAATTGAACGGCCGCCGGAGCGATCCGGCGGCCGTTTTGCATTTATTTCAAGCGAATTGACCCATCGCAAGGCGCAGCGTGTTTAACCTGACGATACTGCTTCGCATCAACACAAGCCCATGGAGTCAGGATGTCCAACACCCCCCACGAACTGTCCGCCGAATTCCCCAACGATCATGCGGCGCTGCACGAACTGAAACTCCACAATGCGCATTTCGTCACTCTGGCTGATCGCTATCACGAGCTGAACGGCGAGATTCACCGGATCGAAAGCGAAATCGAAACCCCCTCAGACGCGCACACCGAACTGCTCAAGAAGCAGCGGCTGGCCCTGCTGGACGAGATTTCCGGCATGGTGGCCAAGGCCAAGGCGGGCTGAGCGCCGTAACCCCAATCCCTCTCCCCACCCGGGGGAGAGGGAATGCAGCCGACTGTCAGCATGTCGGCTTTGGCCGAAGCGGGGCGGGCTTTGGTTCAGCGCTTCACAGTAGCGGGCTCCACAGCGCCATCAGGTTCTGCCACAGTCGCCGGGGCAGGCTGTAGTCCGCGACCATTGCGGGCGTTATCCGCACAGACTGCGCCAGCCATTCATCCTGGCGTGCGCGCAGGGCCTTGGCGAACCCATCATCCGCGAACAGCACGTTGTTTTCGAAGTTTAGCTCGAAACTGCGGCGATCCAGATTGGCGCTGCCGATCAGCCCGGCTTTACCGTCTGCCACCATGGTCTTGGCGTGAAGCAGGCCTGGACGGAATTCGTGCAGCTCTACTCCGGCTTCCAGCAGGGCGGGATAATAGGAGCGGCTGGCACCCGCGACGATTCGGCTGTCGTTGCGGCGCGGCAGGATCACCACCACGCGCACCCCGCGGCGGGCGGCGCTGGTCAGCGCGAACAGCAGTTGTTCGTCGGGCACGAAATAGGGGGTGGTCACCACCAGTTCGTGCCGCGCGGCGTGAACCAGCTGGGCGAAACAGGCGGTCATCGCGGCAAAGCGCTGGTTTGGTCCGGTGCCGATGACTTGCGCGATGGCACCATGGGCGGGAGGCGGGCCATTTTGCGCGGTGGGGGAGAGCAGCGCGGTAACGTCGTCGCCGCCTTCGGCCATCCAGTCGCCCGCGAACAGGAACTGGCAATGGCGCGCGACGGGGCCTTGCCAGCGGCTCATCACATCAACCCAGGGGGCATAGCGGCGCTTGATCCGGAATTCCGGATCGGCCAGATTCTGGCTGCCGCACCACACCACCTCGTTGTCGCAGATCAGCAGCTTGCGGTGGTTGCGCAGGTCCACCCGGCCGCGGATCAGCGTCCACACCACACCCCCCACCGGCAGCGCCATGCGTGCATCGACCCCGGTGGCGCGCAGTTCCTGCCAGTGGATCGAGCGCAGGAACTGGCGCGATCCCAGCGCATCGGCCAGCACCCGCACCCGCACCCCGCGCAAGGCGGCGCGGATCAGCGCGTCCTTCACTTTCAGTCCGTTATGGTCGGCCAGCCAGATGTAGAAGCACAGGTGAACCGTGGTCTGCGCGGTGTCGATATCGGCCACCATGCCGTCAATCGCGGCATTGCTGTCTGTGGCGAGGGTGGCGGTGTTGAACAGGGTGGGGGGCAGGCCGTTGATCGACCGGGCCAGCGCGAAAGGCGCGTGAAAGGCGCTGTGCGAGAGGGCGCGGGCGGCCTCCGGATCGCCATCGGGGCGGGGCAGGTGCGCCTCTATCCGGGCAAAGCGCGCGCTGCGGCGGCGGCTGATCCGGGCCTCGCCAATCAGCAGATAGGCCAGCACGCCCAGCCCCGGGAGAACCAGGATCGCGATGATCCACGCGATCCGGCTGGCCGGTTCGCGCTGCGGCCGCAGCAATGCACGGCCCATGGTCAGCACCATCGCCCCCAGCAGCGCGATTTCCAGAAACCAGATCAGATCTATTTCCACCGCGCCGGTTAGACCCCCTTTCCATTGGTCTTGCCAGCATTATGGTGCGTGCAAAGGAGACTCAATATGAAGGGCATGGGCGCGGGCGGAGAGGACTGTCCGTTCGAATTCAATTTCGATCCGGCCACGTTCAAGGTGGGTGATACCGTCAGCTACCGCGTGACCGGCAGTTTCGAAGGGTTTCCGTTTGTCGGCACGCTGCTGGAAGTGGGTGAAGACTATGTGGTGATCAGCCCCGGCCCAATGGAACCCGATGCGCGGTATCGGGGCACGCGTGAAGACCGGCCGGTGGTGCACGAAAGCGAGATAGCCTAAAACCCGTCCGCAGCGTCCATCAGCGCGGTCAGCTTTTTCGGCGCGACCGCGCGCCAGCTGCGGTGCAGCCAGTCCGCGATCTCATCCCAGTCGGTATCGCCCAGATCGAGCCGAATTCCGATCCAGTCGCCGCCGAAATAGGCCGGGCGGTAATAGCGATCCGAATCGTTTTCGATCAGCTGGCCCTGTTCGTCCGGCCCGCTGATCTTGACCAGCAGCGCGACTTTGCCGTCGCCGTGGTGATCGTTTGAAAGGTAGGCGAATTTCTTGCCCTTCACGATCCCGAAGCAGGGCATGCCGTGGCTCTGCACCTCATCCGCTTCGGGCAGGGCAAGCGCACGGTCGCGTACCTGGGCGATCAGGTGTTCGGGTGACGTGGCCTTGCTGACCAGTTCGGCCAGACAGCGCGAATAGAGCTGGTGTTCCGCAATCAGCACCCGCGCGGCGAGACTGTCTGCGGTGTCACCCGGCAGTATCGCCACCGGGGTCTGTCCCAGCTGGGGGCCGTCATCGAGCTCCGCCGTGACCAGGTGGACGGTGCAGCCGCCATGGCTGTCGCCCGCCGCCAGCGCGCGCTCGTGGGTGTGGAGGCCGGTGTATTTGGGCAGCAGGCTGGGATGGATGTTGAGCATCCGGCCTTCCCAGCCAGCGACGAATTCCGGAGTGAGGATCCGCATATAGCCCGCCAGCGCAACGTATTGCGCCCCGCTGGCCCGGATCGCGGCGTCCATCGCCATATCGTGATCGAGCCGCGCCATGCCTTTGTGCGGCAGGCAGAATGTGGCGACGCCCTCGGCTGTGGCGAACTTCAATCCGCCAGCATCCGGATTGTTGCTGGCGACCAGCACCACCTCATAAGGGCAATCCGCCGCGCGGCTGGCATAGAGCAAGGCGGCCATGTTGGTGCCGCTGCCGGAGATCAGGACGGCGACTTTGGCCTTTGCGGAACCCATCAGACCTTCTCCATTTCGCAAAGCCAAATGGGGAGGTGGCAGCGCAAAGCGCTGACGGAGGGGTAATACGGAGAGGCCCTTACCCCTCCGTCATTCGCTGCGCGAATGCCACCTCCCCATTTGTGGCATTCGCCAAAAATGGGGAGGATCTTAGCCGACATGCACCGCTTCCCAGCTTTCCCGCGCGCTCCACACTTCGACCGCGCCCTGCACGGTGCAGCCACGCGGGCCCGGTTCGATTCCGCCGATCACGTGGACCGTTTCGCCCGCAGCCTCAAGCTCCGCCTGAACGCCTGCGACGTCATCCGCCGCGACCGCCAGCACCATGCCGATCCCGCAGTTGAAAGTGCGCGCCATTTCTGCCGGTTCGATATTGCCCTGCGCCTGCAGGAACGCCATCAGCCGGCTCTGCTCCCACGCCCCGGCGTCGATCCGGGCGTGGAGGTCCTTGGGCAGCACGCGGGGCACGTTTTCCAGCAGGCCGCCGCCGGTGATGTGGGCCAGCGCGTGGATCCGGCCAGACCGGATCACCGGCAGCAGGCTTTTCACGTAAATCCGGGTCGGTTCGATCAGGTGGTCAATCAGCAGCCGGTCGGCATCGAACAGCGCCGGGCGGTCAAGCTTCCAGCCCTTGTCCGCCGCCAGTCGCCGGACCAGCGAGTAGCCGTTGGAATGCACGCCAGAGCTGGCCAGCCCCAGCAGCACGTCGCCCGCCGCCACGCGGTCTCCGGTCAGCTGCTCGCCGCGTTCCACCGCGCCGACGCAGAACCCTGCCAGGTCATAGTCACCCGCGGCGTACATCCCCGGCATTTCCGCCGTCTCGCCCCCGATCAGCGCGCAGCCCGCCAGCTTGCAGCCGTCGGCGATCCCCGCGACGACGCGTTCGGCCACGCCATTGTCGAGCTTGCCGGTGGCGAAGTAATCGAGGAACAGCAGCGGTTCGGCGCCCTGCACGATCAGATCGTTCACGCACATCGCCACCAGATCCTGCCCGATCCGGTCATGCCGGTCATGGTCGATTGCCAGCTTGACCTTGGTGCCAACCCCGTCATTGGCCGCGACCAGCAGCGGGTCTTTATAGCCTGCGGCCTTCAGGTCGAAGAACCCGCCGAACCCGCCCAGTTCCGCGTCGGCGCCCGGGCGCGCGGTGGCTTTGGCCAGGGGGGCGATGGCCTTGACCAGGGCGTTTCCTGCCGCGATCGAGACACCGGCTTGCTCATAGCTGTAAGACTTTTCAGACATCGCGGCGGCTCCTAACGCTTTCCTGCTTGGATTTCCACGAGCGATTGGGCAAAAGGCCCACGGTTTTCCCCGATGGCAGTCGCACCGCTTCCTCTTTCGCCGCGTTCATGGCGCCCCGGCCCCGCCGCCAGCCTGTTGGGCGGGCTGGCGCTCGCGCTCGCCGTGGCGCTTGCGGTGGTGGGGCCCCAGCGGTTGATCGCCCAGATCGAAGGGCAGCGCGGGATCATTCCCGTGGCGACTTCCAGCGACATCGAAGTCTCGGGGATAGAGGTCAACACCACCGGCAAGGACGGGCAGGAAGCCCGGCTTAATGGTTGGAAAGACGCGCAGAAAAAGGCCTGGGCCAAGGCTGGCGGCCCGGCGATGGGCGAAGGCCAGATCGAATCGATGGTCACCGCCGTGGTGATCGAACGCGAACAGATCGGCCCGCGCCGCTATATCGCCACGCTCTCTGTGGTGTTCGATCGCCAGCGCGCCGGGCAGTTCATTGGCGATGGCACCAATGCCCGCGCCCATTCCGCCCCCTTGCTGACCGTGCCGGTGCTCTATTCGGGCGGGGTCGCGCAGGTCTATGAAGTGCAGGGGCTGTGGCAGCAGGCCTGGGCGCAGTTCCGGGGCGGGGCCAGCCCGATCGACTATGTGCGGCCTGTGGGCGCAGGCGGCGATTCGCTGCTGATTACGGCGGGACAGCCGGGGCGGCGCAGCCGGGCCTGGTGGCATGCCGTGCTCAACCAGTTCAACGCCGCCGATGTGATTTCGCCCGTCGCGCGGCTCGAACGGCAATGGCCCGGCGGTCCGGTGCGCGGCACTTTCACCGCGCGCTATGGCCCGGACAACCAGTTCCTCGAAAGCTTCACCCTGTCGGCCAACGATTCGGCCGGGCTGGGCAAGATGCTGTCCGAAGCCGTGGTGCGGCTGGATGCCGCCTATGCCCGCGCGCTGGCCGAAGGCAAGCTGAAGCCCGATCCAACGCTGACTGGCGGCATGTCGATGGATGCCGGGCTCGCCGCCCTGATCGCCAAGGCGCAGCAAGCCGAAAAGGCCGTCGCCGCGCCCAAGGCAACCGCGAGCGCGGCGCCGACTGACACGCCCACCGTCGCAGCCAGTTCGACGATCACAGTGCAGTTCGCCTCGCCCGATGCTTCAGCGGTTGATGCTGCGCTGGCGGCAGTGCGCGGCGCGCCGGGTGTGCAGTCTGCGGCGACCACCAGTCTGGCGATGGGCGGGACATCGGTGATGCGGGTAACGATCTCGGGCGATATTTCGGCGCTCGCCGCAGCCCTGCGTTCGCGCGGTTTCCAGGTTTCGGTCGGCGCCAACGCGCTGAGCATTCGCAAGTAACCATGGGCCAGATCGCGCTCCCCCTCGCGCCCGGCGGCGCGGGCGCAGCCTCGCGGATCGTGGTCGGCAATGCCAACCAGACCGCGCTGGAGGCAATGACCGCCGCCAGCACCTGGCCGTTCCGCACCGCCGTGCTGCTCGGCCCGCCGCGCGCCGGCAAAAGCCTGATTGCGCGCTGGTTTGAACAGAGCGGCGCGGGCGAGGCCATCGACGATGCTGACCGGATGGACGAAACCCAGCTGTTCCACCGCTGGAACCGCGCGCAGGAAAGCACCACGCCGCTGCTGCTCACCGCCAGCGCGGGTGAGGGGGAGTGGAAGATTGCGCTGCCCGACCTTGCCTCGCGCCTTGGCGCGGCGCTGCACCTGCAAATCGGGGCGCCGGACGATGCCATGCTGGCCGAACTGATCGCGCTCCATGCCGAACTGCGCGGGCTGGCGCTGGGGCCTGATGCCGCCAGCTATCTTGTACCCCGGATGGAACGTACCCATCTGGGAGTAGAGCGGCTGGTGGCCGCGATTGACCGTCTCAGCCTGGAACGGAAAGTCGCCCCCGGCCCTGGAATCTGGCGCGAGGCGCTGGAAGAGCTGCTGGGCCCAAGCGAACCACGCTTGCTTTAGCGGCCTGTGCGTGGGAAAAGTGGGGAACGATGCCCGGACGCCTATTCAGCTATGTCGACTCGATCGTCGCGCGCGATCCTTCCCCCCGCTCGCGCTGGGAAGTGCTGCTGTATCCGGGGGTCTGGGCGGTCGGCTTTCACAAGGTGGCGCACCGCCTGTTCAGGGCGCGGCTGTTCTTCCTTGCCCGCTGGGTCAACCATGTCAGCCGGTTCCTGACCGCGATCGACATTCATCCCGGCGCGGAAATCGGGAAGAATTTCTTTATCGACCACGGCTTTGTGGTGATCGGTGAAACTGCGGTAATCGGCGATAATGTCACCATGTACCAGGGATCGACCCTGGGCGGGACCAACCCCACCAACGGGGTTGGCGGCAAACGCCACCCGACTATCGGCGATGATGTGATCATCAGCCTGGGCGCGGCAATTCTGGGCCCGATCATGGTCGGCAAGGGATCGCGGATCGGCGCCAATGCGGTGGTGATGAAGGAAGTGCCCGAAGGCGCGACCATGGTCGGCATCCCGGCCAAGCCGGTGCCGGTGGCGGTAAAGCCCGAAACGCAGGCCTTCGTCCCCTATGGCACCCCCTGCAGCGAACGCTTCGATCCGGCCACGCAAAAGCTGGAACTGTTGCAGTGCGAAATGCAGGTCATGCAAAAACGGCTGGCAGAACTGCTGGAAGAACGCGACGCGGCCCGGGCCAAGGCGGCCGAGGCCAGCGGATCGGGTAAAGGCAAGAAAAGCGCTTGAGCGGGGTCGTTACCCCCTTTCCCCTTTCGGCGAGTCCGCCAAGCCAAGTCCCGTTCGCACGCGAAGAACTGACCCGCATTCTTGATCTTTACGGCCGCATGGTCGCGGCGGGCGAATGGCGCGATTACGCGCTGCAATTCGGCAAGGACGCCGCCGTGTTCTGCGCCTACCGCCGCGCGGCGGATTACCCCTCGGCGCGTTTGGAGAAGCGCCCAGCGCTGCGTTCGCGGCAGGGGATGTGGGTGCTGTACGGCGAACTGGGCCAGGTGCTGAAGCGCGGGCATGAACTGCCCGGCGTGCTGGCAGTGCTGGAGCGGCGGCTTGTGAAGGTGGTTGAGGGGTAGGGGGTGGTTAGCGGATAGGTTGGAGAAGAAAAGCCAAGCCCCGGATCAAGTCCGGGGCGACGGTCGCTTTTTGGATTCATTGCCCTTCTCGTCGCCCCGTGCTTGACACGGGGCTTGGCTTTTCTTGCGGCACTTCACTGCGTCAGTCGGGCTACCGTCCAACGTCTCCTTTCAGCACACCGTCAGCAGGATACCACTGCTCCCACAGGTCCAGCCAATCGGGGTTGTCGCGTTCGATCAGTGCGAATTTCCAATCGCGGTGCCATTTCTTGACCAGTTTTTCGCGTGTGATTGCGGGTTCGATTTCCTCGTGTCGTTCGGCATAGACGAGCAGCTTCTTGTTGAAATCGGAAACGTGAATCGAACCTTTGCCCTCGCGGTGCTGCCACACGCGCCGGATCAGGTCTGACGTAACGCCAACATATGTCCCGCCGCGATAGCGGTTCGCCATGATGTAAACCCAGCCACCCTTTTCCATCGCACACTTGTGCCAAACGCGGAGCCGAAAGAAAAGCCAAGCCCCGTGTCAAGCACGGGGCGACGGGAGTTTTTGGATGAGGACGACCTCTGATCCACTCAACCAGCTCTAGTCACCCCGTGCTTGACACGGGGCTTGGTTCTCTCGCCACCGCGCACAGCCCCTCACCAAAAACCATTTTCCTACACGCGGCGAATCTGTCTTAACCTGCGGGATGAAGACCTATCCCAAACCGCAGCCGCGTCGCCGTCGTCCCAAGGGGGTGCCCGCGTTCATTCCCGTGCCCATGCGCCCGCGCGGCGATGGGTGGACGCCGCGCAGGCAGGCGGCGTTTTTGGTGGCGCTGGCAGGCACGCGCTCGGTCTTGGCGGCAGCGCGCAAGGTGGGGATGGCGCGCGAGAGTGTTTACCGGCTGCGTAAGGCCCCCGGCGGGGAGAGCTTTGCCCGTGCCTGGGACCATGTGCTGGGCCGCGCGGCGGCGAAACGGAAGTGCACAGATGACGAACGCTTTGCGCTGGCCTTTGGCGAGATGATCCGCCCGGTCGTGTGGCAGGGCGAGCTGCGCGCCTTGCCCCAGATATCGCGGGATTCTGCGCTGCTGGGCTATCTCGCTCGGCTTGACCGGATCACGCTGGGGAGCGAGGAGGCCGGGCTAAGGTCACAGGAATTCCCCCCGGGTTGGGTGTCAAACGGGGGAGCAGGGTGAGGGGCGGGCAAGCAAAGCGCTCTCTCCTTGAGGGGAGAGGGTTGGGAGAGGGGAGCGCGCGGCGGCTGCCCCTCTCAACTCCGGCTAGGCAGCAAGCTGCCAAGCCTGCGTATCTCTCCCCTGAAGGGGAGAGAGCAGTTAGCGAAGGATCAGCCCAGACCGCCGATCTTGGCCAGCGCAGCCATCACATTCGCGCTCTGCTCTCCGCCGGACTGCGGCACGGTTTCGCCGGTGCGGTCGATGATCTGGGCCCAGTTGGCGGCGATGCCTTCGGGGGTGCGTTCGTCCTGGGGCAGGGCGATCCCCGGGGTCAGGGTGACATAGGCGGCGTGGTATGCGCCCGCGCCTGCGCCGCAGATCATGTTGGTCGGCGCGTCCTCGCTGACGAGGTAAAGCGCCATCGGCGCGACGTTTTCTGGGCTGAGCGCGTTGAACAGCGCTTCGGGCATGCCCAGGTCCTCGGTCATGCGGGTGCCGGCCACGGGGGCCAGCGTGTTGACGCGGATGTTGTACTTCGCGCCTTCGAGGTGGAGGGTCTTGGTCAGGCCCGCCAGGCCCAGCTTGGCCGCGCCATAGTTGGCCTGGCCGAAGTTGCCGAACAGCCCGGTGGAGCTGGCAGTCATCAGGATGCGGCCATAGGCCTGTTCGCGCATCAGGTCCCACACCGCCTTGGTGCAGTTGGCGCTGCCGTTCATGTGAACGTCGACCACCAGCTTCCAGTCATCCATGGTCATCTTGGCGAAGCTCTTGTCGCGCAGGATCCCGGCGTTGTTGATCAGGATGTGGACGCCGCCCCAGGCCTCCTTGGCCTTGGCAACCATCTCTTCCATCTGGCCGAGTTCGGTCACCGAACCGCCGTTGGACATCGCTTCGCCGCCAGCGGCCTTGATTTCCTCGACCACCTTGAGGGCGGCGTCGGAATGGCCGGTGCCGTCGCGGCTGCCGCCGAGGTCATTGACGACCACTTTGGCCCCGCGCTTGGCGAGTTCGAGGGCATAGGCCCGGCCGAGGCCGCCGCCTGCACCGGTAACGATTGCGACACGATCCTTGAACGAAATGGTCATGGTCTGACTCCTGGCAAAACTGGCCCGCCCGCAGGCGTTGCGGCGGCGGGATGGCACTTTGCGGGCTGCGTTTCAACTGCGTATGACTCGTCCCGCAATGCCGTAACGGCAGTTGACGCGGCACTGTCAAATAAGTGTCACGCAACCGTCCTAAAGCAGACTTCGAATCGTAACAATCCGGCCAGGGAGGCCATTCCCGTGACTCGCATGCTCCGTACTTCCACCCTGGCTCTGGCACTTTCGGCGGGCTGGGTCCTGCCTGCTCACGCCGCGGCGAGCAAGGATACCGAAGTGGCCCGCCAGCTGGCGGAAATGCGCGCCGCGCTGGATGCGCTGAACCAGCGGGTCGGAACGCTGGAGGGCGACCTGGCCAATGCCAAGGCCCGCGCCGATGCGGCTGAGGCCCGCGCAACGAGCGCGCTGGCCCAGGCCGATGCGGCCAAGGCTGCCGTGGCCGCTGTGCCCGCCGCCAGTGTCACGGCCAAGCCCGCGACCGAACTGACCTGGGATGGCGCGCCCAAACTGGCCACCAAGGACGGCTGGACTTTCAAGCCGCGCGGGCGGCTACACATCGATGCCGGCGGGGTCTCCGCGCCGGGGGCCTATACCGCTTCGACGCTGGGTTCGATGCGCGCCCGCGTGCGCCGCGCCCGGCTGGGGTTCGAAGGCACGGTGCCGGGCGGGCTGGGCTACAAGGTCGAAGCTGACCTGGCCAATGGCAGCGTCGGCTTCGGCGATGTCTGGCTGACCTATACCCCCGGCAACGCGCCAGTGGTGCTGCGCATCGGCAATTTCGAGACGCTCAATTCGATGGAGCAGATCTCCAGTTCGAACTTCAACTCCTTCATCGAACGCGCCACGTTCAACGATGCCTTCACCAATGCCCGCCGGATGGGCGCGGCGCTGGCTTACAAGAGCGCGAACAATGATCTGCGCGCCGAAGCGGGGCTGTTCACCGGCCACAGCATCGACAGCAGCCTGGACAACAACGGCTGGATCGGCGCGGCGCGGCTGGTCTATGCCCCGCAGGCGCTGGGCGGGCAGCTGCATTTCGGGGTCAACTATCAATACCGCGATTTCGCTTCGAACATCAGCGGCGGCACTTCAACCGGCACGGCCATGCCCTCTACCAACCAGCTGGCACGCTATCGCGCCCGGCCGAACAGCCAGCTGACCGACGTGCGCTTTGTCGATACCGGCAACTTCGCGGCGAGCAGCGATCAGCTGCTGGGGCTTGAGGCGATGGCCGTGTTCAAGGGCCTGTACCTGGCCAGCGAAGCGCAATGGGTGAAGGCCAAGGGCTATCGCGCGGGCGATCTGGCCACCGGCGCCGCGGCCTTCAGCGGCGGCAACAGTGCGGTGGTGCCGGTTAGCGATCCGGGCTTCTTCGGGGCCTATGGCGAAGTCGGTTACTTCCTGACCGGTGAAACCCGCGGCTACAAGCGCGGCGACGGCACCTGGGCGCGGACTAAGGTGCTCAATCCGATCAGCAAGGGCGGTAGCGGCGCGTTCCAGATTGCCGCGCGGTACGAATATCTCGACCTCAACGATGATGCGTTGATCGGCGGGGCGACCAACAATTTCACCACCGGAACCAGTGCCCTGGCGGCGCTGAACAGCCGTCTGGGCCGGGGCGGCACACAGTCCAGCTATCTGCTGGGGCTGAACTGGTATCCGTCAGACTATGTGCGGTTCCTGGTCAACTATGGTCACCTCAGCGTGACCGGCGGGCCGCTGGCCGCCCTGGTTGACCCGGCTTCGACGCTGCCGGTCAATGATCGCAAGTACGGGGTGAACGTGCTGCAGACCCGGATGCAGATTGACTTCTAAAGCCGGGCCAGCACCGGCACCAGCTGGTCGAAATGGTCGATCACCGCCGCCGCGCCCAACTGGTGCGGCGGCGCGTCGTTGAAGCCAAAGCTGACCGCAACACAGGGCAGGCCCGCCGCCCGCGCCGCGCCGGTATCGAATGTGGTATCCCCCACAAACGCCGCCGCCCCGCCGCCCAGCCGCTCTACCATGGCATGCAGCGCATCGGGTGCGGGCTTGAGCGGATAGGTGCCCGCGCCGATGATGCAATCGAACCGGCTGGTCAGCCCCAGCGCATCGAACAGCTTGAGCGTCAGCGCCTCGCGCTTGTTGGTCACCACGGCCAGCCGCGTGCCCTGCGCCGCCAGCGCATCGAGCATCGCCTCGCCGCCCGGATAGAGCGCGGTGTGGACCGCGATATTGGCTTCGTAAAAGGCCAGCAGCTCGGCAAACAGGCGGTCCTGATCGATCCCTGCGGCTCCGCCGGTCAAGGCCAGCGCGCGGCTCAGCATCAGCCGTGCGCCACCGCCGATCAGGCCGGATATGGAGTCCTGCGGCACCTCCGGGCGATCCACCAGGGCCAGCGCATGGTTCACCGCCGCCCCCAGATCGCCCGAGGTATCGAGCAAGGTCCCGTCCAGATCGAAGCCGACAATGGCGAAGCGGTGGGTGGTCATGTCCGCTCCCCTAGCCGTTCGGGTCGAGCGAAGTCGAGACACCTCGCGCCAGGTGTCTCCAATGCGTTCGACACGAACGGAGCTGGGTCAGTGATCGCCATTGTGGAAACCGCAACAATTTGGTGGCATGGCGCATGACCATGACCGCCGAAACTCCCATCGCCGCTATCGTCCTTGCCGCCGGCAAGGGCACCCGCATGAAAAGCGACCTGCACAAGGTGCTGCATCCGATTGCCGGGCGGCCGATGCTGGAACACTTGCTCGCCAGCGTGGCCGAGCTGGAACCGGCGCAGCAGGTTGTGGTGGTGGGCAGCGGACGCGAGCAGCTCGAAGCAGCGCTTGGCAGCCGCGCGGCGTTCGCGGTGCAGGAACCTCAGCTCGGCACGGCGCACGCAGTACAGCAGGCCGAAGGTGCGCTGGCGGGCTTCAGCGGCGACGTTCTGGTGATGTACGGCGACGTACCCTTTGTTGCGCCTGCGACCATGCGCGAAATGCTGGAGCGGCTCCACGGTGAGGATGAACCGGCAGTGGTGGTGCTGGGCTTCGTGCCTGAGGACGCGCTGCAGTACGGGCGGGTGATCGCGGTGGGTGACCGGATCGTCAAGATGGTCGAATACAAGGACGCCGATCCGGATGAGCGCGATTGCAGGCTGTGCAATTCCGGCCTGATGGCCGCACGCGCGGCAGACCTGTTCGCGCTGCTGGCGCGGGTCGGGAATGACAACGCGCAGGGCGAATACTACCTGCCCGACGTGGTCAATATCGCGCTTGGCGATGGCCGGGTCTGCGCAGTGGTGACAACCGAGGATCCAGACGAAGTCGCCGGGATCAACAGCCGCGCCGAACTCGCCGAAGCCGAGCAGCGCTGGCAACAACGCCGCCGCCGCCGCGCGATGGACGACGGCGCCTCGCTGGTTGCGCCCGAAACCGTGTGGTTCGCCTGGGACACCCGGGTAGGCCGCGACGTACTGATCGAACCCAACGTGGTGTTCGGCCCCGGGGTGTCGATTGCTGACCGGGTGAAGGTCCGCGCCTTCTGTCATCTTGAAGGGGCGACATTGGCCAGCGGGGTCGAAGTCGGCCCCTACGCCCGTCTGCGCCCCGGCGCGGTGCTGGAAGAGAAGGCCAAAGTCGGCAACTTCGTCGAGGTCAAGCAGGCCACGCTGGGCAAAGGCGCCAAGGCCAACCACCTCTCGTACATCGGCGATGCCGAAGTGGGCGCAGGCGCGAACATCGGTGCGGGCACGATCACTTGCAACTATGACGGGTACTTCAAGTACAAGACCGTGATCGGCGAACGCGCCTTCATCGGTTCGAACTCCGCCCTGGTCGCTCCGGTCAAGATCGGAGCCGACGCGATCGTCGGCGCGGGCAGCGCGGTGACCCGCGATGTCGCCCCCGGCGAACTGCGCATCGTCCGCGCCGAACAACTGGTCAAGCCCGGCTGGGCCGACCGGTTCCACGATGCGATGAAGAAGAAGAAGGCGGAGAAGAAGGGGTGAACTCCGCGCTGCCGGGACTGCATGCGATCTTGGCCGGGGCCTGGATTGGCACCGTGCTGGTTGAAGCGCTGTTCGAACGCGCTCTGCTGGGTCAGGGGCGGGACAAGGAACTGCTGCTGGCGCGGCTGCACTGGAAGGTCGACAAATGGGTCGAACTGCCGCTGCTGATTGCCGTGGTGGTGAGCGGGACCCGGCTGCTGCGCGACATGCCAATGGACGGTCTGCTGCGGGCCAAGCTGGCCTGCGCCGCGCTGGCGGTGTTCGCCAACCTTTATTGCATAGTGCTGGTCCGCATCCGCTTGCGCATGGCCGAGGCCGGGCAGTGGGCGCTGTTCGAAATGGTCGACAAGCGCCAACACCTGTTCGGCGCGGTGGTGCTGATCGGTCTGCTGGGTGCGGCGGGGCTTGGATTGCAGCATTGACATGATATCATGATATGATATCAGTATATCACTATGACTCGCATTCTTGCCGATCTGCCCGATGAAGACATCAAGTGGCTTGACCAGCTCGCCTATGAGCAAGGCAAGTCACGCGCGGCGATTCTGCGCGAGGCGGTTGCGGCCTATCGTCCGCAGGGTACGCTCGATTGGCTCGATGCGGGGTTCGGCGCATGGAAGGATCGCGACGACATTGGTGATGCGGTCGAGTGGCAACGCAGAGAACGCGCTGCCAACACGCGCCCCTGGGACTTTGACTATCCGGAAGTGCGCGCCGAGTTCCCCGATCTGTTCGATGATGAAGACGATCGTGAGCATGCATTGCACATTGCCTGGCTTGCGGAAAACGGGATGCAGCCGGGTGACGGCAACATCAAGTCCGACTCGCCTGAAGCGAAGCGCCCCAAAAAGTGAGCGGGTTTGCCTTCGATAGCAACATCATCATCGACACGCTGCGGGGCATCCCGCAAGCGCGGGCCGAGATCGAGCGCGCCATTCAGCGCGGAGGGCGGGTCTGGATCAGCCGCGCCGTCTGGATCGAAGTTATGTCCAAGGGTGAAGGTGAAGGCTTGCGTCGCGCAGAAATCCTTCTTTCCGGCTTTGGCATCGATGAAATCGACGAGGAAATCGCCTCGCGGTCTGCTGCACTGCGCCGCGAGAGACCGCGACTAAAAGCGATGGACGCGATCATTCTTGCTACCGCGCTCACCCGCGGCCGCGTGCTGGTTACACGAAATACCAAGGATTTTCCGGCAGCTATGCCGGGCATCCGGGTTCCCTATACCCTCTAAACGAAAGCAAGCTGCGAAATGTGCGGAATTATCGGCATTGTCGGCAAGGAAGAAGTCGCGGACCGGCTGGTCGATGGACTGCGGCGGATGGAGTATCGCGGCTATGACAGCGCGGGGGTTTGCACCGTCAACGACGGCCAGCTGATCCGTCGCCGTGCGCCGGGCAAGTTGATCGGGCTGGTGCGCGAATTGGCGCGCGATCCCGCACCGGGGACAACCGGGATCGCGCACACCCGCTGGGCCACTCACGGCGCGCCGACGGCCGCCAATGCGCACCCGCACGCAACCGCCGAACTGGCGCTGGTCCACAACGGGATCATCGAAAATTTCCGCCAGCTGCGCGAAGTGCTGTCGGCTCGCGGGCGGAGCTTTGAAAGCGAAACCGATACCGAAGTGGTCGCACATCTGGTGTCCGAACTGGTTGAGGCGGGCCACAGCCCCGAGGATGCGGTCAAAACCGTGTTGCCGCAACTGCGCGGGGCCTTCGCGCTCGCGATCGCGTTCCGTCAGTATCCGGACATGCTGATCGGCGCGCGGCTCGGCTCGCCGCTGGTCGTGGGCTATGGCGAGGGTGAGACTTACCTCGGCTCCGATGCGCTGGCGCTCGCCCCGCTGACTCAGAAAATCGCCTATCTTGATGAAGGCGATTGGGTGGTGATCACCCGCGAAGGCGCACGGATCTTTGACAAGGACAACAATCCCGTCACGCGTGAAGTGACCCTGTCGGGCGCATCGGCCGCCGCGATCGAGAAGGGCAATTACCGCCACTTCATGCAGAAGGAGATCTTCGAGCAGCCAACCGTGGTCGCCCAGACACTGCGCAGCTATATCCGGCAGGTCGATCAGACGGTGGCGCTGCCGCAGTTCGATTTCGACCTGTCGCAGATCACCCGCGTCACCATCGTCGCCTGCGGCACCAGCTATTACGCGGGGATGGTCGCCAAATACTGGCTGGAACAGTTCGCACGGCTGCCGGCAGACATCGATTTCGCGTCCGAGTTCCGTTACCGCGAACCGGTGCTGGAACCGGGCGGTCTGGCGCTGTTCATTTCGCAGAGCGGGGAAACCGCCGATACGCTGGCGGCGCTGCGGCACTGCAAGGCGGCGGGACAGACCATTGCGGTGGTGGTCAACGTGCCGACCAGTTCGATGGCGCGCGAGGCGGACCTGCTGTTGCCAACCCACGCCGGGCCGGAAATCGGTGTGGCCAGCACCAAGGCATTCAGTTGCCAGCTGGCGGTGCTCGCCGCATTCGCCGCCAACATGGCGGTCAAGCGCGGGCGGATGGACCGGGCGGAAGAGGCCGAAGTGGTCAAGCACCTGCTCGAAGCCCCGGCCAGCCTTAACGCGGCGCTGAACCATGATGATGAAATTGCGGCCATGGCCCACCTGATCGCGCCGGCCCGCGATGTGCTCTACCTCGGGCGCGGGCAGGACTATCCGCTGGCACTGGAAGGAGCGCTAAAGCTCAAGGAAATCAGCTATATCCACGCTGAAGGTTATGCCAGCGGCGAAATGAAGCACGGCCCGATCGCCCTGATCGACGAGGCCGTGCCGGTGATTGTGCTCGCCCCCAGCGGCCCCTTGTTCGAAAAGACCGTCAGCAACATGCAGGAAGTGCGCGCGCGCGGCGGCAAAATTGTGCTGATCTCTGACCGCGAAGGGCTGGATGAAGCGGGTGAAGGCTGCCTTGCGACGATCGAAATGCCCAAAGTCCACCCGCTGATCGCGCCGCTGGTCTATGCGGTGCCGGTGCAATTGCTGGCTTACCATGTCGCCTGTGTGAAGGGCACTGACGTTGACCAGCCGCGCAATCTGGCGAAATCGGTGACGGTGGAGTGAAAGTCCGCGGCGGCTGCCACTGCGGCGCGGTGCGGTTTGAAGTGGAAGTGGCGGCGGACGAAGCCAGTCTGCTCGACTGTAACTGTTCGATCTGCAGCATGACCGGTTATCTCCACCTGATCGTGCCGCACCAGCGCTTTCGCCTGCTGGCGGGCGAAGCTGCGCTGGAGGAATACCGATTCGGCACGGGTGCGGCACGGCATCTGTTTTGCCGGACCTGCGGGGTCAAAAGCTTTTACCAGCCGCGCTCGCACCCGGATGCGTGGAGCATCAACTTTCGCTGCCTTGATCCTGGACATGGGCTGGAACCTGCGGTCCGGCGGTTTGACGGCCGCAATTGGGAAGCCGCGCGGGGGCAATTGTAACGGCGGCGCATCAGCCACACGATGCTTTACGGGGCGCTAACACTTTCGCGTTATGCCCCGGATCGTGAACAAGCCAACGCCGCCATCTGCCGCGCTGCCGCGCGATCTGAAAACCATGGCCGTACTGGGTCTGGCCGATCCCGTTGACGGGGATTGGGCGCGCCTGCGCGGCCTGCAATATTCCAGCCTTGCGCGGGTAACCAAGCTGCGCATCGCCGCGCATGCACTGGCTGCGCTGGGCGTGGTGCGCCTCTATTATGGCTCGGTCCATATCGCGGCACTGCTGGGCTGGCTGGTCCTGCTGGCCGCCAGCCTGTTCCACGGTGCCGGGATCGACCGCGCCCTGGTCGATGCCGATCGCCGCCGCATTTCGCGTGACGAGGTCAACAAGCAGTCGATCAGTTCGATCGGCAACGCCCTGATCTGGATCGCGCCGATGGCCGCCTTTGCGCCCTATGCCGATTTCAGCGCGCAGCTGGAACTGTGGGCGATCAGCGCGATGCTGATGACCATGGCGGCGGTGGTGATGCCGGCGGTGCCGTTGGCGAACCTGATTTTTGCCGGGATCGTCGGGCTGGGCTCGATGGTGGTGTTCCTGCTTGGCTCGGCGTTTGAAATGGCGCTGGTTTCGCTGGTCTATGTCGGCGTGGTGACGTTCGGAGCGATCGAGAACGCCCGCTCATTCCTGACCGCGCGGATTGCCGAGGCCGGGATGGCCGAGAAAAACGAAGTCGTCTCGCTTCTGCTCAAGGAATTCGAAGAAGGCGAGGCCGACTGGCTGTGGCAGATCGACACCTCGCGCCGGGTCCGTTCGGTCAGCCCGCGCTTTGCTTTTGCACTGGGCCAGACCGCCGAAGAGATCGACGGCAAACCCTTTATCCAGCTGATCGCAGGTCCTGCCTGGGAAACCGGTCAGTTCCCGTCCAGCCTGCATGATCTGGCCGAACGGCTCAAGCGCCGTGAAAGCTTTTCAGAGCTGCTGGTGCGCGTGCACATCAATGGCGATCAGCGCTGGTGGGAGCTTTCGGGCACCCCTAAACTGGACGAAAACGGCAATTTCGAAGGGTTCCGCGGGGTTGGCTCGGACGTTACCCAGCAGCGCGAAAGCAGCGAAAAGATCGCGCATATGGCGCGCTATGACACGCTGACCGGCCTGCCCAACCGCATGATGGTGACCGAAGCGCTGGGCGAAGCCATGCGCTATGCCGATCAGTGGCGCACCCGCTGCGCCTTCCTGATGATCGACCTCGATCGGTTCAAGGCGGTCAACGATACGCTTGGCCATCAGGTTGGCGATCAGCTGCTGGCGCGCGTTTCGGAACGGCTGAAGAGCCTGGTTTCCAGCAACGAGCTGTGCGGGCGACTTGGCGGGGACGAATTCGCCGTGGTGATTCGCGACGCATCGGATCACAATCGCGTCACCAAGGTGGCCGAAGCGCTGATCGAACTGCTTTCGCGCCCCTATGAGGTGGATCACCACACGCTGTATATCGGTGCCTCGGTCGGCTCGGCGATCGGACCGCGCGATGGCTCTACGGTCGAAACGCTGATGCGCAACGCCGACCTTGCGCTGTACCGGTCCAAGGAAGAAGGCGGCGGCATGCATTTCGGTTACGAGCCGACGCTGCACGCCCACGCCGAAGAACGCCGCAAGCTGGAATTCTCGCTGCGCCGCGCACTCGAAAAGAACGAATTCGTGCTCAATTACCAGCCAGTGGTCGATGCGAAGGACGAAAACATCGTCAGCTTCGAAGCCCTGCTGCGCTGGAACAGCGAAGAGCACGGCATGGTCAGTCCGGTGAAATTCATCCCGCTGGCCGAAGACACCCGACTGATCGTGCCGATCGGGGAATGGGTGCTGCGCGAGGCCTGCAAGGAAGCAACCCGCTGGCCGGGCAACGTCAAGGTGGCGGTCAACGTTTCGGGCGAACAGCTGCTCGATCCGGGCTTCATCCCCAGCGTGGTCGGTGCGCTCAGCCAGAGCGGGCTGCCGGCCCAGCGGCTGGAAATCGAAGTGACCGAAAGCATTTTCGTGCGCGATGCCACTTCGGCCCGCCAGGCGCTGGAACAGATCATGTCGCTGGGCTGCGGGATTGCGCTTGACGATTTCGGCACCGGCTATTCGTCGCTGGCCTATATCCGCAACCTGCGTTTCTCGACGATCAAGATTGACCGCACCTTTGTGCAGGGCGCGGCGGCGGATAACCCGGAAAGCCTGGCGATCATCCGCGCTGTGGTGGCCATGGCAGAAAGTCTGGAAATGTCGACCACCGCCGAAGGGGTCGAAACCGAACGTGAACTGGGGATCATCCGCGGGCTCGGCTGCCGCAAGATCCAGGGCTATTATTTCGGCCGCCCGATGCCCGCGCTTGATGCGCTTGGCCTGTTCCACAAGGCGCAGGTGCAGGTTACCCGCGCGGTGGGCGGCAACGCGGCATAACCTAGGTCCTGACCTTGGGTGGGTGCGTCGGGTTTAGGCCCCGACCAGCCCCTTGATCGCGCTTTCAAACAAGGTGCGGCCATCGATGCCGCCCTGTTCCGCCTCGATCATCCGTTCGGGGTGGGGCATCATACCCAGTACATTGCCCGCCGCATTGAGCACGCCCGCGATGTTCCGGGCCGAACCGTTGACGCTTTCCGCGTAACGGAATGCCACCCGGCCTTCGCCTTCCAGCCGGTCCAGCGTTGCATCGTCGGCAAAGTAGTTGCCGTCGTGGTGAGCAACCGGGATCAGCACTTCCTGCCCGGCGCTATAGCCGCTGGTGAACAGGCTCTGGCTGTTTTCCACGGTCAGCCTGACTTCGCGGCAGACGAAGTTCATGCCCGCATTGCGCAGCAGCGCGCCAGGCAACAGGCCGCTTTCGGTCAGTACCTGGAACCCGTTGCACACACCCAGCACCGGCACGCCCCGGCCTGCCGCTTCAACCACTGCCTGCATGATCGGGCTGCGCGCGGCCATTGCGCCGCTGCGCAGGTAATCGCCATACGAGAACCCGCCGGGCAGCGCGATGAAATCGAGACCGTCCGGCAAGGCGGCATCGCCGTGCCAGACGCGGTGCGGGGCGTTGCCCGAAACCTTTTCCAGCGCGTCCGCCATGTCGCGGTCGCAGTTGGAGCCGGGAAAGGTGATGACGGCGGAGGCGAACCCGCTCATGCAGCGACCCTTTCGATGCGGTAGTTTTCGATCACCATGTTGGCCAGCAGCTGCTTGGCCATGGTATCCAGCTGGGCGTCGGTCACGCTGTCATCGACTTCCAGTTCGAGCATCTTGCCCGCGCGGACATCCTTGACCCCGTGGATGCCCAACCCTTCGATCGCGTGGTGGATGGCGCGGCCCTGGGGGTCGAGCACACCGTTCTTGAGGCTGACAAATACGCGGACCTTCATGGCGCGGGCCTTTCAAGCGAAGGGGTGGGGACTCGTGCGCGCCTATGCCGTCACATGCGCGCCGGGGCAAGGGTGGGCGTTGCCGGACTGCACAGGAATCGGCTTATCCTTTGCCGCTGTCTGGGTTAGGTACGGCGCGGGGCCGGACCGGCCCCCGTGGAGCAGGAGCGATGAGCAAGATTCCGAAGCCCGCGATTGGCCTTGCCGTGCTGGCAATTGCCGGGCTGGGCGCATGGTACTTCTGGCCCAAGGCAGAGGCCGAGCAGTGGCTGGGCTATGTCGAGGCAGAGACGATGTATGTCGCCGCGCCCGTTTCTGGCCGGCTGGCCGAGCGCGCGGTGGATCGGGGCAGCGTAGTTACGGCCGGTGCGCCGCTGTTCTCGCTCGATCCCGAAAGCACCGATGCCGATACCGCCCGGCTTGAGGCGCAAGTCGTCGCCGCGCAGGCGCAGGCGGCGGACCTGGCTCAGGCTCGGCAGCGCGCCCCGGAACTGGCCGTATCGCGTGCGGCAGAGGCGCAGGCACAGGCCCTGCTGACCAAGGCCGTGCAGGATTTCAGCCGGATCGATGCCCTGGCGCGCAAAGGGTTTGCCAGCCGTGCCCAGCTTGATGCCGCGCGCGCCGCACGCGATGCAGCGGCAGCGGCGCTGGCACAAACCCGTGCCCAGATCGCTTCGGGCGAGCTTTCCGCAGGCCGCGCCGCCCAGATCGGCGCGGCTTCGGCGAATGTGTCCAGCGCCGACGCCGCATTGCGCGGCCAGCGCCAGCGGCGGCGCGAGATCGCGCCGGTTGCTCCGGCGGCGGGGGTCGTCGAGCAGACCTTTTACAACCCCGGTGAATGGGTCCCG
Source organism: Novosphingobium sp. B 225 (assembly GCF_002198665.1). Taxonomy (GTDB): domain Bacteria; phylum Pseudomonadota; class Alphaproteobacteria; order Sphingomonadales; family Sphingomonadaceae; genus Novosphingobium. Next base: position 58,372 of record NZ_MWLM01000029.1, on the reverse strand, counting down.
GCCAATGCGCCCGTGGTCTCGGTCTTGCCAGATGCCAAGCGCAAGCTGCGGTTCTATGTCCCGCAAGCCCGGATTGCTGCTCTCCATCCGGGCAGCGCGGTGCGGTTTACTTGCGATGGCTGCGGCGTAGCGCGCAGTGTCAAAGTCACCTGGATCAGCCCGCGCAGCGAATTCACCCCGCCCGTGATCTACAGCGAGCACGCGCGCGCCAAGCTGGTGTTTCTGGTCGAAGCTGCGCTGCCTGCGAACGCGAAGCCGCTGCCGCCCGGGCTGCCAGTGCAGGTCATGCCGGAGTGAGCGAAGTCCCCGCCATCGCGGTGCGCGGCCTGACCAAGCGGTTTGGCGCGCGCACTGTGGTGGACAATGTTGACCTGACGGTGATGCCGGGCCGAATCTGCGGATTCCTGGGCCCCAATGGTTCGGGCAAGACCACAACGCTGCGGATGATCTGCGGGCTGCTGATCCCCGATGCGGGCGAAGGAGAAGTGCTTGGGCTCGACCTCAAGACCCGGCGCCGCGCGATCAAGCACCAGATCGGCTATATGACGCAGAAGTTCGGGTTGTTTTCCGACCTGTCGATTGCCGAGAATCTGGAATTCATCGCCCGCGTCTATGGCCTCGACAACCGCAAGGTGCGGGTCGATGCGGCGCTGGAGCGGCTCGGGCTGGATAGCCGCCGCGATCAACTGGCGGGCAAGCTGTCTGGCGGGTGGAAGCAGCGGCTGGCTTTGGCTGCCGCCGTGCTCCACGAACCGAAGATCCTGCTGCTCGATGAACCCACTGCCGGGGTCGATCCCAAGGCGCGGCGCGAGTTTTGGGACCAGATTCATACCCTCGCCGCCGATGGGATGACCGTGCTGGTTTCCACCCATTACATGGATGAGGCCGAGCGCTGTCACGAGATCGCCTATATCGCCTATGGTGTAATGCTGGCGCGCGGGACGATTGCCGAAGTGATTGCCGGTTCGGGTCTCAAGGCCTTGCAGGGCGAAGGCCCCGGTGCGGATCGGCTGGGCGCGCAGCTTGAGGCGCTGGAGGGCGTAGAGATGGCCGCGCCGTTTGGCACCACACTCCACGTTTGCGGACCGGATCTGCCCGCGCTGCGCCGTGCGGTTAGCCCATGGGCCGACCGGATCACCTTCAGCGAGGCCGAACCGACGCTGGAAGATGTGTTCATCCACCTGATGAAGCATGCGCCCGATCACTCCGTGCTGGAGGCGGGGTGATGGTCGGACATGCCAGTATCCCTCTGTCCGCCAGAGCCCGTCACCCTGAACTTGTTTCAGGGTCGATCAGGCCGCAAATCCCTGTGCCACTGTGGCGCACTGAACGTGCCCCATTCCTTGTTTCGGTCGCGACGGCGCGATGGACCCTGAAACAGGTTCTGGGTGACGATCTTGGGAAAGTGCGGCGGTTCCCCTTTGAATTGGTGGGGAATTAGTATGTGGCAGCGGATCGGCGCGATGGTGTTCAAGGAAGTGCGGCAGATGCTGCGCGATCCAGGCACGATCGCGATGATGTTCATGTTCCCGATCATCCAGCTGCTGATTTTCGGTGTGGCGATCAACAACGATCCGCGGCATTTGCCGCTGGCGGTGGAGGCGAACGACAACAGTCAGTTTTCGCGCGCGATCGTGGCGGGGCTGCGCAACACCAGCTATTTCGATGTGACCGAGATCGCCGGCCGCTATGGCGAAGGGGAACGACTGTTAGCCGAAGGCAAGGCGCAGTTCGTGCTGACCATCCCGACCGATTTTTCGCGCGCGCTGGTTCGGGGCGAGCATCCGCAAGTGCTGCTTACTGCCGATGCCACCGATCCCGCATCAACCGGCCCGGCGGTGGCCGCGGTGAGCGAGGCCGTGAACCAGGCCCTGACGCGCGAACTGTCCGGGCCGCTCGCTGCAAGGGTGGCAGGGCCGCCGCCGGTCAGCCTTGTGCTGCACCGCAGCTACAATCCCGAAGGGATCACCAGCCACAACACCGTGCCGGGGCTGCTGGCGATCATCTTGTCGATGACCATGGTGGCGCTGACCGCAATGTCGGTGACGCGTGAGGATGAGCAGGGGACGATGGAAAACCTCCTCGCCACGCCGTTGCGCCCGATCGAGGTGATGGTCGGCAAGATCGTACCCTATTTCGCCATGGGCTTTGTGCAGGTGCTGGTGGTGCTGGCAGCGGCGAAACTGGTGTTTCAGGTGCCGTTTGTCGGCTCGATGACTTTGCTGCTGGCGGTGACGCTGCTGTTTACGCTGGTCTGCCTGGCCTTGGGGTTCACCATGTCCACTCTGGTGAAAAGCCAGGTTCAGGCGATGCAGGCCAGCATGTTTTACCTGATGCCCTCAATCCTGCTGTCCGGCTTTGCTTTTCCGTTCCGGGGCATGCCCTGGCCGATCCAGTGGATCGCGGAGATTCTGCCGCCGACGCATTACATCCGGCTGGTGCGCGGGATCATGCTGAAGGGCTGGGACCTTCGGCTGGCCTTGCCGGAAAGCGCGGTGCTGCTCGTGATGCTGCTGGCGTTCGGGACAATCGCGGTGCGGCGCTACCGGGATACGGTGGCCTGACATGATCCTCCCCCCCTTGGGGGAGGTGGACCGCCGCAGGCGGGACGGAAGGGGGCATGACCCGTGCCGCATTCCCCCTCCGTCAGTGCTTCGCGCTGCCACCTCCCCTAGAGGGGGAGGATCTTCGGCAGCATTGACATGACGCCGTGTCAGTCCAAGATCGCGGAATGAGGATCACGTTCACGCTGTTCGCCGCCGGGTCGCTGTTTGCTGCTCCGGCTTTCGCCAAAACCATTGAAATCGCCCCCGGAGACGGCGCGCAGGGCCGGTTGCAGGAAGCGCTGATCACGGCCCAGCCTGGCGACGTGGTCCAACTTGCGCCGGGACGCTTCGTGCTGACCGACGGGCTTTCGCTCGATGTAGCCGGGGTGACCGTGCGCGGAGCGGGGATGGATGCCTCGGTACTCGACTTCACTGGCCAGCAGGGTGCGGGCGAGGGGCTGCTGGTAACGGCAAAAGACGTCACCTTGCGCGACTTCGCGGTGGAAAACACCAAAGGCGACGGGATCAAGAGCAAGGGTGCGGATAATGTGGTCTATTATCGCGTCCGCGTGACCTGGACTGGCGGGCCCAAGGAGAGCAACGGGGCCTATGGCATCTATCCGGTGTCGAGCACGGGCGTGCTGATCGACGGATGCAAGGTTTCCGGCGCGTCTGACGCGGGGATCTACGTCGGTCAGTCAAAAGCGATCACGGTGCGTTACAACTACGTTGAGCAATCGGTGGCGGGGATCGAGATCGAGAACAGCCGCGATGCGCTTGTCACCGGCAATCTCGTGACGCGCAACACCGGCGGGATATTGGTATTCGATCTGCCCAATCTGCCGGTGATGGGCGGGGGGAATACCGCGCTGCGCGATAATCTGGTGATCGCAAACGACACCCCCAATTTCGCGCCCAAGGGCAACATCGTCGCCTCGGTCCCACGCGGTACCGGGGTGATGATCATGGCCAACGAAGGGATCGAGATCACGGGCAACACGCTGGTCGCCAATCCCACCGCGCAAGTCATGGTAGTGGCCTATCCCAAGGCGTTTACCGACATGCGTTACAACCCGCTGCCGCGCGGGGTGCGGCTCTATTCCAACACGATTCGCGGCGGGGGGGATGACCCGCAACTGCCCGATGCCGACAAGCTGAAGGCAGCATTTGGCGGTGCCCTGCCACCAGTGCTGTGGGACGGGCTGGGCGATGCCCCGCGCGGTGTTTCGGGCGACGAACGGCACGGCTGGACGCTCAACCTGCCCAAGCAGGGCGCTGACATGGAAATGGCAAATCCGGCTCCGCTACAACTCGCGCTGCCCATTCCTCAGCTGCAGAGCTTTGATTCTACCAAGGGTAAGCCCGTGCCGATCCCCCCAATCGGCGCCCCCGCCGCGCTGGATGCCCGGATCGCGCAATGAAACTGCTGGCCGCCGCTGCGCTGCTCGCCGGAACAGCGATTGCCGTGGCTGCTGCGCCCGGCGGCGGGGTGAACGATGCCGCAATCACCGGTGCGGGCTTTCCGGCTGCCTTGTCCGAATACCACTTCTTCGCCGATGATGCGGCGCAGCGGCCCGCGCAGGGCGTTACCCCCTATCGCCTGCAAACTCCGCTATGGACCGACGGGGCGGACAAGCAGCGGTTCGTCTATGTCCCGGCGGGGCAACAGGCCCGCGCGCAGGGTGAAGGACTGCTTGATCTGCCGGTTGGCTCGGCGCTGATCAAGAGCTTCGGGTTCGGCGGAAAGCTGATCGAAACCCGCGTCCTGCTGCGCCGCGCCGATGGCTGGGTGGCGCTGCCCTATCAATGGAATGCTCAGCAGAGCGAGGCCCGGCTGGTGCTGGGCGGGGTGCGCCTGCCGGTGACCACCCCGGAAGGCAAAGTGCTGAGCTATGCCATCCCCAACAAGAACCAGTGCAAGGAATGCCACGCACTGAGCGGCGCGGTGACGCCGATCGGGCCCAAGGCGTCCAACTTGTCACCCGAATGGCTGGCAGGCTTTGCCAAAGCAGGCCGGCTTGACCGGGCGCCCAAAGTCGCGCGCCGCGTGCCGCGCTGGGAGGACCGCGCCAATGTCCCCGTCGCACTGGCCGCGCGTGGTTATCTCGATGCCAATTGCGCGCATTGCCACAACCCGGCGGGGGCAGCTTCGAATTCCGGGCTTTACCTCGGCTGGGAAGTCAGCGATCCCGTCCAGCTCGGCGTGGGCAAGCGCCCGGTCGCGGCCGGGCGCGGGTCGGGCGGGCTCGATTTCGATGTGGTGCCGGGCGATCCGGCGCGCTCGATCCTGGCGCACCGCATGGCCAGCCTTGAAGGCGGAGTGGCCATGCCCGAAGTGGGACGCAGTGTGGTCGATCCCGCCGGGCAGGCAGTGGTCGAAAGCTGGATCAGGGAGATGAAGCGGTGAAATCCATTCTGAAAGTGCTCGGCTGGCTGCTGGTGGTCGCCGCCATCACGCTCTACACCTTCCGCGATCCTGACAGCGATCCCAAGGCGATGGTGGCCAAATACGGTGCGCCGCCGTCCAAATTCCTCAAGTTGCCCGACGGCCAGATCATCCACATGCGCGATGAAGGACCGGCGGACGCGCCGGTGATCGTGCTGCTCCACGGCTCCAACGCCGATCTCCACACCTGGGGGCCGTGGACCGACCAGCTCAAGGGCAAATACCGCGTGATTCGGCTCGACCAGATCGGCCACGGGCTGACCGGCGCGGACTCCAAGGGCGACTATTCGCCACAAGGGTTTGCCAATCGGCTGGCGCAAGTGGTCGATGCGCTGGGGCTGAAGCAGTTCGCGCTGGCGGGCAATTCGATGGGCGGCGGGATCGCGATCCGCTATGCGCTGGATCATCCGGAGCGGCTCTCCGCGCTGGTGCTGGTCGATGCCGCGGGCGCGCCGCAGACCGAGAAGGCCAAGGGCAACCTCGCCTACACGCTGCTCGGCATTCCCGGTGGCAGTCTGGTGATGCAGCAGGTTACCCCGCGATCGATGATCGAAAAGAGCCTGCGCCAATCGGTCGCCAATCAGGCGATCGTCACCGATGCTGCGGTCGATCGGTACTGGGAACTGCTGCGCTATCCCGGCAACCGTCAGGCAACGATGGAGCGCATGGCCCTGCCGCGCGTGCCCTATAGTCAGCAACAGTTCGCACAGCTCAAAATGCCGGTCATGGTGATGTGGGGCGAAGAGGACAGCCTGATCCCGCTCAGTTCGGGCAAGCTGATGGCCAGCCTGATCCCCGGCTCCACCTTGGTGACCTACCCCGGCATCGGCCATATCCCGATGGAGGAAGCCGCCCAGCGTAGCGCGGGCGATCTGGCCACCTGGCTCGCGGCGCATGGCGTGCCCGGCAAGCCCGGGTAGTGGGTCAGTTTGAATTTTGATCAGACCGAGCGGCGATCTTGGCTCGATAGACATCCAGAGCTTTTTGCTTGGCTTGGTTGCGGGATGCCTGCCCTGTCGCGTCGGGCGCATTAGGAGCCGCGGTTTCTGTCAGGACGTTCGGATGCACGTGCGCTTTGCGGCGCATACTGCTAGTTCGTGATCGACTGGCGGCAACCGTGCTGGACATTACACCCTTATATCACGCGAGGTTCTTCTTGTAAGGCCCGCGCTTACCGGGCTTGGCTTCGGCATCTTCGACCCAAGCCCGGCTGAACTGGACGCAAGGCCGCCGATTCTCTAAGGCTCGGCCCGGACAGGGGAAACACGTCTCCGGGGAGTACGGGATTTTGCGCAAACTTGGCCTGATCGGCGGCATGAGCTGGCTGTCGACCCGCACCTATTACGAACACATCAACAAGCTGGTCCAGGCCCGCGCCGGGCAGCGCGCGAGCGCGCCCTTGTTGATCGAAAGTCTGGACTTCAGCGACATGGCCCGGCTGTCCAGCGCAGAGGAATGGGCCCGCGCCGCCGAAGTGCTGGCGGACAGCGCCAAGCGGCTGGAAGCAGCTGGCGCGAGTGCGCTGATCATCGGTGCCAATTCGATGCACAAGGTCTATGACAAGGTAGCCGCCGCCGTTTCGGTGCCGATCATCCACATTGCCGAATGCGTCGCCAGCCGGATGGAAGCCGACGGTGTCAAAAAGGCCGCACTGATCGGCACCCGCAACGTGATGGTCGAAACCTTCTATCGTCAAAAGCTGATCCAGCGCGATATCGAACTGCTGCCGCCGGAAATGCAATTCGTCGAAACGCTTGACCGGATCATCTATGACGAACTGCTGCTGGGCAAAGCCAGCCGTCAGGCTGAGCGCGAGCTCAAGACGATCCTGACCAACCTGGAACAGGACGGTGCGCAGGCCGTGGTGCTGGGCTGTACCGAGCTGGAAATGGTGGTCGATGTCGATGCCAATGTCCTGCCGATTTATGACTGCACCCGGATCCACGCCGAAGCGGCGGTGGACTGGATCATGGGCGCGGGCTGAAGATCGCCTTGACCTTCGCCCCCTTCGCCTGCGATCCCGCCCAGTCTCGGGGGCGGGAGTTTCCGATCGAACAGTCGCTCGCGCGCGGGCCGCGGTCGGCGTTTCAGCGGGACCGTGACCGGATTGTCCATTCGATCGCGTTCCGGCGCCTGCGCCACAAGACGCAGGTATTCATTGCGCCGGATGGCGATCACTACCGGGTGCGGCTGACCCACAGCCTGGAAGTGGCGCAGATCGGCCGGGTAATCGCCCGCGCGCTGGGGCTGGATGAGGATCTGACCGAGGCACTGTGCCTGGCGCATGACATCGGCCACCCGCCGTTCGGCCATGCGGGCGAGGATGCGCTGGACGCGGCACTGCACCGCCACGGCGGGTTCGATCACAACGCCCAGACATTGCGCACACTGATGCGGCTGGAAAGCCCTTATTGCGAGCACGAGGGGCTCAACCTCAGCTGGGAAGTGCTGGAAGGGCTGGCAAAACACAACGGGCCGGTCGGCATGGTCGGCTGGGCACTGGCAGAGCTCGATGCGGCCTATCCGCTGCACCTGTCGGAAAGGGGTTCGCTGGAAAGCCAGGTTGCGGCGCTGGCGGATGACATCGCCTATGATAACCACGATATTGACGATGGCCTGCGCGCCGGATTCCTCCAGCTGGAAGAATTGCTGACGCTTGATTTCGTGGCCGATCAGTGGCGCGCGATTGAACGCAAGTTTCCCCATGCCCCGCAGGATCGGCAGCTGCGCGAACTGGTGCGCAGCCAGATCGGCTGGATGGTCAATGATGTGATCGGGGAAACCGCTGCGCGGGGGCATGGCATGGCCTGCCCGGCTGATGTGCGGGCCGCACCGCGCGCCACCGCCGCTTTCTCCGCTGCGCTGGCCGAACAGGAACGCGCGCTCAAGGCTTTCATGTACCAGCGGCTCTATCATCACCCCCAACAGCTTGCCACGGCGGAACGTGCGCGGGCTGTGGTGGCGCAGCTCTATGCCGCATTTGCGCAGGATCCTGCGCTGATGGAGCCGAGCTGGCAGGCGCGCCTGCCCGATGCGGAACCCGCGCGCAGCCGCCATATTGCCGACTATATCGCCGGCATGACCGATCGTTTTGCCATTTCCGCTTTCGCGCGGATCTATGGCCGCATGCCAGAGGGGCTGAGCAATGTCTGACACTACCCGCATCGCGCTGGTCGGAGCCTCGGGGCTGATCGGGCAAAGTCTGATCCGGCTGGCCGTGGGGCGCGGTGACGTGCGGATTATCGCGGTTGCCCGGCGCGAAGTGCCGCTGCCCAAGGGCGCGCGGATGGAAGTGCTGGTGGCGGACCCTGAAAACTGGGCCAATGCGATCGCCGCGGCCAATGCGTCGGTGCTGGTTTCGGCGCTGGGCACCACCTGGAAGAAAAGCGGCAAGGATGAAGCCGCGTTTCGCAGTGTCGATCAGGATCTGGTGCTGGCCTGTGCCAAGGCTGCGAAGGATTGCGGCATGCGCCAGATGATCGCGGTCTCCTCGGTCGGAGCCGATGCCGGGTCGAAGAACTTCTACCTGCGGGTGAAGGGTGAGGTGGAACAGCAACTGGCCAAGGTCGGCCTGCCCCGGCTTGACGTGCTGCGCCCCGGCCTGCTGCGCGGCGCGCGCGGGGAACTGCGCCCGGCCGAGCGGCTGGGCATGGTACTGAGCCCGCTCGCCGACTTGCTGATGCAGGGCCAGTATAGCAAATACCGTTCGATCCACGCCGACATGATGGCGCGCGCGATCGTCGGCCTGACCAGGGAGAAGGCGGCCGGGCGGTTTGTGTTCGAACATGACGCCTTGGTCCGCGCGGCCCGGCGGGGCGAGGCGCAGATCTAATCCCCAAAGATCCTCCCGCAGAGGGGGAGGGGGACCGCGAAGCGGTGGAGGGGGGCGCACAAGATTGCGCGCGGCAGCGCGGCTTTCCTTGATCAGCCCCCTCCGTCTCGCTCCGCGAGCCACCTCCCCCAGAGGGGGAGGATCAGGGAGAGGCAGACCCGAAGCCCGACGGGGGAGGAACTCAGTTCCCCCATTGACAGCATTAGTCCCGCCATTCATTCCCATAAGCGTCGCTGATCGCGCGGGAGAGTTTCGGTGATTCGTCACCGGACGCCGAAGGAGCAACCGCCCCGGAATCTCTCAGGCCAATGGACCGCGTGGATCGATAGCGATGCTCTGGAAAGTGGTGCGGCAACGCACCCGCCGAAGGGGTAACCCTGCAGCAGCAGGGGAAAGCTCTCAGGTTTCCGTGACAGAGGGGGTGCCGATTGGCGCCACACCTGTGCGGGAACGATATTAGTGAGCGATACTTACGAAAATTCCGAAGACGAAGTCCCCGGCACCGAAGTGCTGCCGCTGGATGCCTGGCACCGTGCGCGCGGCGGGCGGATGGTGGAGTTCGCCGGGTACTGGATGCCGGTCCAGTACAATGTCGAGGGTGGGGGGATCATCGCCGAACATCTCTGGACGCGGGAAAATGCCGGGCTGTTCGATGTCAGCCACATGGGCCAGCTGGTGCTTTCGGGCGAAGGGCTGGATGCTGCGGTTGAAGCGGTGCTGCCGATTGATCTGGCTACTCTCGCACTGGGAGCGCAGCGTTACTCTCTGCTGCTGGATGAGCACGGCGGGGTGCTGGATGACCTGATGGTCACGCGCTGGCGTGAGGCGCTCTATCTGGTGGTCAACGGGGCGACCAAGTGGGACGACATCGGGCACCTGCGCGAGCACTTGCCCGACGAAATTACGCTCAATCACCTGGACGACCGCGCCCTGTTCGCGCTGCAGGGGCCGAAGGCTTTTGCCGCGCTGGACCGGCTGGTGAGCGGCGAATGGCCACTGGCCGCGCTGACATTCATGCGTGCCGGACCGTTCCTGCTGGACGGTACCGAAGTGCACATCAGCCGTTCGGGCTATACCGGCGAGGATGGGTTCGAAATTTCGCTCCCTGCCGATCAGGCGGAACGGATCGCGGATTTGCTGTGCGAGCAGCCAGAGGTCAAGCCGATCGGGCTGGGCGCGCGGGATTCGCTGCGGCTGGAAGCTGGTCTGCCGCTCTATGGACATGATCTCACCCCTGAAACGAGCGCGGTCGATGCTGATCTCAGGTTCGCGATCAACAAGCGCCGTCGCGCTGATGGCGGTTTCCTCGGCGCGGAGCGTGTGTTGGCTGATTTTGCCAGGGGCACGCCGCAACGGCGCATTGGTCTGACGCTGGAAGGGCGGCAGGCGGCGCGCGAGGGTGCGGCGATCTATGCCGGTGACCAATGCATTGGCAGCGTCTCTTCGGGGGGCTTTTCGCCCTCGCTGAACCACCCCATCGCCATGGGCTATGTTGCCACCGCGCAAAGCCAGCCCGGTACCCCGCTCACCATCGAAGTGCGCGGCAAGCACTTGCCCGCCCGGGTCGTGCCCATGCCCTTCGTCCCCCACCGCTATTCTCGCTGAGGAGCATTTGCGAATGACCCGTTACTATACCAAAGACCACGAATGGATCGAAGTCGATGGCGACACAGGCACGGTCGGGATCACCGACTATGCGCAAGGCCAGCTTGGTGACATCACCTTTGTGGAACTGCCTGATACCGGCGCGGCGCTGGCCAAGGGCGATGCGCCCTGCGTGGTCGACAGCGTCAAGGCGGCCAGCGACGTCTATTCGCCGGTCAGCGGTACTGTGACCGAAAGCAATCATGCGCTGGCCGATGAGCCTGAACTGGTCAACACCCAGGCCGAAAGCGGCGGCTGGCTGTTCCGCCTGACGCTGAGCGATGCGGGTGAACTGGGCGGCCTGATGGACCGCGCGGCTTATGATGCGTTTGTAGGCGGGCTTTGATTGAGAAATCCTCCCCTTTTGGGGGAGGTGGCAGCCCGGCAGGGCTGACGGAGGGGGCGCAGCGCTAGTCCCAGGCCCCCTCCGCCTCACTACGCTCGGCACCTCCCCCAGAGGGGGAGGATTTTCGAAGGACGAAACTGAATGCGCTACCTCCCGCTAACCCCTGCTGATCGCTCCGCCATGCTGGGCGTGATCGGCGCCGGTTCGGTCGATGACCTGTTTGCCGATGTCCCCGCCGCAGCGCGCCTTTCCGGTCCGATTGCCGGGCTGCCCCGCCACGCCAGCGAGATGGCGGTGGAGCGGCATATGGCGGCACTGGCGGGCAAGAATGTCAGCGCCGGTTCGGTGCCGTTTTTCCTCGGCGCCGGGGCCTATCGCCACCATATCCCCGCCAGCGTTGATCACCTGATCCAGCGCGGCGAGTTCCTGACCGCTTACACCCCCTACCAGCCGGAAATCGCGCAGGGGACCTTGCAGGTCCTGTTCGAATTCCAGACCCAGGTCGCGCGGCTGCTGGGGACGGAGGTGGCCAATGCCTCGATGTACGATGGTTCGACCGCGTGCTGGGAAGCAGTGGCGATGGCGGCGCGGATCACGCGGCGCAAGCGGGCGGTGCTTTCGGGCGGATTGCACCCGCACTATGTCGCGACGGTGCAGACCATGGCGCGGTTCACAGGCGATGAGATCGACAGCCGCTTGCCGCAGCTGGCCGCCGCGCCGGACGATGACGCACTGATCGCCGCTATCGATGCCGAAACCAGCTGCGTGGTAGTGCAGTACCCCGACGTGCTGGGGCGGATCCCCGACCTCGCGAAGATCGCAGCGGTGGCGCAGGCGCAAGGCGCGCTGCTGATCGCCGTGGTGACGGAGCCGGTCGCACTGGGGCTGATCGAGGCGCCGGGCAAGCTGGGCGCGGACATCGTTGTGGGCGAGGGTCAGGCGATTGGCGTCGGACTGCAGTTTGGCGGGCCGTACCTGGGCCTGTTCGGCTGCCGCGACAAATTTGTGCGGCAGATGCCCGGGCGGCTGTGCGGGCAGACCGTGGACGCAGCGGGCAAGCGCGGCTTCGTGCTGACGCTTTCTACCCGCGAACAACACATCCGGCGCGAGAAGGCGACCAGCAACATCTGCACCAATGCCGGGCTGTGCGCGCTGGCTTTCTCCATCCAAATGACCTTGCTGGGCGGGGAAGGGCTGGGCCGCATGGCCAGGATCAGCCACGCGCGGGCGCGGCAGACGGCGGAGCGGCTGGCGCAGGTGCCGGGTGTGCGCGTGCTGAACAGCGCCTATGTCAACGAATTCACCGTGCTGCTCCCCACCGATGCGCGCGAAGCGGTGCGGCGGATGGCGGATGGCGGTGTGCTGGGCGGGGTCTCGCTTGGGCGACTCTATCCGGGGGCGGGCGACCTTTCGAACGGTCTGCTGGTTGCGGCCAGCGAATGCACCACGCTGGAGGATATCGAAGCGCTGGGCGTGGCGCTGGAAGGAGTGCTGGCATGAACGCGGTAAACCAGGCCGGCTGGCGGCCGGAAATGGGCCAGGCAAATGCGGCTACCCGCGCTACCAGCAGCGGCGACAGAGCCTTGATGCTGGAAGAGGCGCTGATCTTTGAACTGGGCCAGCCCGGCACCTGCGGCGTCGATTTCGGCGAAACGGACCTGCCGCCGCTGGACAGTCTGGCCCCATTCCTGCGCCGCGATCCGCTGGACCTGCCGGGCCTGTCAGAACCGGAAGCGGTGCGGCACTATACCCGCCTGTCGCGCCAGAACTATGCGATCGATCTCGGGCCGTTTCCGCTGGGATCGTGCACCATGAAGCACAACCCGCGCCTGAATGAGAAAGTCGCGCGGATGGCCGGTTTTGCCGATCTCCACCCGCTCCAGCCGGTATCGACCGTGCAGGGCGCCCTGGGAGCGATCAACCAGCTGGCGCACTGGCTGATCGAACTGACCGGCATGCACGGCGTGGCGATGAGCCCCAAGGCCGGGGCGCATGGCGAGCTGTGCGGGCTGCTGTGCATCAAGGCCGCACTCGAAGCGCGGGGCGAAGCGCGCACCACGATCCTCGTCCCCGAAAGCGCCCACGGCACCAATCCCGCCACTGCCGCTTTCGCGGGCTTTGCGGTGGAAAGCATCCCCGCCACCTGCGAAGGCCGGGTCGATCTGGCCGCGCTGACGGCCAAGCTCGGCCCGCATGTCGCTGGGGTGATGATCACCAATCCCAACACCTGCGGACTGTTCGAACGCGATATGAAGGCGATTTCCGACGCGGTCCACGCCGCAGGCGGCTATGTCTATTGCGACGGGGCGAACTTCAACGCGGTGGTCGGCAAGGTCCGCCCGGGCGATCTGGGCATCGATGCGATGCACATCAACCTGCACAAGACCTTTTCCACTCCGCACGGCGGCGGCGGGCCGGGCTCTGGCCCGGTGGTGCTGTCCGCGGCCTTGAGCCCGTTCGGTCCGCTGCCCTTTACGGTCCGCGAGGCTGACGGATCGGTGCGGTTGGTGGAGGAAGAACAGGCCGCGCACGAACATCCGCAGGGCTTCGGGCGGATGGCTGCGTTCCACGGCCAGATGGGCATGTTCACCCGCGCGCTCGCCTATATCCTCAGCCACGGGGCCGACGGGCTGCAGCAAGTGGCGGAGGACGCGGTGCTCAACGCCAACTACGTGCTGTGCAGCCTGGACGATGTGCTCGATGCGCCGTTCGGAGCCTCGGGCCCCTGCATGCACGAGGCGCTGTTCAGCGATACCGGGCTGGCCGAGGGCTTCTCCACGCTCGACATTGCCAAAGGGCTGATCGACGAAGGGTTCCACCCGATGACGGTCTATTTCCCGCTGGTGGTCCACGGCGCGATGCTGGTCGAGCCGACCGAGACCGAGAGCAAGGCCGGGCTCGACCGCTTCATCGCCAGCCTGCGCAGTCTGGCCGAGCGGGCGCGGGCCGGGGATGAGGCGTTGAAAAGCGCCCCCCACTTCGCGCCACGGCGGCGGCTGGATGAAACCATGGCGGCACGGAAGCCGGTGCTGGTCTGGCAGGGATGAGCGCCAGTCCCTCCCCCTTGATGGGGGAGGGATACGCAGGCTTGGGAGCGCAGCGAACTAGCCGGAGTTGGGTGGGGGTGATTGCGCCCTCCAGCCCGGCCTTCGCCGCCCTTTCACCCCCAGCCAAGTTCGCCTAGGTTCGCTGCGCTTACCAAAGCTCACTATCCTTCTCCCATCAAGGGGGAAGGGCCAGTTCGGGAGATCGCATCATGTGGCCAGCGCTGTTCAGTTTTACCAATGTGCTGGCGATGTGCGCCTGGGTGCTGTTGGCCTTCTTTCCGCGCAAGCCGCTGACGCACAGTGTGATCCTGTACCTGGGCGTCGCGCTGCTCTGCCTGACCTATACCGTGCTGTTCGTGGCGGTGACCACCGGGCAGCTCGATCCGGTCAGCCTGCCCGGCGCAGGCAAGCCGGGCTTTTCAAGCATCGCGGCAGTGCAGGCGATTTTCCAGAGCCAGGGCGGCACGGTGATCGGCTGGACGCATTATCTGGCGTTTGATCTGTTCACCGGCCTGTGGATCGCCCGCGATGCCGATGCCAAAGGGTTCTCGCGGATCGTGCAAGTGCCGGTGCTGTTCGCCACTTTCATGGCCGGACCGATCGGGCTGTTCGTCTGGCTGGTGATCCGCGAACGCCGCGCCCGGGCTGGCGGGCGGGGGTAAACCAGAATCCTCCCCCTTTGGGGGAGGGGGCAGACGCCGCAGGCGGCTGACGGAGGGGGCAACGTCGGGGCTATGCCCCTCCGCCTCCCCCGGAACAAGTCCGGGTTCGGCACCTCCCCCAAAGGGGGAGGATTTTGGGCTAGCGAACCACCTTCTCTCCGGCCTCACCCACCGATTGAATGTCCCGGCCCACGCCTTTGACAGTGTTGCAGGCGCTGGCCGTCAAAGTCAGGCCGGTCAGGGCCAGAGCGGCGATAAGTTGGCGAATCATCGTGTCGTCTCCTTTGCCGGGCATACTAGCGTGCGATTCTGAACCTTGGGCCACGCGCTGCGGTTAACCGCCTACTCTCCGGCACCGACTGTCGCAGGACTGACCGTTTTGGCGTGCAAATGCTCGCGCCAGGCAATCACCGCCCCGGCTGCGACGATCAGCGGCGCGCCCAGCCAGGTTGAAGGCGTGGGCAGCTGATCCCAGAAAGTCCAGCCGAGCAAGGTGGCCCAGACCAGCGAGGAATAGTCCATCACGATCACGCTCGCCACCTGGCCATATCGCAGCGCGGCGGTCAGCAGGATCTGGCCCAGACAGCCCAGCACGCCGCCCAGCAACAACAGGCCCCACTGGTAAGGCGTGTGGGTGCTGGCAAAGAATGGCAAGCCCAGCGCGAGCACCGGAGCGCTGAGTGCGGCAAACCAGAACACGATCGAAATCGATTCCTCGGTCCGCCCCAGATCGCGCACCTGGATGCTGATCAGCGCCACCATGAACCCCGCACCCAGCCCCACCGCCGCGCCCAGTGGTGGAATGTGGCTGTGGCCGGGCTGGGTGATGATAACTACCCCGGCAAAACCCAGCGCCACGGCCAGCCAGCGCACCGGCCCAACCTGTTCGCGCAGTAGCAGGACTGACAGGATCACCGCAAAGATCGGCGTCGTAAAGCCCAGCGTGGTCGCCTCGGTCAGCGGCAGCAGCAGCGGCGCGCCGAAAGTGAAGAACATGCCGATCATCCCGATCAGCGCGCGCCGGGCGTGGATCGGCAGGCGCCGGGTCTTCAGCCGGTCCAGTTGCCCCCGCATGGCAAGCCAGCCACCAATCAGGAACACCGTGGGCACTTGCCGCCAGAACAGCACTTCGGGAAAGCGCACCCCGCTTTCCACGGTCAGTTTGACCACCGCCACCAGTGCGGACAGCACCATGGCCGCCAGCAGACGCAGGCCAAGGGCCATCAGGGGACGCTGGACAGGAGGCATGCTTCCCCCTTACCGGGGCATGATGCTGCCGCAAGGACCGATTGGCGATTTTCTGAACCACGATTGGGTGCAGTTCTGGTTGCTGCCCGGACTGGCCGCGCTGGCGCTGGCGGTGTGGGGCGGCATAGCCGACCGCCGCCGGATGCGCCGCAACCGGCCCGATGCGGTCGGCTGGCTGCCCTGGCGCGAGATCAGCTTCTGGTCGAGTTTCGCGGCGCTGTTGCTGCTGGGCGCAGCCTTGCGGGGGTGGCTGAACGCGCCGTAGGGGGCTGGTCGGGTCTGTTCTGACGTCGATTTTGGTTGAACCGGACTGTCCGGATACGACAACATTGCGGACACGGCCTGAGAAGTGCATCTCACCGCTATGATTAGGAAGCGTTCGACTTGTCGATTGCCCAAGATCTTGGCAGCACTCTTTGCGGGCTCCACCATTGTTGCGATTGGCGCGTGCGGCGTGAAACCCTCGCCCAATGCGGATTTTGCGATCAAACCTGAACCCGCCAAAGTTTGTCGCGGGGCCGCTGACTGCGGCGGCCACGAATGCCTCCGAGAGCAAGTCACCTCGACTTCAGTCAAGCCCGAAGCCAAATGTTGGCCACGGCCTTCCGGAGCTTGCTATGCCGTTATCGAAAACGGCATTGCTACCGGGATAGTCGCCTGCATTTCGGACTAGATGTTGAGCAAGGGATGCAAATTGTATCGACGTCATGCGGGAGGCAAGTTGAATCTGGGCAGGTGAACCTCACGACTTAACGACCGCTCCCCCCAAACATTCCGGCCATTCACGCCGTCAATCGAACGCTCGCAGAGCCGCCCAACATAGCTTCGTGGCTTCGTGCTTTCGTGCGAACCCACATGAATCCCAACCCTGCCTTCAAATCGGCTTTCCTACATTGCAAAAATATGACCTAACCTGCGGGATGAGGCCGCATTGTTCAGTCCTGCAATTTCATCCAGTGGCAACCCTGCGCGGGGCTGGGCCGGGAACAGTTGCAGCAAAGTGCAAGTTCACACATTCCGCGCGCGAGACAGGCCATGTGGACGGGCGAGGGTTGGCCGTGCAGCGGTTCGCTTGCGAGACTGATAATCGCTCTGAATCAGATCGTTACGTCGTGTTTGGAGACCTGCCAAGGGCAGCGGTCATGGCCGCCCGGACCGCCCGGAAAGTCACACGAATTCACACCCCTTTGGGTGTCTACCAGACGCCGGAAGTGTGGTCGGACAGCTTACAGGCAGGCTTCCAGGAACGCCTGGTCGAACCCGAACTGGCGGGCCTTTTCCAGGGTGTAGGGACGCAGGCCCGAAGGGCGGAATTCGCCGATGATCTTGCCGTCGTCGGTTTCGTCGAGATACTCGAACTTGAACAGCGACTGGGTGACGATCACATCGCCTTCCATCCCGATCACCTCGGTGATTTCGGTGGTGCGGCGCGAACCGTCGCGCAGACGCTTGACCTGCACGATCAGGTCGACCGATTCGGCGATCTGGCGCGAAATGGCTTCCTTGGGGATCTTGATGTCGCCCATCAGGATCATGTTTTCCATACGGCCCAGGCACTCACGCGGGTTGTTGGCGTGGAGCGTGCACATCGAGCCATCGTGACCGGTGTTCATCGCGGCGAGCAGGTCAAAGCACTCCGCGCCGCGGATTTCGCCCAGGATGATCCGGTCAGGCCGCATACGCAGGGCGTTCTTGACGAGATCGCCGATGGTGATCGCACCTTGCCCTTCCAGGTTCGGCGGGCGGGTTTCCAGCGGCAGCCAGTGCGGCTGCTGCAGGCGAAGTTCGGCGGCGTCTTCGATCGTCAGCACGCGTTCGCCCGGATCGATCATCTTCGACAGGGCGTTGAGCATGGTGGTCTTGCCCGAACCGGTACCGCCCGAGATGACGATGTTGAAGCGGCAGGCGCCGGCGATTTTCAGCGCGGTGGCCATCTTGTCGCTCATCGAACCGAAGTCCTTGAGCATGTCGATCGTGATCGGCTTTTCGGAAAACTTACGAATCGAGATCGCGGTGCCGCGCAGCGACAGCGGGGGCACGATCACGTTGACGCGGCTGCCGTCCTTCAGACGGGCGTCGCACAACGGGGTGGTCTGGTCGACGCGGCGGCCGACCTGGTTGACGATGCGCTGGGCGATCTGGAACAAGTGGGCTTCATCGCGGAACCGGATCGGGGCAATCGTCAGACGTCCCTTCTTTTCGATGTAGGTCTGTTCCGGCCCGTTGACCATGATGTCCGACACGTCGGGATCGTTGAGCAGTTCTTCCAGCGGACCAAAGCCCAGCAGCTCGTCGATCAGCACTTTTTCCAGCGCGAACTGTTCGCGCCGGTTAAGCGTGACCTTGAGCTCGGCCAGCACTTCCATGATGATCGGGCGGAATTCTTCGCTCAGTTCATCCTTGGTCAGGGTCGCCGCGGCTTCGGGATCGACCCGTTCGAGCAGGCGCGGGAGCACCTGTTCCTTGATCTTGTGAACCGAGGCTTCAAAGCCCTGGGCTTCGTAATTGGCTTCGGCAATGCCGTTGACCCGGTCTTGCAGACGGGTCATCGCATCGGCCTTCAGCGCTTCGCCGCCGCCACCGACCGGGGGCAGGGGAGCAGGGGCCTCTTCACCGGGGAGCGGCGGGAACTGGTCCCCGCCCGACTTGGCTGCATCAACGCCGCCCTTCATCGGGCGTGCAACGCCGAACTGCGGCCGCGCGCCTGGCGCCATGCCACCTACTCCGTTGCGTCGGCCAAATGCACTCATCGCGGTCTACCCTCGGACTGGTTCTTTTCTGGCAGGGGTATGGCTACCCGATGCCTTATCCGGATGGTGAATAAGCCGGAAACTTTTAAGATTTCCTAATGCCGCCGGATTGACCTTTCGAGCGGGTCTGGCGGGTAGGCCAAGCCAGACAATGCGGCCCGCTTTGCGCATGAATTCTTGCCACTTATCGTTAGCACAATCTTAACAGTGGACTGGATAGACCGGACCGGAAACAAGCAGGGGAACCCGCCATGTACGCTGCCAAACGGCTTTATTCTTCGTCCGCGCAAGCACTTGCTGCGCTGCCCCCGCTCGACCGGTTTGTCGCGCGGGCGCGTGATGAGGATGCTTATGGCTGGCGCCGCTGGGCGGCTTCGCTGCTGGCGATCCACCAACCGCAGCGGATGATCCGGCTTGACTGCCCGTGGTGGCATGTCGAAGCCACCCGCGAGGTGGCTGAATTCCTGGCCGCCCGCCCCGGCGCGCGGGTGTTCGAATATGGCTCGGGCGCCAGCACGGCCTGGTTGGCCCGGCGTGCAGGTGAAGTGATCAGCGTGGAACACCATGCCGACTGGCACCGCCTGCTGAGCCCGCTGGTGGCCGAGTTTACCAATGTCCAGCTGTGGCAGCGTGAACTTGCCGGGGAAGACTATGTTGGCGCGATTGCCAGGGCGGGCGGGCTGTTTGACCTGATCGTGGTCGATGGCCGCCGCCGGATCGATTGCCTGACCCATGCCTTGCCGCACCTCAAACCGGGCGGGATCGTGCTGTTCGACGATTCCGGACGCAACCGCTACCGCGCGGGTATTGCGCAGTGCGGGCTCAAGGAACGTCAGTTCCATGGCCGTTCTTACTGCGTGCCCTATCCTGACTATTCCAGCATCCTCCGTGCCTGAACCGCAGCAGGCCGGGCCGGTCCGGCGCGCACTGGCGCGGTGGGGCGGTGCGGCTGTGGTTGCGGGCAGCATTGGATTCATTGGCGAGCGGCTGTGGCGGCTTGAACCGGGACAGCTTGCCGATCAGGCGAGCTGGCCGCTGGCCGGGGCCATGGCGATTGCACCGTTGCTGTTCGCAGGCGCGGATCACTTGCTGGCGCGCGGCTGGCAAGTGCTGGCCGATCCGCAGCAGCAGCTGGATCGGCGCGTGGCCGGAGCAATCTATGGCCGGGGGGTACTGATGAAGTACCTGCCGGGTTCGGTCTTTCAGTATGTCAGCCGCCAGTTCGGCGGGGCCGAGGCCGGTCTGGCGCACGGGCAACTGGCCAAGGCCAGCCTGACTGAAGTGGGGCTGCATCTCGCATCGAGCATGACCGTGGCCGCCGCCTGCCTGATCGGCACGCGGGCGCCGCTGGCCGCCGGTGCCGGGCTCGCGGCGCTGACTGCGTTGTGTTGGGGGGCGCGCCGTCCGTTGCTGCGGGCGCTCGCCTGCCAGATCGGAGCATTCTCAGCCTTTGCCATGGCCGCCATGGTGGTGGGAGCCGTACTGCTACCGGCCAGCGCATCGCTGCCGCAGTTCGGGGCGCTGTTCCTGCTGGCGTGGCTGGCGGGCTTTGTCGTTCCGGTCGCACCCGGCGGGCTGGGTGTGCGCGAAGCGGCCTTGCTGGCGCTGGCCGGTCCGAACCAGCCTGCTGCCGCTTTGCTGGGTGCAGTGCTGGCGCTGCGGATTGCGTCGGTGCTGGGTGACCTTGGCTATGGCCTCGCCGCTACAATGCGCGGCGCGAAGTCGCTCAGAAGTCGATAAACAGGTCGCCGGTCGGCGCCGCGTAACTGGGCGCCCGCAGATTGTTACCCCAGATCAACCGTGCTTCGGCCTTGCGCCCACCGCCAATCACATGGCTGCCGCGCGCCAGCGCTACTACCGCGCCGGGCTGATGCTCCACCCCGTCAAGCACCAGGGGCGCCTGCTGGACGGTATAGGTGCCGGGCACTGCCAGATCGAAGCGGACGGGCTCTACCCCGGCCGGCACGTCGCGCCCCGCCAGCCAGAACGGCCCCCAGAAATGGACATAATTCTGTCGCAGCACAGCGATGTCCTCATCGCGGTAGACCCGGTATTGGTTGTCGATGCCGCGCAGGGCCTGGGTGAAGATCTCGTTGTTCTCCACCACCAGCGGAACGGCCTCGCGCGCCATGGTCTCGGCCAGGCCGGGCACTTCATGCGTGCGGTACAGGTCGATGCCCCACTTCGTCATGAACATGTTGTGCTTGGCCAGCGATGGCAGCATGGCCATCTTGTCGAAGTAGCCGATCGGCTGCGGGAACAACTGCTTGGCGGCTACGGCGATGGTGCGCTGGGCGGGCAGGGAGGGCTGCGGTTCGGCCACCCAGACCGCCAGCGGGTTGACCGCCAGCACCCCGGCCAGCGCGGGCGCGCGGAACCGGTGCAAGGCATAAGGCACGACCACCGCCACCGCGACGGACACCGGGGCCAGCATGAAGGTGTAATAATAGGCGGCGGTGTTGTGATAGAACAGCAAGGTTGCCAGCGGCGCAAAGAACCCCGCCAGCGCGACCTTTTCAGCCGCCGAACCCGCATGGCGGCGCAGCACGAACGGGAAGGCCAGAATCATCAGGGTCAGCACCGGGGCGGTGGTCGCCGCCTTGAGCACCATGGGCCAATAGAACCGGGGCACCATCTGGAACATATATCCCGCCGAAGTGCGCAGCACATTGCTGGCCGCGCCTTCATAGGCCTGGGCGAGGTCATGGCGGTGATAGAGGAAGATCAGGCCGAACCATGCGGCAGCCGCCAGGCCCGTGCCGATGATCCGCAAGGCTTCGTCGCGGCTGCGTCCGGCCTCGTTCCAGCGCAGCCACATCACCCCGGCGAACACCGGGGCATAGAGCACGACCTTGATCGTCACCATGGCCGCAAGGCCGATCAGGAAGGCAATCCCGATGATCCGGACCGCACTGAGCCGCAGGGCCAGCAAGGCCCACAGCGCCGACATCAGCATGGCCGTGGCCAGCGGATCGACCCGGAAGCTGTAGCCATGCTGGAACACATAGCCGCCCGACAGATAGGCCAGCGCCGCGAACAGCGCGGCATTGCGCCCGGCAAAGCGCGTGGCGATGCCGACGATGGCGGCGGCGACCACCATCAGGCACGCGAACATGCCCAACCGCCCCGCGATCAGCGCGTCGATGTCATTGCCCGGCACATGGGTCAGCCAGGCGAACAGACGGGTGTGGATGGTTTGCAACGGACGGGTCAGGCGGTGCTGGGCCAGTTCGTTGACCTGGCTCAGGAACCAGTACTCGTCCCAGTTGATCGATCGGCGGAACAGCGTGAACAGCGTCAGCATGGCAACCGCGGTCAGCCCCGCGATCGGCCAGAACTCTGCGTTTCGCCCTGGCAGGCGACCGGTCACCGCGTTCATCGGCGAACCTGCCGCGCGGCAGCGCGGGGCGGAGCCTCGCTCTCGCTGCGCAGTAGCGCGACTTGTTCTTCCAGCTGGCGGACATGCTTCAAAGTAGCTTCCAGCAGCTTGCGGTTAGCTCCGATCAGATCGGCGAGCACGCCCATCAGTCCGGTCAGCACGCCCAGGACCAGCAGCGATCCGCCCAGTACCAGCGATTGCACATGGCCCTGGCCGTCACCGCTGGCCCAGAAATACAGGAACCGCAGGATCGGCAGCAGCCCCAGCGCGGCGATTGCTCCGCCGATCAGCATGAAAGTGCGCAGCGGGTTATAGGTGGCATAGGCGCGCGCCATGGTCATCAACTGGCGCGAGATGAATTGCGGCACCGATTTGAACAGCCGCGAAGGGCGCACGGCGGCATGGGTTCGGATCGGCACGCTGACGATCTTGAAGCGCTTGCGCCCGGCCTGGATCAGCATGTCGGTGGTATAGGAAAATTCGGTGGTGATCGTGATCCGCTGCGCCGCTGCCCGGCTGATCGCGCGGAACCCGCTGACTGCATCGGTCACATCGGTGCGCGACAGCTGCCGCACGACCGAGCTGCCCATGCGTTGCAGCAGGCGCTTGAACGGGCCGAAATGGGCATTGTCGGCCACGCCGCGGTCGCCGATCACGATGTCGGCCTCATGTGCGACGATCGGGGCGACCAGCTTGGCAATGTCGGCGCCTTCGTATTGGCCATCGGCATCGGTGTTGACCACGATGTCGGCTCCGGCGGCCAATGCGGCATCAAGCCCGCTCTGGAACGCGGCGGCCAGCCCCCGGTTGCGGCGGTGGCGAACCACATGCTGCACGCCAAACCGGCGGGCGACTTCGGCGGTGCCATCGTGGCTGCCATCGTCGATCACCAGCACTTCGATCACGTCCACGCCGGGGATCCGCCGGGGCAGGGCCACCAGTGTCTCGGGCAGGTTCTCTGCCTCGTTAAAGCATGGGATCTGGATAATCAGCTTGGTCATGATACCCCCGCCAGACCGCCTCGTCCCAAGGCATCCGGTGACATCTTGTTAAGGATGAACCGTAAACAGTCGGTAAACTTCAGCTTGCTCTGGCGCTGGCCACTGCCGGGCGATAGGAGGCCGGATCGTTACCTTGGAAACCAGTCCTTGCGCCGCACTGAAACCACCGGACTGTTCTATGCCATGGCGGGGTTCGCCGTGCTGAGCTGCGGCGATGCCGTGGTCAAGACCATGACCGGGGAATGGGCGCCCACCGCGATTGCGATGACGCGCTATATCATCGGGGCGCTGGGGCTGGGCGTGCTGCTGTGGCGGCATGAAGGCCCCGCAGCTTTCCGCATGCCGGCTCCGCGGGTCCAGCTGCTGCGCGGCGGGGCGGTGGCGATGGCGACGATCGGGTTCTTTTCCGCGGTGTTCGTGATGCCGCTGGCCACGGCCACCGCGATTACCTTTACCAGCCCGATGCTGACTGCGCTGCTCGCCGCGCTGCTGCTGGGAGAGCCCGCCCGGCGCGAGACGCTGGTGGCCTCGGTCGTGGCCTTTGCCGGGGTGCTGGTGGTGTTGCGGCCCAATTTTGCGGTGGTCGGCTGGGCGGCCTTGCTGCCCCTGCTGTCCGCTCTGGGGATGAGCGTGCTGATGATCGGCAACCGCTTTGTCGCGGGCAAGGGATCGGTCCTGGCGATGCAGTTCTATGTCGCCGCGCTGGCCTCGGTGATGCTGATCCTCGCGACCACCGCGCTGCATTTCAGCGGGATCGAGCGGTTTGCCGTCCACCTGCCGCACTGGAGCGTGATTGCCCGCTGCGCGCTGGTGGCCTGTTCGGCCAGCTGCGCGCATTGGCTGATCTATATGGGCACGACCAAGGCCGGGGCGGCCACCGTCGCGCCGATGACCTATATCCAGCTGCTGGTGGCGACCTTGTTCGGCTGGCTGATGTTCGAGAATCATCCCGATGCGATGACCCTGGCCGGGGCCGCGATCATCATCGGGGCGGGGCTGTACCTGTGGCACGCGGGCCGGGTGCGCGATGTGGCAGGGACGGACTGATGGCGCGTTGGCGCGATGCGGAGGAGGTTGAGGCCCGGCGTCAGTGGCGGAATGCTGGCTCTGCTTCCACCGCTGATCGCCGCCGCAGGTAACCCGCCATTAACCATGCTGGGCTAGGCCAAGCTCGGCATTTGCAAAGGGCGCGGCGCGTTGAAAATTCCGGTTCTGCATGGATTTCCCTGGCGCTGGGCGCTGACCTGGCTGGTCTTGCCACTGCTGCCGGTAATCCTGATGTGGCCGATCGGCGGACCGCCACTGGGCCGCTATGTCATGGGTTTCGGACTGTTCGCGCTGCTGGCCTCGCAGTTGCCCTGGTTGGCCGTCCGGCGCGCGGTGCTGCTGTTGCTGCCACTGGCCGTGGCCACGGTCTATGTCGGGGCGGTGTTCAACATCACGCTCTACAATTACGAACTGCTGCTGCCGTTCCTGCGCGAAGTGCGCCCGCTGCGCTCGCCGGAATATCTGCTCGGTGGGGGCGTGGTGGCGCTGGCGATGGCGCTCAGCTGGTGGCTTGCTCCGCGCGCGCCGGGCCCAAGCGGGCTGCGCGGCTGGGCGCTGGCTTTGCTGGCGGTGTTTGCGCTGACCAATGTGGACAATATGGCGACCGCGCGCACCGCGGGTTCCTATGTCGGCCTGCCCAAGGCCGGCGCGCCGTTCAATTCGGCGGTTCGTGCCGCCGGGCTGGAAGCGCCGGGGGCGCAACGCCGCCACCTGATTATTGTGCTGGTCGAAGCGCTGGGCGTGCCGCTCAATCCGGGCGAGAAGGCCTTGTTCGAGACAGACTGGAACCGCCCCGAGTGGCGCAGCCGCTATGACGTGACGCGCGGCGCGGTGCCCTATCACGGGTCCACCACCAGCGGCGAGCTGCGCGAACTGTGCGGGATCTGGGGCGATTACCACTCGGTCGATTTTGGCCAGCTCGATTGCCTGCCCGAACGCTATGCCCGTGCAGGTTACCGGGCCGAGGCGCTGCACGGGTTCGATGGCGGCTTTTTTGACCGCACCGCCTGGTGGCCCAGGCTGGGCTTTGCCAAAGTCAACTTCGGAGACGATCTGCTGGCCCAGGGTGCGAAGCCATGTGGCGGGGTGTTCCCGGGGGCCTGCGATAACAGCGTGCTGCCGCTGCTCGCCCAGCGCCTGCGCGGCGCGAAGCAGCCGCAACTGCTATATTGGGTCACGCTCAATTCACACTTGCCGGTGCTGGCTGATCCCGCGCTGGGGACCGATAACTGCACCTTCGGCGGCGCAGCGCTGGCCGATGGCCCGCCGATGCTGTGCCGCCTGTTCCTGGTCCACCACAACCTGTCGGACGCGCTGACCCGGATGGCGCTGGACCCGACCTTGCCCAAGACTGACATTCTGATTGTCGGCGATCATATGCCGCCGTTCTTCCAGCGCAACGCCCGCCTGCGCTTTGATGGCGAACGGGTGCCGTGGGTGCTGCTGAAGGCCAAAGACTGATAACCAAACGAAAAGGCGGCCCCGCAGGACCGCCTTGTTCGTTTCACGGCTGGATGCCGGTTCAGCCCTCGACGTGTTCGGCCAGCACGGTCAGCCCGTTCGCGCCCACTTCGGCGAAACCGCCCTGGACCTGGATTTCTTCCGGCTGGCCATTTTCGGTGCGATAGACCTTGATCGCGCCGTCGCGGACGGTCGACATGAACGGCGCGTGGCCTTCGAGCACGCCGAATTCACCCTCGGCGCCGGGGACGACCACCATATGGACGTCTTCCGAACGGACGAGCCGGGCGGGGGTTACGAGTTCGAAGTGCAGAGCCATCTTTACTTTCCTTTCCCCTCCGCTTCAGAGGAGGGGCAGTGAGACGTGGGAGCGTGCTGCCCAGTCGCAACGGTGTGGTGCTGCGACCATAGGTGACGCCGGTGTAAACCGCCACCACCCTCAACCCCCTCCTCTGAAGAAGAGGGGGCTTAGGTGCTTACGCGTCCTCAGCCAGCTTCTTGGCCTTGGCGACCGCTTCGTCGATCCCGCCGACCATATAGAAGGCGGCTTCGGGCAGGTGATCGTATTCGCCGTCAACCACCGCCTTGAACGAAGCCACAGTGTCTTCCACCTGGACGAACTTGCCCGGGATGTTGGTGAACACTTCGGCGACGTGGAACGGCTGTGACAGGAAGCGCTGGATCTTGCGGGCGCGGGCCACGGTCAGCTTATCTTCCTCGCTCAGTTCGTCCATGCCGAGAATGGCGATGATGTCCTGCAGCGACTTGTACTTCTGCAGCGTTTCCTGAACGCGGCGGGCGGTGTCGTAGTGTTCCTGACCAACGACGGCCGGGGTCAGCACGCGGCTGGTCGAATCGAGCGGGTCAACCGCCGGATAGATGCCCAGTTCCGAGATCGCGCGGTTCAGCGTGGTGGTCGCGTCCAAGTGCGCGAACGAGGTGGCCGGCGCAGGGTCGGTAAGATCGTCCGCAGGCACGTAGATCGCCTGGACCGAGGTGATCGAACCCTTGTTGGTCGAGGTGATGCGTTCCTGCAGCGCACCCATGTCGGTCGCGAGGGTCGGCTGATAGCCCACTGCCGAAGGAATACGGCCCAGCAGCGCCGACACTTCCGAACCAGCCTGGGTAAAGCGGAAGATGTTGTCCACGAAGAACAGCACGTCCTGGCCTTCTTCGTCGCGGAAGTATTCGGCCATGGTCAGACCCGACAGCGCCACGCGGGCACGCGCGCCCGGGGGTTCGTTCATCTGACCGAACACCAGTGCCACCTTCGAACCGTCCGGCGTCGGGTTGCCGTCCTTGTCCTTGGCGATAACGCCTGCGTCGAGGAATTCGTGGTACAGATCGTTGCCTTCGCGGGTGCGTTCACCCACGCCGGCGAACACCGAAACGCCGCCGTGGCCCTTGGCGATGTTGTTGATCAGTTCCTGGATCAGCACGGTCTTGCCAACGCCGGCGCCGCCGAACAGGCCGATCTTGCCGCCGCGCGCATAGGGCGCGAGCAGATCGATTACCTTGATCCCGGTGACGAGAATGGCGGCTTCGGTCGACTGGTCGACAAATTCGGGAGCCTTGGCGTGGATCGGGCTGCGCTTGTCAGCGTTGACCGGGCCCTGTTCGTCGATCGGCTCACCGATCACGTTCATGATGCGGCCCAGCGTCATCGGGCCAACCGGGACCGAGATCTGCGCGCCGGTGGCGGTCACAGCCTGACCGCGGGTCAACCCGTCGGTGGCGTCCATCGCGATGGTGCGCACGGTGTTTTCACCCAGGTGCTGCGCCACTTCGAGCACCAGGCGGGTGCCGTTGTTGTCGGTTTCCAGTGCCGAGAGAATCGCCGGCAGCTCGCCGGTGAAGGTCACGTCGACGACGGCGCCGATCACCTGGCTGATCTTGCCGGTTCCGGCGGCGGCGGGAGCGGTCTTTGCTTTCTTGGCGGCGGTTGCCATGGTCTTTTCCTTGCCTTCGATTGCTTAGAGCGCTTCCGCGCCAGCGATAATTTCAATCAGTTCAGTCGTAATCGCGGCCTGACGGCTGCGGTTGTACTGGATGGTCAGCTTGTTGATCAGCTCGCCCGCGTTGCGCGTGGCATTGTCCATCGCGGTCATCGATGCGCCCTGTTCGCTGGCCTGGTTTTCCAGCAGCGCGCCGAACAGCTGGGTGCGCAGATAGCGCGGCAGCAGTTCAGCCAGGATCGCTTCTTCCTCAGGCTCATATTCCACCACTGCGCCGGTATCGGCCGCAACCGCCTTGGGGGCAGGAACGGGGATGATCTGGAGCTGGGTCGGATCCTGAGCCAGCGCGCTCTTGAACTTGGCATAGAACAGATGCGCGACGTCAAACTTGCCCGCTTCATACAGCGAGACCAGTTCGGCAGCGATCTTTTCCGCTTCGGCAAAGCCGGGTTCGCGCACGTCAGTGGTGTCGAAACTGGCGAGGATCGCGTTGGGGTAGTTCCGGCGGATCACCGCACGGCCCTTGCGGCCGACGAGGTAGAACAGCACGGTCTTGCCCTGCGCCTGCAGGTCCTTGGCTGCAAGGATCGCCGCCTTGACGATGTTCGAATTGAACGCGCCGCACAGACCCTTGTCCGAGTTGGCGACGACCAGCAGGTGAACCTGATCCTTGCCGGTGCCAGCGAGCAGCTTGGGGCTGTTTTCGCTGACCACGACCTTGCTGGCGATCGAGCCCATCACTTCCGCCAGCCGCGCGGCATAGGGACGCGCGGCTTCGGCATTGGCCTGGGCCCGGCGCAGCTTGGCAGCTGCGACCATCTGCTTGGCCTTGGTGATCTTCTGGGTCGATTTGACCGAGTTGATCCGCCCTTTGAGTTCCTTAAGCGAGGCCATCTAGCCTTACCCCTTCAATCGGATCAGGCGAACTGCTTCGCAAAGGCGTCGAGCGCGGCGACGGTGCCCTTCTTGGCATCGTCCCCGAAATCGCGGCTGTCACGGATCGTCTTCAGCACATCGGCGTGCTTGTCACGCATGAAGCTGAGCATTTCAGCTTCATAACGGGTGACATCGCCGGTCGGGATGCTGTCCAGATAGCCGTTGGTGCCCGCGAAGATCGACACGGTCTGCTCTTCGAACGACAGCGGGCTGAACTGCGCCTGCTTGAGCAGTTCGGTCAGCCGCGCACCGCGGTTGAGCAGCTTCTGGGTCGACGCGTCGAGGTCCGAACCGAACTGGGCGAAGGCCGCCATTTCGCGGTACTGCGCCAGCTCCAGCTTGATCGAGCCCGAAACCTTCTTCATCGCCTTGGTCTGCGCGGCGCCGCCGACGCGGCTAACCGACAGACCGACGTTGATCGCCGGACGGACGCCCTGATAGAACAGGCCGGTTTCAAGGAAGATCTGGCCGTCGGTGATCGAAATCACGTTGGTCGGAATGTAGGCCGAAACGTCGCCCGCCTGGGTTTCGATGATCGGCAGCGCGGTGAGGCTGCCACCGCCCTGGCTGTCATTCATCTTCGCCGCGCGTTCGAGCAGACGGCTGTGGAGATAGAACACGTCGCCCGGATAGGCTTCGCGGCCCGGCGGGCGGCGCAGCAGCAGCGACATCTGGCGATAGGCGACGGCCTGCTTGGAAAGGTCGTCATACACGATCACGGCGTGCATGCCGTTGTCGCGGAAGAATTCGCCCATGGTGGCACCGGTGTAGGGCGCGAGGTACTGCAGCGGGGCGGGTTCCGATGCGGTCGCGGCGACCACGATCGAATATTCCATCGCGCCGTTTTCTTCGAGCTGACGCACGATCTGCGCCACGGTCGAACGCTTTTGACCGACGGCGACGTAGATGCAGTACAGCTTCTTCTTTTCGTCGGTGCCCTGGTTGGCTTCCTTCTGGTTGATGAAGGTGTCGATCGCGACGGCGGTCTTGCCAGTCTGGCGGTCACCGATGATCAGTTCGCGCTGGCCGCGGCCGACGGGAACGAGCGCGTCGATCGCCTTGAGCCCGGTCTGCACCGGTTCGTTGACCGACTGGCGCGGGATGATGCCCGGGGCCTTCACTTCAACGCGCTGACGGCTGGCGGCTTCGATCGGGCCTTTGCCGTCGATCGGGTTGCCCAGCGCATCGACCACGCGGCCCAGCAGGCCCTTGCCAACCGGAACGTCCACGATGGTGCCGGTCCGCTTGACGACGTCGCCTTCCTTGATCTCGCTGTCCGAGCCGAAGATCACGACGCCGACGTTGTCGGTTTCGAGGTTCAGGGTCATGCCCTTCACGCCATTGGCGAATTCGACCATTTCACCGGCCTGGACCTGATCCAGCCCGTGAATGCGGGCGATACCGTCACCGACCGACAGCACCGAACCGACTTCCGAGACCTGGGCCTCGGTGCCAAAGCTGGCGATCTGGTCCTTGATGACCTTCGAGATTTCAGCGGCGCGGATATCCATCATTCAGCCTTTCATCGCGTTAGCGAGAGTGTTCAAACGGGTACGGATCGAGCTGTCGATCTGGGTCGAACCGATCCTGACGACGAGGCCGCCGAGCAATTCGGGATCGACCTTGGAAGTAAGCTTCACGTCCTTGCCTTCGCGCGCTTTCAGCTTTTCGGCGAGCGTCTTGAGCTGGGCGGCGGACAGGGGGTGAGCGGAAGTGACTTCGGCGCTGACTTCACCGCGGGCAGCGGCGGCGATAGTGCTGAAGGCGCGAACCACATCGGGCAGCGCGGCCAGTCGGCGATTTTCGGCCAGCACGCCAAGGAAGTTCTGGGTTAGCGGAGAGACCTTGAACAGCTTGCCCACGGCGGTCATGGCGCTGCCGGCGGCGTCACGCGTAACGCGCGGGTTGCGAATCAGTGCGGCCAGATCGGCGCTTTCGGCAATGGCCGCGCCCAGCGCATTCAGATCAGATTCGACGGCAGCAACCTTGCCGCCTTCGCTGGCCAGGTCAAACAATGCAGAGGCGTAACGCCCTTGCAAACTCGCTGTAATGCCGCCGGAATTATCCACGCGCCTTGGTTCCTTGCATCGAATGCGTTGGCGGGGCGGGTGACAAGCCTGACTTGTCTTCGCCCCTTGAGACGGGGGCGCGCATAGCATGATTGTGCTGCGATGCAAGGTGGGGCAGGGTGCTTTTGGAAAAGTTGGCAACACCGGCTGGCTCCACCTGCCTGGCCAGTCACAGGGCGCCTTCAGCGGGAGGCCGGGCAGGTGGAACGGGCTGGTGTTGGTTGAATTCACCGACAAGGTGATTTCCCCACGGGTATTCTAGGACGGCAGCTGATGGGCGAAACGATCAAGATCACAATGGCCGATGGCTTCGAGATGCCATGCTATCATGCCGTCCCGGCGGGCGAGCGGCGCGGCGGGCTGGTGCTGGTGCAGGAAATTTTCGGGGTGACCGATCATATCCGCGAGTTGTGCGATGAATATGCCGAAGATGGCTATGAAGTAATCAGCCCCGGCCTGTTTGAACGAATCGAGCCCGGCTGCGCGCTGGGCTATTCCGGG
Source organism: Novosphingobium sp. B 225 (assembly GCF_002198665.1). Classification (GTDB taxonomy): domain Bacteria; phylum Pseudomonadota; class Alphaproteobacteria; order Sphingomonadales; family Sphingomonadaceae; genus Novosphingobium. The sequence continues at coordinate 27,502 of NZ_MWLM01000029.1, read as the reverse complement.
GCCGACTGGGAACGTGCGGTGCAGATCGCGCGGGACGAACACGATTGGGAACAGGGGCTGGACGATACCCGCCGGGTGATCGCCTGGCTGAAAGCGCGTTTCAGTGAAATCGGGGGCGGGCCGCTGTTCATCGTCGGCTATTGCTTCGGCGGCTCGGTCGCCTGGCGCATGGCGCAGACCTGCGATGATATCGCTGCAGCCAGTTGCTATTACGGCGGACTGATCGCCACCCGCTTTGCCGATGAAGCACCGCGCTGCGCGACGATCGCCCATTTCGGACGCTATGATTCGCTGGTGCCGATCGAGCCTGTCGAAGCTTTGATTGCCAAAGGGCATCCCACCGCGCAGCACTTTATCTATGAGGCTGGCCACGGCTTTAATTCCGACCGTCGCAAGGACTGGCACCCTGAAAGCGCCGATCTGGCAAAGGAGCGGACCTTGATGCTGTTCAGGGCGCTGGGGGGATAGCATGTCCCGCATCCTCATTATTCTGCCTCAGACCGATTTTGATCCCACCGAGGTTGCCTTTCCCTGGCTGGTCTGGACCCGCGCCGGGCATGAGGTGGTGTTTGCGAGCGAGACCGGCATGCCTGCGGCTTGCGATCCGGTGACGCTGACAGGTGAAGGACTGCCCTGGCTGGCGCGGTCGCTCAGGGCGCGGGAAGAGGCAATCGCGGCCTATGCAGCGATGGCGGCGCATCCGGCCTTCATGGAACCGATCCGCTGGGATCAGGCGCAGGCCGGTGACTATGCCGCACTGCATTTTCCCGGCGGGCACGCGCCGGGCATGAAGAGTTACTGCGAATCAGCCGAAGTCCACCGTCTGGCGCGGGCGGCTTTCGCGGCGGACCAGCCGGTCAGCGCGGTGTGCCACGGGGTATTGCCGCTCGCCCGTGCCGGGGTGTTGGCGGGTAAAACCACCACGGCATTGACCCGGATCATGGAGGGAGTGGCGGTGCGGTTGACCCGGTCCGCTATGCCAGGCCACTATCAGACCTATCCCGAAAGCGTCGAAAACGAAGTGCGCCGCCTGATCCGCCCCGGTGGCCGATTTGAAACCGGTCCGGTCCTGCCCCGCTATGCCGATGCGGCGCACCCGCAGGACGGCTTTGTTGTGCAGGACGGGAACTATCTTTCAGCGCGCTGGCCGGGGGATGCCTGGACCTTGGGGCTTCGACTGCTCGATCTGCTTTGAGCGCAAGGCGCGGGACGCGATGGGCGTCTGTTTTGCTTATGGCTTGCTTCCATAAGGAGCCATGCCATGACTGAGACAATGACCGAACCGCTCGATGATGACCTGTGCTGGCAAGCCGCTCTGGCACGCGACCGGGCGTTTGACGGACGGTTTGTATCGGGGGTTCTGTCGACAGGAATCTATTGTCGTCCATCATGTCCGGCGCGGCATCCAAAGCGGGAGAACGTGCGGTTCTTTGCCGATGGCGGCGCTGCGCGGGCGGCAGGGCTGCGGCCGTGCAAGCGCTGCTGCCCCGACGATGTCAGCCGGGATGAGCGCGCGGTGCTGAGCGCGATCGCAGCGATCAAGGCGGCAGAGCAGCCGCTGGCGCTGGCCGCGCTCGCGGCAGAGACCGGCTATTCGCCGAGCCATTTCCAGCGGGTCTTCACCCGCCACACCGGCCTGTCCCCCGCCGCCTATGCCCGCGCCCTGATGGCCGAGCGGGCCAAGGAGGCACTGACCGGAGAGGGGCAGGTTACCCCGGCAATCTATGCGGCGGGCTATTCAGCGCCGTCGCGGTTCTATGATGCGAACAAGGAGCGACTGGGCATGACGCCATCGGCTTGGGCCAACGGGGGCAAGGGGGTAACAATCCATTGGGCAGCGGTGCCAACCAGTCTGGGGCAGATGCTGGTCGCCGCGAGCGACAAGGGCGTGTGCCGCCTCTCCTTCAATGAAGGCCGCGAAGCGCTGGAACAGCGGTTTGGGCAGGCCGAGCTGGTTGAAGGCGGAGAGGACTTTGCAAAGCTGCTGGCCGATGTGGTCGCCGCAGTCGAAGCACCCGGCGATTTTGCGCACATTCCGATCGATGTGAAGGGCACTGCCTTTCAGGAAGCGGTGTGGCGCGAACTGCGCAAGATCCCACTGGGAGAAACCCGCACTTACGCCGAATTGGCGGCGGCGGCAGGCAATCCCAAGGCGGTGCGCGCGGCGGGCAGTGCCAATGGTTCCAACCATGTTTCAGTGCTGATCCCGTGCCACCGGGTGATCCGCACCGGCGGCGGGCTGGGCGGCTATGCCTGGGGCCTCGAGATCAAGCGCAGGTTGCTGGAAAAGGAAGGCGCGGTGCTGAACCTGGGCGATTGACTTGGTATTCCCTTACTGTATTGGCTTTATAATACAGTAAGGGAATTGACGAATGAGTGTGATCAAGCCCGACCAACCGCTTGCCTTGCGGGTCTTGCGGTTTCCATTGACCCTGCTGGTGCTGGGGTTTGTGGCTTTCTCCGTGCTCTATCTGGCAACGGCGATCATAGGTGGTCGGCCGGAGATACTGCACCGCAGCCCGCTTCAGCCCCTGGTGATCCTGGCAGGGTGCGCACTGACCATCTGGCTCTACAAGCTGTTCCAGCGCCGGGTTGAACTGCGCGACGATGTGGAATTTGCATTTGCTGGCGCGGGCACGGAACTGGCCCAAGGGCTGGGGATCGGATTTGCCGTGTTCAGCGCTGCTGCACTCACCGCTGTGCTAGCAGGGGGCATGCAGATCGAGGGGTTGCGCGGCGGGATTGGCAACCTGTGGGGCATGCTGTCCATGGCGATCATATCCGGCTTGTTTGAGGAACTGCTATTCCGCGGGATTGCCTTTCGCCAGCTGGAAAACCTGCTTGGCACCTGGGCGGCGCTGGCCTTGACCAGCGCTTTCTTCGGGCTGGCCCATATCGGCAATCCCGATGCGACCTGGTTCGCCGCCTTTGCGATTGCGGTTGAAGCCGGAATCCTGCTCGGCGCGGCCTATATGGTCACCCGGCGACTGTGGCTGGCGGCGGGGATCCACGCCGCCTGGAACTTTACCCAGGGCTGGGTCTTTTCAGTCCCGGTATCGGGCGGGGACGCGCCGGAAGGATTGCTGCGGACCAGCTTCTCGGGCCCGGTCTGGCTCAATGGCGGTGCCTTTGGGTTGGAGGCTTCGGTCCCTGCGCTGGTTGTGGCAACGCTTGCCGGGCTCTACTTGCTGCGGGTGGGGATTATCCGGCACGGCTTGATCGCGCCGCTCTGGCAGCGCAAGCTGGGGCAAACGACGGGAGAGACCGAATGACCATGCCCCTGCCGCAAGGCGCCCCTGCCACCTTGCGGGATGCCTTTGCCCATATCGGAGCGGTAACCGCGCCAACTGTGCTGGACGTCAAAGTCCTGGCGCTGACCGAAGCAGCCGCGATGACGCTCTACTACAAGACCGCCGAGGGGACCGACAACGCCGCTGTGCGCGACCTGCTGCATGCCAACGGCCGCGAAGAATTCCTCCACGCCCAGCGCGCGGCCCTGGCGGTGAAGGCAATCAGCGGCGAGGATTTCTTCCCCCCGCTGGCGGAAGACAACCCGTATTTGCAGGACGGCGGGGCCCCCTTTGCCCCGGTGACGGCGGAAGCACTGAAAGGACTCGCCCAGGGCGAATTCGGCGGTGAGGCGCTGTACGAGAAATGGGCCGTTGCAACCGACAACGCCGAAGCCGCGCGGCTGTTCCGGCTTAACGGCAAGGAAGAGACCGACCACGGCAACCGACTGCTGCAAGCGGCGGCCTTGCTCTAAACAAAACTGTACGGATCGATATCCACCCCAACCCGCACGCCGGGGGGGAACGTGAACTGGCCCAGCCATTCGCGGATCACGGCCTGCACCTGCGCGCTGCGCCGGGCGTTGATCAGCAGGCGGTAGCGATACCGGCCGCGCAGCAGGGATAATGGGGCCGGAGCCGGGCCGAGCACCATGACATCGGGCAGGTTCGGCCGTTTGCCGCCGATCGCGCGGGCGGCATCGCGGGCCTCTGCCTCGTCTTCGCTCGACACGATGATCGCCGCCCAGCGCCCGAACGGTGGCGCCCCGGCATCGCGGCGGGCTTCGGTTTCGGCGGCGTAGAAGGCGTCGCGGTCGCCTTTGGCAAGCGCGGCGATCACAGCAGCTTCGGGGTGGCGGGTCTGGATCAGAACTTCGCCCGGTTTCTCCCCGCGCCCGGCGCGGCCAGATACCTGTGCGACCTGCTGATAGGTCCGCTCGGCCGCGCGCAGATCGCCGCCTTCCAGCCCAAGATCGGCATCGATAACGCCAACCAGCGTCAGTTCGGGAAAGTGATAACCCTTGGTCACCAATTGCGTGCCGATGATCACGTCGATCGCTTTGGCTTCGGCCTTGGCGACGAATTCACTGATCTTTTCCGGACTGTTGAGTGTGTCGCTGGTCACTACTGCCAGCCGCGCTTCGGGCAGCAGTTCGACCACTTCGTCGGCGATCCGTTCCACCCCGGGGCCGCAAGCGACCAGGCAATCGCCGGTGTGGCATTCGGGACATTCATCCGGCACGCCGACCTGGTGGCCGCAGTGGTGGCAGGCCATCCGCCGCGACAGCCGGTGCTCGACCAGCCAGGCGCTGCAATTGGGGCATTGAAACCGGTAGCCGCAGTGGCGGCACAGCGTCAGTGGGGCATAGCCGCGCCGGTTCAGGAACAACAGTGATTGCTCACCTTTAAGCAGCCGGTCCTTGAGCTCGCTGACCAGCCGCGGGGAAAGCCAGCGCCCGCGTGGCGGGGCTTCTTCGCGCAGGTCAACGATCTGAACATCGGGCAGCTCCGCCCCGCCGAACCGCGCGGGCAGATCGACTTTGGTATAGGTGCCCTGTTCCGCCAGTTGCAGCGATTCCAGCGCCGGGGTGGCGCTGGCCAGGATCACCGGGATGCTTTCAAACCGCGCCCGGATCACCGCCACATCGCGCGCGTTATAGCGCACCCCGTCATCCTGCTTGAAGCTGACTTCGTGCGCTTCATCGACGACGATCAGCCCCAACGCCTTGTAGGGCATGAACAAGGCCGAGCGTGCGCCGACCACGACCTGCGCTTGCCCGCCTACGATTGCCCGCCAGGCGCGGCGGCGCTCGCTTTGCTTGAGGCTGGAATGCCACAGCACTGGCGGCGTGCCGAACCGCGCCTCGAACCGGCGCAGGAAGTTCTCGGTCAGCGCGATTTCGGGCAACAGCACCAGCACTTGTTTGCGTAGCCGCAGCGCCTGGGCGACGGCTTCGAAATAGCATTCGGTCTTGCCCGATCCGGTCACCCCGTCGAGCAGGAATGGCTGGAACGTATGCCCCTCCACCGCCGCGACGAATTGATCGGCGGCGGCTTGCTGGTCCGGGTTGAGCTGGGGTTGGACGAAATCGGGATTGGCGCGGGGGTAGGGACGGTCAAGATCGACCGTGACCGGCTCCAGCAGCCCCGCGCCCACCATCCCGCGCAGCACCCCTTCGCTGACGCTGGCTAGTTCCGCCAGTTCGCGGATGGAGGCCTGTTCGCCGTGGAGCGCATCCAAAGCGGCGGCGCGCTGCGGGGTCAGGCGCGCAGGCTCTACCCCGCTCAGCCGGTATTCGGTTGCCGTGCCGCCGCCGCGCAGCGCGGCCATCGATCCCAGCGACATCCGCGCCACCGCGTTCATTGGCGCGACGTAATAGTCTGCACACCATTCGATCAGGCGGCGTAGCGGCGCGGGGAAGGGCGGAACGGGCAGCAGTTCCAGTAGCGGGCGCAGCTTGGCATCCGGCACTTCGGTGCCTTCCAGCCGCTCTGGTTCCCACACGATCCCAAGCACCTGGCGTGGCCCCAGCGGGGCGAGCACGACTGAGCCAAGCTCGACCGCCATACCCGGCGGCACCCGGTAATCGAGCACGTTCAGGACCGGGTTGAACACAAGGAGTCGGACGCGCTGCATCAGACCTCCTATATGGGGTGGCGCGGCGCTGTCACCGGGGTATAGGCTCGAAGGACAGATTCGATGCATCCGTTACAGGGGGCCAGACCCAATGAAATTTTTCGCCGACACCGCCGAAATCGCCGACATCAAGGAGCTGGCCGCCACCGGGCTGCTCGATGGGGTTACCACAAATCCCAGCCTGATCATGAAATCGGGCCGCGATTTCATGGAAGTGACCCGCGAGATCTGCGGAATCGTCGATGGTCCGGTCAGCGCCGAAGTGGTCGCACTCGATCACGCTGGGATGATGCGCGAGGCTGAAGTACTGCGCAAGATCGCCGACAACGTGTGCATCAAGGTGCCCCTTACGATCGACGGGTTGCAAACCTGCAAGGCGCTGACCAGCGACGGCACCATGGTCAACGTCACGCTGTGCTTTTCCGCCAACCAGGCGCTGCTTGCGGCCAAAGCCGGGGCAACTTTCGTCTCGCCGTTCGTGGGCCGCCACGATGACAACGGCTTTGACGGGATGGAACTGATCAGCGACATTCGCCTGATCTATGACAATTATGATTTCGAGACCGAAATCCTCGTCGCCTCGGTCCGCCACGGCCTCCACGTGCTTCAAGCCGCCAAGATCGGCGCCGACGTGATGACTGCGCCGCCGGCCGTGATCAAAGGGCTGGTCAAGCACGTCCTGACCGACAAGGGCATCGAAGGCTTTATGGCCGATTGGGCCAAGACCGGACAGAGCATCTGAAAAGGCCCTGAATGTCCGACGAATCCCCCCTCGATCGCTTCAAAAGCGTCCTGACCGGTGCCAGCCGAGCGATCGCGCATGAGCCGGAAGTGGAAGTGGCCTGGACCGCCGACGCTGCGGTGGCCAATGGCAAAAACTTTCGCGTGCCCATGCCCGGCCGCACCTTGCCGCGCGAGCAGGCAATGGAGGCGCGCGGGTTCGCGGATGCGATGGCGCTGAAACTCAAGCACCATGACGAGGCGCTCCACGCCCGCCATGCACCCAGCGAGCCTTCCGCCCGCGCTTGCTATGACGCGGTGGAGGCGGTGCGCTATGAAGCGCTTGGTGCCAACGCTTACGCCGGAATGCGCGCCAATCTGGACGCGGCGACCATGGTGCGGCTGGGCGGCGATCCGATCACCCGCGCCAGCCGGCCCGATGAAGTGCCCTTGCAGGCCGCGCTGGGCCTGTTGCTGCGCGAACACCTGACCGGCCAGCCCGTGCCCGAAAGCGCGCGCGCCGGTGTGGAAATGCTGCGCGGCTGGATTGGCGACAAGGCGGGCAAGGATTTCGATGCGCTGGCGCTGACGCTGGATGATCAGAAGGCTTTCCAGAAGCTGACGCTGGACATGCTCCAGCATCTGGAGCTGACCCGCACCGACCAGCTTGAGCCCGATACCGAAGACGGCGAGGATCAGGACGGCGAGGACGACAGCGACGATTCCGGCGAAGACGGCGAATCCCAGCAGGACGACAGCGCGGGCGAAGTCGCCGCCGAACCGAGCGAGGGTGAGGAAGACGGCGAGGGTGAGACCGAACGGCAGATGGAGGAAGACTCCTCCGATGGTGAAGCGGGCGACGAGGGCGAGGAAGGGATGCTCCCCGTCCGGCCCAACCGTCCGTGGACCGATCTGCCCGCCAATTTCGATTACAAGGCCTATACTGAAGCCTTCGACGAAGTCGTCGCCGCGCAGGACCTGTGTGACGAGGATGAACTGACCCGGCTGCGCGCCTATCTCGATGCGCAGCTCAAGGGCTTGCAGGGGATTGTCACCAAGCTGGCCAACCGGCTGCAACGCCGCCTGATGGCGCAGCAGAACCGCAGCTGGGATTTCGATCAGGAAGAAGGCATTCTGGACGCCGCGCGGCTCGCCCGGGTGGTGGTCTCGCCCGGCTCCTCGCTCAGCTACAAGATCGAGCGCGATGTCGAGTTCAAGGACACGATCGTCACCCTGCTGATCGACAACAGCGGATCGATGCGCGGCCGCCCGATCTCGATCGCCGCGATCAGCGCGGATGTGCTGGCCCGCACGCTGGAGCGCTGCGGGGTCAAGACCGAGATTCTGGGTTTCACCACCCGCGCGTGGAAAGGCGGGCAAAGCCGCGAGGCATGGCTCGGCACCGGCAAACCCGCGCACCCGGGCCGCCTCAACGATTTGCGCCACATCGTCTATAAACGCGCTGACGAGCCCTATCGCCGCAGCCGCCGCAACCTTGGCCTGATGATGCGCGAAGGCCTGCTCAAGGAAAACATCGACGGCGAAGCGCTGCTCTGGGCCCACACCCGCCTGCTCGCCCGGCCCGAAGATCGCCGCGTGCTGATGGTGATTTCGGACGGTGCGCCGGTCGATGACAGCACCCTCAGCGTGAACTCTGCCGGTTACCTCGAACAGCACTTGCGCAAGGTGATCGACTGGATCGAACGCCAGAGCCCAGTGCAACTGGTGGCGATCGGCATCGGCCACGACGTAACCCGCTATTACCGCCGCGCGGTGACGATCATGGACGTCGAGCAGCTGGGCGGGACGATGATCGAGCAGCTGGCGGGGCTGTTCGAGGAGGAATAGGGCGTGCTTGTCGGATCATACAAAGTATGATCTAGTATGATGTATGAGCAAGCTTGAACGCATCACTGTGACCATGACCGAGGAAATGGTTGCGACCATTACAGCCGCCGTGGATAGTGGCGACTATGCCACGACCAGCGAGGTGATCCGCGAGGCAATGCGGGACTGGGCGGATCAGCAGGAACGGCGCCAAGCCAAACTGGCGCGATGGCGCGAGCTTATTGCCGAGGGCGAAAAGGGGCCTTTCCTTGATGGCGAGACTGTCCTCAATGAACTGGAAGATTACGTTTCCGAGCTGGTTCGCGAAGGCGATGCCGATCAAGCTGTATGAGATTCATCGTCGCGGCCAAGGCACGGGCCGATCTGTTCGAAATCGCGCAGTACATCGCGCGCGACAATCGTGAACGGGCGCGGACGTATATCGTCGAACTCAACGAAAAGATCCGGGCTGTTGCCCGCGAACCTGAACTCTATGCGGTTAAGGAAAGCTGGGGCGGGGCCTATCGGTCCGCGCTGCACCAGCGCTATCACGTCATATTCCGTATAGAGGCCGAGCAGGTAGTATTTGTGCGAATCCTGCACGGCGCGCGCGACATCGCCGGAGAACTCGGGAGGAAATGGAATGAACGTCACCCAGGCCGTCACCTCCCGCCGCTCGATCCGGGCATTCCTGGATAAACCGGTCGATCCCGCCGTGCTGCGCCGGGTGCTGGAAACGGCGCAGAACGCGCCGTCTGGGGGGAATACCCAGCCGTGGAACGCGGTGATGGTTACCGGTGAGCCGCTGGCCCGGCTGACCGCGCATGTTGCCGAAGCGATTCCGCAGGGGCTGGCAGCCTACAGCGCTGAATACCCGATCTATCCGGCCGAGCTGGAGGGCCGCTATGCCGCCAGCCGGTTCGGTGTGGGCGAGGCGATGTATGCTGCGCTGGAGATCCCGCGCGAGGACAAGGCCGGGCGGATGGGGGTCTTTGCCAACAACTTTCGCGCATTCGGCGCGCCGGTGCTGATGCTGGTTCACACGCCCCGCTACATGGGCCTGCCGCAGTGGAGCGACATCGGCATGTGGCTGCAAACCGTGCTGCTGCTGCTGCGCGAAGAAGGGCTGGATAGCTGCGCGCAAGAGGCCTGGGCCGTGTACCAGAAACAGATCCGCGAAGTGGTGGCGATCCCCGATGACCACATTTTCTTCTGCGGCGTCGCGATCGGCTGGGGAGACCGCGAGGCTGCGGTCAACAGCTTCCCGGTCCCGCGCGAACCGCTGGACAATGTGGTGCGCTGGGAAGGGTTCTGAGCGCGGCGGGGGTGGAATAGTTCACGCAGAGGCGCAGAGGAAGAACAGAGGCGCAGAGGGGGGTAGCGCTTGCGGCGCAGTCGCCCTGACAATTCCGCAGATCGATTGAGAGCCTGCGGCGCAGCAATTCCAGCCCCTCCGCGTCTCCCTTTCTTCTCTGCGCCCCTGCGTGAACTATCCCGCGGTCCGATCTCCCGCGAAGTCTTGACCCGCACACCATCCCGCGTAAGGCCAAGCCTATGACCGAATTGCGCCTGTTCAACAGCCTGACCCGCCAGCTGGAGACATTCCAGCCCGTCCACGCGAACGAGGCACGGGTCTATAGCTGCGGGCCGACGGTCTATAACTACCCCCACATCGGCAACATGCGCGCCTATGTCTTTGCCGACATCCTGGGCCGCACGCTGAGCTTCAAGGGGTACAAGCTGACCCACGTGATCAACATCACCGATGTGGGCCATCTGACCGACGATGCCGACGCGGGCGAGGACAAGCTGGAAAAGGCTGCGGCGGCCAATGCCCAGTCGATCTGGGACATCGCCCGGCACTATACCGAGGCCTATTGGGCCGATGTGAAGGCGCTCAACATCCGCCAGCCGGCGCAGTGGACCATCGCGACCGAATTCGTGCCGCAGATGCTGGAATTCGCGAAGTCGATTGCCGACAAGCACTGCTACGAACTCGACAGCGGGCTCTATTTCGACGTTTCGACCGTGGCCGATTACGGCCGCCTCGCCCGCGCCCAGACCGATGATGGGGAAGGCCGGATCGAAGCGGTGGAAGGCAAGCGCAACGCCGCCGATTTCGCGATCTGGCGCAAGACCCCGCCGGGCGAAAAGCGCCAGATGGAATGGGACAGCCCCTGGGGCCGGGGCGCGCCGGGCTGGCATCTTGAATGCTCGGTCATGTCGGGTCAGGTGCTCGGCTTCCCGTTCGATATCCACACCGGCGGGATCGACCACCGCGAGATCCACCATCCGAACGAGATTGCGCAGAACCAGGCGTTCTGCTGCACCAACGGGCTCGACCTGGCGGCAAATTCCGGCGCCAACGTGTGGATGCACAACAATTTTCTCGTCGAACGCTCGGGCAAGATGAGCAAGTCGAGCGGGGAATTCCTGCGACTGCAATTGCTGATCGACAAGGGCTACCATCCGCTCGCCTACCGGATGCTGTGCTTGCAGGCGCATTATCGCAGTGAGCTGGAGTACAGCTGGGAAGGGCTGGAGGCGGCTTTGGTGCGGTTGAAGCGGCTGGTGCTGGCGGTTGAGAATCTGCGGGCGCAGACGCAGCCGGGCGTGACCGCCGGGACCAGGTTTGCGCCCTTCATGGACCGCTTCGATGCTGCCGTGGCCGATGACCTCAACACCGCAGTGGCCCTGACCGTGCTGGAAGAAGTGGCCTCACTGAAAAAGGTTGATGCCGGGGAAAAGCTGGCAGCAATCGCCGCGATGGACGCCGTTCTCGGCCTCAATCTCCTGACCCTCACCCGCGCCGACTTGCGCATCCGCCCGGTGCAGGTCACCATCACCGAAGCCGAAATCGAAGCCAGGCTGGCTGCCCGCAAGGAAGCGCGCGCGGCGAAGGATTTCGCGACGTCAGATGCCTTGCGCGATGAACTCGCCGCGCAAGGCGTCGAAGTGATGGATGGGGACTCGTTGGGGTGGGAGTGGAAACTGGGATGAATGCATTGCACCGTCTGGCCCTGGCGCTCGCGCCCTTGGCCCTGATCGCCGCCGCACCGGCTGGCCCGGCACCCGCGCAGGTCGATGCCGTGCTGCTGAAAGCCTATGGCGGCTACAAAAGCGATGCCGATAACGGTCCGGCCGATTGGCAGAAACCGGTCTATTCCGCCGAAGTCACCACGCTGATCAAGACGTGGGACAAGCACACCGGCGAAAATCTGACCGCTTTGTCGGATTACAGCTGGTTCTGCGATTGCCAGGATTGGGACGCGCAGAAATTTCGCTGGACCCGGCTGTCGTTGCGCAGCCTGGGCCCGAACCGGGCCGAAGTGAAAGTGCGGGTCAATGCCGGGTGGGGCAGCGCCTCGCTCCAGCGGCTGATTTTGGTCCGGCAAGGCGGGCGCTGGCTGATCGACGATCTGTTCAGCGATAGCGTCCCCACCGGGATCAAGGCCACCCTGCGCCAGGAACTGAAGGAAAAGCCGGGCGAATGAAGCTTTGGCGCCTCACCCGCGCGCCCTTTGTGGCGCTCGACGGCAAAGGGGCGGAACTGCACGGGGCACGTTATGCGCCATCGGGGCAGCCGGTGGTCAGTCTGGCCAGTGAGGCCGGGCTCGCGGTGCTGGTGGCGCTGCGCTATCAGCCTCAGAACTTGCAGGGCATCCCGGACGATTTCGTGCTCGGCTGGACCGAAGTGGATGAAAAGCCGCTGCGCGTGCCCGATCCCGATGAAGCCACGATCCGGGCCTTCGTGGGCGAATGGTTTGAATCCCGCCGCTCGCTGACCTGTGCGATCCGCTCGAAAGTGCTACCCGAGGCTGACGTGATCTACCTCAACCCGCACCACCCCCTCGCCGCACGCGTCGCCCCGCTCACCTGCCGCCCGTTCAGCTTTGCCGAATGCCTGCACCGCCCGCCTATGCTTGATTCATTTCGTGCTTAGGGCTTGGGAACAATTATCAGCTTGTATGGAATGTAGAGCATGACCTCGGAAGGACCTGCATGCGTCCACATGACCGGCATGTTCAGACCTTCGATTGATACGGCATAACTCGGTCCCATTTTGGCAGACAGCGCTCGCGCATCGTCCATTACCTTGTCTCCGATTTGCAACCGGTATTGATCCGGTCCCACAATCGAAAGCGAAGAATCGCCGCTCTCGTCCATTTGGGCTCGGCCGACTTCGGGAACCGCTTCGACATAGCTTTCGATCCGTTTCTGTGCCGCAGCACCGCCCTCCTTGCCAGCTAACTGAGCCTTGACCAGGAAATCGATCTTCTGGCTGTCGGGGCGATTGTCATCCGACAAGGTTACTTCGTCGAGGTTGTCCATCGTCAATGGGGTCAGGATGTAGTCGCCGTAAGCCAATTGTACGCCATTCTGACCAGCCATCTGGACGGCTTTTTGCAGCATCTGGCGAATTTCCGATGCCCGCTGCTTCGGATCACGAGAGTCTCCCCGGATGGTCACTTCCTGCACCAGAAAGTCGGCAGTCCGGCGAAGCCCAACAGCCGGCATATCGCGCTGATACCCATCCTGTTCAATCCGCGAAGCCGTCACCACGACTTCCTGCGATTGGAGGTCCTGTGCCGCGCCTGGCGCCGCGATCAAAGCTAGCGCTATTACCGCCAATGTGCCTTTCATTGAGACCTCCAGCTTCCTATTGCAAAACAAGTTCGCGCTTTCGAAGGGCCAAGTCAAATGACCGTTACCGTAATCAACGCCCTGCTGCGCCCTCTGCTCGAAGCGCACCTGCCCGATTGGATCGAGCCGCGCTGGTATGCCACCAAGGAAGAGGTGTTCGCGCTCGCGCCTGAGGCAGAGATTGGCTGGTTCGATATGTACACCAAGGCCGATGTGATCGAGGCGGTGCGCCTGGCAGAGCGGATGCGCTGGCTCAACACCGGCTATGCCGGGCTCGATTTCTTCCCGCTTGATCTGATGGCTCAGCGCGGCGTGCAGCTGACCAACGGGGCGGGGATCAATGCGATCACTATCGCTGAATATGTGGTGCTGGGCATGTTGTCCTTTGCCAAGGATTACCCGGCGGTGCTGCGGGCACAGGGGCGCGGCGAATGGCTGAAGGACGCGCCGGGCAAGCGCGAGCTGTTTGAAAGCAAGGCGCTGATCCTGGGCTATGGCGCGATCGGGCAGGAGATTGACCGGCGGCTTGCAGCGTTCGGAGTAGAAGTCACCAAGGTCCGCCGCAATTCAGGTCCCGGCACGTTGGGGCCGGATGAATGGCGCGCGCGGCTGGGCGAGTTCGACTGGGTGATTCTGGCAGTGCCGCAAACGGCAGAGACCGAACGGATGATCGGCGCGGCTGAACTTGCGGCGATGAACAGCAATGCGGTGCTGATCAACATCGCGCGCGGCGGCGTGGTCGATCAGGATGCGCTGGTGGCGACCCTGGAGCAGCGGCGGATCGGCGGGGCCTTTCTGGACGTGACCACGCCTGAGCCTTTGCCCGCCGGGCACCCGCTGTGGCGCCTGGACAATGCGGTGGTCACCATGCACCTGTCCGGGCGCGCCCAGACCCGGATGTACGAACGCGCGGCGGAACGTTTTCTGCGCAACCTTCCGGCGTTTCGCGCGGGCGGGGTCATGGAAAGCGAAGTTGACCTGGTGCGGGGTTACTGACCCGTCATTCCCCGGTTGAACCAGCAGTTCACCGTAAAGCGCGAATCGGCAAACAGCCCGCTGGCGCATTTCACCGGCAGCACTTCGTGCGGGGCGATCGCGGGGAACACCAGCAAGCGGTTGTGGCGCGGTTCGATCAGGGCGGCCGGTTCGGTCGCGACGAAACCATAGAGCGCCAGCAAGCCGTCCTCGAACCCCTTGGGCTGGCGATGAAAGTAATAGACCGCAGTCAGCATCCGGTCGCGCCCGCGCTCACGGCTGTCACCGCTGAAGGTATCGATGTGCCGCCCGAAAAAGTCGCCATCGCCGCTCGCCGCCATTTCCATTTCGAACCGGGCAAGGTCAAACGGTTTGACCCCCACCGCCGCGCACAGATCGGGGAACCGCGCGGTCAGGGCAGCGCGCAGTTCCAGCATCGGCGGGCCGGGCGGTGCTTCAAACCGGGTTGAGTGGCGATACTCCGTGGCGACATTGCTGCCTTCGCCCTGCTTGACGCGGGTAGGGGCAAAGCTGGCCTGGTTGTCCATGGCGAATTGCAGCAGGCGATCGGCGCAGTCGGCCTCCAGAAAATCGTCATAGATTGCATAGCGCGCTGTCAGATCGGCCACGATTGCGTCCCTTTGCCCTTGGGTCAGGGGCCGGGCTAGCCCGCTAGGCGTCATCAAGCAACAGCAGTTCCACCGTCACTTCAAGGCAGGGCTGGGGCAACGCGGTGTGGCTGGCTTCCATCACGGCGGCATCGGCCACCAGCTGGCGCGGGATGGTGAATTCGTGTTCGCCCAGGCCATCGATGAACTGTTCGCCCGCCTCCACCGCCGTGCCCCCGTCAAAGCGCAGCACCACCCGGTGGCGGGTGCCCGCAAAGGTCGCGCTGGCCCAGGCGCGTTCGCTGTGGCTGATCAGTTCGGCCTGGCCCTCGGCCAGTTCCATCAGGGCTGACAGCAGGTGCAGCCAGGTGCTGCGGCGAACCGGGCGGGTGAGCAGCTGGCGCATCGCAGACTGGGCGGCGGGATCAATTTGCACGGGCGCTTTCCTTGTAGATGTTCATGAAATGTTCCACGCGACGTTCCGTGCGCGGGCGGGGCACGCGGCCATTGCGCAGATCCTCGACAAAGCGGGGATCCTGCGCGGCGAGGCGGCCGAACTTGGTCCAGGGCATTCCGGTTTCGCGCAGAAAGCGCTCGATCCGGCGAATCAGCATGGGCAAATTCCTCCTGACTGGTGGCGAATCGCCGTGGGAATAATCCTGTTGTTGAGGGTGAAATCCTACTTGTCTAGGAAAAATACATCAGCTAAGTACGATTCATGGTTACCCATGATCCTCGTGCCCGTTTGCTCGATCTTGCGACCGAGCGCGGTGCCAGTCTGTCCGGCCTGTCAGAACTGATTGGCCGCAACAGCACCTATTTGCAGCAGTTCATCCGCAAAGGCAGCCCGCGCAAGCTGGAGGAGACTGACCGGCGCGCACTCGCACGGTTCTTTGGAGTGGAGGAAAGTGAGCTTGGCGCACCAGAGGAAAATTCCTCCACACCGCTGGCAAAGCCCGCGCGCGGCGATTGGGTGGACGTGCCGCGCCTGCCGCTGGGGGCCTCAGCCGGGCCGGGGGCGCTGGCGCTGGAAGAAATGCCGATCGGGGCCTTCCGCTTCGCCGCGCGCTGGCTGCGCGAGCAGGGGCTCGATCCGGCAATGCTCTCGGCGATCCGGGTGGAAGGCGATTCGATGGAAGCGACCCTGCGCGATGGCGACGAAATCCTGGTCGATCGCAGCCCGCGTCCTTTGCGGGATGGGATTCACGTGGTTCGCACCGGCGATGCGCTGCTGGTCAAACGCCTCGACCTCGCCCGCCCCGGCGTGGTCGCCCTGGTCAGCGATAATCCCGCCTACCGGACAATCGAACTGGATCCGGGCGAGGTGGAAGTGATCGGCCGGGTGGTGTGGAAAAGCGGGCGATTGTGATGGGATTGCAATCGGCGCGGCTCCGCGCCACATCCGCATAATGACCGATCAACAGACCGAACCGCC
The DNA here is from genome assembly GCF_002198665.1 of Novosphingobium sp. B 225. GTDB lineage: Bacteria > Pseudomonadota > Alphaproteobacteria > Sphingomonadales > Sphingomonadaceae > Novosphingobium. The sequence continues at coordinate 11,368 of NZ_MWLM01000029.1, read as the reverse complement.
GCTGCGCGTGGGGATCATCCCCGTGACCCCGCTTGAACAGAATTGCACCCTGCTGTGGTGCACCAAAACCATGCGCGGAGCGCTGTGCGATGTTGGGGGCGATCTCGACAAAGTGCGCGCTGTGGTTGCCAAGGTGGGAGTGACGATTGAAAAGCTGCTCGTCACCCACGGCCACATGGACCACTGCGGCGTGACGGGAATCTATGCGCGCGAGCTGGGCGTGCCGATTGAAGGACCGCACGAGGACGACCAGTTCTGGCTCGACCGGCTGCAGGAATCGGGGCGGCAGTACAACATGCCGGCCGAAAACTTCGTGCCGGATCGCTGGCTGAAAGATGGCGACACGGTGACGGTGGGCGAGGTTACGCTCGACGTGATCCATTGCCCGGGCCACACGCCGGGGCATGTCGTGTTCCACTATCCGCTGGGGCATCTGGCGATCGTGGGTGACGTATTGTTCCAGGGCTCAATCGGGCGGACCGATTTTCCCCGCGGCAATCACCAGCAACTGATCGATTCGATCACGCAAAAGTTGTGGCCGCTGGGCAATGACGTGACCTTTGTGCCCGGCCACGGCCCCAACAGCACCTTCGGGCGCGAACGGCAGACCAATGGCTTTGTCAGCGACTATGCGCTGAGCTGAGCGGGAATATCCTCCCCGCGAACGGGGAGGATCGTTTCCGTTACATCATTCCCAGAACCACCAGTACGGCCACCACAGCCAGGCCCAGCTGGGTCAGCATCGTGATCATGGTGCCGATCCCGCGGCCCTTTTCCAGATTGGTGCCGTCCATGCCCAGACCATGCGCCACCCGGCCGAGCATATAGAGCCCGCCGACCGGGGCGAGCCAGGCGCCGCCCTTGCCGGCCAGTTCGATTCCGGCGATCAGCAGCAGCACCCAGGGGGTGTTCTCCACAAAGTTGAGCTGTGCGCGCATCCGCCGTTCGAGCAAGTCATTGCCGCCCGTGCCGATGCTGATCTTTTCCTTGGCGCGGACCTGGCCGCAGCGCAGCGCGAGCCAGAAATTGATGACAGCCGCGGCGGCGGCCAGTGAAAGGGTGGTTGTCAGCAGCATCGTATTCTCCCCTGTGCGACCCAAGCGTCGACCTGGCTGGATCATTCGGTCTGACGAAGCTTGCAACCCGCTACAGAATCTGTATAGGCGCGCCTTCGCTCCGCCCGGCCTTCATGCCCAGCGCGGCCTTCTTAGACGTCTAGAATTTGCAGGAACAGGTGCCGCAATGGCTGTCCCCAAAAGAAAAACCTCGCCGTCCCGCCGGGGCATGCGCCGCAGCCATGATGCGCTGAAGGTCGAAGCATTCCACGAATGCTCGAACTGCGGTGAACTGAAGCGCCCGCACAACCTGTGCCCGGCCTGCGGTCACTACAACGGCCGCGAAGTCCTCGCCGTCGGGCTCTAAGCTCGCCGCGAAAATCAGGGGGTTAGACGCATGAGCCTGCCGCGTATCGCCGTTGATGCGATGGGCGGCGATGAAGGCGTGCGCGTGATGATCGAAGGCGCGGCGCTGGCGCGTCGCCGCCACGATCGCTTCAAATTCCTGCTGGTTGGCGATGAAGAGCGGATCAAGTCCGCGCTTGATAGCCATCCCAACCTGCGCGCCGCGAGCGAGATTCTGCACGCCCCCGATGTGGTGAGCGGCGATGAGCGGCCGACTCAGGCGCTGCGCCGCGCCAAGACCACGTCGATGGGCATGGCGATCAATGCCGTGAAGGCGGGGGATGCCGGGGCCGCGGTCAGCGGCGGGAACACCGGCGCGCTGATGGCCATGGCCAAACTGGCACTGCGGACCATGCCGGGGATTGACCGGCCCGCGCTGTCGGCGCTGCTCCCCACGCTGGGCGATACCGATCTGGTGATGCTGGATCTGGGCGCCAATACCGAATGCGATACCCGCAACCTGGTGCAGTTCGCGGTGATGGGCGCGGCCTATGCCCGGATCGTCACCGGCCACGATGCCCCGCGCGTCCGCTTGCTCAACATCGGCAGCGAGGAAACTAAGGGCACGGGCCAGTTGCAGGACGCCGCGTCGATCCTGAAGGCGGCGGCACAGGACCTCTCGATCCAGTTCGATGGCTTTATCGAGGCCGACAAGCTGGGCCGGGGCGACGTTGACGTGGTGGTGACCGACGGGTTCTCGGGCAATATCGCACTCAAAGCGGTAGAGGGAACCGCGCGATTCGTGGCAGACTTGCTGCGCCGCGCCTTTGCCAGTTCATTGCGCTCCAAGTTCGGCTTTCTGGTCAGCCGCCCGGCGACAGAGCTGCTCAAGCATCATCTCGATCCCAACAATCACAACGGCGCGGTGTTCCTGGGGCTGAACGGCGTGGTGGTGAAAAGCCACGGGTCGGCCTCGGCGCTGGGCGTTGCCAATGCTGTTGCTGTCACCGCGCGGCTGCTGGAAGAAAGCCTGACCGAGCGGATCGCTGCCGACCTTGCCCGGCTGGGTGCCGAAAACCTCCGCACGAGCCCGAAAGCTGCTGAATGACCTTGCGCTCCGTCCTGACCGGCACCGGCTCTGCTTTGCCGCGCCGCGTTGTTTCCAACCAGGAACTGGCACAGACGGTCGATACGAGCGACGAATGGATCGTTGAACGCAGCGGGATCCGTCAGCGCCACATCGCGGGCGAGGGGGAGACCACATCGACCCTGGCGATCGAAGCTGCGAACAAGGCATTGGCTGCGGCCGGACTGCAGGGCAGCGACATCGGGCTGATCGTGCTGGCCACGACCACCCCGGACCAGACCTTTCCCGCCACCGCCACGATCGTGCAGGACGCGATCGGCGCGAATGGCGGGATCGCGTTTGACGTCGCGGCCGTCTGCTCGGGCTTTCTCTATGGCCTGGGGGTCGCGGATGCGATGCTGAAAGCCGGGATGGCGAAGCGCGCGCTGGTGATCGGGGCCGAAACGATGACCCGGCTGCTCGACTGGGAAGACCGCGCGACCTGCGTGCTGTTTGGCGATGGTGCGGGCGCGGTGGTGCTGGAAGCGCGCGACGTGGCGGCGGACGGGCCGGGGATCCTGGCCACGCACCTTCATGCTGATGGGGCACACAACGAACTGCTCTATGTCGATGGCGGCCCATCGACCACGCAAAGCGTCGGACACCTCAGGATGAAGGGGCGCGAAGTGTTCCGCCATGCCGTGGTCAACCTGGCCGATGTGCTGGCCAATGTGCTGGCCGAATGCGGCTATACCTCGGCCGATCTTGACTGGGTGGTGCCGCATCAGGCCAACCAGCGGATCCTGGATGCGACCGCGAAAAAGCTGGGTTTGCCACCCGAACGTGTGGTGGTGACAGTAGACCAGCACGCCAACACCAGCGCCGCATCGGTTCCGCTCGCGCTTGATACGGCGGTGCGCGATGGGCGGATCCAGCCCGGGCAACTCATCGTGCTTGAGGCGATGGGCGGCGGGTTCACCTGGGGCGCTGCATTGCTGCGGGTTTGAATGGTTTCCGCAGCGTTGAAGAATGCTGCCGATTGCGTTGCAATTGCGCGATATTGGACTATTCTCCCGACTCGGTGGTCGCGCCACTAGCATTGGGGGAAGCGCTGCATGCGCTCGATGAACACACTGACCCGGGCCGATCTGGCCGAAGCAATCAACCGCAAGGTTGGTCTGTCACGCTCTGAATCGCTCGGCATGGTCGAAGCGATTCTCGACATGATGTCTGGCGCGCTGGAACAGGGCGAAAACGTCAAGATTTCGGGCTTTGGTACATTCCTGCTGCGCGACAAGGGCCAGCGGATTGGCCGCAATCCGAAAACCGGGATCGAAGTGCCGATCACCCCGCGCCGGGTGCTGACGTTCCGTGCCAGCCAGATGTTGAAAGACCGGATCGCCAAAGGGTGAGCACCGGGGAGGATCTGCTCTCCCCGCCTGAGGAGCCCACCCGCTTTGCCGATGGCAAAGATGCAGGGGCTATGCGCACGATTGGTGAAGTGGCCAAGGCATTGGGCATCCGCCCGCACGTGCTGCGCTATTGGGAAGAGCAGTTTCCTTCGCTGAGGCCGCTCAAGCGCAGCGGTGGGCGGCGCTATTACCGGGTGGAAGATGTGGCGATGGTCGAAACGATCGACCGGCTGGTCCACCGTGAAGGCTATACGCTGAAAGGCGCCAAGCAGGCGCTGCAAGGCGGCGCGGCCAAACGCGGCGCAGCGCAGCCCACCGCCGCTCCCGCCCCGCAAAACACCGCGCCTGCCACGCCGGGCAACCAGTTCGCCAACCGCGCCCGGCTGATCGCGCTGCGGACAACTCTGGTTCAGGCACTGCACGACAGCCGATAGCGGCTCGCCAAATTCCGTTTCAATCGTTACCAGTCCGCCTCTGGTTCAAATGAGGTTGGCATGGCTTACGATTATGATGCGGATCTGGCGCTGTTCATTGGCAGCGGCTGGAAAGTGGGCGAAGGGCGCGACCTGTTCCCGGTGGTCGATCCGGCCCGCGGCGAAGTGATCGCCGAAGTGCCGCTGGCCAGCCCCGCCGATCTCGACGAAGCTCTGGCCACGGCCGACCGCATGTTCGGCCTGTGGCGCACGACGGCGCCAGAACAACGCGCCGCCGTACTGCGCAAGGCCGCCGCCCTGCTGCGCGAACGGGCCGATACAATTGGCCGCACCCTGACGCTGGAACAAGGCAAGCCGCTGGCCGAGGCCAAGGGCGAAGTGGTCAGCAGTGCTGCTTTCTTCGATTGGTGCGCGGAAGAAGCGACCCGGATCTATGGCCGCGTCCTGCCGCGCCCCAGCGGGCAGCGCGCGCTGGTGATCAAGCAGCCGGTCGGCCCGGTCGCGGCGTTCAGCCCGTGGAATTTCCCGCTGTACCTGATGGCCAAGAAGCTCGGCTCCGCGCTCGCGGTGGGCTGTTCGGTGATTGCCAAGCCGCCCGAGGAGACCCCGGGCTGCACCGGCATGCTGCTGCGCTGCCTGATCGATGCCGGCCTGCCCGCCGGGGTGGTCCAGCTGGTCCACGGCGTGCCCGACGCGGTCAGCCGCCATCTGCTGGGCTCGGAAGTGATCCGCAAGGTCAGCTTCACCGGCTCGGTTCCGGTCGGGCGGCACCTGATGCGGCTGGCGGCAGACGGGCTGAAGCGAACGACGATGGAGCTGGGCGGCCACGCCCCGGTGCTGGTGTTCGACGATTGCGATCTGGACAAGACGCTCGATATGGTCGTGCCGCAAAAGTTCCGCAACGCCGGGCAAGTCTGCGTCAGCCCGACGCGGTTCTATGTCCAGGAAGGGATCTATCAGCGCTTCATCGATGGCTTCGCCGCGCGCACGGCGGGGGTGCAGACCGGGCACGGGCTTGATGCAGAAACGAAGATGGGCCCGCTTGCCAATGTCCGCCGCCCCGATGCGATCTCCGCCCTGGTCGCCGATGCCGAAGCCAAGGGCGCGCGGGTAATGGCCGGGGGCAAGCGCGGCAATGCCGGGTTCTTCTTTCAGCCGACCCTGCTGGCCGACGTGCCGGACAGCGCCGACATCATGAACAACGAACCGTTCGGCCCGGTCGCGGTGGCTGCCCCGTTCACCACGCTGGAAGACGCCCTAACCAAAGCCAACCGCCTCCCTTACGGCCTCGCCGCCTTCGCCTTTACCGAGAACATGCGCCAGGCCAACCTGCTGGGCGACGGGATCGAAAGCGGCATGGTCGGCATCAACACCTTCGCCATCAGCGCCAGCGACGCACCGTTCGGCGGGGTCAAGCACTCAGGCTTTGGCAGCGAAGGCGGGCTTGAGGGGCTGGATAGTTATTTGGCGGTCAAGGCGATCCATATGGCGTGAGGGGGGGCGATTACTCCGCAAAGTTCGGAAAGCGATCGCTGCCGCAGTGAGATGTTTGGAGGAAATATTGAGGGGAACTACCGGTCCGCTTTTGATGCGTTCACTGGATCGAGCGAACGCTTGATTTGGGGTGGTAAGCGGACGTCGGCTGACTAAGCTAGGAATATGGAAGTTAACGTCAACCTTCGTTCTGTAATTGGCCTGCTTATGGCTCTCACAATGACAGCTTGTGGCAGCACGACGGCCACCAGGACTCTTACAGTCGATCAGGTTATGGCGGACATAGATCGGTTGAACGGCAAGACAATCAAGGTGACCGGTTTTCTGGGAGAGTGTGAAGCGCTCAGTTGCCGCCTCTACCGCACGAAGGCGGAGTCTTCGGATGTGGATCAGGCAATGTCTGATATCCATGCCGCGATAGTGAAAGGAGCCACCGACGTATCCGGTTTTCCATTTCCCAACCACCCAGCTCTTTCGATTGGTCCGGGGACGAACTGGTCATTTTTCGATTTGCAGGCGAATCTCCTCTACGCAGATAGCTATGTCGTGATTACCGGCCGGGCGAGTAATCATTGTCGTTCAAAGACGGTCCTTTGCTTTGACAGAGCCAGCGAAATTGAGCCGGTCTCTATCCGTTCGGCGCCACCACCCACCTAACTGTGCAGTCCTAAACGTCCGCAATGTCGTCGCGTCCAGAAAGGCAGGTTTAGAGCAACAGGCTTGCACAGCTGTCGATAGCGTTAGCCTAGACCAGTTCCGGCCCAAGCGCCGGGTCCAGATCGCGCGGGCGGGTCAGGTGAACGAGTTTGGCGCAGTTGTCCGTGAGGTCTTCCCAGCGGCCGATATCCAGTTCCAGCACAGCATAGGTCGCGGTGGGGAATTTCTCTTCCACCACGTCGCGCAATGGGCTGGTGCCGTCATCGGGGACAAGGTCGAAGATGAGGTCTTCCAGTCCCGGATTGTGCCCGACCATCAGCACGGCGGCGGGATCGCCATCGAGTTCGCGCAGCAGGTCCGCCAGCGTGGCGCTGCTGGCGAGGTAGATGCGGCGGTCCCAATTGATCGCGATCGGGCGTTCGGCCGCGGCGGAGGCGATCTCGATCGTTTCGGCGCAGCGGATTGCCGGACTGGCCACCACCCGATCCCAGCCGAGGCCGTGGTCACGGATATGCTGCCCCATCACCGCTGCACCCTTGCGCCCGCGCCCGTTGAGCGGCCGATCAAAATCGCGCGCGCGCGGATCGTGCCAGTCGGACTTTGCGTGACGGAACAGGCCCAGGGTTTTCAAGGTTCGCTCTCTATCTTTGCGGGCTTGCCAAAAGCACCAGCGGCGACGCGTTGTAAAGCCTGATCCAGTGTCAATCGCGTGACAGGGGTGCCTGGGGGAAATGCGGAGAGCAGGCGGCTGGGGAAAGCGGCGGAGAGCACCACGAAGTGTCCATGGTCCTCGCGGCTGCGAATCAGGCGGCCGAACGCCTGGGCCAGCCGCGCGCGGATGATCCGGTCGTCATAGGCGCTGCCGCCCCCCGCCAGCCGCCGCGCGCGGTGGAGGATCGAGGGCTTGGGCCAGGGCACTTGCTCCATCACCACCAACCGCAGCGAATGGCCGGGCACGTCCACCCCGTCACGCAGGGCATCGGTGCCGAGCAGCGAGGCGTGGGGATCATCGCGGAAGATATCGACCAGCGTGCCGGTGTCGATCGGATCGACGTGCTGGGCATAAAGCGGCAGCCCGCTGCGGGCGAGCCGGTCGGCAATTCGGCCATGCACCGCGCGCAGGCGGCGGATCGCAGTGAACAGGCCCAGCGCGCCGCCCTTTGACGCTTCGATCAGGCGGCCATAGGCCCCGGCCAGCGCCGAAACATCGCCGCGCGGGACATCGGTGACGATCAGTACTTCGGCCTGGGCGGCATAGTCAAACGGGCTGTCGAACCCCGACAGGCGCGGGGCAATGCCGAGCGCGGGGGCGCCGCTTTTGTCCACCGCTGCGGCCCAATCGGCCCCGTCGCGCAAGGTCGCGCTGGTGATCATCACCCCGTGCGCGGGTTCGAGCACGACCTTGGCAAACGGCTGCATCGGATCGAGCCAACGGCGGTGCAGCCCGACATCGAATTCGCGCGCATCGCCGCGCTCCACCGCCAGCCAATCGACGAATTGCGGATCGGCCGGGCCGCCCAGCCGGTCAAGCAGCGCTTCCCACGCGGTCAGCAGGTCGATCCGCCAGGTCAGCGAATGGCGCGCGCCTTCGATCCTGGCGCGGCCGGGGCCGTCAAGCCAGTCGGGCGGTTCGGCCATGATCGCTTCCAGCCGCGAACCCAGCCGGATCAGCGGCCCGCGCAGTTCGGCCAGCGCCGCTTGCGCCGCCCCGGCGCGCTCGATGAACGGCCCGTCGAGCTGCGCCGCCTCGGTCTCCAGCCCATAGCCCGCCTCCTGCCCGCCGCTTTCATCGCGGGCGTAAACCGTGGCGCGGACGGCGGCGAGCAGTTCTTCCAGCGGGCCGGAGGGGGTTCCTTCGGCCAGCCGTTGCAGCCAGCCGTCGCCGGGCAAGGCCTCTGCCGCATGGCGCGCGGCGGCGATGGCTTTGCCCCCGGCCTCATCATAGCTGGCAATATCGGCGAGCCGCGCGGACAGGCCCCGGCGGCGCCCTTTGCTGCCGCGCTCGGGCCCGATCACCCAGCGCCGCAGCTCGATCGTTTCCGCCCCCGTCAGCGCGGCGGCAAAGGTCGAATCCGCCGCTTCGAACACGTGGTGGCCTTCGTCGAACACGATCCGCGTCGGGCGCTGGGCCGCATCGCGCCCGCGTGCGGCGTTGACCATGACCAGCGCGTGGTTGGCGATCACCAGATCGGCCTGCGCGCTGGCCCGTGCGGCGCGTTCGATGAAGCATTTGCGGTAGTGCGGGCACCCGGCATAGACGCATTCGCCGCGCCGGTCGGTCAGCGCCGCGATCCCGCGCTGGCGGAACAGCGTGCCGAGCCAGCCGGGCAAATCGCCGCCGATCATGTCGCCGTCCTGGCTATAGGCCGCCCAGCGCGCCACCAGCTGCGCCATCACCGCCGCGCGGCCGGTGAACCCGCCCTGCAGCGCGTCTTCCAGATTGAGCAGGCAGAGGTAATTCTCCCGCCCCTTGCGCACTACCACCGGGCGGCTGCCATCGGTGCGCCGCTCTCCCCAAGCCCGCCTGCTTTCACGGCGCAACTGGCGTTGCAGTGCCTTGGTATAGGTCGATACCCAAACGGTCCCGCCCGAAGCCTCGGACCACAGCGAGGCCGGGGCGAGATAGCCCAGTGTCTTGCCGATCCCGGTCCCCGCCTGCGCCAGCAGCAAGTGCGGCAGCCCTTCACGGCGGCGCGGATCGAACACATGCGCGGCCTCGCCGGCATAGGCACGCTGAGCCGGGCGGGCTTCGGCCTCGCTGCCGGTCAGCTGGGCGAGGCGGGCGGTGACGGCGTCCCCATCCAGCTGGACCTGCTGCGGCTGGGGCCGTTCGGGCGCTTCTTCCCATTCGGGCAGACGCGCGAACAGCCAGCGTTCGGCCTGACCCGGCGCGGTCAGGCGCGGGGCGACCAGCGGCGCCCACGGCCAGCGCAGCCTGGTCAGGTTCTGCAGCGTGCTCCACGCCCCCTCGCGCTCGGCCCAGGCCGGGTTCTGGCACTGGGCGAGCAAGGCTTCGGCGGCCTGTTGCAGCAACAGCGGCACCGCATCGTCGCCCGCCGCTTCGGGCAGGTTGAGCGCGTGGGCCAGCCCCTTGGGGGTGGGCACCACGAACTGCGCCGGGCGGACAAAGGCATAGAGCTCCAGCAGATCGAGCCCCGACAGGTCGGGATAGCCCAGCCGGCTGGCCACCAAAGGCGCGTTGAGCAGCAGCAGCGGGGTATCGGCGGCGGCGACAATCGCCTCACCCTTGCCCACTCCGCGCGTATTGCCCGCGCCATCGCGCAGCCAGCAGCCGCCGTGGCTGGCGTGGAGCGCGGGAAGGGGCAGGGCGTCCGCCATGGGCTTGCTTAGAACGGATGCGGAACGCGGCGCAAGCCCGGTTGACCCGCTGCCCCCACTGCGTCAGCCTGCACTGATGCTGACCCCAGACCTCGAATCCCTGATCGCCCGCCTGCCCAAGGCCGAACTGCACCTGCACATCGAAGGTTCGCTGGAACCCGAAATGCTGTTTGCGCTCGCGGCGCGCAATGGCGTCACCATCCCCTTCGCCAGCGCGGCGGAAGTGCGCGCGGCCTATGAGTTTTCCAACCTGCAGGACTTCCTCGATATCTATTACCAGGGCATGTCGGTGCTGATTACCGAGCAGGACTTTTACGACCTGACCTGGGCCTATCTGGAACGGGCGAGCGCGGACACGGTCCGGCATGTCGAGATCTTCTTCGATCCGCAGGGCCACACGACACGCGGCGTGGCGTTTGCAACCGCGCTGAACGGGATCGAACGCGCGCTGAAAGACGGGGAGGCGCGGCTGGGGATCAGCTACCGCCTGATCCTATGTTTCCTGCGCCACCTGAGCGAGGAGGAGGCCTTTGCCACGCTGGAACTGGCCAAGCCGCACCTGCACCGCATCCACGGCGTCGGGCTGGATTCGTCCGAGCTGGGACACCCGCCAGCCAAGTTCCAGCGCGTCTTCGCGAAAGCGCGCGAGCTGGGCCTGCACGTGACGGCCCATGCCGGGGAGGAAGGCCCGCCCGCATATGTCACCGAAGCGCTCGACCTGCTCAAGGTCGAACGGATTGACCACGGCAACCGCGCGCTGGAGGATGCGGCGCTGACCCGGCGGATCGCGGAGGCCGGACTGACGCTCACCGTCTGCCCGCAAAGCAACCTGCGGCTGTGCGTGATCCCCGATATGGCGAGCAGCCCGGTGAAACGGATGCTGGACCTTGGTCTCAAGGTCACGGTCAATTCGGACGATCCGGCCTATTTCGGCGGCTATATGAATGACAATTTCCGCAGCATCACCAAGGCCCTGGGCCTGAGCGCGGCAGAGCTGGTGCAGCTGGCGGAAAACAGCTTCACCGGATCGTTCCTGCCGGGCGAAGACATTGCCCGCCATGTGGCCGCAGTGCGGGCGGCGGCGCAGTGACCGACAAGACCTATCTGTCCGCCGACGACCTGCTGATCGACAGCTACCGCCTTGCCAACCGCATCATCGACGCCGGGTTTCGCCCCACCCACATCGTCGGCGTGTGGCGCGGCGGCGCGCCAATCGGGATCGCGGTGCAGGAACTGCTCGAATACAACGGCATCGAAGCCGATCACATCGCGATCCGCACCAGCAGCTACGCGGGGATCGACCAGCAAAAGGAAGTCCGCGTCTATGCGCTGGGCTATCTGGTCGACACGCTATGCCCCACCGACCGCCTGCTGGTGATCGACGATGTGTTCGACAGCGGCCGCTCAATCCAGGCGTTCCTGCGCGAACTCAAACACCGCTGCCGCGCCAACATGCCCGAAACGGTGCGGATCGCGACGGTGTACTACAAACCCAGCCGCAACAAGACGCCGCTGCAGCCCGACTTCTACGTCCACGAAACCGAAGACTGGCTGGTGTTCCCGCAC
>NZ_MWLM01000028.1 GCF_002198665.1 Novosphingobium sp. B 225 | reverse complement strand
CGAACTGCGCGGCGCGGCGGGCGTGCCGGGGCGGGGGGAGTAGGGGAAGGTGTGGACATGAACCAAACCGAGGTCACGCACCAGCGACAGGTTCGCCTGATGTGCCGTATCATCCTCGGTTGGAAAGCCCGCGATCAGGTCGGCACCAAAGGCAATGTCAGGGCGGCGCAGGCGCAGTTGTTCGACCAGATTCTCCGCATCATGGCGCAAGTGCCTGCGTTTCATGCGTTTCAGGATCAGGTCATGCCCGTGCTGGAGCGAGAGGTGGACATGCGGCATGACCCGCGCCTCACCGCCCAGCAGGTCAAGCAGCAGGGGATCGATCTCCACTCCGTCGAGCGAGGACAGGCGCAGCCGGGGCAGGGCCGGGAACGCCGCCAGAATGGCTGCGACCAGCGAGCCAAGCCGGGGCTCGCCGGGCAGATCGTGGCCCCAGCTGGTCAGGTCCACCCCGGTCAGCACCACTTCACGCGCGCCTTGCACCAGATGCCGTTCGGTCTCGCGCAGCGCTTCGGCCACGCTCAGCGAACGGCTCGGCCCGCGGCCCTGCGGGATCACGCAAAAGGTGCAGGCGTGGTCGCAGCCGTTCTGAACCGCGATGAAAGCACGGGTGTGGGTGCGGGTGTCCGCCACGGGCGCGGGCGGGACATTCCACTGGCGCGGATCGAGCTTGGCGGGGTTGGGAATCAGGCCGTCCACCTCGGGCATCGCCGCCAGCGCATCACGCTCAACCTCTGCTGCGCAGCCGGTGACCAGCAGGCGCGCGTTTGGTCGGGCCTTGCGCGCGCGGCGGATTGCCTGACGGGTCTGGCGCACGGCCTCGGCGGTGACCGCGCAGGAATTGATCACCACCAGTTCGTTCTCGGCCGCAAGGAGCCGGCGCAGGTCCTCGCTTTCCGACAGGTTCAGCCGGCAGCCCAGCGATACGACCTCAAGGGTCACCCCGCCGCTCCGTAGTCGGCGGGATCGAATGTTCCGCGAAAGCTTTCCGCCGCCGGGCCGGTCATCAGGATCCGGCCCTCTGCGGTCCAATCGATCGTCAGATCGCCCCCGGTGAGCGAGATGGTGACCCGGCGCTCGGCCAGTCCGCGCCGCATTGCGCCGATCGCCGTGGCGCAGGCGCCCGTGCCGCAAGCGCGCGTCTCACCCACGCCGCGTTCCCACACGCGCAGGCGCAGATGTGTGCGGTCCAGCACGGTCGCGACGTTGACGTTGACGCGCTGCGGGAACAGCGGGTCATGCTCTATCTCAGGCCCCAGCCGGTCGAGCGCCACCGCTGCGCAATCGGGCACGAAGAAGATCACATGCGGATTGCCGACGTTGACGCAGGTTGGCGCATCAAGCAGGTCCCAGCCGACCGGCAAAGTGTGGGTATCCATTGCATAGGCGAGCGGGATCTGATCCCATTCAAAGCGAGGCTCACCCATGTCGACCGCAATCCCGCCCTCTGCCGGATCGGCGCGGAGCAGGCCGCCCAGTGTTTCGATCCGCGCGGGGCCGCCGTGCAGCAGGCCTACCGCGCGGGTGGCATTGCCGCAGGCCTCTACCTCTCCGCCATCGGCATTGAAGATCCGCATCCGGAAATCGGCGCTTGCAGAGGGTTCCAGCAGGATCAGCTGGTCACAGCCGATCCCGGTCTTGCGGTCCGCCAACGCAGCGGCGAGCCTATTGGTCATCGCGGGCACGGCATCGGCGCGCGCATCCAGCACGATGAAATCGTTGCCAAGGCCGTGCATCTTGACGAAGGGAACCCGCATGGCCCGCGCTTTAGGCGCTGGGCGTGCCAGCGTCCAGACCTGCGGCTCAGGCGCGCTTGGCGCGGGGCGCTGCGGGTACTTCGGTCTCGCTCGCTACCGCCGGCTCCTCGGTTGTCGGCTGCAGTACCAGATCAAGTTGTTCCAGTTCGGCAAAGACGGCATCGGCTGAGCTGGGCATGCCATAGAGGAACCCTTGCGCCTTCAGCGATCCGAATTGCTGCAACGCTTCCAGCACCCGGGGCGTTTCGACTCCTTCGGCGGTAACCGGCAGACCCAGTCCTTCACCCATTGCAATGATCGAGCGGACGATTGTTGCGCTATCCGGGCTGTCGGGCAGGGTCATGATGAAGCTGCGGTCAATCTTGATCCGGTCAAACGGCAGACTGCGCAGCTGTGACAGCGAGGAATAGCCGGTGCCGAAATCATCCAGACTGATCCGGACGCCCTGGTTCTTCAGACTGGTGATCAGCGAACGGACCAGCCCCATGTTGTCATGCAGGCTTGTTTCGGTGATTTCGATTTCCAGCCGGCTCGGCGGGAAATTGGCTTCGACCAACAGTTTGAGCAGTTTTTGTGCAAACCACGGATCGCGCAGCTGGACCGGTGAGATGTTGACCGACAAAGTCAGGCGCGGATGCCAGAACCGGGCATCGGCCAGCGCCTGACGGATCAGGCTCTCTGAAAGTTCGGCAATCGCGCCGATTTCCTCGGCGACGGGGATGAAGACTTCCGGACTGACTGAGCCGAGCGTTGGCGAGCGCCAGCGCGCGAGCATTTCGAAGCCAACCAGATGGCCGGTCGACAGGTCAATCTGCTTTTCATAGAACGGGACGAATTCGCCAAGCGAGATGCCGCGGCGAATCCCGGTTTCCAGTTCACTGCGGAACCGCAGCTCGCTTTCCATCGCCGGATCGAACCAGCAATAGCGGTTCCGCCCCCGCTTCTTGGCCTGATACATCGCAATATCGGCCATATGCATCAACGCCTGCGAATCCAGCTCGGTTCCCGGTTCGGTACTGGCAAGACCAACGGAAATTGTGGATTCGACGCGGGCATCGCCATGCTGCACCGGTTCGCTCACTGCTGCGATCAGATTGGCGGTGATCCGGTCAATCGCGGCGCTTTGGGCGGGATCAAACGGCACGACGCAGGCAAATTCATCGCCCCCGATCCGAGCCAGCATGGCGCGTTCCGGTAATTGTCCGGCGATCCGCTCTGCTGCGGTTCGCAGCATGGTATCGCCAGCGGCATGACCGTGCAAATCGTTGACCGATTTGAAGTTATCCAGATCAAGCATGATCATCGCCACGCTTTCGCCCTGTGCATGGGCCTGACGGACCAGATCATCGGTCTGGCTGGCGATTGAGCGGCGATTGAGGCAGCCGGTCAGCGGATCGGTGACGGCCAGAATCTTGGCCTGTTCCTCGGCCAGGCGGCGGATCTGCACTTCGCCGGTCAGTTCGGCATAGCGGCGCCAGCCAAAGATCACGAGCGCGATGTTGAGCAGCAGCGCGTTGGTCAGCAGCATGTCGGGCCCGCCGCCGTGTCCGGCAAGGGCTTTCACCACTTGCGGCAAGACCGTGCTGCCCGTGCCGACGAACATGATGATCGATGCTACGACGATGCCCAGCGCGATCACATCGCGCTTGGCCTTGACCAGGGGAGGCTCGTTCCCCGTTCGTGGTGCAGCAGTTGCGGATTCCGGTTTGGCCATGGCTGGCGGCCCCCTGATGCCAGTTTCAACCGGGGAATCGCATGCCTACCTGAATTTTGTGTTAAGCCTGAAACGACCTGCCCGGGGCTGCGGTTGGGGCGAAGCTACTTTTTCAGGCCGATTTCACGCAGGCGTTGCTGCAGGAAATCATCCGCCGTGATCGAAACCGGGTAGCGATCCGGATTGTCCGCGCTGATGCATTGCGGCAGCGTGACAAAGGGGAAATCGCTGCGCAGGTGCAGGAAGAACGGCATCGAATAGCGGCTGAAGCTGGCGCGCTGCGGATCGGGATTGCGGACCCGGTGGATTGTGCTGGGCAGCAGGTTGTTGGTCAGCCGTTCCAGCATGTCCCCCACGTTGATCACCAGCGCGCCTTCGGGCGGAGAGGCGCTGATCCAATTGCCTTCCTTGGTCAGCAGTTCCAGTCCGGCCTCTTCCGCGCCAAGCAGCAGGGTGATCAGATTGATGTCACCATGTGCACCGGCGCGGATCGATTCGCCGGTGGCATCAGGGATTGGCGGGTAATGCAGCAGCCGCATCACCGAATTACCATCCTCGATCCCCGCATCAAACCAGTGTTCGTCCAGCCCCAGATAGACCGCGATCCGCGACAGGATGGTCGCGCCGGTCGCGTCGAACTGGCGGTAGAGTTCGCTGAACACCTGCTGGAAATGGTCAGGCCGGGCGGGCCACACGTTGGGCGGCATCGATGAGGCCAGCGGACTGCCCGGCGGCAGATCGCGGCCGATGTGCCAGAATTCTTTCAGATCATGCGCCTTGGCATCCTTGGCGATTTCAACCCCGAACGGAGTATAGCCGCGCGCCCCGGCGATTGCGGCGTCGTGGTAGCGCAGCTTCTCTTCGGTCGGCAGGTCGAAGAACGCCTTGGACAGTTCCCAGGCGCGGTCGATCAGCCCGCGATCAATGTCGAAATCCTTGACCATGGCAAAGCCGAAGGTCTTGAAGCTATCGCCGATCGCCTGCGAAAACGCGGTGGGACTATCGGCCAGCGAGAGAATGGGGAGAGTGGAGAGCGGCATTATGGACCTGTCTGCAAATGTATGGCTATGGGCAGGACATAGACACTTTCACGGGCGCTGGCATGAGCAAAATCAAAAACCACTGGCTGATGAAAAGCGAACCGGACGTCTACAGCTGGGACGATCTGGTAGCCGAAGGAGAAGGCACCTGGGACGGAGTGCGCAATTACACGGCGCGCAACAACATGCGGGCGATGCAGGTGGGGGACCAGGTGTTCTTCTATCACTCCAACATTGGGGTTGAGATTGTTGGCATTGCAGAAATTTCGGTGGCGGCCTTTCAGGACCCCAGCGACGATCTGGGGCGTTGGTCGGCGGTCAGGTTGAAACCGGTGCGCAAACTGGCGCGCACGGTGACGCTTAAGGAAATCAAGGCCGATCCGGCACTGGCCGAGATGGAGCTGCTCACCAAATTCCGCCTTTCGGTTTCGGGCGTGGCCCAGTCAGAGTGGGACTACATCCTGAAGCTGGCCGAGGGCTGATCAGCCCTTCGCCTTGGCCCGTAGCCCCGAAACGGTGGCCCCCCCGGCGCTGAGCTGTTCGACATCGATGACCAGATGCAGCAGCCGCAGCCCCTTGCGGTCCTGAGCCTCTGCCAGTGCGCTTTCGAACTCGGCCGTGGTCTCGATCCGCTGAGCCCAGCCGCCATAGGCTCGCGCAAGGGCGGCGAAGTCCGGATTGGCGAGCGTGGTGGCCGAAACGCGTTCCGGAAACTCGCGTTCCTGGTGCATCCGGATCGTGCCGTAAGACCCGTTGTCGACCAGCACGACCAGCAGGTCGCAGCCATATTGCATCGCAGTGGCCAGTTCCTGCCCGTTCATCAGAAAATCGCCGTCCCCGGCCAGGGCAACCACGGTGCGTTCCGGATGGCGCAGCGCGGCAGCGACGGCGGCGGGGACGCCATAGCCCATCGAACCGTTGGTGGGTGCGAGCTGGCTCGGGAAGCCGTTGTAGTGCCAATAGCGGTGCCACCAGCCCGAAAAATTACCCGCGCCGTTGCAGATGATCGAGTCATCGGGCAGCGCAGCGCGCATCGCCGCGACGCAGCTCGCCATGTCGAGCGAGTAGGGGCCGGGGCGCGGGGTGGACCAATCGAGCCATTCGAGGTGCGCTTCATCGCCCGCATCGAACGGCACCACATCATCGTCCCACAGCGCGGCAGCCTCGGCGAATTCGGCCATATCGGCGCAAATTGACAAGTCGGTGCGGTAAACCCGGCCCAGTTCGGCGGGATCGGGGTGAATGTGGATCAGGGTCTGACCGGGGTGTTCCGGAGTGACCAGGGTATAGCTGTCAGTCGTCGCTTCCCCCAGCCGCGCGCCGACCACCAGTACGAGGTCGGCCAGCTTGATCCGTTCGACCAGCTTTGGGTTGGGGCCGTAACCCAGGTTTCCGGCCCAGACCTTGCTGGAATTGGCAATTGCGTCCTGTCGGCGGAAAGCTCCGGCGACGGGGAGCCCGATCCGTTCGGCAAATTCGGTGAAGTGTTCGCGCGCCTTGGCGTGCCAGCCCGCGCCGCCGATGATCGCGATCGGGGCGGCAGCATCGGCGATCAGATCCATCATCGCGTGCATGGCATCGGGGCAGGGGACCTGCGCCGGGCGGTGCACCGCCGGGCGGGGGTACTGGCCGGTAACCTCGTCCAGCAGCATGTCCTCGGGCAGGGCCAGCACGACCGGGCCGGGGCGTCCGGCAGTGGCGGTGGACCAGGCGCGGGCGATGTATTCCGGGATGCGCGCGGCATCGTCGATCCGGGCGGCCCATTTGCACAGCGGTGCGAACATCGCCTGAAAATCGACCTCCTGAAACCCTTCCCGGTCGCGCATGCCGCGGTCAACATCGCCGATGAACAGGATCATCGGCTGCGAATCCTGCATGGCGATGTGGACGCCGATGCTGGCATTGGTTGCCCCGGGGCCGCGGGTGACGAAACACACGCCGGGCTTGCCAGTCATCGCTCCGTCCGCGCAGGCCATGAACGCTGCGCCGCCTTCCTGGCGGCAGACCACGCTTTGCACTCGTGGCGAATCGTGGAGCGCATCGAGCACGGCGAGGAAGCTTTCCCCCGGCACGGTGAAAATCCGGTCGCAACCCTGTTCGATCAGGCAGTCGACCAGCAGGCGGCCGCCGTTGACACTGTGATGTTCGGTCATTTCCGGCACTTATCCTCAACTGGTTTCGTGGGCAACTATTCGGACGGTTAACCAAGGCAAATGGTTACTGTCCCACAACGGGAAACTGGCCGTTAACCGTGATTTTCCGGCTGGTGCGATGGTGAACAATTTCTTAACCCCACGGCCATGAGAAGGTCACTTGTCCTCACCGATGAAACCGCCCGGCACCCATTCCTGGCGAGTCTCCCCCCGCATGTTCGTCAGGGCACCCAGCCGCTGCGCGTGAAACGACCCAGCTGGTTCCAGCTGTCCGATCTGCGCGATTTCGTGGTCGCCTACTGCGCCTGCTTTGTTGGCGTATCGGTATTTATCGCCTGACGTTCCGCCGCAACCAGCAGTTTCGCGATCCAGGCGGACACCAGGCACATTGCGGCGCTGAGCAGCAGTTGCTGGACAATCGGCACTCCGGCGGCGGACAGCCCGGTGGCCACCAGCGATCCGATCACCATTGCCCCTGAATTGACAATGTTGTTCGCCGCGATGGTCCGCGATGTCTTCGCCTTGTCCACAAATGTGGTGAGAAAGGCATAGAGCGGGACAACAAACATACCCCCCGCCACTGCGATCCCCAGCAAGGTCAGCAGCAGCGGCACGGCGAGCGGTTCGGCCATGAATTGCCCGACGTTGAGCATGACCCCGGCGGGATGATCGGGCCATTCGCGACACACTTCGAAAAAGCCGACCACGAACAGGCCCATCACGATCACCGAAGGCGGTGAATAACGGGCCGAAACCGTGCCTTTCAGCAGCGCGTTGACCGAAACCGAACCGATTGCGACCCCGACCGAGAAGATCACCAGGAACAGGCTGGACACTTCCTTGCTGGCCGACAGAACATTCTTGGCAAGCGGCGGAAACTGCACGAACAATACAGTGCCCACGGCCCAGAAGAAACTGATCGCCATGATCGCCAGGAACACCCGCCGGTCCTGGCTGGTATTGCGGACCAGTTGGATCGAGGCGCGGATGAAGTGGTAATCGAGTGGTTCGGCATCGTGATAGGGCGGCGCATCGGGCACCTTGCGGCTGATCAGGTAGCCGACCAGCGCAGTCAGCACCACGCCCACCGCAGCCCATTCAACCGGTAGCCAGCCCGCCAGGATCGTACCGGCCAGAATGGCGATATAGGTCCCGGCTTCGACCAGCCCGGTTCCGGCCAACACTTCATCGGGTCGCAGGTGTTGCGGCAGGATCGCGTACTTGATCGGACCGAAGAAGGTGGAATGGATCCCCATTCCGGTCAGCGCGAGCAGCATCAGCGGCACTGCGATTGCCGTAACGGCCATGCCCGACCAGGCCATCACCAGACCGGCCGCGCCCACCAGCATGATCAGGATTTCGGAGGCCTTGACGATCCGGATAATCCGCGCCTTGTCGCGCATGTCCGCCAGCTGTCCGGCAATCGCCGAAAGCACGAAGAAAGGCAGGATAAACAGCCCCGAAGCAATCGCGCTGAACTGGGCCTCGGCCTGTTCGCTCCGGTACACGTCGTACACCACGAACAGCACCATGGCGTTCTTGAACAGGTTGTCGTTGAAGGCATTCAAAAGCTGGGTAACGAACAGCGGCAGAAAGCGCCGACTGTGGATCAGATGGGTCTGGGTGGTCATTCCGTGGATTCTTTCAGGCCCTTGGTCGCCGCGGACCCTAGCGGCACTTACCCTGCGGACAAGCCCCAATCGTCTCTTTTGCGCGCAACCGGCAAGCGCTATGCAGGGGGGCGATGTGGAGCCTCCCCAACCTTCTCACCCTGTCGCGGATCGTCGCGGTGCCTTTGCTGGTCGCGCTATTGTGGTGGCCGCAGTGGAAGTTCGGCTATGGCGTGGCCTTTGTGCTCTACTGCCTGATGGGGATTACCGACTATTTCGATGGCTACCTGGCGCGGGCGCAGGGCGCGGTAAGCAGGCTTGGCCAGTTCCTTGATCCGATCGCGGACAAGATCATGGTCGCCGCGGTGATTCTGGTGCTGAGTGCTCAGGGTGTGCTGACCGGGCCCTATGTGGGCGATATGCACGTGGTGGCCGGGCTGGTGATCCTGATTCGCGAGATTGCGGTTTCGGGCCTGCGCGAATTTCTGGGCGGACTGCGCGTCTCGGTGCCGGTCAGCGCTCTCGCCAAATGGAAGACCACATTCCAGATGGTCTGCCTGGGTGCGCTGATCCTGGGCGAGGCCGTGCCGGGTTGGACCATGACACTGGGCGGCATGACCATGAATTTCCCCCATACCGTCGGCCTGACTACGCTGTGGGCGGCGGCGGCGCTGACGGTGATTACCGGGTGGGATTACCTGCGGGTCGGCCTGAAGCACATGGATTGAGCGCTGTTGCTGTGGCTCGCCTTTCTTGCAGTTGCAGCCAGTCCGGCAACGGCTGCGCCTGCGCCTGCGCCGGTGATGGATCCGGTCACACAGGAAATCGTGGCGGTCGGAGAGACATCAACCCAGATCGCCTTTGAAGTGGACCCCAAGGGCAAGGTCACCGATTGCCGGATACTGGTCCCCAGCCTTTCGCCAAAACTCGATCAGCGCGCTTGTGAGATTGTGCGGGAGAAAGGGAAATTCGGTCCATGGCGCGGGCCGGAAAAAGGCAAGATCCGCAAGTTCAACACCCGGGTCCAATGGAAAATCGAGGAATAGTGGAGCGAACCTGCAACGAATCGCAGTTGAGTGCGCGGTCTTGAGTTTGATCGGAACCTGCGGTCTTGAACCGGCCTGTGCCAAAGTGACAACCGGGTGACACTGTCTGCCGTAACTCACGCATTTCCGCCATTCCTGCGGCGAAAAAGGTGACAGGGTGTCCGGGCGTTTTTGTTCCATATTTCAGAACATTACGTCAAAAAAGGTGACAGAAATGCGTTTTTCAGGCGTTTTCACGCGTATGCGTGCGCCTGGGCAAGTGGATAGACGGTTTCAAAGAGCGGATTGAACCATACCAAAACGGCGGCGTGTAGGAAAATCGGTTCGGCTGGAAATGCTGACCCGCGGCAGGAGCTGTCAGCCCGATCGCAGCTTCAGCCACAGCGTCGCCAGGGCAAAGGGCATCACCACCAGGTTCGAAATGGTCACCGGGCCGCTATGGATCAGCAGGCCATAGCTGGCCCACAGCACCGTTCCCGCTGCGCCCAGCGCGACCGATGTGAGCGACAGGTCGCGCGTCTGGCGGGTGCGCAGCGCCTTGATCGCTTGCGGCAGGAAAGCTCCACCCGAAGCGAGCGAGGCGGTATAGCCGAGCAAGTCGAGCGGCGGGATCATCCCGCGCGCAATTCTTCCGCCAGCAGTCGGAATTCCTCTGCGCGCGGGCTGTTCTTGCGCCAGACCAGCGCGATTTCGCGGTTGGCGCTGTCGCTGCGCAAGGGGCGGGCGACGACGTCGGTGCCGTTGAGAATCCCGGCATCGAGCGCCATTTCGGGCAGCATGGTCAGGCCGAGGCCATTATCCACCATTTGCACCAGCGTGTGCAGGCTGGTGCCGATCATGGTCGCGCTGGCGCGCAGTTCGGGGCGGTTGCAGGCGGCAAGGGCGTGCTCTTTCAGGCAGTGCCCGTCTTCCAGCAGCAGCAAGCGGTTTTCGTCGATCAGGTCGGGCGAAATCTCATCCGGCGGATCGCGCGGATCGTCCTTGGGGAAAGCGACCCACAGCGCATCCAGTTCGATAGTTTCCTTTTCCACCTCGCCGGTGGGATAGGGCAGGGCCAGCAGCACGCAGTCAGAGCGGCCGTGATGCAGACTTTCAATCGCTGCCGCGCTGGTTTCCTCACGCAAATAGAGCTTTAACTGCGGGCGTTCGCGGCGCAGGCGCGGCAGCATCCGGGGCAGCAGGAACGGCGCGATCGTGGGGATCACACTCATCCGCATTTCACCCGACAGCGGCTGTCCGGCGCTTTGCACCATGTCGCTCAGCTCTTCCGCCTCGCGCAGCAGCCGGTGCGCCTTGGCGACCACCGCGTTGCCCAGCGGCGTAAACCGCACCGCCCGCTTGGTTCGCTCGACCAGCACCACGTCCAGCAGGTTTTCCAGATCGCGCAGGCCCGCGCTAAGCGTCGATTGCGAAACAAAACAAGCATCCGCCGCGCGGCCGAAATGGCCATGTTCGTGGAGCGAGACGAGGTACTGGAGCTGTTTGAGCGTGGGGAGGTAGGTGGTCATTGGCTGCGGCTATCGCATGAAAATCCGGAACATGCCAACGTGGGGAACGAGCATTTAAATTGTAGTAACAATTTAATTGACTCTGCGAGCAATGCCTTTAAGGGGGTAACGGTGATAATCGTTTGGGATGAGCCAAAGCGTCTGGCCAATATCGCCAAGCACGGCATCGATTTTGTCGATATTGATGAGGAATTTTTCCTTTCCGCGATTGTCAGGCCTGCCCGGCAGGGACGGTTCGCGGCGATTGGCAGGCTTGATGGAGTTATCGCGGTGATTTTCGCGGTTCTGGGCAGCGAGGGAGTCTCGATTGTCTCAGCCAGACCCGCCAGCCGCAAGGAAAGGCAGTTGCTGCAATGATAAAGGCAAAATATACCAAGAGCGATCTGGAAGCGGTTTCGGACAATCCCGAATGGACTGCCGAGGATTTTGCCAATGCAGTGCCATTTGATCAGGCCTTTCCTGAGCTTGCCGCCAAAATGCGGCGCGGGCGTGGTCAGCAAAAGGCTCCGACAAAAGTCTGCACAACCATTCGCTTGTCGCGGGACGTTATTGACCACTTCCGCGCAACCGGAACCGGCTGGCAGGCCAGGGTTGATGCGGCGCTGAAGGAATGGATCGGAGCGCGCTGATTACTCCACCGCGTCCGGCTCGCTCCCGCCGATTTCGTCGATGTGGGCCATTTTCAGCTTGTTCTTGACCACGGCAAAGGCGGTCTTGCCTTCGACCAGGTCGAGCGCGTCCTTGCCGAACACTTCATAACGCCAGCCCTGCAGCAGCGGCAGTTCGCGCACCCCGGCGGCAAGCAGTTCGAGGTCTTCGCTGCGCGCCAGCAGGCGTGAGGCGACGTCGATTTCGCGGCTGCGGATCTTGAGCAGCAGCTTGAGCAGGTCCGCCACCAGCGCGCCTTCCTTGCCCAGCGGGGCGCCGCGCGGGGTGCGCGGGGGCAGTTCCTGATCGGTCAGCGGCTTGGCGCTTTCCAGCGCGGCCATCATCCGGCGGCCAATTTCGTTGTCCTTCCACGCGGCGGACAGCCCGCGCACTTTGGCCAGATCGGCCTGGGTCTTGGGCGGGTGGCTGGCGATATCGGCCACGGTTTCATCGCGGGCAATCCGGCCGCGCGGGATGTTTTTGTCCTGCGCTTCCAGCTCGCGCCAGTGGGCCAGCGCTTTCAGCCGTCCCAGCATCGCCGGATTGCGCCCGGCGGCCTTGATCCGCTGCCACGACAGATCGGGATCGTTCTTGTAGTTGGCCGGATCGGCCAGTTTTTCCATTTCGATGTTCAACCACACCCCACGCCCGGTCTTGATCAGGCGCTGGAGCATCTTCGGGAAGATTTTTGACAGGTGGGTGACGTCGCCAATCGCATATTCGATCTGGCGATCGGTCAACGGGCGGCGCGACCAGTCAGTAAAGCGGGCGCCCTTGTCGATCTGCAGGCCCAGAAACGATTCAACCAGATTGGAATAACCGATCTGCTCGCTTTGGCTGATCGCCATCATCGCGATCTGGGTGTCAAAGATCGGGTGCGGGGTCTTGCCGGTAAGGTTGTAGATGATTTCCACGTCCTGTCCGCCGGCATGGAACACCTTCAGCACGTCCTCATTATCAACCAGCAGGTCAAGCAGCGGGGACATATCGATGTCGCGCGCCAGCGGATCGATCGCCGCGGCTTCCTTGTCATCCGCGATCTGGATCAGGCACAGTTCGGGCCAATAGGTGTTTTCGCGCATGAATTCGGTGTCAACGCAGACGAATTCAGCTTTGGACAGGCGCTCACACAGTTCGGCAAGTGCTTCGGAAGTCGTAATCAGGGGGTGTATCTGCATGGTTCTTATCTGTAAGTGAGCCCGTGCGGGCTCGCGGCTTGACAAAGTCGCGGCCATCGCCTGTTAGCCGCGCTTTCGCCCCTGCCTGAAAGCGGGCCGATTGGAAAGAGTTTCGATGCATCTTTATCGTTCACACACCTGCGGCGCGCTGCGCGCCTCTGACGTTGGCCAGACCATCCGCCTGTCGGGCTGGGTCCACCGCAAGCGCGACCATGGCGGCGTGCTGTTTGTCGACCTGCGCGATCACTATGGCATGACCCAGATCGTCGCTGATGCCGACAGCCCGGCCTTGCCGGTGCTGGAAGCACTGCGGCTGGAATCGGTCGTGACCATCGATGGTGAGGTCAAGGCGCGGGCGGGCGGAACCGAGAACGCCAATCTGCCGACCGGTGCGATCGAAGTGTTCGCGCGGGCTGCAACCGTGCTCAGCCGCGCGGAAGAATTGCCACTGCCGGTGGCGGGTGAGCAGGAATATCCCGAAGATATCCGCCTGCGCTATCGCTTCCTCGATCTGCGGCGTGAAACGCTGCATGCCAATATCATGACCCGCACTGCGGTGATCCGCGAAACCCGGCGGGCGATGGAAGACATCGGCTTTACCGAGTTTTCGACCCCGATCCTGACCGCCTCCAGCCCCGAAGGCGCGCGCGACTTTCTGGTGCCGAGCCGGATCCACCCGGGCAAGTTCTTTGCCCTGCCGCAGGCCCCGCAGCAGTACAAGCAGCTGTTGATGGTCGCCGGTTTCGACCGCTATTTCCAGATTGCCCCGTGCTTCCGCGATGAAGATCCGCGCGCTGATCGTCTCCCGGGCGAATTCTATCAGCTCGACCTCGAAATGAGCTTCGTCACCCAGGAAGAGGTCTGGGAAACGATGGAACCGGTCATGGCCGGGATCTTTGAAAAGTTCGCGGATGGCAAGCAAGTAACCCCGGCTGGCCAGTTCCCGCGCATTCCCTATGCCCAGGCGATGCTGGATTACGGCACTGACAAGCCGGACCTGCGCAACCCGCTGGTGATCCGCGACGTGACCGAAGAGTTCACCGCATCGGGCTTTGGCCTGTTCGAAAAAATCGTTGGCGGCGGCGGCAAGGTGCGGCTGATCCCGGCCCCCGAAACGGCCGGCTTGTCGCGCAAGTTCTTTGACGACATGAACGAATGGGCCCGCAGCGAGGGTCACGCGGGCCTTGGCTATGCCACCCGCAAGGACGGCGTGTTCGGCGGCCCGATCGCCAAGAACCATGGTGAGGACAAGATGGCCGCGCTGTGGGACCAGCTTGGCCTTGGCCCGAACGACGGCGCGTTCTTTGCTGCAGGCAAGGAAGAACAGGCCGCCAAGCTGGCCGGTGCGGCGCGCGTCAAGGTGGGCGATCAGCTTGGCCTGACCGAACAGGACGCGTTCCGGTTCTGCTGGATCGTCGATTTCCCGTTCTACGAATGGGATGAAGACAACAAGAAGGTCGATTTCGCGCACAACCCGTTCTCGATGCCGCAAGGCGGGCTGGAAGCGTTGCAGACGCAGGATCCTTTGACGATCAAGGCCTATCAGTACGACATGGTCTGCAACGGCTATGAACTGGCTTCGGGCTCGATCCGCAACCAGCATCCGGATCTGATGGTCAAGGCGTTCGAGCTGACTGGCCTGTCTCAGGCCGATGTCGAGGAACGGTTTGGCGGGATGTACCGCGCGTTCCAGTATGGCGCGCCGCCGCATGGCGGGATGGCGGCAGGGGTGGACCGCATGGTCATGCTGCTGTGCGGGGTCCAGAACCTTCGCGAAATTACCCTGTTCCCGATGAACCAGCGCGCCGAAGACCTGCTGATGGGTGCGCCTTCGCTCGCTGAAATGAAGCAGCTGCGCGAACTGCACTTGCGGGTGGTCGAACCGCAGAAGGGTTGACGCCGCGGCGTCAGGCACGGCATTCCTGCGTCCGGGGGTCGCTTCCCGGACGAAAGGGATTGGCGTGCGTGCATTTGCTTTGACTGTCGCGGGCCTTGCGCTCGGCCTCTCGGCGCTTCCCGCTCAGGCCGAAGTGTTGCAGGTTTTCGGCCTGATTCCCGCTCGCAACGATGAAGCAGCAGCCCTGCGTTCGATCGTGGTCGATGGCTTTGGCGGCAGTGAAGGTCCGGCCCTGACGATCCGGATCGAAGACCTGCTGCGAGGGCTCAGCGTGGACGGGACGCCCTGGTTTCGCGTTCTGCCGGCAGCCACCGCCAGCGGCGGCGATGCCTTGCTGCGCGGCACGGCCGATGCCGAAGTGCAGTTCCAGCGTTACACCGAAAAGCGTGAGGAGTGCGCGGAGAAAGACGGGGATGGCAAATGCCTGCGCAAGGAACAGCGCCAGGTAAAATGTTCCAAACGCCGGATCACGCTGGATGTGGCGATGCGCATGGTTGGGCCTGACGGGACCCTGATCTTCTCTGATGACACCCCGGAAACGGTGGAGGACAGCTCGTGCGAAGGGGATGAAAATCCGCCGCGCAATCGCAACGATGTGGTGCGCGGACTGGTTGGCCGGGTGGCAGAGCGGCTCCGGCTGGAATTTTCCCCGCGTTATACCGATGCGCAGGTTCGGGTTGATGAAAACCGCAAGGGCCTGGCAAAAGTTGATGCAGACCGGTTCAAGCAGGCGGTCAGGCTGACCAAGTCCGATCCGCGTGCTGCCTGCCAGGTGTGGAGCCAGGTGGGGGCTGGCAATCCAGGCCACGTGCCAACCCAGTTCAACCTGGCACTGTGCGCTGAAACCCGCGGCGCAGAGGGGGAGCAAGCCGCCTATGCCGGTTATCGCAAGGTGCTGGAAATGTCCCCCAATTATGGTGCTGCCATTGCCGGGACAGGCCGGATTGACCGCAACTTGCGCGCCCGTGCCCAGATTACCGCACACAATCGGGGATGAATTGCTTTTCATTTTTCGTAAAGGCATGGCGAACGCACCAAGCCCACTTGCCAGCGCCTTTGCCGTTCTCTAGGGCGAGGCAGAGTTTTTCATCTGCCGTTCACGAAGGGACACATCCATGAGCGACACCGCCGATCGGGTTAAGAAAATTGTGGTCGAACACCTCGGCGTCGAAGCCGACAAGGTCACCGAAGATGCCAGCTTCATCGACGATCTGGGCGCTGATTCGCTCGACATCGTTGAACTGGTGATGGCCTTCGAAGAAGAATTCGGCGTGGAAATCCCCGACGATGCGGCTGAAAAGATCAGCACCGTCGCCGATGCGATCACCTACATCAACAGCAACAAGGGCTGATTGCCTCAGCCACATGCCCTGTCCGGCGCTGCCGTCATGGTGCGCCAAGGTCGCTTCGGCGGCCTGACCGGGTAACGACAGGCTCAGCCCCCGCGGGCTGGGCCTGTTGCGTTTAAGGAACTTGGAGAGTCGAATGCGCCGTGTCGTCGTAACCGGACTGGGCCTTGTCACACCGCTGGGCGGGGACGTGGAAACCACGTGGAAAAACCTGATCGCCGGAAAAAGCGGCGCAGGCCCGATCACGCGATTCGATACCACTGACCACAAGTGCACCATCGCCTGTGAAGTGAAGGGGCCGGATCACGAATACGGCTTTGATCCGGGCAAGCGGGTGGACCACAAGGTCCAGCGCCAGGTCGATCCGTTCATCATCTATGGCATCGATGCCGCCGGGCAGGCGCTGGAAGATGCCGGTCTGGTCGATATGGATGAAGACCTGAAGCTGCGCACCGGCTGTTCGATCGGCTCGGGTATCGGCGGTCTGCCGGGGATCGAAAGCGAATCGATCGTGCTCCATGAAAAGGGCCCCAGCCGCGTATCGCCGCACTTCGTTCATGGCCGCCTGATCAACCTGATCTCGGGCCAGGTCAGCATCAAGTACGGGCTGATGGGCCCCAACCACGCCGTCGTCACCGCCTGCTCCACCGGGGCCCATTCGATCGGCGATGCCGCGCGGATGATCAAGGATGGCGATGCCGATGTGATGCTGGCGGGCGGGGCGGAAGGCACCGTCAACCCGCTTGGCGTGGCCGGGTTTGCCCAGGCTCGTGCGCTCAACTGCAGCTACAACGACCGGCCCGAGCAGGCCAGCCGCCCCTATGACAAGGACCGTGACGGTTTCGTCATGGGCGAAGGCGCGGGCGTGGTGGTGCTGGAAGAATACGAACACGCCAAGGCGCGCGGCGCGAAGATCTATGCCGAAGTGGTCGGCTATGGCCTGTCGGGCGATGCCTATCACGTCACCGCCCCCCACCCCGAAGGCAAGGGCGCGGAACTGTCGATGCGGATGGCGATGCGGAAAGCCGGGATGGAGCCGGGCGACATCGACTATGTCAACGCCCACGGCACCTCGACCATGGCCGATACGATCGAACTGGGCGCGGTCAAGCGCGTGCTGGGTGCCGATCTGGGCGGCGCTTCGATGAGCAGCACCAAAAGCGCGATCGGCCACTTGCTGGGCGGCGCGGGTGCGGTTGAAACGATCTTCTGCATCCTGGCGATCCGCGATCAGATTGTCCCGCCCACGCTCAATCTGGACAACCCGGATGAAGGCACCGAAGGCGTCGATCTGGTCCCACACACGGCCAAGCCGCGCCGGGTTCGCGCCGCGCTCAACAACAGCTTCGGGTTCGGCGGCACCAATGCCAGCTTGATCGTCAAGGCAGTCGAAGACTGATGATCCGTCGCGGCGTTCTGGCAACGGTCCTGGCAGTTGTGCTGCTGCTGGGCTGGTTCGTCAGCGGCTGGTTCAGCGCCGGGCCGCTGGCCAAGGATACGCCGTTCACCGTTCCTGATGGTTCCAGTCTGTCCAGCGTGGCGGCCAAGCTGGAAAAGGACGGGGCGATCAGTTCCGCCAGCTTCTTCAAGGCGCGTGCGAGGGTGTTTGGCGTGGGCGCATCGATCAAGGCAGGTGAATTCCTGCTACCCAAGGGGGCCAGCCCGTCGCAGATCCTCTCGATCATTCAGGGCGATGAAGTGCTGCGCCGGTTCGTCACCGTGCCCGAAGGCATGCCTTCGGTGATGGTTTATGACCGGCTGATGGCCAACCAGCAATTGACCGGCAGCATTGATGTGCCCGCCGAAGGATCGATCCTGCCCGATACTTACGAGATTGAGCGCGGCGAAAGCCGTCAGGCTGTGCTGCTGCGGATGCAGGCCGCGATGCAGCGCGCGCTGGGCGAATTGTGGGCGGCGCGCGAACAGGGGCTGGTGGTCAAGACCCCCGAAGAAGCGCTGACGCTCGCCTCGATCGTGGAAAAGGAAACCGGCAAACCCAGCGAACGGACGATCGTGGCCGGGCTCTATTCCAACCGCCTGCGGCAGGGGATCATGCTCCAGGCCGATCCGACCATCATCTACCCGATCACCAAGGGCAAACCACTCGGCCGCCGCATCCGTCAGAGCGAGATCCAGGCGGTCAACGATTACAACACCTATTCGATGCTGGGCCTGCCCAAAGGCCCGATTACCAACCCCGGCAAAGCCTCGATCGCCGCCGT
Source organism: Novosphingobium sp. B 225 (assembly GCF_002198665.1). Lineage (GTDB taxonomy): Bacteria > Pseudomonadota > Alphaproteobacteria > Sphingomonadales > Sphingomonadaceae > Novosphingobium. Next base: position 1,757 of record NZ_MWLM01000028.1, on the reverse strand, counting down.
GCTCCACCCGGCCCAAACCGACGCGCTCTATATGGTCGCGGACGGCACCGGCGGGCACCAGTTTGCCAGCACGCTGGAACAGCACAACGTCAACGTCGAAAAGTGGTACACGATCCGCAAGGAACGTGGGGACTTCTAACTAACAATCCCCGGTGCGGCTGGCGCTGCCCTGAAACTGAATTCGCGCCCGCCCGCCCATGTTGTCGGTATCGATCAGGGCGTTGCCGGAAAAGCGCAGGCTGGTGCTCATCCCGCTGGCGGAAATGTTGCCTTCCACGATCCGCCCGGTGCACTGCATCGTCGCCGAGCCGGTGCCGTTGGAGACCGAACAGCCGCTGCCGCCATTGGTCATGTCCGCCGCGACTTTCAGGATCGGGTCGCGCACATCGGACGGTGTCAGGCAGATGTTCTGGCTGAATGAACCAGAGCCGGTCGACATCGTCATGCTGTACAGGCCCGGTGTCAGGCCGGAATAGGACGCCGGGAAAGCCAACCCGATCCCCGGGATAAGCTGCACGATCCAGCTTTCGAACTCGGCCAGGTTGGCCTTGATCTGGGCCGGACTGACCCCGCCTTTCAGCACGATCACCCGTTCCGGCTCAAAGCTCGCCGTTCCGCCACCGGGGGCGGCCGAGAAGGTTGCACGCAGGAAATACTGCTTGGCATTAAGCCGCCGCGCGATCCCCGCTGCGTCGGCATGCTGCAATGCATTGCGATAGCGCAGCCGGATCGCCTCGCAGTTCTGGGCAGCCGCATCGGCGCACTGGATCCCGGAAATCTGGTACGGCAGGCCAAGCTTGGACCAGACCCCCAGGTAGGGTGCCTTGCCGTTGCCCGAAAACTCCGCTTTCCAGCCCATGTCGGCCAGAACGGCGCGCAATTGCGCTTCATCATAGCGGGCCAGATTGGTGGGGATCGGGGTGGCGGTTGCGGCAGCCGGTCCTCCCCCGGCCTGCGCCGCGCCGCCCAGGGTCAGCGCCACTACGGCGGCGGCCAGCACGGGGCGGCGCATCAAAATTGCCCCGCGGCCAGCCGGGCGGCGTGGTGCGCCATCGACGCCAGATACTGGGCCAGATTGGCATCGCTGATCCCGCCCGCATAGGGCAGGCTGCCGCGCAAGCTCACTTTGTCACCGTCAACATAGGCACCGGCCCAGCGCGGCTGTTCGTTGAACCGATCGACCAGTTGCTGGCGGTCTATCCCTTTGGGCGGGCTGACCGTGGCAAGCAGGCGCGCCTCATCGCAGCCGGTGGGGGTGCAGGTCCAGCCAAACACCGATACCACGATGCCGCCCGGTGTAATCAGCACGACCACCGGATTGCCGTTGGCAAGGCGCAGCGCTTCGGCGGACTTGAACGTCGCGGTAGGTCCGGTCTGGGCCACCCGCCGCACCTGATCCACCGTGAACCGGTCGGCAAAGGACTGGGCCTGACCCGCACTGGCCAGTGCCAGAAACAGACCTGTGCCGATCAGGGCGCGGCTGACGAAACGCGGCATTCCAAGCTTTCCCGGTTCGATTGATCGCGCACCCGTGCAGTCCGGCAATATCGAACCCGCGGGGCGCGGGTCAAGCGGCGGATCAGGGTTCCACCACATTGAACCCGCCGCCCAGCGGATCGAGCGCATCGACCCAGGCCTGCACCGCCGCACGGTCACCTTCGATCCTGAGACCGGCCATTTCCAGCTGCTCGATCGGCAGTTTCAGGAACAGCAGGCCCAGCAGCACCCGGCGCGGGGCGGTGATGGTGGCGGTGGGG
>NZ_MWLM01000027.1 GCF_002198665.1 Novosphingobium sp. B 225 | reverse complement strand
GCCCCCGCCGCCCAAGCCCGTTACCGCTGTCACGCAGTCCACCGCGATCGCGGCGATTGCCAATCCCTGGGCACTGGAAGTGCTGCCGGACACCCGGTTCCTGGTGACCCGGCGCAGCAATCCCGGGGCGCTTTCGCTTATTACCCCGGCGGGCGCGATCACGCCGGTTAGCGGCCTGCCCGCCAGCATCGGCATGCTTGACGTGGCCCTGGCCCCGGATTTCGCGGTGTCACGGATGATCTACTTCACCTACATGGTGCGCGATCCATCCGCCGCGCGGCTTGGCCGGGCCAAGGATGATCCCGCGCTGTTTCCCGAACGCATGACCCTGGCCTCTGCCCGGCTGACCGAGGACAGCGGCGGAGCCAGCCTGACCAGTGTGACCGAACTGTTCCGCCAGCAGCCAACCATCGTGGCCTTTGCCGGATCGGGCGAGCCGGGCGGGCGGATCACCTTTTCACCCGATGGGCGTTATCTGTTCCTGACTTCGGGTGACCGGCAGGAACTGGACAAGGATTTCCTGTTCAGCCTGGACAACAACCTTGGCAAGATCATCCGGATCTTCCCCGACGGCACTGTGCCGCCCGACAATCCCTATGTCGGGCAGGCAGGCGCGCGGAGCGAGATCTGGTCGCTGGGCCACCGCAACCAGTATGGCCTGGCGTTCGCGCCCGATGGCCGCCTGTGGTCCAGCGAGATGGGGCCGATGGGCGGGGACGAGCTGAACCTGATCTTCTCGGCCCGCAACTATGGCTGGCCGGCGGTTTCCAATGGCGATCACTACAGCGGTGATCCTATCCCCGATCATGCCGCTGGCGATGGCTTTGAAGCACCCAGGTTCAGCTGGTCGCCGGTCATTTCACCGGCCGGAATGATCTTTTACAAAGGCAACGAATTTGCTGACTGGCGCGGTGACATCCTGTTGACCGGGCTGTCATCAAAGGCGCTGATCCGCGTCCGCCTGACGGGTGACACCGCGCAGGAAGTGCAGCGCTTCAACCTGAATGTCCGCACCCGCGATATTGCCGAAGGGCAGGACGGATCGCTGTGGATCATCACCGATGGTGCGTCTGGCGAATTGCGGCGGATTACCCCGGTGTTCTAGGGTTCGGATCTGACAGGACGACAGACATGGACCAGATCCCGCAAGCAGAACCACCAGCAGGCGCTGACCGGCCCGGCATGCGCTGGATCGCCGGGGGCAGCTTTACCATGGGCTCGCTCGATTGGTATCCCGAGGAAGCGCCGCTGCGCCAGGTGGCGGTGGACGGTTTCTGGATTGATGACACCCCGGTCACCAACCGCCAGTTCGCCGCATTCGTTGCGGCGACCGGCCATGTCACCCTAGCCGAAATCGCGCCCGATCCGGCGGACTATCCCGGCATGCTGCCAGGAATGGACCGCGCCGGATCGCTGGTTTTCACCAAGACGGCGGGTCCGGTTCCGCTGCATGAATTCCACCATTGGTGGTCGTTCACTTTCGGGGCCGATTGGCGCCATCCGCTGGGTCCGGACAGCGATCTTGACGGGCTGGAATTGTGGGACCACCCGGTGGTCCATGTCGCGTGGAGCGATGCCGCCGCCTATGCCGCCTGGGCGGACAAGGAGCTGCCGAGCGAGGCCGAGCACGAATTCGCCGCGCGCGGCGGGCTGGAAGGCAAGGCTTTTGCCTGGGGGGACGAGCTCGCCCCGCAAGGCCAGATGATGGCCAATTACTGGCAGGGCCTGTTTCCCTTTGCCAACACCCGCGAAGACGGGTGGGAACGGACCTCTCCGGTGGGCAGTTTCCCGGCCAATGGCCACGGGCTTTACGACATGATCGGCAATGTCTGGGAATGGACCCGTGACTGGTGGGAAGAACACCCCGCGCCCATCCGCAAGGCCAGCCCGCAGGCCTGCTGCACGATCAGCAATCCGCGCGGCGGAACCCTGAAAGGCAGTCTGGACAAGGCCCAGCCGCAAATCCGGATCGGGCGCAAGGTGCTGAAAGGCGGATCACACCTGTGCGCCGCGAACCATTGCCAGCGCTATCGCCCGGCAGCGCGGCACCCGGAAACGATCGATACGTCAACCAGCCACATCGGTTTTCGCTGCGTGCAACGCGGCTCGAGCCATTAACCGCCCGGTTGCCAGGCCGATGCCATCGGCCCGCCGGGGCCGAACAGCAACGTCAACGCATCATCCTGCGCCGCCGCACCGGCCAGCGCCGCGGCGCGCGGATCGTCAACCGGGCCATTTGCGCCGCGCAGGTGGCGGATCCAGTCTGCGATCCCCGTTTCGATCGCGGGACAGCTGCGGCCTTGTTGCTGATTGTCTGACAAGGTTTCCAGCCAGCGCTGCGGCAGTTTCTGGCTGCCGTCCATCGCGATCTGGATCAGCCGGTGGTTCAGCGCGGGATTGGCGAAGCGGGTGAGCAGGTCCTGCGTGTAACGGGCGAGGTCTTGCCCCGGCGCGGCGGCGATGCTGGGCGCGGCTTCTTCCAGCAGCAACTGGCGGACCAGCGCCAGCAACACCGGATCGCCAATCGCCTCGTGCACATAGGCGTGCTCGCGCGCCAGCCCGCAATAGGCCAGCAGCGAATGCGCGCCGTTGAGCATCCTGAGCTTGGCGGTTTCATATGCACGGACATCCTGCACCAGCTGCGCACCAACCCGTTCCCAGCGCGGGCGCGGCCCGGCAAAGCGGTCTTCGATCACCCATTGGCTGAACGGTTCGGTCATCACCGCTCCCTGATCGTCCAGCCCGGTCCGCGCGGCCAGTTCGGCCCGATCAGCAGCGGTGGTGGCGGGCACGATCCGATCGACCATGGTGGATGGGCAGGCGCACTCGGCCTGAAACCAGCCGGTCAGCGCGGGATCGTGGCGATCAAGGTATTCACCCATCAACCGTTCAAGCTGGCGGCCATTGTCGGCCAGGTTGTCGCAGCTCAGCAGAGTCAGGCCGGGCAGCCCGGCATCGCGGCGGCGGCGCAGCGCCTGGGCCAGCAAGGGATAGAAGCTTCCCTGATCCGCCTGCCCTAAATCAAGGTTGCCATCCGCAGCGCGGCAATAGCCCTTTTCGGTGACAGTGAAGCTGACGATCCGGGTCTGCGGGGCGGCGAGTGCGGCGATGACGACTGCGGAATCTTGCCCGGCAACCAGCACACGGCGCACGGCCGCCACCACCCGGGTCGCGGAACCGGCGGCAGAGCGTTCGGTGACCGTGTAGAGCCCGTCCTGCGGGTTCAGCTGGCGCGCCACTTCGTCCGAACGCAGCGACACGCCGGTGATCGCCCAGTCACGGTCCCCCGCTGCCATCGCGCGGTCGGTGTACCAGGCCTGATGCGCGCGGTGGAAAGCGCCGATCCCGATATGAACGACGCCCACGGCCTGCGCATCACGGTCATAGCCCGGGCGCTCCACCCCGGGGCCGAGGTGGCTGACGGTCGCGCTGGCCAGTCTCACAATTTGTGGGCCCGCTTGGCGAGGTTGTAGCTGAGGTCCTGCGCCAGTTCCGCCGCTTCCCAATCCTGAATGCGGTGTTCGGCGACCAGCCGCGCCAGGAACGAGCAGTCCACCCGCCGTGCCACGTCATGCCGCGCCGGGATCGACAGGAACGCGCGGGTATCATCGTTGAAGCCGACCGTGTTGTAGAACCCCGCCGTCTCGGTGGTCATTTCGCGGAAGCGGCGCATGCCTTCCGGACTGTCATGGAACCACCAGGCCGGGCCAAGTCGCAGGCAGGGGTAATGCCCGGCCAGCGGGGCGAGTTCGCGCGCGTAGACGCTTTCATCCAGCGTGAAGAGGATCAGCGAGAGCCGCGCCTCATTGCCGAAGCGGTCAAGCAGCGGTTTGAGCGCGTGGACATAGTCGGTGCGGGTCGGAATATCCGCGCCCTTGTCACGCCCCAGCGCGGCAAACAGTTGCGCGTTGTGGTTGCGGAACGAACCGGGGTGAAGCTGCATGACGAGCCCGTCCTCCACACTCATCGCCGCCATTTCGGTCAGCATCTGGGCGCGGAACAGTTCGGCTTCGGCCGGGGTGAACGCGCCGCTGGAGACCTTGGCAAACAGCGCTGCGGCATGGGCCGGGGAAAGATCGGCAGTCTGGGCCGTAGGGTGGCCGTGATCGGTGCTGGTCGCGCCATGCGCTGCGAAGAAGGCGCGGCGCTGGCGGTGGGCGGCGAGGTAGCCGGTCCATGACAGGCAATCCTCACCGGTCAGGTCGGACAGCAGCGCCAGATTATCGCGGAACCCTTCAAATTCGGGATCGACCACCGGATCGGGGCGATAGGCGGTGATCACCCGGCCCTGCCAGCCGCTGCTGCGGATCGCGGCGTGATGCTCCAGACTGTCGAGCGGGCTTTCGGTGGTGGCGATGACTTCGATGTTATAGCGTTCGAACAGCGCACGCGGGCGGAACGCATCGGTGGCAAGCGCCGCGGTGATGGTGTCGAAATAACGGTCCGCGGTGTCCGCGCTCAGCAACTGGTCCAGCCCGAACACTTCGGCAAAGACCCAGTCGAGCCACATCCGTGATGGGGTGCCGCGAAACAGGTGGTAGCGCGCCGCAAACAGGCGCCAGCTCTCACGCGGGTCGGCATCGGGATTGCCGATTCCCAGCGCGGCAAGCGGCACGCCCTGCGAATAGAGCATGCGGAAGACATAGTGATCCGGGTGCAGCAGCAATTCCGCCGCGTTGCCGAACGGAGCATTGCCTGCAAACCAGGCCGGATCGGTGTGGCCGTGCGGGCTGATGATCGGCACGCCCTGCACCGCGCGATAGAGTTCGCGGGCAATGTCCCGCGTGCCGGGATCGGCGGGGAGCAGGCGATCGGGGTGGAGGATCAGCGGGCGGGTCACGGCGCGGACTGATAGCGCGCGCGCTTGGCCTGGGCGGTGCGGCGCGCTTCCTCGATCGCGCGTTCTTCGGTGGCGAACAGCAGGCTGTCGATCACTTGCGCCAGATGCGCGCGCATCGCGGCGCGGGCCGCACCCGGATCGCGGTTGCGCAGCGCGGTCAGCACGGCGGTATGTTCATCGACCACCGGCTTGATATTGGCGCTGCGGGCCTTTTCGTGGAGCAAGGCGGCTTCGGGCGAAGTGGCGCGCAGATCCCACAGATGCTCGATCGCGTTGTAGATGGCGGTGTTGCGCGTGGCCCTGGCGATGGCGAGGTGGAATTCGCGGTCAGACTTTTCGGCCCCATCGGCCTGCTGGTTTTCGCGCGCGATCGCTTCGACCAGACGCTCGATCCCGTCCAGTTCCTCGTCGCTGGCCTGCGTTGCGGCGAGCGCGGCGGCCTCGCCTTCGAACAGCAGCCGCGCTTCGGTCAGCTCGAACGCGGTGATGTTGAACCCGGGCAGGTCTTCCTTGCCCGGCAGGCGGCGGACATAGGCGCCCGAGCCGACCTTGACCTCGACCAGCCCCTGCACTTCCAGCGCGATGATCGCCTCGCGCACGGTCGGGCGGCTGACGTTATAGCTGGTCGCCAGTTCGCGTTCGGCCGGCAGCCGCGCGCCGATGGGATAACGGCCCGAAGCAAGCTCCTCCATCAGGCTGCGTGCCAGATCCTGATAGAGCCGGTCTTGCGTCTTGTCGGGCGTGTCGCTCATTGCATTTCCTTTTGGTCTTACCAATTCTCTTGACAGGCCAGACTAATCTGGTCAAGACGTCTTAGCACAGGCCAGCCCATTTGACACAGGGAATCCCATGAAGATCCAGTCCGCCAAGGTCATCGTCACGTGCCCCGGGCGCAATTTCGTGACACTGAAGATCGAAACCGATCAGGGCGTCTATGGCATCGGCGATGCCACGCTGAACGGGCGCGAGCTGGCGGTGGTCAGCTATCTTGAAGATCACGTGGTCCCCTGCCTGATCGGCATGGACCCCCGCCGGATCGAGGATGTGTGGCAGTACCTCTACAAGGGCGCCTATTGGCGGCGCGGCCCGGTGACCATGCGGGCGATTGCGGCGGTCGATATGGCGCTGTGGGACATCAAGGCCAAGATGGCGGGAATGCCGCTGTATGATCTGCTCGGCGGGAAGAGCCGGGACGGGATCATGGTCTATGGCCACGCCAATGGCAGCGACATTGCCGAAACGGTTGAAGCGGTGGGCCAGTACATCGACCTGGGCTACAAGGCGATCCGCGCGCAGACCGGGGTGCCGGGGATCAAGGATGCCTATGGGGTCGGGCGCGGCAAGCTGTACTATGAGCCGGCCGATGCCAGCCTGCCCAGCGTTACCGGCTGGGACACCCGCAAGGCGCTGAATTACGTGCCCAAGCTGTTCGAGGAACTGCGTAAGACCTATGGCTTTGACCATCACCTGCTGCACGACGGCCACCACCGCTATACCCCGCAGGAAGCCGCCAATCTGGGCAAGATGCTGGAACCCTACCAGCTGTTCTGGTTTGAGGATTGCACCCCGGCGGAAAACCAGGAAGCGTTCAAGCTGGTCCGCCAGCACACCGTTACCCCGCTGGCGGTGGGAGAGATCTTCAACACGATCTGGGACGCCAAGGACCTGATCCAGAACCAACTGATCGACTATATCCGCGCCACCGTGGTCGGCGCGGGCGGGATCACCCATCTGCGCCGGATCGCCGATCTGGCGAGCCTTTACCAGATCCGCACCGGCTGCCACGGCGCGACCGACCTTTCGCCCATCACCATGGGCTGCGCGCTGCATTTCGATACCTGGGTGCCCAATTTCGGGATCCAGGAATACATGCGCCACACCCCGGAAACCGACGCGGTGTTCCCGCACGATTACACCTTTGAAAAGGGCGAACTGTTCGTCGGTGACACCCCCGGCCACGGGGTCGACATCGACGAGGCGCTGGCCGCGAAATATCCCTATAAACCCGCCTATCTGCCAGTCGCGCGACTGGAAGACGGCACCATGTGGAGCTGGTGAGATGATGATCCGAAAGACCCTGCTGGCCGCCAGCGCGCTGATTGCCCTGTCCGGCGCTGGCCCGGCCCCTGCCCCGGCCCTGCAGCTTGGCAAGCTGGCCAAACTTGCCACGATCGATGCCCGTTATCAGGGCTATAATATCGAAATGGTCGAAGTGACCGGCGGCCGGTTCTGGGCCCCCTATGGCGGCCCAGCGAACGAACGCTATCGCCAGCGCCCGCCGATTGACCTGACCGATCCGAAGCTGATCGCGCTGGGCAAGGCGCTGGGCCCGGCGCTGCTGCGGGTCAGCGGCACCTGGGCCAACAACACCTATCTTGAGGCCGAGGGTGAGCACTTGTCCGCCCCGCCCGCAGGCTTTGTCCAGGTGCTGACGCGTGACCAGTGGAAGAATGTCGTCGCCTTTTCCAAGGCCGTCGATGCCCCGATCGTCACCAGCTTTGCCGTCAGCAACGGCACGCGCGGCGCGGACGGGGTGTGGACCACCGAGCAGGCACAGCGCCGGCTTGACCTGACCCGCGCGGCCGGCGGCAGCATCTATGCCGCCGAATTCTTCAACGAAGCCAACATGCCCAGCGCCGCGCCGGAAATGCCCAAGAAGTACACCGCCGAAAACTATGGCGCGGAATTCCGGATCTTTCGCGACTGGGCGCGCAAAAACGCCCCGGAAATGAAGATCCTGGGCGTCGGCGGCGTGGGCGAAGCGGGCCTGCTGGGCGATCAGCCGCCGGAATCGCAATTTGGCTCACACGTCAGTTCCGATGACATGATGAAGCAGAACCCGAACAGCGTCGATGCGGTATCCTACCACTTCTATGGCTCGGTTTCGCAGCGCTGCCTGGGGCTGGGAATCGGCACTGCGGTCAAGGGCTATGCCCTGTCGCCGGACTGGCTTGACCTGACCGTGCGCGATTTCAAATACTACGCCGCGCTGCGCGACAAGTATGAGCCCGGCAAGCCGATCTGGAACACCGAAACCGCGCAGGCGGCTTGCGGCGGCAGCCCCTGGGCTTCGACTTTCCTCGATACCTTCCGCTACCTCAACCAGCACGCCGCACTGGCGCAGCTGGGGCTGCAGACGATCCAGCACAACACGCTGGCGGCCAGCGATTACGGCCTGATCGACCGCGATACCATGACCCCGCGCCCGAACTATTGGGCATCTGTGCTGTGGCACCGGACCATGGGCAGCACCGTGCTCGCCTCACCCAAATCACCTAGCCCCGCGCTGCGGCTTTATGCGCAATGCATGCCGGGCGGGCGCGGCGGGGTGACCGTGATGGCGCTCAACACCGGCGAGGCACCGCAAAAGCTGAACCTGGGCGGCAAGGGTATGGGCTGGACCATGACCGGGCAGCCGGTCGATACCCGCCAGATCACGATCAACGGCAACAGCCCGGCGCTGTCGGCCAGCGGCGAGCTGACCGGATTGCAGGGTGCGGCGGTGAGCGGCGCGGTGGCCATTCCGGGCCAGTCGGTCGGCTTCTACAGCCTGCCCGGCGCTGGCAACGCGGCTTGCAGATAAGCCTTGGCGCGGATCGTCCTGATCGGTGAAGGGATGCTGGAACTCGCCCGAAAGGGCGGGGACTGGCAGCTTGGCCATGGCGGCGATACGCTCAACACCGCGATCCATCTGGCCCGGGCCGGGCATGATGTGGCCTATCTGACTGCTTTGGGCAGTGATCCGCTGAGTGCGGACCTGAAAGCCAAATGGGCAGCCGAAGGGCTGGATACCTCGCTGGTGCTGAACCACCCCACGCGCAGCACCGGGCTCTACGCGATCACCACCGATGCTGTTGGCGAACGCAGCTTTACCTATTGGCGCGATAGCAGCGCCGCGCGGGAACTGTTTGCCCTGCCTGCCGCCGAACCGGCGCTGGCCGTGGCAGCAACGGCAGATCTGCTGGCTTTCTCGCTGATCAGTCTGGCAGTGCTGCCCGATGCAGGCCGCGCGCGGCTGCTCGAACTGGCCCGGATGGTGCGGGCGAATGGCGGGCAGATTGCCTTTGACGGCAATTACCGTCCCCGGTTGTGGCGCGATCCGGCCGAAACGATGGAATGGCGCGACCGGGCCATTGCCGTGTCCACGATCGGCCTGCCGACCCTGGAGGATGAGGCGGCCCTGGCCGGCCCGCAGACCGCAGCAGATGTGATGCGGCGCTGGCAGGCGCTGGGCTGCGAAGAGGTGGTGGTAAAGCTGGGCGCGCAGGGCTGCCTGCTGCCAGACGGTCAGTTGGTGCCCCCGCCCGCCCGGCTCGATCCGGTCGATACCAGCGGTGCGGGCGATGCTTTCAATGCCGGCTACCTCGGCGCGCGGCTGCAGGGCGCGGATTGGCACGCGGCGGCTTTGGCGGGCCATGCGCTGGCCGGCTGGACGATCCTGCGGCCGGGCGCGATCCCGGCGCGGGAAGATTGAGTCTGGTCGATGTTTGACCCGGCATAGTCCTGCAAACTCAAAACCCGTCACCCTGAACGTGTTGCAGGGTGACGAATTGGGGAGGGGCGAACTCAGCTCAAATATGCTCAAAGTTCCCACTTTGTTCTTGCAATGTAGGATTTGATTTGATCCATAATCGGGATGACCCAGCCCGATTCCCCCACACCAGAAG
>NZ_MWLM01000026.1 GCF_002198665.1 Novosphingobium sp. B 225 | reverse complement strand
CCCCTCCGTCAGCCCTGCGGGCTGCCACCTCCCCATTTGTGCTTCGCAAAAATGGAGAGGATCGTGTTCATTCCGCCGCTTCGGCCAGCGGGGCCGGATCGGCGGGGTGATAGTGCAGCTGGTCCGGGCGCGCGTAGGTGACGTCCCAGTTGGGTTCGCCCTGCATGAAGTCCGGCAGGTTGGTCATGTAGATCGCTGTGCCGAACGCGCCGTCCCAGATCCGCGGCTTCCAGCTGTCATCGACGCAGTCACAGTCCGCGCCGTATTCCGCATCGCCGCCCGCCGGGCAGGGGACATAGAAAAACGCCGCGCTGGTCAGCCGGTGACGGCCGAAGCCCCAGTTCCAGTCGCCGTACCGATAGCCGCGCCGATCGAGGTAGTTCTTGGCGACCATCAGTTCATCGATGTCTTCCACCTCCCAGTTGGCGTGATGGAATTTGAGCGTGCCGTTGAACCCCGGCATCGGCGCGTGGGCATTGGCCAGGAACACGTTGTGGTGCTCATAACAGCCGTCAGCGCGCATATAGACGCCGAAGCCCTTCTGCATGTCGGTGATCCGGAAGCCCAATCTGTCGCGGTAGAATTCCAGCGCCTGCTGGACGTCCGGAAAGGTCCAAACGCAGTGGTGCGTACGCTTGGGCAGCGCGCGGTCGATCCATTTGCGCGGCTGGTTGAGCCGTTCGATCCGCCCCACCGTGTTCTGCGGGGTCGGCGCGCCGAACACCGCGCGCGGTTGCCACACCTGCAGGCCGATCGCTTGCCCGAACGGGGTGACGAAATGGACCACGCCCTCGGCATCGGTGTGCAGTGCGATGTCCGGACCGAGCCGCGCCTTGATCCGGGCAAGCCCCTCGGCACTGTCCACCGCCCAGACGCATTCGAACACGCCCTTGCCGGTCTGCACCGTGCCTTGCGGCAAGCGCGGGTGGCCGTGTTGCAGGATCAGCGTCTGCGATCCGTCTGCCACTTCGAACAAGGCCTCGTCCGGCCTGCGTTCGATCAGCGTCAGCCCGAAGTCGGTGAAGAAGCGGACACATTCCGCCACATCATCAACCGCCCAGATCAACCGCCGGATACCGATAATCGCCATATGCGAATGCTCCCTCGAAGATGGGAAGCGGCATGGGGCGGGGCGTGGCTGCGGTTGTTGATCCAGCGCAAATCCGGGGCATGGATTGAACGGGACGCGCGGTATCGGATTTATGGAAGGGTGGTTCAGCCCCGCCGGAACAGCAGCGTCAGCAGGAACAGGATGGTCCTGAAATCCAGCAACCTCAGCGCCGCGCGCGCCTCGGCCGGGGTGAGCTTGGCGACCATCGGCATCGCGCCGAAGATCTTGCCGCGGATCACCAGGTTGCCCGCCTCGCCCGAAATCTTGCGGATCGCCATCAGTTCCTTGTCGTTGGCATCAAGGATGACGGCGGTGGGAATTTTGGCCTTCTTGCTCACTGCCCGTTCTCGCTCGGTCATACTGGCCTCCCGCAGACCTTGTCGTAATCGATGCCTGCATCGTCCATCATCTGGATCGCGGTCGCCCGCCCCGCGCCGAACACGCCGCCGCCGGGGTGCATGAACGGGCCGACCAGATAGAGTCCCTCGATCTCCGGCACGCGCAGGCTGCCCAGATCCGGGGTTGGGCGATGGCCGGCCGACTGGTAGAAGAACGGCGCACAGCCGTGGATGTCGCCGCGCACGAAGCTGGCCGGGCTGTCGCGCTCGTGATCGACTGGCGATCGGATCAAGCGGCCGGTGATATTGTCATCGGTCAGGTTCACATAGAATTTGCGGTATTGCGCCAAGGCCTTGTCCGCGACCTCATCCTTGCGCGCGTCCCACGATCCGGGGCCATCCGGGTAGAGGTCATAGGGTGCAAAATTGACGCCATAGAACACCCCGGCCCCATCAGGCGCGCGGCTGGGATCGAACACCGTGTTGTCACCGCCCGCGATCAGCCGCTCACTCACCTCGCCGCGCCGCAGCTTGTCATATTCCAGGCACATGTCGCGAACCGAATAGAAGTCCATCAGTTCGGTCATCATCGCATTGCAATCATTCCCGACCTTCAGCTTCAGCCGCTCCTTCAGCGTCATGTGGGTCAGGTTGATCGAGAAAGTCGATTGCGTCACCCGCTCGGCGCGTTCGAGCACCGGTTCGGGCACTTCGGCCACGAATTTGCGCAGCACATGCGGGTGGAGCGCGGCGATCACGCCATCACGCGCCATGAAGGTTTCGCCATCGGTCAATTCCAGCCCGACCGCTTTGCCGGACGAGACCAGCACCCGCGCAACCTCGGCATTGCAGCGCACTTCGCCGCCGAAATGCTCGATCGCGCGAACCAGCGCGTGGCTGAGCTGGCCGGAACCGCCCTTGGGCATCGAACAGCCGAATGTGTGGATGATCCCCGGCATCACAAAGGCGCCCATGCCGGTGCCAAGCTCGTCAGGCATCTGCAGGTTTTCGGTCACCATCCGGACGATGTGGAGTTTCAAGAGGTCGCTCTCGAAATAGGCATCGACGATGTCGAGCGCGGTGCGCTGCATCAGGTCGAGCAGGAAGCGGCCTTCGTCGCTCTGGTCCATCATCGCCACGAATGCGCCCAGCGGAAACGGCGGGGCGTACATCCCGCTCATCAGCATCGGCAGCGCAGTCTGGCTCATGCCGACGAACCGGCGATAGGCCTCCGCGTCCTTCTCGCCCGCCACCCGCGCCAGTTCCTCGCAGGTCCGGTCAAGGTCCTTGTAGCTGCGGAGGACAGTGCCATCCTCCCAGATCGAAACGTGGACCAGATCGGGATAGATGTATTCGAGCCCGAATTTGGAGAGCAGCCCCAGCTCATCCTCGCGCAGCATCGGGTTGCCCTGGATCATGATATGCACGTTCGAATGCTCGTCATGCCAGAACCCGGGGTGGAGCAGCTCGCGCGTCGAAACCCCGCCGCCATAGTGGGGCTTGCGTTCCAGCACGAGCACCTTCTTGCCAGCCTTGGCCATATAGGCCGCGGCGGTAAGGCCATTGTGACCCGCACCCATCACGACAACATCGTACTGGCTCATGCTTGGTCTCCCGAAAAGAAGGCGCGAAAGCCCGCGATGCCGGGCACGTGGCTGGCGCAGCCGCCGTCGCTGACCAGCACCTGCCCGGTGATGTTGCGCGCCGCGTCAGAGGCGAGGAAAGCGACGGCTTCGGCAATGTCCTCGGGCGCGCCGAGCTGGTCGCGCAGGGTTTCGTCCTCGACCGCCTTGCGCAGCGCTGGCGGGAAGGCTTCGAGCAGGGCCGGAGTGACGGTCATACCGGGCGCGACCGCGTTGCAGCGCACACCGTAGACCCCGTGGCTGGCGGCGATCGAGCGGGTCAGCTGGATGATCGCGGCCTTGCTGCTGGCATAGGCGGCCTGGATCAGGTGGCCTTGCAGCGCCAGATTGCTGACCGTGTTGACCACGTTGCCCTTGCTCGCCCGCAAGTGCGGCAGGGCAGAGCGGCAGGCGATCATCGTGCCGCGCACGTTTACGCGGTAGGTCCGGTCCCACAGCTCGGTCGCCATGCGTTCCACATCGCCATCGTTCTGCGCAATCTCCGGCCCTAGCAGCGCGGCGTTGTTGTGCAGCACATCAAGCCGGTCAAAGTGCGCCACGGTGCTTTCGATCAGCTGCTCGATCGACGCCTCGTCACCCAGATCGAGCGGCAGGGCGATGGCACCGGGCAGCGTTGCGGCCAGTTCCCGCGCGCGCTCCACCGCAATATCGGCCAGCACCACGCGCGCGCCGCGCGCTGTCATCAGCCGGGCCGTAGCAAAGCCGATCCCCCCAGCCCCGCCGGTGATCACTGCAACCTTGCCATCAAGACGGATCGCATCGCCTGCCATGATCACTCTCCCGGTACTTGCTTGTCCTGCCACTGGTCTTAAGCTGCACGGCGATGGTGGGAAGACGGCACTTATTTGTGCCCTGCAAGGGGACCGGCACATGACCGCGCCGCGCGACGGCATCGCTGCACTGGCCGCGCAGATGGCCGCCCATGGGACCGAGCGCGACGCGCCGGTGCGCGCGGTGATGGCTCTGCTGGGGGATCGGTGGACCACCCTGATCCTGCTGGTGCTGGGCATGGGCGCATGGCGCCATGCCGAACTGAAACGGGTGCTGGCGCAGCTATCAGCCGAACAGGCGATCTCGCAGCGGGTGCTGACGCTGAAGCTGCGCACGCTGGAACGCGATGGGTTTGTGGCGCGCAGCGTAACCGGGGATGTGCCGCCGCGGGTCAGCTATACCCTGACAGCGCTGGGGCAGGGTTTGCTGGCGCAGGCGCAAGGGCTGATCGGGTGGATTCAGGAACAGTCCGGCCCGATCCGTGCGGCACGGGCCAGGTTCGACGCGGACGCCTGATCAGCGCTGGCCGGTATCGTTCTGCCAGCGCACCGCAATCTCATCACGCAGCACTTCGTCGACCGGCTCCAGCGGGATCACGTTGCTGGCACCCTGCGCCCGGCGCTGGGCCACGGCTTCGAGCCGTTCGACCACCCAGCGCAGCGCTTTGTCATTGCTGTTCGTCAGGTGCCACTGCACCACTTCGCGGATCGGCGGGATTGCGAAAGGCAGTTCGCGCATCACCAGTGGAAAGGTCTGCACGACCTGTTCGGCAAGGCGGCGATGCATCGTGACGATCCGGCTGGTACCCAGCACCAGCCCCGGCAGCGACAGGAAGCTGGGCGCAACAATCTCGATCCGGCGCTGCTGCTTTTGTCGGCGGGTGAACCATTCGTCGAAAGCCGGCATCTGCGCGCGCCCGAACCGGGCGGTGACGTGGCCCAGTTCGAAATAGCGTTCACGCGTCACTTCACCCTGCAAGGCCGGATTCTGTGCATCGCCGACCACCACGTAATCGTCTTCGAACAGGACCTGGCTGGGATGATCGGCGGATACGGCAAAATCGATCGTCATCAACAGATCGATATAGCCGCGCTCCACCGCTTCGATCGGGTTGGTGCTCATCGGCTGGATTTCGAAGCGCATGTTCGGCGCGTCCTGTTCCAGCTGGGCGAGCGCTTCGGCGAGCAGGACCTGCGTGGTGTAATCGCTCGCCATGATCCGAACCTGGCGTTCAGCCGTGGCGGGATCGAACGGCGGAGCGATGGCAATGGTGCTGCGGATCTGTTCCAGCACCGCGCGCACGGGTTCAATCAGTTCTTCGGCCCGCGCGGTCAGGATCATGTGCCGCCCTTTGACCATCAGCAATTCATCGCCAAAATAGTCGCGCAGCCGGCCCAGCGCGCTGGAAGTGGCCGATTGCGACAGGCACAGCCGGTCTGCCGCCAGGCTCACGCTCTTTTCGGTAAGCAGCGCATCGAGCGCAACCAGCAGGTTGAGGTCAAGCCGTCCGAACCGCATCGCCAACCTCCAAGCCCCCCGTCTATTCCAAAGTCACGAGGGCGCTGGCGGCGAGTGTAGCAAGATCTCCATCATGCGCAAATCCGGCGCGCTCGGCGGCCGGAGTCGCCAGCGGTGGGTTCGACGCAAAGGCGGCTTCGAGCGCGGCATCCGGCTGGTAGGTGACCAGATCGGGCGAGACCCCGCACTGCCGCGCGATCTCTCCCGCCAGATCGCCCATCGCGATCCGCTGGGCCGGCAGGGTGACCGCGCGGGTTGGCGGCAGCAGCGCCGCATCCAGACTGAGCGCGTGCAGGAAATTGTCCGCACAGCGCGCCACCGATTGCGCCCAGATCGTGCCCTGGGCCGAGACTGGGCACGCGAACGCTTCGCCCGCCTTCAGCGCGTGAAACAGGTTCGACATGAAAGCGCTCTTCATGCCGCTTGGCCCCTTGGGGCGGGCGAGGATGCCGGGCAAGCGCACCGTCACCCCGTCAATCATCCCGCGATTGGAGAACATTGCGACGGCATGTTCCATCATCGCCTTGTGCCCGCCATAGATCATCTTCGGGCTGAGCGGGGTCTGATCATCGACCAATGCCGGCAACGGATCACCATAGACCGCGATTGAGCTGGCATAGACCACCCGCAAGCCGGGCCGCATCGCCGCCGCTTCCAGCAGCAAATCGTACATCACATCCACATTGATCCGGCGGCTGGCCACCGGATCGGCCTCTGCCGCGCCGCCCGGCACCGTGGCGAGGTGGATCAGCGCGTCGAGCCCGCCTGCCAGTGCCGCAGCGCGCACCGCGCTATCGCCAAGGTCACCCGCGACCACTTCCGCTCCGGCTGGAATACCGCTCGCCTGGCTGTCGATCCCGACCACCTGATCCCCGCGCGCGAGCAGCCGGGCAACGATCTGGCGGCCAACGAACCCGCCTGCACCGGTGATGACGACACGCATGGCTTGCCCCTCAATACCGGTCAGGATAGGCGGTTTTGACACTCTCCGAGAAACCGTCCACCCGATAGGGCAACATCTCGGCATTCCAGCGATCCCACAGTGCCCGCATGTCTGCCAGGCGTTGCGGTTCGGCCTGCCCGCGTTCGGCCCGTTCGCGCTCATCCTGCACCAGGTTGAACAGATGCTCTTTGCCGCCCAGCTTGACGTACTTCCAATCGCCCTGCCGCACGGCGGCCTGCCCGCCCGCATTAAAGCGCCAGAACAGCGTCCGTTCGACCGGCGCTGCCGTGCCCAGCAGCTGCGCTGACAGATCAATCCCGTCAAACCGGCCGGCGGCTGCGACATTTCCGCCCGCGATCGACAGGAACGTCGGCAAGAAGTCCATCGATGCCATCACTTGCTGACTGGTGCTGCCTGCCGCGATCCGGGCTGGCCAGCGCGCCAGCAACGGAACGCGGATTCCGCCTTCCAGCACTTCGCCCTTCTGGCCAGTGAACGGCCAGGTTTCGGAAAAGCGTTCTCCGCCGTTGTCGCTGGTAAAGACCACCAGGGTATTGTCAGCCTTGCCGGTCCGCTTGAGCGCCGCCAGCACCTTGGCCACGTTCTGGTCCATGATTTCGACCATTTCCCGGTATTTGGCGAGATTGCCCCCGTCATAGTGCTGGGAAGATCCGATGGTCCGGGCCGCAGCCTCATCCTCGCGCCCTTCCCACGGCCAGTGCGGCGCGTTGAAGTGCAGACTGAGGAACAGCGGCTTGTCACCAGCGGCCTCGATTGTCCGCACGGCTTCGTCACCGAACATGTCGGTCAGGTACCCTCCTGCCGCGATCCCCTTGTCATCGCGGGCAAGGCCAATGCCGACTTCCCTGTTGCCCATGACCATCCTGTGCCGGAAATAGTCCGCCGCACCTTCGACGATGCCCAGGAATTCATCATAGCCATGCTGCAACGGGCCGTGCTTGCCGGGATCGCCCAGATGCCATTTGCCGATCAGCTTGGTGTGGTAACCCTGATCGCGCAGCACCGAGGCAATCGTCGGCTGATCAAGCGGCGGCCCCAGGTTCGCGGGGGCATTGGCGGCCACCGGCTCTTCGATCCCCACGGCCAGCCGCTGGGCATAGCGCCCCGTAAGCAAGGCCGTGCGGGTGGGTGAGCAGATCGGGGTTGATGAGTAACCCTGGCGCAGCACCACCCCTTCGCGCCCGATCGAATCGATCGCGGGAGACTTGATATGGTGCGAACCGGTGATCGACAGGTCGGCATAGCCAAGATCGTCGGCCATGATGAACACGATGTTGGGCGCCGCCGCCTGACCCTTGCCGAATTTGGCCAAGGGCTTTGCGGCTGACAGCGACGTTCCCGCAAGCAAGGCTGTCGTTGACAGTCCGGCCACAAATTGCCGGCGATTGGTGCTGCTCATCCCATCCCGCTCCCGATCTGATCAAGACGAAGCCCCGGCACCGCCTTGCGGCACCGGGGCTGCATCATGTGGCAGGCGTCCTCAGAAATCCGCGCTGAGACGAAGCCCGTAGGTGCGCGGCGCCGAATAGTGTGCCACGGCCACGCCGATCGGCGAGGACTGCGGGGCCAGATTGCGGCGCTTGTTTTCAAGGTTCCGGACATAGCCGGTGATCGCCCAGCCACCTTCGGCATTGCGCAGGGTCAGCGAGGCATCGGTTGTCCAATAGGACGGGATCAATTCGAACGGCAGCCGCTCAAACGCCCCCCACTGGCTGTCGCGCCAGGCGGTATTGACGTCGGCGACCAGTTCCAGGTTGTCGGTCACCGGCACAACCTGTTCTACGCCAAAGTTGAGCGTCCACTTGGGCGCGAACAGCCCGGTGGTACCAGAGCAGTTGAAATCCTTCACTGGGGCGCCGCCAGCAAATTGGCCGGTCAGCGTAAACGGGCAGGCAAAGTTGTCACGCGGGGCGGCAGTGTAAAGATGCAGGTCATCGTATTTCGAATCGAGGTACTGGAGCTTGGCGCTGATCGTGGTGCCTCCCGCCGGTTTGACCACCAGATCAACGTCAAACCCCTTGATCGTCGAGCGCCCGGCGTTCTCGTTCGAGTTGATCAGCGTGCCGCTGGTATCGACCGTGAAATAGGTGATCTGCTGGTTGCGGTACTTCCACAGGAAGCCTTCCAGGTTGAGCTGCACCTTGTTGTCAAGGAACCGGTTCTTCGATCCGATGGTGTAGGCGGTGATATATTCCGGTTTGTAGCGCGGACGCCCCTCGGCCATCTGGAACCCGCCCGAGTGATAGCCGGTTTCGACCGTGGCATAGAGCAGGTTGCTCGCCCCGACATCGTATTCGGCCGAAGCCTTCCAGGTCGCGCGGGTGAAAGTGCCGCTATCGACGTTGGGGCTGTAGGTCTTGAGGATCAGCCCGGCACCCGACAGCAGCGGGAACACCTGGGTGTTGGGCTGGTCGGTCATCCCGGCGGGGATCCAGCCATTGGTCTTCAGCCAGTTGACCGTGTCACCCGTGTTCAGGAAGTTCGGGAAGCGCGGCAGCGCCGCCGGGTTGGCGCAGCCGCCCGGACGCCCGCCAACGCCGAACGAAGCCGGCGGCGTAACCGGCGGAATGCCGCCGCAGAAGGCGATGAAATTGTTGATGATGCCGTTGATCGACTTCTTGTCGTGGGTATAGCGCAGCCCGCCGATCAGGCGGAACTGGTCGCTGACATGCCCGGTCAGCTGGCCGAACAGCGCCCAGCTGTCCGCCTTGTGGTCATAGACCTGGATCGGCAGTACGAATTCCTGATTGTACTGGTTGTTCGCGTGGATCTTTTCGTTGAAATAGTATCCACCCAGCACGTAATCCAGCATCCCGTTCTGGCCCGACAGGCGGGTTTCCAGGCTGAACTGCTTGATGTCCTCGTTGGTGTTCGAAACGTTGAAAGCAGGGCCAGTCAGGAACGTGCGATCCTTGGTTTCGCGATAGGCCGGGATCACCGTCAGCTTGCCGATGCCGGTCTGCCAGTTCAGTTCGGCATTGACCCCCCAATAGGTCGCATCCAGCTTTTGATCGCGGTTCATGGCGCTGAGGAAACCGAACCCGGGCGCGCCCAGCACGGTCTTGCGATAGGCATTGGCTGCCGCCGTGTTGAACCCTTCGTTGGTATCGAAAGTGGTCGGAGTGAAGGTGTAGCCGGTTGGCCCCGGAGTATAGCCACCCAGATAGGTCCCGCCAGGACCGAACCCGCCGACATGGGTGTAATCGCCTGCCAGCCGCAGCGAAAGGTCGCTTGATGGCTGATAGAGGAACTGCGCGCGGACACTGCCACGCTTGGCATCGTCGGTGCCATCGCGGTTGTAGCCGTCATGTTCAAGATAGCTGCCCGCAATACGCAGCGCCGAAGTTTCACTCACGGCCAGGTTGGCGTGGCCGTTCACGTCCACCGCGTTGAAATTGCCATAGCTGAAGCTCCCGCCCAGGCCGTTCTTGCCCAGTTCGGGACGCATCGGGATGATGTTGATCGCCCCGCCGGTTGCATTGCGGCCATAGAGAATGCCTTGCGGCCCCTTGAGCACTTCGACGCGCTGCAGATCGTAGAATGCCGCACCGAACACACCGCCGCCGCGCCCCAGCACCACGCCGTCATAGTTGGGGGTGACTGCCGGATCGTTATAGCTGCTGGTGGTGATGTTGCCGACCCCGCGCAGGAACACCGAGGCGATCGAACCGCCCGATGCCGGAATGCTGAGCGCAGGCACCGACTTGGTCAGGTCCGTCGCCGACGAAATCCCCCGACTGGTCAAGCTGGCCGCGCTGACCGCATCGATTGCCAAGGCGGCCTTCTGCAGCGATTCTTCCTTTCGCTGCGCGGTGACGACGATATCGGTGATGCCGGACTGGTCATCGGCTGCCTGGGCCATGGCTGGTGCGGCCAGGCCGAATGCGGCCAGAGCGGTGGTGGTATAGAGTGCAAAGCGCATGCGTGATCCTCCCCGATACGCGGATTGTTGATGGCGTGCATAATGACCCGTGCTGGCAAGGTCGCTTTGATTGTTTGGATGGCTATCTATCCATGGTTCGGAATTCCCTTGTCGCGCCCGCCCGTCTAAGCAGGCAGCATGACCGGGGAGAACATCAGCAGCATTGCCAGCGCACTTATCGTGGGCGGCGGAATTGGCGGCATGGCCGCAGCCATCAGCCTGGCGCGCGCCGGGGTAAAGGTCGATCTGATCGATCTCGATCCGGACTGGCGGGTCTATGGCGCCGGGATCACGATCACCGGGCCAACGCTGCGCGCTTACAGCCAGCTTGGCCTGCTGGACCGGATCAAGCAGGAAGGCGCCGTCACCGACCATTCGCGGATCCGGCTGTTCAACGGTCAGATCCTGCGCGTGCTGGACGAACCGGTAATCGAGGAAGGCCTGCCCGCCACCGGCGGGATCATGCGCCCGGTGCTCCACCGGATCATGCAGGATGCAGTTCGGGCGCTGGACATCCCGGTGCGGCTTGGCCTGACCGTGACCGCGCTGTCCGAAACCGGCGATGCGGTGGACGCGACCTTCTCGGACGGCAGCAGCGGCCGCTATGATCTGGTGATCGGCGCGGACAGCGTGTTTTCGGGCGTGCGCGACCTGTGCTTTCCGCACATGGGCCCGGCCCAGCCAACCGGCCAGGGCTGCTGGCGCATCTCAATCCGCAAGCCGCCCGAACAGGACAACATGGGTGAATTCTATTTCGGTGCCGAAGCCCCCTGCGGCATCACCATTTGCGGCGAGGATGCGGTTTACCTGTTCCTGCTGACCCCGCATGTCGAACGCGAGGAGCATCTCAGCGACGACGAACTGTTCGATCATCTGCAAGCGCACCTGGCCCCGTTCGGCGGCAATGCCGGGTGGATCCGTGACAACATGACCCGCGCAGACTGGATCAATTACCGCCCGCTGGCCGCGGTGCTCCAGCCGCGGCCGTGGTCCAATGGCCGGGTCGTGCTGCTGGGCGATGCGGTCCACGCTACCACCCCGCACCTTGCCAGCGGCGCAGGCATGGCCGTGGAAAGCGCGATCGTGCTGGCGCAGGAACTGGCCCGCAACGCTTCGGTCAACGCCGCGCTGCAGGCCTATGAAGACCGCCGGTTCGACCGTTGCCGCGATGTGATCGAAAGCAGCGTGGCGATTGGCCAATTGCAGCTCGATCATGGTCGCCCGGACCAGATCGCCGGGCTGATCGAAGGCGCGCTGGCGCGGCTCAACGAACCGTTCTGAGGGACTTCTCCGAAACTCGCGAAAGAGCGAGTTTCGGCAGCAACACCGGGCCGGGGGAGCGGGCCGGTGTTGTCAAAATAACGCAAATGGACAGGCGCGCGGCAATTTGCCACACCGCCTGACCATGACCAGCGACAGTCATCAGCCCAAGATTCCCGCCTGGCCGCCCAAGAGCGCGCCGCGCCTGTTTGTGCCCGGGCCGCTGGGAGTGGCCGATCACGTGACGATCGAGGGCCCGCAGGCGCACTACCTTGCCCGGGTGATGCGGGTGGGCGCGGGTGATGCAGTGGTGCTGTGTGATAACCAGACCGGCGAATGGGCCGCGCGGGTGCTGGAGGCCGGCAAGCGCGAGGTAGTGCTGGCCTGCGAAAGCCTGCTGCGCCCGCGCGAGGGCGTGCCCGATTTCACGCTCTGCGCTGCCTTGCTCAAAAAGGACCGGTTCGATCTGGTGCTGGAAAAAGCGTGCGAACTGGGGGTGCGGCAGATTCAGCCGGTGCTGACCCGGCGCTGCGTGGCCGACAAGCTCAATCTTGAGCGGGCGCAGACGATCCTGACCGAAGCCGCCGAACAGTGCGCCCGTACCGCCCTGCCCGAACTGCTCGCGCCGGTGAAGCTTGATCAGTTGCTGCGCCAATGGGAACCGGCGCGCGCACTGTTTTTTGCCGATGAGGCAGGCGGAATCGCCGCCGCCCCAGCCTTTGCCGCCCATAGCGGCCCCGCCGCCGTGCTGACTGGCCCCGAAGGCGGGTTTGACGCAGCCGAACGCGAAGCGATCCGCGCCCTGTCCCAGGCCCGCGCGATCACGCTGGGTCCACGCGTGCTGCGCGGCGAAACTGCTGCATTGGCCGCCACCGCGCTGTGGATGGGGGTGACCGGAGATTGGGCCCGCGATCAGGATTGATACCTAGCGCCCCGGCAGCAATCGCTTAGCCACGCTGGCGTTATTTGCAGGCCATGTCACAGGCATGGCCGTCATATCCCCTATCCGCGTCCTTCAGTGCGACGCTGCATGCGCTGCGGCTGGCGCTGGGTCTGCTGTGCCTGCTGGCCTTGGCCTGGCCCAGCGCGACCTGGGCGCAGGCCAGCAGTCAGTACACCAACAACACCAGCGGTGCGATCAACGATGTAACTTGCGGGACCGGAACCGAGCTCGTTCGAACTTTCACCGCAGGATCGAATGTGACGATCACCGATGTGAACATAGGTGTGGCACTGCAGCACACCTTTCGCGCCGACTTGATCATCACGTTGAGATCGCCGCAGGGTACCGTGGTCACGCTAATGAATGCCGAAGGCGGAGATGGTGACAACCTTTCCGACCTGTTCGACGATTCTGCTTCCCAACCGATCGTCAACCATGCGGTGAGTGCCACCGATTCAATCGCAGCTGTTCCGCCCTATTCTCACAACTTCCGTCCCAATACCGTGCTGTCCGCCTTCAATGGTCAGCGCTCGTTCGGCACCTGGACGCTGACCATCTGCGACAATGCTTCGGTCGACGTCGGCACCTTTACCCGGTCCGATCTTTATATCACCGGCACCACCCTGGCCGACCTGTCGCTGGCGATGACCTCGTCGAGCGCCGCGCCGACCTATGGCACCACGTTCACCTACACCCTTACTGCAGCCAGCGCTGCGTCCTCCAGCGCTACCGCAACCGGAGTGACCGTCAGTGACGTGCTGCCAAGCGGCGCGACCTATGTCAGTTCGACTGGCACCGGCACCTACAACAGTGCCACCGGGGCATGGAGCGTGGGCAGCCTGGCCGCAGGTGGTTCGGCCAGCCTGACGATCACCGCCACCGCCAGCGGCGCGGTTGGCAGCAGCGTGACCAACACTGCCCAGATAACCGCCAGTTCTCAGTCCGATCCCGATTCCACCGTCAACAATGGCGTCACCAGCGAAGACGATTATGCCAGCCGGACAGTCACGATTGGCGCCAACACAATCAACTGCCCCACGGGATCGACCGCTACCGGATCGGGCTATGCCAGCAGCGGAACCAGCGCCAAGGTTGGGCAGATCTTCTGGCTCGACTGGACCTGTACCGGCACAGCCTTCTTCAACGCCGGGGCCACGGTCAACAAGAGCTGGACCGTGGGCGACGGCATGGCGATCACCGGACAGATCACCAGCATTACGCAGGATATCCGGCCCTACACCGTTGGTGAATGGGGCGGGGATACGCTGCAATTGCTCCACGCCGGACTCAATCCGATCGGGCTGGTCAACTATATCCCGAGCGGGGATCCGCAATTCAATCTGGCCTTGTCTGCCACGCTCAACGGCAGCCCGGTCAGCTTGCGCTATGTCATGGGCGATGCCGAGGATTCCGACGGGCCGACCACCAACGAATCGATCAGCGCCACCAGCAACGGCACGGCCTGGCAGACGATCGAAACCTATGGTTCGATCACGGTCAGCAATTCCGCCGGAACCACCACGATCTATGATCCGGTTGGCGGGGTTGGGACAGCCGTGGTGGAAAGCACCGCATCCGCGCTATCGCTGGGCGTAACGATCTATTCGGCTGGCGGAACTGCCGCCGCCTTTGGGTTCTATGCTCCCTATGATTTCAGCGACGCACCGCTGACCGGGACCAGTTATGGCGCGGCCAATCATCGCAGCCTGCCCGGCCTGCGTATGGGTGCGGCCGTGACCAGCGAAAGCGCCGCCTATGACAGTGCCAATGCCTCGGCCGATGCCGATGACGGCGCGACCATCCCAGCCCTGTTTCGCAGCCAGACCAGCACAATCAATGTCGCAGTGAGCGGCCCCGGCAAGCTTAGCCTGTGGTTCGATCGCAATGGTGACGGTGACTTTGGCGATACCAATGAAGCGGCCATTACCGATGCTGTCGATGGTGGCAGCGGCGATAGTGACGGATTGGCCAACGGCGTGATTGCCCTGGCGCTTACCCCGCCGGCCAATACCACTATCAATCCCACCATTGCCCGGCTGCGCTTTTCATCGAACAGCAGTGCCGCCAGCAGCGGCCTGGCCGGCTATGGCGAGGTTGAGGATTACCAGATCACCGTGATCTATCCCAACCTGACCGTGGCCAAGACCAGCAGCGTGGTCAGCGATCCGGTGAATGGCACCACCAATCCCAAGGCGATCCCAGGCGCGACGATGCGGTACTGCGTAACCATCACCAATGGCGGCAATTCGGCGGCCAGCACGATCACCCTGTCCGATGCCCTGCCCGGCACGGTCAGCTATGTTGCGGGAACGATGAAATCGGGCACAAGCTGTGCCGCCGCCGCAACCGTGGAGGATGACAACGCCACCGGCACCGATGAGACCGACGGTTTCGGCGCTTCCGTCTCTGGCTCGACCCTTTCCGGGCAAGCCGCTTCGCTGGCGGTAGCAGCCTCGGTCGCGCTGATTTATGATGTAACGGTGCAGTAGAGCCTGTCCTGATTGGGTGGAGGCTTCGTCATCGCATCAGAAAGCCCGCTGGCAAGGCGCGGTGTGCAGCAGGGCTCGTTGCCCCTGCAAGCGACGTGGGCGCTGTCCAGCGGGTTTCCTGATGCCGACCCGCAGGGCGGGCCTGATTTGGCCCAGCGCAGCGTTGCGAGCCAAGAGCCATTGGGGTCACTATGCGATGGCATGGCTCCCTCCTCGCGCCTCGCGCTGAGCCAAATCAGGCTCCGTGCCGATACCTCCACCCAATCAGGACAGGCTCTCGCAAATATTGCTGGCGAAAGCCGCGCGGCGCACTTATCCCCGCGCCATGAGCACCAGACAGGTTTCAGATAGCAACGATCCGGTGATCGAGAGCCGCGACCAGTTGATCGCGCCGATGATCAAAGGTGAAAAGCCGCGTGAGCGGTGGAGGATTGGCACCGAGCACGAAAAGCTGGTGTTCAAGCGCAGCGATCATCACGCGCCCAGCTATGATGAGCCGGGCGGGATCCGCGACCTGCTGCTGGCGCTGAAGGACTTTGGCTGGAAGGAAGTGCTTGAGGGCGGCAACGTCATCGCCATGTCGGGCAGCGACGGCGCGGTCAGTCTCGAACCAGCGGGCCAGCTCGAACTGTCGGGCGCGCCGCTCGATAACCTGCACCAGACCTGTGACGAGACCGGCCGTCACCTTGATCAGGTGAAAGCAATCGGTGAACGCACCGGCACGGCCTTTCTGGGCCTGGGCATGTGGCCGGACAAGGCCCGGGCAGACCTGCCGATCATGCCCAAGGGGCGGTATGAGATCATGCTGCGGCACATGCCGCGGGTCGGCAACCTCGGCCTCGACATGATGCTGCGGACCTGCACGATCCAGGTAAATCTCGACTATGGCAGTGAAGCGGATATGGTGCAGAAATTCCGCACTTCGCTGGCATTGCAACCACTTGCCACCGCGCTGTTCGCCAATTCGCCGTTCACCGATGGCAAGCCCAACGGCTTCCTGTCGTACCGCAGCCATATCTGGACCGATACCGACCCGCACCGCACCGGGATGCTGGGCTTCGTGTTCGAAGACGGGTTTGGCTATGATCGCTATGTCGAATACATGCTCGACGTGCCGATGTATTTCGTGTTCCGCGATGGCAAATATATCGACGCGGCCGGGCAGAGCTTCCGCGATTTTCTCAAAGGCGAACTGCCCGCGCTGCCCGGCGAGCTTCCGACTGAAAGCGACTGGGTCGATCACCTTTCCACCGCCTTTCCCGAAGTGCGGCTGAAAAGCTTTCTGGAAATGCGCGGCGCCGATGGCGGGCCGTGGAGCCGGATTTGCGCATTGCCGGCGCTGTGGGTCGGGCTGCTGTACGATCAGGGCGCGCTCGACGCGGCGTGGGATCTGGTCAAGGACTGGGACATGGACGGGCGCGAAGCCTTGCGAGCAGCCGTGCCAAAGCTGGGGCTCGACGCGCCGCTGCCCGGCGGCGGGACCCTGCGCGACATCGCCGGGCAAGTGCTCGACATCTCGCGCTCCGGGCTGTCCGCGCGCGGGCGGATCAACGGGGTGGGAGACAACGAAACCGGGTTCCTCGCTCCGCTGGACGAAGTGGTGCGCAGCGGCAAAGTGCCCGCCCAGGTCCTGCTCGACAAATACCACGGCGAATGGGGCGGCGATCTGTCCCGCGTCTATGAGGAGGCGTTCTGATGCCCGTTGCCGTGATCGGCCAGTTCCGCATGCCGCCCGAAGCGATGGAGGCCGCGCGCCCCTTGATGGCCAAAGTGATGCTGGCCACTCGCGCCGAAGCCGGGTGCATCGAATACAACTATGCCGAGGACGTACTGGACCCGGGCCTGATCCGGGTCAGCGAACTGTGGGAAAGCCGGGAGCACCTGGATGTGCATTTCGCCAGCCCGCACATGGTGACCTGGGGTGAAGAACGCACCGCGCTGGGGCTTTCGGGGCGCAAGATCACCGTTTTTGAAGTGAGCGGCGCGGCGGAGCTTTGAGCCGCTAGACCCGGCGCCGGAACATCTGCCCCAGCCGCACCAGCCGTGATGTGATCGCGCCGTGGTGCTGCATCCACGCGTGGTAGTCGCGGTACTTCGCGTCTTCGCCCAGCAGGTGCTTTTCCTCGGTCCGGGCGCGCCAGTAATAGATCGCGCTGACGCAGCCCAGGAAGAAGGTGTTGCGCACCGCGTCGGTGGCCGAATGGCTGGTCACCAGGAACGGCAGCGTTGCCAGCCACCAGAACGCGTTCTTGGACAGATAGGCCGGGTGCCGGGTGTAGGCATAGGGCCCGTTGCTGATCACGCCGCGATAGGTCAGGTTGGAAAAGCGGATACCGAAAATCACGGTTGCCCAGGCATAGATCGCGGTCAGCAAGACCAGCATCGCCGCCCAGAGCCACATCAGGGCAGGGTAGCCATCGAGCCAATAGGCCCAGTCGCGGGTATTGATCTGGTATTCGATCGGCCCGCCGCCCTGCATCACCTGGAACGGGGGATAGCACATCAAAGCCGCGACCCAACCGGCCAGATGCGGGTTGGCTGAACGGATCTGCGCATCGAGCGGCTTCATCGTCAGAATATAGCCGACCGTGCCGATCTGTTCATCAAACACGAACATCATGGTGATCAGCAGTCCCGCCAGCATGGCCGGCTGATGCACGAATTCGCTCCAGTCGCGGCCCACCAGATCGGCGAACCCGGCGGGCACGATCGCGATCATGAAGGCCGTGAAAAAGCCTTTCACCGCCCAGGCGCGCAAATGAATGCGAACCTTTTCCGGGTCATAGGCTTCGCGCCCCACCAGCATCGCGCCAAAGTGCCAGCTGGCGTCCTTTGGTTCGACCAGATTGCGGTCCAGCCACAAGACATAAGGCACGGACAGGAAGAACACCGGCACCATCACGTTGGCCAGCACCTGCATCGAGATCGCGTAAAAGTCGTTCCAGTACCAGCGCCCCAGGAAATAGAGGCAGCCGATGATCGTCCAGGTGGCCCACAGCCCGGCCAGCTTGGTGATCGAAATATCCATCACATCGCCCAGCGGCCGTTTGAGCGACCAGTCGATCCCGGTGCTGGGGCGCAAGTGGACCTTGTCGACCAGCACCGACCAGAGCACCATCGGCCCGGCCGAGGCAAGCAGCCCGGCCAGCGCCGCATTGGGCCCGGTCAGCCGCCCGCGCGCAGGATCGAGACCCAGAGCGGGGGCCACTTCCGGGTAGAAATGACAGAACAGGATCCACAGGCACAGCCCCAGGGCCCCGACCAGCCCGACGGCAGACGAAACATCGCTTTGCGGCCGGGGAGGCGCGCTGTGATCGGGCACGGTCATGCCCGCTTGCCTAGCGCGGATTGGTTAAAGGGCCGGTAACGGGGATTCGGCTGACAGGCCAGCGCCCCGCCCTTCCCGCAGGCGGAAAGGATGAGAGCGGCCGGCTGCACTCAATTACCTGAACGCCGTGATCCGCCCGCCATCGTCGAGGAAGTACAGCGTACCGCCTGCCACCACCGGTGCGAGCGAGACCGATTCCTTCAGCTCGGTGAAAGGCACGGGGGTGCCGTCAGCAACCGAAGCGGAATAGACTTCGCCGCGTGAATTGACGAACCACAGCCGGTCCCCGGCCAGCACCGGGCCGGACCAGAAGATCGGGTTCTTCTTTTTCTTCGGCTTTTCATAGCGCGCCAGCTGGGTCAGCCAGCGCACTTTGCCGGTCGCGCGGGCAATCGCCAGCAGCTTGCCATCGTCGGTCAGGGTAAAGATCCAGTCGCCCGACACCGCCGGAGTTGAAATCCCCGCCAGGTTGAGTTCCCAGATCCGCTGGCCGGTAACCAGTTCATAGGCGGCCATGCGCCCGCCCTGACCCAGCGCATAGACCCGGCCGCGATCGATGATCGGATCGGCGTCGATATCGGTCAGCACCCCGACCGAGGTCGACAGCGAGGTGCGCGACAAGGCGTCCGACCACAGCTGGCGGCCGTTTTCATAGCGGTAGGCAATCAGTTCCCCGGTCGAGAAGCCGGAAATCACCGTGCCCTGCCCCGCGGCCGGAGCGGCCACGCCGAACACCCCGGTCTGCCCGGTGGAAGCGGACTCGTTCCACAGCGGCGCACCATCGGCGGCGTTGAGCGACCACAGCTGGTTGTCCATGGTCATCACGAAGACCGAATTGAACGCGATCGTTGGTGAACCGCGCAGCGGCCCGGCAGGCTTTACCTTCCACAGCACAGCGCCGTTCTTGGCATCGAGTGCGGCCACTTCACCCATGCCGGTGGTGACATAGACCCGGCCATTGTCATAGGCGGCACCGCCACCATAGACCGAATTTGCGCCATCACCCTTGATCTGGAAGCCCGCGGTCCAGCGCACCGATCCGGTCTGCGCGTCAAAGGCGTGAACCACGCCCTGGGTATCCATCACGTAAAGCTGCCCGCCGCCGATCACCGGCGACGCGGCGAGGCGCTGCTTCTTGTCGGAACCGGCGACCCGGGCGCTCCACGAACGCTGGGGCGCAACGCCCAGCGCCAGGTTGCCATAGCTCTTGTTGGCGGTGCCGCCGGCCTGCGCCCAATCGGAATTGGCGGTAGCCGGGGGGACAATCACCGACAGCGCGGCCAGCCCGGCATCAACCTTGGCCCCGGTATCAACCCGCGACAGGATCGGGATGCGGTTGCCCACGGTCGGTGTGGTCGGCTTGTCCTTGCCGCCGAACACGCCGCAACCGGCAAGGCTGAGCGCCAGCACCGCAAGCAACGGAGCGGCGATCACGCGGCGGGAAATCGAACTGGTCTGCATCGCATTCATCCTGCTTACTTGGTGCCCGCCGCGCCGGCCGGTACAATCGCGGGGTCTTCACCCGCTTCGAAACCCAGCTGCCCGGCAATCTGGCGCATCCGTGTGCGCAGCGAACGGGGCACTTCCTTGTCATTGGCAACCGCCACAAACATCGCGCCCGCCAGATCCGGCTTGCCCAGCTTGAGCTGGGCCATGCCCGACATCTCGCCCGCGCTGCCGAACCACGGATTGCCCGGCACGGCCAGGGGCTTGAGCCGGTCCACCACCTGCTGCGGGGGCAGCTGATCAAACCGGATGGCGGTTTCGCGGACCAGCGCCATGTCGCGCAGCGCCTGGGGGGCCTGAGTATCGGCGGCTACCGCGGCGAAATCACGCGCGGAATCTTCCACTTTGCCTTGCTGGAACGCGATTCCGGCACGTAGCAACAAGGCATTGGCCTTGGCCGCGGCTGAACCTTCTTTGGTCAGGGGATCAATATCTTTCAGCGCCTGGTCCATCCCGCCGCCGCGCGGATCGATCTTATCGAGCGCCAGCACGGTTTTCTCGCTAAGTTCGGAAGAAGCCTGTTTGGCCGAGTGATCCCACCACAAATAGCCGGCCAGCCCGCCCAGAATCACTGCGATCCCCAGCCCCACCAGCTTGCCATAGCGCTTGATCAGATCGAACACTTCCTGCTCACGCAGTGCTTCATCGACTTCGCGCAGGAACCCGTCCTGCTGGGCCTGATCACGATCGTTGGCGGGATTGGTCGGGTTGGCGGGACTCTTGGCCAAGGGTGTCTGCTTTCACGAAGGTAACCGGATGTGCGGGCTGTTTAGCGCAAGAACCCGCCTTTTCAATCAGCGAATGACTGCCTGTCCCCCGCTGAAGGGCGCGTGAATGGGTTCAGGGGAAGCTGCGCCGCCCCATTGCATCGCCATAGGCGCGGGCATAGGCGGCGATCATCCGCCCTTCATCGTAATCGGCCTGCGCCCGAACGCGGTTGGCCTGGCCGATGCTGCGGCGGGCATCGGGATCCCCGGCGAGCGCGGCCAAGGCCGCACCCAGCGCCGCATCGTCTCCCGGCGGGGTAACGAATCGGCGGTTTTCCGGGGCCAGCATGGCTTCGACATCGCCCACTCGCGGGCTGACCACGGCCAGCCCGGCCGCCATCGCTTCTACCACCGAAATCGGGAACTGTTCACTGTCGGAAGACAGCGCGAACAGATCAAACAGCCCCAGCACCCGCGCCGGATCGCTGGCGAAACCGGGCAAGTGGACGCGGTGGCCCAGTTCCAGCCGCATGGCCTCGGCCTGAATCGCAGCGCGTTCGGGGCCTTCGCCCAGGATCACCAGATTCCATTCTTCGGGCATTTGCGCAAAGGCGCGGACCAGCCGGGGCAGGTTCTTGACCGCGCGCAGTCCCGCCAGAGTGCCCAGCCACAGTTCGCCGGGGTGCTTGATCACCCGTGGCAGCGCATCGGCCTTGGCCTTGCGGCCATAATCGGCCAGCGGGATGCCATTGGCGATGCGGATCACCTTGCGTGCGGGCTGCGCCCAGGCGGTGCGGGCGATATGTTCCAGCCGCTGACTGGGCACGATCACGGCTTGCGCATGGGTCAGCGCGATCCGGCGGAACCAGTTGCGCGCGGGCTTGAGCCGCTGGGTTTCATCCTGGTTGAACCCGTCCTCGTGATGGACCAGCGGCGGCAGGCCAAGATGGCGGGCAAACACCGTATGCGCCATGACCGCATCCATCGCGCCCCAGTTATAGGTCAGGATCAGGTCAAACCCCTGCATCGCCCGCGCCAGCGCCAGCAGGCGGCGCGGGAGCGGGCGGCCGGACAGCGCCGGGAAGTCATCGGGATAGCTGACCCGCACCTGCTTGCCCACCGCCGCCGCCGCCGCCATTTCCCCCGGCACGGCTGAAACCACGACGTGTTCCACCCCTGGGCCAAAGGCATTCATCAGCTTGGCCGCGCGCAGTTCCTTGCCGCCCGCCGCGAAGCTGGAATGGAGGTGCAGCAACCGCAGCAAGGTCAGGCGATCCGGGCCAGCAGCTGGTCGATCGCAGCCGCGGCGACCGGTTCATCCAGGGTGGGTGCATGGCCGACCCGCGGCACTTCAACTGCCTGGGCATCGGGCAGGCTGGCCGCCATCCGCTGGTGCGTGGCGGGCGAGAGCACATCCGACAGTTCACCGCGCAGCAGCAGCGCAGGGCAATGCTTCAGTCCGGCCAGCGCGGGCCACATATCCACCCCGGCTTCGCCCCCCGGTCGGGCAAAGGGTTCGGCGATTTTCATGTCGTAATCGAAATGGATCCGCCCATTGCCGCCCACCACCATGACTTTCTTGGCCATGACCAGCCAATCGGAAATCTCATTATCGGGGAACGCGATCTTCTGCGATTCTTCCAGCGCCCGGGCAGCGTGCATCCAGGTCGGGAAATTGCGGCCCTGTCCGACATAACCGCGAATCCGTTCGAGCCCGGCCGGATCGATTTCGGGGCCGACATCGTTCAGCACCACCCCGGCCAGCCGCTGGGGATGGGTCAGGGCCATGATCATCGCCATCAGCCCGCCCAGCGAAGTGCCGACGAACACCGCCCGTTCCAGCCCGGCCTGTTCAAACAGCTCACCCAGATCCTCGACATATTGCAGCGGGTTGTAAGTGGCCGAATCCCTGGCATAGGCGCTGTCACCGCGCCCGCGCATTTCCGGGCAGAGCACCCGCCATTCGCCCGCCAGCCGCGCGGCGAGCCCTTCGGCATCGCGGGCATTGCGGGTCAGCCCGTGCAGGCAAAGCACCGGCGGGCGATCATCGCGCCCCGCATAGTCGCGGTAGTGCAATTTGAGCCCGTCCCGGCTCGTCCAGAAACGGTCGGCAAATTCGCTCATCCTGGTGACCCGGATTTCCTTGGTGCTGCGGCTTGTGCCGCGGACTGTTCGCCCCCACTATTGCCCGATGCGCGCCGAACCGCAAGCTTCACCCTATCAGGCCGATACGCCGATCGCTGCGCTGGCCCCCTGGCTGGCCGATCCGGTGCGCCCTGCCGACTTCCCGCAAGCCATCGTGCGCTTTCGCAATGATCGCTGGGACCAGAGCGTGGGGCTGGGCGATCTGGACGAAGCCGGGTGGATCAGACACTTCGCCCGGTTCGATGCCCTGCCCGGCAATCTGCCCCAGCCGCTGGCGCTGCGCTATCACGGCCACCAGTTCCGTACCTATAACCCGGATCTGGGCGACGGGCGCGGTTTTACCTTTGCCCAGTTGCGCGATGGCGCGGGGCGGCTGCTGGATCTGGGCACGAAGGGATCGGGCCTGACCCCGTGGAGCCGCACTGCCGATGGCCGCCTGACGCTGAAAGGCGCAGTGCGCGAAGTTCTGGCGACCGAGCTGCTGGAAGCACTGGGAGTCAACACCAGCAAAAGTTTCTCCGTGATCGAAACCGGCGAAGATCTGTGGCGGCAGGATGAACCCAGCCCGACCCGCAGCGCAGTGCTGGTCCGTCTCAGCCACGGTCACATCCGCATCGGCACGTTCCAGCGCCTGCTCTATCTGGAAGAGCGTGAGCACATGGCGGAGCTGGTCGATTACTGCCTGGCGCAGTTCCCCGGCAGCGTTCCGCCGGATGATGCCCCCGGGCGCAGCGAACCGGCCGTGCGCCTGATGCACCAGGTGGTGGAACGGCTCGCCCGGCTGGCGGCGGAATGGATGGTCGCGGGCTTTGTCCACGGGGTGCTCAATACCGACAACATGAATGTCTCGGGCGAAAGCTTTGACTATGGCCCGTGGCGCTGGTTGCCGCAGTGGGATCCCGGGTTCACCGCCGCCTATTTCGACCATCAGGGGCTCTATGCCTTTGGCCGCCAGGCCGAAGCGCTGCATTGGAACTGTGCCCAGCTGGCCGTGTCGCTTCGCCTGCTGACCGAAGCGGAGCCGCTGATCTTTGCGCTTAACCGCTTTGGCATGCTGTACCAGCAGGCGCTGGCCCGGCAGTTCGTCTGGCGGCTGGGAATTGAATCGCGCGGGTTCGATGCCGATGCCGCGCTGATCGCCGTGGCAGAGCGCCACATGCGCGAAACCGGGATCGCACCGGACCTGTTCTTCCATCGTCACCGCTTTGGTCGCAGCGAAACCGGAGACGGCGATTGGGCTGCGGCGCTGGCCGCCTATCGGCCCAGCGGAACCGATCATCCGCTGTGGGCCGAAACGGTTCCACCCAGTCTGGTGATCGCAGAGGTCGAGCGGATCTGGGCGCCGATCGCGGCAGCCGATGATTGGTCGGCGTTCACCACGGCAATAGCCCAAATTCGCCGCCTGGGCGCGGCACTCGGACCCCCGCCTTAAGAAAAAAATTTGGCTTGGTGATTATCAATTAACGCAAGGCTTTGCTTATATGCGCGCAGCAGCTAAGGGCCGGTAATAACCCCGGGGTCGCTACCGGAAGGACGGGACAGGGCTTTGAGTACCGCTGAAATCATTTCGTGGGAGCCGGCTACCGGCGCCGAACTGTGGCGCGGCAAGCGCGGCAATGTGGACGAGGTTGTATCGCGCGCGCGGCGGGCCTGGCCGGCCTGGGCGGCCCAGCCGCTCGCCACGCGGATGGAACTGCTGCGCCGGTTTGCCAACGAAGTGCGCAAGGACACCGAAAAGCTCGCGACGATGATCTCGCGCGAGACTGGCAAGCCGCTGTGGGAAGCGCGGACCGAGGTGGAAAGCGTCATCAACAAGGTCGAAATTTCGATCCGCGCCTATGCTGACCGGACCGCGCAGCGCAAGCTGGACAACGCGCTGCAGGGCACTTCTGCCGTGCGCCACAAGCCGCACGGGGTGATGGCGGTGCTGGGGCCCTATAACTTCCCCGCGCACCTGCCCAACGGCCACATCGTGCCGGCGCTGATCGCGGGCAATGCGATTGTCTTCAAGCCAAGCGAAAAGACCCCAGCCACCGCCGAAATGCTGATCAACTGCTTCCACCGCGCCGGGATCAGCGCGGCAGTGGTGCAATTGCTGATCGGCGGACCCGAAGAAGGCCAGGCGCTGGTGGCGCATGAGGGGATCGACGGGGTGCTGTTCACCGGCAGCGCCCACGCCGGGATCGCGATCAACCGCAAGCTGGCCGCGCGGCCGGACAAGATCGTCGCGCTGGAAATGGGCGGCAACAATCCGATCGTCGTCTGGGATACCCCCAAAGTGACCGACGCGGCCACGCTGGTTGTGCAATCGGCCTTTACCACCGCCGGGCAGCGCTGCACCGCAGCGCGGCGCCTGATCGTCAAATCGTCGATGTACGATGCGCTGGTAGCCGAAGTGAAACGGCTGTCCGAACGGATCATCGTGGGTGCACCGTTTGATGACCCGACCCCTTTCATGGGCCCGGTGATCGACAATCAGGCGGCTGACGGGCTCACCGAAAGCTTCCTCTATCTGCTGAGCCACGGCGGCAAGGCGATCAAGCACCTGGTTCGCCCGCGTGATGACCTGCCGTTCCTGTCCCCCGCGATCATCGACGTGACCGGGGTCAAGGACCGCCCCGACGTCGAACTGTTCGGCCCCTTGCTGCAGGTGATCCGGGTCAACGATTTCGATGAGGCGATTGCCGAGGCGAACTCTACCCGGTTTGGCCTGTCTGCCTCGCTGGTGGGCGGCGGACCGACGGAGTACAACCGGTTCTGGGCGAATGTCCGCGCCGGGGTGATCAACTGGAACCGGCCGACCAATGGCGCATCCAGCTCTGCCCCGTTCGGCGGAGTCGGCCTTTCGGGCAACCACCGCCCCAGCGCCTATTACGCGGCGGACTATTGCGCCTATCCGGTCGCTTCCAACGAAATGGAGCAGCCGCGCGCGATGATCGGCGTGGGGCTGCGCGAAGAGTAAGTTCAGAGGCCTGCGGTAACCAGCTGTGCTTCGCTGAGGCCATCGGCGCGCTGGCGGGCGAACAGCATCCAGCCGCCCGAACCCTTTACCCCGCCGACCACTTGATCATCACCCGCCTTGCGCCGCGCGGCCGGCAATTGCGCCGCAGTGGCCAAGGCGTGGTAGAAATCGATCACATCGGCAACTGCAACCGGGGTGATGAACCGCACCACGCGCAAGTGGCACGCCGCGTCATCCACCCCGGCAGCTTCGCGGACATGGGCGCGGGGATAGACCGGGAGCTTGGCGGGAAGCTTCGCCGCCCAGACCGCCGAATAGGCCAGCTTGCCCGCACAGGGCGCGGCAAAGGGCAAGGCCCGGGCTAGCGCGGCGGCAGTGGGGGCCTGGACCGCCGCACTGACCGCATCGCTCGCTTCGGCCATCGGCGCGGGCGGAGCCGTGCGGCCCAGCAGGGTGATGACTTCGGCCTTGGCCCGGTCAATCTCTTCCTGACCGCGCTTGTCCGGGGGGATTTCACCGCTGGCCGGGCCGCCGCCCGAGAGCGCCGCATTGCCGCGGTTCTGCGAAGTCAGGTCTGGATCGGCCATGACCGGATCGGCCAGAGCCCCCGCCACCGCCGGATCGCGGCCCGCCAGGGCATCCGCATCGGGCTTGCCCTTGCCGCAGGCCGCCAGCGCGAGCAGCAGCACAATCGGGATCAGGGGGCGGCTTGGCATCGGGCAGGTCTCCACGGCAGCTGGACCATGCCTGTCTAGCGAGGGCAGCCGCGCGAGGGAAGCGCGCTTGCCCCGCAGCGCACCAGCGGCTAGCGCGGCGCGATGCGCGGACCCACCAGTGATCGCCCCGGCGGACTGCCTTTTGCCCTGGGCGCCTATATCATCTGGGGGCTGCTGCCGCTGTACCTGCGGCTGCTCCATGCTGTGCCGCCGTTCGAATTCGTGGCCTGGCGGATCATTTTCACAGTCCCGCTGTGCCTGCTGTTCATCGCCGTGCTGCGGCAAGGGGCCGAGCTGCGCCGGGTACTGACGGACCGGAACCTGATGCTGCGCCTGTTCGCCACCGCCGTGCTGATCGGCATCAACTGGCTGATCTATATCGCCGCCGTACAGGATGGGCATGTGCTGGCGACCAGCCTGGGGTACTATATCAACCCGCTGGTCAATGTGCTGATCGGGACCCTGTTCCTGAATGAGCGGCTCAGCCGGCGGCAATGGGCCGCCGTGGCGCTGGCCGCGCTGGGCGTTTCACTGCTGGCCTGGGGCGCGCGCGATACCCTGTGGATCAGCCTGTCGCTCGCGGTCAGTTTCTCGCTCTATGGTCTGGTTCGCAAGGTTACCCCGGTTGGCCCGCTGCCGGGCCTGACGGTGGAAGCGGCG
Source organism: Novosphingobium sp. B 225 (assembly GCF_002198665.1). Taxonomy (GTDB): domain Bacteria; phylum Pseudomonadota; class Alphaproteobacteria; order Sphingomonadales; family Sphingomonadaceae; genus Novosphingobium. The sequence continues at coordinate 32,957 of NZ_MWLM01000026.1, read as the reverse complement.
CTACTGCTGCTGCCTGCCGCCGGAGCCGCATGGTGGTATGGCCAGCAACCGCTGGGTTCGGCCCTGGCGCATGACCTGAGCCAGAGCCTGCTGGTCGCCAGCGCCGGAGCGCTGACCGCGGTGCCGCTGCTGATGTTTGCCGTGGCGGCGCGGCGGATGGACTTTTCAGTGCTGGGGATGGTCCAGTTCCTGTCCCCCACCATCGGTTTCATGCTGGGGCTGTTCGTGTTTGGCGAGCCGCTGAAGCCGGTGCAGCTCGCCTGCTTCGTGCTGATCTGGGCGGCGATCGCGCTGTTCGTGTGGGACTTGCTGGCGCTGCGGCGCGCGGTCAACCGAGGTAGCGCCAGTTGAGCCGTTCGCCAGCGTGGAACGGCACGATTCCCGTGCCGTTCGCATCGATCAGTTCCGGCACCTGCACCCCGCTGCGTTCCAGTGTGACGGTTTCCTCGTTCAGCGGCAGGCCGTAAAAGCGCGGGCCGTTGACGCTGGCAAAGCCCTCGAACCGGTCCAGCGCGCCTTCTTCCTCGAACACCGCCAGATAGCTTTCCAGCGCAAAGGGGGCATTGAACAGCCCCGCGCAGCCGCAGGCGGCTTCCTTCAGGTGCCTGGCGTGCGGCGCAGTATCGGTGCCCAGAAAGAACTTGGTGCTGCCCCCGGTTGCGGCGCTGCGCAGTGCCAGGCGGTGATGTTCACGCTTGGCCACCGGCAGGCAATAGGCGTGGGGGCGCATCCCGCCCACCAGCATGGCGTTGCGGTTGATGTGGAGGTGCTGCGGGGTGATCGTGGCCGCGACATTGGCACTGCTGGCCAGCACGAAATCGACCGCTTCGCGCGTGGTGACATGTTCGAACACCACTTTCAGTTCGGGCAGATCGCGCAGCAGCGGGGCCAGCACGGCATCGATAAACACCGCCTCGCGGTCAAAGATGTCGACCTCGGCATGGGTCACTTCGCCGTGGACCAGCAGCGGCATGCCAATCTGCGCCATGCGTTCCAGCACGCCGCGGATATTGGCCACGTCGGTTACGCCGTGGGCCGATCCGGTGGTGGCGTGGGCGGGGTAAAGCTTGGCGGCAACGAACACCTGTTCGGCAAAGCCGCGCGCGACCTCGTCCGGGTCGGTGGCGTCGGTCAGGTACAGGGTCATCAAGGGGGTGAAAGTACTGTCCGGCCCCAACGCCGCCAGGATCCGGTCGCGATAGGCCGCCACCCCGGCAACGTCGGTCATTGGCGGGGCCAGGTTGGGCATGACGATCGCCCGCGCGAACTGGCGCGCGGTATAGGGCGCCACGCCCGTCAGCAGATCCCCGTCGCGCAAGTGGACGTGCCAGTCATCGGGGCGGCGGATGGTCAGGGTCTGGGTCACGAAAGCCTCTGTGCTAAGCTGCGCCGCGCATTTGCCACAGCCACGCCGCGCTGCCCAGCCCGCGCATCGCCATAAACCGACTACACGTGTAGTTGATCGGACCAGCATGCCCGTTCGTCGATAGGGCCGTGCCTCACTTCACGCGATGTATTACCCCCGCAATACACCAAAGCACTCGCCGGTCGGGTCGCATACAAGTAGTTGAGGGAGAACCCGAATGCCGACCCAGACCCGCGCCCTGTTGGCCAGTCTCCTTGCCGGTGCAGCGCTGCTGCCGGCCGCGGCCCAGGCACAGAACACCGATGACAACGCGGTCGCCAGTGCCGAGGACGCCTTTGGCACATCGACCAGTCACGAGAATATCGGGGTCTATGACGAAGGCAATGTGCGCGGCTTCTCGCCCGGCAGCGCGGGCAATTACCGGCTGGAAGGGATGTATTTCGACATCCAGGGCGGCATGGGCAGCCGCGTGCTGGATGGATCGACCATCCGCGTTGGCCCCGCCGCACAGGGCTATGCCTTTCCCGCCCCCACCGGGATCGTCGACCTGCAGATGAAGAAGGCGGGCGACAAGTTCGCGGTCAGTCCGTTCGTATCGATGGACAGCTTTGGCTCGGTCGGGCTGGAAATGGACGCGCAGATCCCGATTGCGGGCAAAGAGCTGGCGCTGTCCGCCGGATTCGGGATCTATAACAACCAATATGCCAATGGCGCCGGTTCCAAGGGCTATAACGTGGGGATCGTCCCGCGCTGGCGCCCGTCCAAGGGGGTCGAGGTGCTGGCGTTCTACAACCACCAGCAGTTCAACGATGAAACCGCCCAGTCGCTGTTCATCCCGACCAGCAATGCCCTGCCCCCGCGTCTGCCGTGGGGCAAGTATCTGGGGCCGGACTGGGCCACCAATGACAGCCGCAGCGACAGCTTCGGCACCGTAGGCCACGCCAATCTGGGCGACTGGACGCTGCGCGGCGGGCTGTTCCATTCGGCCTACAACGGCGATCCGGGCCATACCAACATTGTGCTGATCAAGCCCGATACCAGTACCGACCGGGTGGTCTTTGCCAACCCCGGCAACAAGGCGGCTTCGTGGAGCGGGGAGTTTCGGCTGTCGCGCCGCTTCGTTGACGGACCGCGCCAGCACCTGATCACCGCCGCGATCCGGGGCCGCTCGATCGATGCAACCTATGGCGGGGGCGATGCGAAGACCGTTGCCAGCGGGCCGCTGGACGCGGTGCTGCAACCGCCCCGGCCGCAGTTCAACTTTGGCCCGCAGACCGGCGACGAGACCCGCCAGCTGAGCGGCGGGATCGGTTATTCGCTGGCCTGGAAGGGGCTGGGCGAACTGACTCTGGGGCTGCAGCGCACCCATTACGTCAAGCGCGTGGCGAACCCCGGCGTGCCGCAGACCAGCGGCAGCACCAATATCACCCTGCCCAGTGCCAGCGCAGCGCTGAACCTGGCCAAAGGGCTGACCCTGTACGGCAGCTTCGTGCGCGGGCTGGAAGATGCGGGCAGCGCGCCCAGTTATGCCGCCAATGCCTATCAGGTGCTGCCCGCGATCCGCACCAAACAGTATGACGCCGGGCTGCGCTGGACCCCGGTCAAGGGCACCACCCTGATCGCGGGCTATTTCTGGATCCAGAAGCCGTTCATCGATCTGGACGTGGGCAACCGGTTCGGCCTGCTGGGGGATGAAACCCATCAGGGGGTGGAATTTTCGATCACCAGCGACATTACCAAGGGCCTGCGCGTGGTCACCGGCGGGGTCTATCTGGACCCGACAGTCAAGGCATCGCCCAGCATCGCCCAGCCGATCGGCAAGCGCCCGGTCAACCAGATGAAGTTCCGTTCGCGCTTCAACGTCAACTGGACCCTGCCGTTTGCCAAAGCGGTGACGCTGGACGCCTATGTCAACCATGACGACGGGGTCTTTGCCAATGTCGACAACAGCCTGTTCGCGCCGGGTTCGACCCGGATCGGCATGGGCGCGCGTTACAAATTCAAGCTGGGCGGCAAGGCGGTGACCGCACGGGTCACCCTGTTCAACATTTTCAGCGCCTATGAAGTGATCCCGATTTCCAGCGGGGTCTATGTCTATAACACCAAGCGCAACGTTCAGGCCTGGCTGGCGATGGACCTGTAATCAGCCATTGCGCGCGGGGACGGCAGGCACCACCTTGTGCGGCGATGACTGCCACCCTGCTGACCCGCCGCGCCGTGCTGCGCCTGACCCCGCTGGAACCGGGCGAGGATGTCCGCAGCTTTCTGCAAGGGCTGGTAACCCATGACGTGACCGGCGCCTTGCCGGTCTGGGCCGCGCTGCTCAGCCCGCAAGGCAAAGTGCTGTTCGATTTTCTGGTCTGGGCAGACGGTGCGGACCTGCTGGTCGATTGCGCGGCCGATCAGGCCGAGGCTCTGGCCAAACGACTTGGGCTGTACCGCCTGCGCCGCAAGCTGGGGATCGCCATCGATCCGGCGTTGGGGGTGCATTGGCAGCCGGGCGCAGGCCCTGCCCCCGATCCGCGCCTGCCCGAGTTGGGCCAGCGCTGGCTGGGCGCGGCCAGCGGCGATAGTGCCGACGCCGCATGGCTCGCCCACCGTCTGGAGCAAGGGGTCTGCGAAGGGCCGGACGAGCTTGCCGACTTGCTCTGGCTGGAATGCAATGCCGCCGAACTGAACGGGGTCAGCTTTACCAAGGGCTGCTATGTCGGCCAGGAAAACACCGCGCGGATGAACTGGCGGCAAAAGGTCAACCGGCGGCTGGTGGTGGTACCGCTTGCCGCCAGCGACCCGGCCCGCCAGCGCGCCGCCTATCCCGCGCTGGGCCTGGCGGTAGATCACCGGCGGGTAGAGAATATCGCCCCGCAGCAGGCCCCGGCCTGGATGCGGTCGGCGCTGGCTGAGGGTTAGAGCCTGTTCCACTCACGTGGAAGCACCACCGGCGCGTTCTTCTTCATGCTTGCGGCCATGCGTTCCAATTGCTCTGGCGTCGCCTCGACATGGAAGCGCGCTTTCCATTCGGCGGCGGGCATGCCGTGGATCACCTCGCGCGCGCCGTCCTTGTCATAGGGGGCTCCGGCATCGCGGATCCAGTCGGCCAGGCAATTGCGGCAAAAGCCGGACAGGCCCATCAGATCGATGTTCTGCGCATCATGGCGGTGCCGCAAATGGCGGACAAGCCGGCGGAACGCAGCGGCGGCAACCGCATCGTCCAATGCCTCAAGGGCATCGCCGGGGGTTGCATTCGTATTTTCGGAACAGCTCATGGGGTAGTCCTTGGTCTTTCCCGCCTGCTTTGCCATAGCGCGGGTCAGAAGTGAAAGGGTGCAAAGTGGCAAAGTTCGATCCGCGCGGCCGCAAGGTCAAGATTCTGGCAACGCTGGGCCCCGCCAGCCGCAGCCCGGAAATGATCGAAAAGCTGCTGCGCGCCGGGGCCGATGCATTCCGCGTCAACATGAGCCATGGCGATCACGAAACCCACGCCCAGACGATCGCCGCAATTCGCGCGGTTGAAAAGGACGTGGGCCGTCCGGTGGCGGTGCTGTGCGACTTGCAGGGGCCCAAACTGCGCGTCGGGCAATTTGCCGGCGGCAAGGCCGTGATCCGCCACGGCGGGCACTTCACGCTCGACCGCAATCCCGAACCGGGCGACGAAAACCGCGTCTGCCTGCCGCATCCCGAACTGTTCGGCGTGCTGCAAAAGGGCCAGCGGCTGCTGATCGACGATGGCAAGCTGCGCCTGCGCGTGATCCGCGCCGATGACAATGAAATCCTGTGCAGCGCCGAAGTGGGCGGGGTGATTTCCGACCGCAAGGGCGTGAACGTGCCCGATGCCGTAGTGCCGGTGCCCGCGCTGACCGAGAAGGACCGCCGCGACCTGACTTTCGCACTGGAACAGGGCGCAGACTGGATCGCGCTGAGCTTCGTCCAGCGGCCCGAGGACGTGGCCGAAGCGCGCAAGCTGATGGGATCGAGCGGCACCGCGCTGATGGCCAAGATCGAAAAGCCCGCCGCGATTGGCCGATTGGAAGAAATCATCGAACTGGCCGACGGGATCATGGTCGCGCGCGGCGATCTGGGGGTTGAGCTCAACCCCGAGGAAGTGCCCCCGCTGCAAAAGCGGATCGTCGAGGTCACCCGTCGCAGCGGCAAGCCGGTGGTGGTCGCCACGCAGATGCTGGAATCGATGATCGAGAGCCCGGCCCCGACCCGCGCCGAAGTGTCAGACGTGGCCAATGCGGTCTATGACGGGGCCGACGCAGTGATGCTGTCCGCCGAAACCGCCAGCGGGGCCTGGCCGGTGGAGGCGGTGACGATCATGCACCGTATCGCCGCGCAGGTCGAAAACGATCCCGGCTATGCCGAGCGGATCCATTTCACCCAGGTCCGCCCCGATGCCACCACCGCCGATGCGCTCGCCCAGGCTTCGGCCTCGATCGCCGAAACCGTCAGCGTTTCGGCCATCGCGGTGTTCACCGGATCGGGCAGCACCGCGCGGCGCGTCGCGCGTGAACGGCCCGGGGTACCGATGCTGGTGCTGACCCCAAGCCCCAGAATCGCCCGCCGCCTGGCCCTGCTGTGGGGCACCCACGCGGTCCACACCAAGGACATCGGCAGCTTTGAAGAAATGATCGCCAAGGGCAAACGCATGGCGCTGCGCCACGGGTTCGCCACGGCTGGATCAAAACTGATCGCGCTGGCCGGGGTGCCGTTCGGCACGCCGGGTTCAACCAACCTGCTGCATGTGGTGACGGTCAGCGGGGACGAGCTTAGCCGCCACGGGGGCTGATTCAGCCGCGCACCCCGAACAGGGCCGAGCCAACGCGCACATGGGTCGCGCCCAGCATTATCGCGGTTTCGAAATCGTCCGACATGCCCATGGAACGACCAGCCAGCCCGTGATCCGCAGCCAGCTTGTCGAGCAAGGCAAAGAACGGCGCGGGCTCAATCCCGGCGGGGGGCACGCACATCAACCCGATCACCGGCAGGTCCGCACCGCGCGCTGCGGCCAGCAGAGCGGGCAGATCGGCGATTGCACAGCCGCCCTTCTGCTCTTCCGCACCGATGTTGACCTGAACGAAGCAAGGCACGCGCCGCGCGGCCTTGTCCATCGCCCGGGCCAGAGCCGTCACCAGCGAGGGCCGGTCGAGCGAATGGATGCAATCGAACAGCGCCACCGCCTCATCAGCCTTGTTCGATTGCAGCTGGCCGACCAGATGCAGTTCGATCCCAGGATACTGCGCGCGCAGCGCGGGCCATTTGGCCTGGGCTTCCTGCACGCGGTTCTCACCAAAGGTGCGCTGCCCGGCTTCGATCAGCGGCACTATCGCTTCGGCCGCATGGGTCTTGCTGATCGCGATCAGTGTCAGTTCTTCCACCTTGCGCCCGGCGATGGCGGCGGCGTGAGCGAGGCGGGTGCGGACATCTTCGAGTGGCTGATTCATGGCGCGCTGCTATAGCGTGGCGATGCGATCCCGCCAGCCCCTGCCGAAGCTCTGGCTCATATCCGATGCGCGCAACGATGCCGTGCTGGAACAGGCGCTGCGCCGCCTGCCGCGCGGCAGCGGGTTCGTGTTCCGGCACTACCACCTGAGCGAGGCTGAGCGGCGCGCACGGTTCACCGCACTGGCGCGGATCGCGCGGGCGCGCGGGCAAGTGGCGGTGCTGGCAGGATCGGCGGCAGAGGCGCGGCGCTGGAGCGCTGACGGGGCCTATGGCGCGGCGCGACGGATCGCGGCGGGAGCGGCGACACTGCGGCTGATCACGGCCCATTCGCTGCAAGAGCTGCGCGGCGCATGCCGGGCCGATGCCGTGCTGCTTTCCCCCGTATTCCCGACACGCTCACACCCCGGCGGCAAAGCACTGGGGCCGCTGCGGTTCCGGCTGATCGCGGCCCGCTCTCCCGCGCCGGTGATCGCGCTCGGCGGGATGAATCCGAACACCGCAAAGCGCCTCAAGCATGCCCGCTGGGCGGCGATTGATGGGCTTTCTGCGGCGAACCGACTCGCCTGATTCCCAAGGATTCTTGACGCGGAGTCACCCACAGGCGCATAACGCCGATCCGGATCAGGGGAGCATCATGGCAACACGTCCAGTCTCGGCAGGCACGCGCGGCGCGAAAGTCGATTGGCGCACTGCGCTCAGGCGCAGTCTGCGGCGCAGTGCCGAGATCGCGGGCGCGCTGGCGCTGCTGGCGGGCATGGTGTTCCTGGCCCTGGCCATGGCGACCTATCACCAGACCGATCCCAGCGTTTCGACCGCATCGGGCGGGCCCGTGCTCAACTGGATGGGCGCGCCGGGGGCCTGGGTGGCCGAACGCGCGCTGTTCCTGTTCGGACCGGTCGCGGTACTGCTGCTGCCCTTGCTCTATGTCTTTGCGCGCAAGCTGTGGCGGCTGGTGGAAGAAGACGATGCCGATCTGCCCCACGCCGACCACGCCTGGTGGCGGCCGATCGGGGTGCTGCTGTTCGCGATGGCGCTGCTGGGCACGGTGATGGCGCTGGCCTTCACGCGCCCCGGCGGATCGCTGCCCGCGGGCATGGGCGGGATTTTTGGCCTGCTTGGTGCAAAGACGGTTCACCTGTTCGCCGATATGCTGCCCGAGGCCGGGCGCGGCTGGGCCACGCTGGCCGCCGCGGTGCTGTGCCTTGCGGGCGGAGCCGTGCTGGCCGGCCGGGTCTTTGCGGTTGACTGGGGCAGCCTGTTGACCCTGCCCAACCTGCTGCGCCGCCGCCCGTCACGCTATGATGACAATGACCGGATCATTCCGGTCGCGCGCGAAAAGCGGGTGCGCGAAGAGCGTGCCTCTGCCCCCGAACCGCTCAGCACCGCGCCGCGCCGCGCGCCCGAAATCAGCGATCCGACCCGCCCGGCCAAGCCCGCACAGCTGACCGCGACCAGCCGCCAGGGCGATCTGTTCGACGCCTATGAATTGCCCGGACTGGATCTGCTGCGCGATGCCCCGCCCAGCTCGCATCAAAAGATCGACAAGCTGGCGCTGGAACGCAACGCCCGCCTGCTCGAAACCGTGCTCGACGATTTCAATGTAAAGGGTGAGATTACCGCCGTGCGTACCGGCCCGGTGGTGACCATGTACGAACTGGAACCAGCGCCGGGCATCAAGGCCAGCCGCGTGGTCGGGCTGGCGGACGACATCGCCCGCAACATGAGCGCGATTTCAGCGCGCGTCTCTTCCATCCCCGGCCGCACGGTGATGGGGATCGAACTGCCCAACGCCGACCGGCAGATGGTCGGTTTCAAGGAAATGGTCGCATCGGAAGCCTTTGCTGGCCACAAGGGCATGCTGCCGATCATCCTGGGCAAGGATATCGCCGGGGAACCGGTGGTTGCGGATCTGGCAACCATGCCGCACCTGCTGGTGGCGGGGACCACCGGTTCGGGCAAATCGGTCGGGCTCAACTGCATCCTGCTGTCGCTGCTTTACCGGCTGACCCCGGCGCAGTGCCGCCTGATCCTGGTCGATCCCAAAGTGCTCGAACTCAAGAGCTATGACGACATTCCGCACTTGCTTTCCCCCGTGGTGACCGAACCCAGCAAGGCGGTGCGCGCGCTCAAATGGGCGGTCGAGGAAATGGAACGCCGCTACCGCATGATGAGCGAGATTTCGGTCCGCAATCTGGCCGGTTTCAACGAAAAGGTCCGCGCCGCGCAGGCCAAGGGCAAGCCGCTGGGCCGCCGCATCCAGGTTGGCTTCGATCCCGAAACTGGCGAAGAAATGTGCGAAGAGCAGCAGCTTGATTACCAGCCGCTGCCGCAAATCGTCGTCATCGTTGACGAACTGGCGGACCTGATGGTCACGGTCGGCAAGGAAATCGAAGTGCTGATCCAGCGCCTGTCGCAAAAGAGCCGCGCGGCCGGGATCCACCTGATCATGGCCACCCAGCGCCCCTCGGTCGATGTCATCACCGGGGTGATCAAGGCCAACCTGCCGACCCGGATCAGCTTTGCCGTGACCAGCCGGATCGACAGCCGTACCATTCTGGGCGAGCAGGGCGCGGAACAGCTGCTGGGCAAGGGCGACATGCTCTACAAGCCCAACACCGACCCGATCCGCCGCGTCCACGGGCCGTTCGTTTCGGACGAAGAAGTGGAAGGCGTGGCCGATTACTGGCGCGCGCAGGGCAGCCCGGAATATGTCGATTCGGTCACCGAAGAGCCCGAAGACGGGATGTTCGGGTTCGACGATCTGGATGCCACCGCCAGCGACAACCCGGACGAACGCAAGTACCGCCAGGCCTGCCAGATCGTGTTTGAAAGCCAGAAAGCCAGTGCCTCGTGGCTCCAGCGCCAGCTGGGCGTGGGTTACAATACGGCGGCAAAATGGGTTGAACGGATGGAAGCAGACGGCTTCGTCGGCCCGGCAAACCACGTCGGCCGCCGCGAAATCTACCGCGACAAGGACGGCCAGCCGCTTTAGACCCTGTTTCACTTAGGTGGAACAGGGTCTAGCTTTAGCCTTCCAGCCCCTGCAATGCCGCAATGATTCTATTGACTTGGCGGCACATATACCGAAGCTCGCGGATTGCTGCTGTTGCAAACGGACTGGCCATGGCCCGCACAATTCTGAACTGGCTGGCAATTCTGGCCGTGCTGTTGAGCGCTGGCACAGCCGATGCCCAGATCCGCGCCCGCAGCGCGCAGGACCGCAACCAGGTGGCAACCCTGGTCTATTCCTCATCCGAAGCTGCTGCATCGTTCGGGCGGCAAGCCAGCGCCGAACTGTTCCGGCTGCGCGGCGTGATCGATGAACGCGACCGAAAGATCGTCGAACTTAACGCGCGCCTTTCGTCAAAGACGGCCAGCGCCGCCAGCCAGAAGGCGACGATTGCCGAACTGGAACGCCTGCTGGACGAAGCCGCGCGTGAAAAGGACGAGTTCGTCGCCCTGCTGGCCAAACAGGATCAGGATTTCGAACGCGAACGGCAGGTGCTGCTCGAAGTCGGCAACAGCATGCTGGAAACGCCTGACGGTGCCGAAGCGCTGCGCCTGTTCAACCTGGGCGGCAAGGAAAACTGGGCGGCGACCAAGGCGATCCTGGCCCGCAAGACCGCGATTGCGCGGCGCAATGAAGCGGTGATGTATTCGCAGGCCGTCGAACGCGGGCTGGAAACCACCGCCAGCGCCATCTCCAAGTGGGAACAGGTGGTCCTGCAAACCCCGACCATGGCCGATCTGATGCAGCTGGCCGGGCTGTATCAGGACGCAGGACAAAGCAACAAGATTCCCGCGCTGGTCACCCGGATGGAACAGATCGCCGCAAACGATTTCGAACGCATCGAAGTGATGCAGACCAAGGCCCGCTTCGCCAAGCTGCGCGGCGATCTGCAGGATTCTTTCGCCGCGAACAAGGAAGTCGTGCGGCTTGCCGAACTGTTCAGGAACGCCAATCCGGTACCAGCGGCCGGAAACCTCCTCGCGGTAACCCGGTATGAACTGGCGATCGCGGCGATCCAGGTTCAGGACGCCAAGACGGCCAAGGCGCAGATAGACCTGGGGCTGGCGGCAATCAGAGCCGGGCTTGGACAAGATCCGGCCAACGTCACGCTGCAACAGGAAGCGATCCGCGGCGAAGTGCTGAGCGCGGCAGCGCAGCTATTTCTGGATATTCAAACGATCGAAGGCGCGCGCAAACTGTCAGGCCGGACCGGGCAGGCGAATTCTTTTGTCGAACCAATCGGGCGCGCCAGGGCGATGGCGCTGGCCAACAGCGAAAATCCCTACCTCCTGGGCTTTCTGGAAGGGCTCATTTGCGGAACTTCCGGCTTTTTGCTCGATCTGGCACCTGACGCGGCCGGGCCGATGGTGGATGAATGCGTGGCGAGCAACCGCACGCGGGCAGAGAAAGATCCAACTTCGCTCGAACGGCTCCGGAACTATGTCGATGCGCTCGACAAATCCGTGCAGCTTTCGGCAAAGCGTGGCCAGTGGCTCGACGCCGACCGGACCGTTACCACCGCCGTACGCACCGCGCGGGATGCCCTGGCGCTCAACCCCGCGCTGCCCGGACCGCGCATGATCCTGGCAAAGATGCTGCATTACCAGGCGCAGGTCGATGCCCACCTGCTGCGCCGTGACCGGGTGATGCCGGCGCTGGACGAAGCGATTGCCATGCTGGATGATCTGGTCCGCGCCGATCCCGGCGACATCCAGCTTTCCCGCACCCTGAGCGATGCCTTGTGGACGGCGGCGGATTTCAACCAGATAGTGGGCGGCGTGCCTGCGTCCACGCCCTATCTTCAGCGCGGACTGGCCCTGTCGCGCAAGCGCGCTGCGTTACCCGGCGCGATCTGGTCCGATCAGCTGGTTCTGATCAACCACGTGACGACGATGGCGACAATGGGGATCGCTGGGACCAGCCCGGCCGAGGCACTGGCCGAACTGGACCGGATGGAGCGCAGCGGCCTGGTCGCACCAGAGGGTCAGGCGCAATTCGCGCAAATCCGGGCGAGCATGATCGCCTTGCGCGATGCACGGGCTGCGGGGGCGCGGCCATGATCGATACTCTGGTTTTCGTCCGCCCGGCCTTCCGCTCGCGCGCGGCAGAGCTGACCGATGCGCTGTCTGCTGCCGGGATCGATGTGGCCCTGAGCACGATCGATGGCCAGGGGGCGGTCGATGCAAAAGCCATCGCCAAGGCCCGCTGCGTGGTGCTGTGCTGGTCAAGCGAGGCGGGTTCGGATGACGGCGATGAACTGACCCGGTTTGACCGGATTGCCGATCTGGCGGCCAGGGCCGACAATTTCATCCATGTCCGGCTGGACCCGGCGGTTGTCGCCAAGCCGCTGAGCTATGATTATCTGGTTCCCGCCGGATCGGCTTTTGGCCGCTGGTGGCGTGGGTTGTTTGACAGCCTCTATACCCGCGACATCATCGGCGCGGTCCGCAACCGCCGGGCAAAGATCTATCCGCCCGAACCGCTGGCGCGGCGGCGCATGATCCAGCGCCAGGCGGTAGTGGCAGTGATGGCAACGGGCGGCACGCTGGCCACGCTGTCCGGAGTGCTGGGCATGGGGCAATTCATCCCCTGGCCGCGCTGGAACGAGGAACGCGCCTGGGCCGCGATCAAGGATGGCGACTGCGCGGCAATCAAGGCCTTCACCGCGGACTATCAGGGCGGACGCTATGCCGCGCGAGCCAGTGCCGCCTTGTTGCATCCGGAACAGCGCACCACCTGGATCAAGCGCGACCGGCCAGTGGCCGTGATGGGGCCCCTGCCAGTCGGACCGGGCCATGCCGATCAGGCTGCGGCGCAAGGCGCGGCGCTGGAATGGGTCACGGCAGAGCTGCAGCAGCAGTGCCGCAACCATGCCGCCAATCTTGATGCCCGGCTGCAAGGCGTCAGCCTGCCGCCAGCTGCACCGCAGTGCCAGTCGATCGGTGCAGGCTGGTTCTGCCAGTATGACGTGAAGGCCCAGTGCCAGCTGAGCGAGCCGGAGCCGCAGCCGTTCTGCGCCAAGGTAGGATCGGATCGCAAGTAGCGTCTGCGCAGCGGCGCCGGCCGCCGCTCTAGCTTTTGCTCTCCAATGCCAGCACTTCCCGGCCTGGCCCCAGCCGCACCACCAGATCGGCGCGCCCCGGCATTTCGGTCAGGATGTGCCGGGTCAGGCGTTCATAGTGCTGGACGAAGCGGGCGATCCCGGCGCGGGTCATGGCCCGGGGCGCAGCCACATCGCGCAGTGCCTGTTCCTGCTGATCCCGCCAGCCCTGCACCACAAGCCAGTCCGGCGCGGCCAGCAGGGCAAGCCGGGTGATCCGCGCGAACAGGGCGGCATAGCTGCCCGCCAGCGCGCGGTTGACCGCGCCGCGCCACAGGCCCTGGGGATCCTCATCGCGTTCCAGCGTATTGACCGGTTCGGCCAGTGCCGCCGGGTCTTGCGGTGACGCGCCAAGGCACCAGCCTTCGAGCAGCAGCAGCCGCGTCTGTGCTGGCGCGCGCGGCCATTGCGCCATGGGCAGCGGTTCATCGCGGCCTTTGTCAAAGCGCGGCAGCGGTGCAGGCAGGCCGCGTACGAGAGCATCCAGCGTGGCCAGGCCCAGCGCCACGTCATGCGTGCCCGGCACGCCGCGCGTGGCGAACAGCGGATGGCAGCGATGCGCCAGCTCTGCCCGTGCGGAGCGGCCAAGGTAGAGATCGTCAAGCGAGAGCACCGCGCAGGCCGTGCCCTGTTCCTCCAGATCGCTTGCCAGTGCGGCGATCAGCGTAGATTTGCCCGAACCCTGCGCGCCGCACAGCCCCAGCACGGCCAGTCCCGGCGCATCGACCATCGCTTGCTGCGCCAGCCCATGCAGTGCGGCGAGCAGGCGCGGATCGGGGGTCATCGGCGCGGGGTAATGTTTACCGCCGGTGGCTGATCTGCATCCGTTTCACCTTCTGGCCGGGGCGGACGGGGACGAAAGGTCATCCGCAGCGGGGTGATGTGGCCATCGGGGCGCAAGCGGATGCGGATCAGGCCTTGCAGCTTGGGATCTCCCAGCTTGTCCTGCAGATCCAGCGCGGTGTTTTTCGGGGCATAGAGCCGCCCGCCGAACGTATTCGCCGCCTGACCCCCGCGCGGATCAATCTGGCCCGCCACCTGCACGCAGGCGGGATTTCCCGCCGCGGTTCCATCGGGCATGATCGGCACCGCCCGGACCAGATTGGGCGGCGATCCCACCAGGCACAGGGCGGACCAGGTGCGGCCCGCTTCGGGATCGGGGCCGGGCCAGTCATACTGGAACTGGACATAGTGTCCGCGCAGCAGATCGCGCGGGTCATAGCCTTGCACCGGCACGTCCCATTCGGTGCCTTCGCGGCTTTGCAGCTCGGTCTGCAGCCAGACCGCGCCGAGGCCAAGCAGGGGCAGCGCCAGCGCGGCGAGGTTGATCAGGCGGCGGTTCATGCCTCACTCTCCCGGGGCGGGGCAAAGCGCCGCGCGATCCGCATCGCACCCCAGGCGATCCCCAGGATCAGCAACCCGCTGAAAATCAGCCCGGCGCCGCTGGTCAGCAAATCATCGTCCAGTTCAAAACTCAGCACGATCAGGCGCAAGGCGATCACGGCCACTGCCAGCTGGAACACCCCGCGCCAGCCCGCATGCAGGCTGGCCCCGGCGATCCCCGCCCACAGCGCCATGAACAGCAGCGCCGCCACCACTTGTGACCCTGACAGGGGATAGGCCAGCAGCAGGACCATTGCGCACAGCGCCAGAATGCCGCCGGTCGCCTGCCCTGATTTGCCGGGCCGCGCCGCCGCAATCGCCCCGCCCGCCGCCAGCGCAATGACCGCGCGCAAGGCGAGCATGCCGAATGATACGAATTCGTTGCTGCCGGAATCGAACGACTTGTCCACGCTGGCAATCGCGATCAGGCTGGTCCCGCCTACGGCATAGGCAAAGCCCACTTGTTCAAGGCGGAGCCAGAAGGCGGGCCGGGCTGACCGCCCGCGCCACCACGCCGCCAGCGGGGCGTAGAGCAGCGGCAAGGCGGTAACCACGGTCACCGCCAAGGCGCCGGGTCGATCACTCCGCCCCCAAACCGCGCCCGCAGGCTCGGCATAGTCCCACACGGCATAGACCGACGTGGCGAACAGCAGCATGGCCGCAAGCCAGCTTTGTCCGCGCAGCAGCAGCAAGGGCCCCATCAGTGCCAGCCACAAGGCCAGCGGCTGCCACAGCGGCGAAGTGGTCTGATAGACCTGCCCGACATGGGCGAGGAACGTCATCCCCAGCATGGCGGTGACGAACAGCAGAGCTTCCAGCCCCCACGGCTGCGCCCGCGCCATCCGGTCCCCGCGGCGCCACAGCCAGCCGAGTGTCCCGGCCAGCAGCGCCAGATGCAGCGCCAGCCGGACCATGCCGGGGATCTCCTCCCAATTGGCCGCTACCACCAGCACCACGCCCAGGCCAATCGCCAGCGCGGCGATCCCGATCACCGCCCACAGCGCCAGCGG
The DNA here is from genome assembly GCF_002198665.1 of Novosphingobium sp. B 225. Lineage (GTDB taxonomy): Bacteria > Pseudomonadota > Alphaproteobacteria > Sphingomonadales > Sphingomonadaceae > Novosphingobium. The sequence continues at coordinate 17,643 of NZ_MWLM01000026.1, read as the reverse complement.
GCGGCTGTGATCGGCCTCCCACGCGCGGATCCGGGCGGCTTGCGCCTCGTCCAGCAGTCCGGCTTCTTGCCAGAGCTTTAGCTTGCGTTCGTACATGACGGCAGAGGCTATCAGGTCACCCAGCAAGATGGAAGCTTGCAGCAATTTCGTTTCAATTGTAACGAGATCGCCAAGGAGAACCCCCATGCGTGTCGGCACTGTCAAGGAAGTGAAGAACCACGAATACCGGGTCGGGCTGACCCCTGAAAGCGTGCGCGAACTGGTGACTCATGGCCATGAGGTGTGGGTCGAGGCCGGCGCGGGTGACGGGATCGGGGCGAGCGACGCCGCCTATGCCGCTGCCGGGGCCGTGCTGAAACCGCTCGCGGCGGACATTTTTGGCAGTTGCGAAATGGTGGTCAAGGTCAAGGAACCACAGGCCGCCGAACGGGCGATGCTGCGCGAAGGGCAGGTGCTCTACACCTACCTCCACCTCGCCCCCGATCCTGAACAGACCAGGGATCTGGTGAAGAGCGGGGTGACCGCGATTGCCTATGAAACGGTCACCGGGCCGGGCGGCCAGCTGCCGCTGCTCAAGCCGATGAGCCAGGTCGCCGGGCGGATGAGCATCCAGGCCGGGGCGACCGCGCTGGAAAAGGCGCATGGCGGACGCGGAGTGCTGCTGGGCGGAGTGCCGGGCGTGCTGCCCGGCCGCGTGCTGGTGATCGGCGGCGGCGTAGTCGGCTTCAACGCCGCGCAGATGGCGGTCGGGCTGGGCGCGGACGTGACCATTCTTGACCGCGATCCCGAAGTGCTCGAACGGCTTGGCACCCATTTCGAAAGCCGCGCCAAGACCCGCTTTTCCAACCGCGCCAACATCGAACAGATGATTGCCGAGGCCGAACTGGTGATCGGCGCCGTACTGATCCCCGGTGCCGCCGCGCCCAAGCTGGTCACCCGCGACATGCTGGCGCTGATGAAGCCCGGCGCGGTGCTGGTGGATGTCGCGATCGATCAGGGCGGCTGCTTTGAAACCAGCCACGCCACCACCCACGCCGATCCGACCTATATAGTGGACGGCATCGTCCACTACTGCGTCGCCAACATGCCCGGCGCGGTCGCGCGGACCAGCACTTATGCGCTCAACAACGTCACCCTGCCCCACGCGCTGCGGATCGCGGACCTGGGCTGGAAAGGCGCGCTGGCCGCCAACCCGCATCTGGCAGCGGGGCTCAACGTGTCGGGCGGCAAAGTTACTTACGAAGCCGTCGCGCTCGAATTGGGCTATGATTACGTGCCAGTGGCGGAAGTGGTGGGAAACTGAAGCGCTACCGGGTCCTCAGCTCAGACCGCCGCCAAGGCCCGATCCCAGCCCGCCCGCCGCGCCTTATCCACTGCCGCGCCCGGCGCGAATTGCTGCACCGCGCCGCGCATTGCGCCTGCCGCTTGCTCCAGCGAGCCAAACAGCCCCGCCCCCACGCTTGCCAGCATCGCTGCGCCCAGCGCCGTGGTTTCCACAAAGTGCGGGCGCTCTACCGGCACCTGCAGCACATCGGCCAGATCCTGCGCCATCCAGTCGTTGGCGCTCATCCCGCCGTCAATTTTCAGGCTGGTCCATTCCGCCCCGTCCGCGGCAAAGGCGCGGGCGAGGTCTGCGGTCTGCATCGCCATGGCTTCCAGCGCGGCGCGGGCCAGATGGGCGCGGGTGGTGGCAAACGTCAGCCCGGTGATCACTCCGCGCGCTTCGGGGCGCCAGTGCGGCGCGCCGAGACCTGACAGTGCCGGGACAATCACCACCCCGCCGCTGTCACTTACCGAACGCGCGAGCGCCTCGCTCTCACCGGCGCTGGCGATCAGGCCCAGACTGTCGCGCAGCCACTTGATCAGGCTGCCCGCAACAAACACCGATCCTTCCAGCGCATAGCTGCGCTGCCCGCCCAGCTGGCACAGCACCGTGCCCAGCAGCCGGTTGCCCGATCGCGGCAGGGCGCTGCCCATATTGGCCAGCACAAAGGCCCCGGTGCCATAGGTCGCCTTGGTTTCCCCGGGGGACAGGCAGCCCTGCCCAACGGTGGCGCTTTGCTGATCCCCGGCCAGCCCGGTGATCGGCACTGCCCGGCCCAGCAGATCGGGCCGGGTCACGCCAAACTGCCCGGCATTGTCCACCACTTCACCCAGCGCGGCGCGCGGCACGCCGATCAGATCGCACAGCCCCGCGTCCCATGTCGCACCATCCAGCGCAAGCAGCAGCGTGCGGCTGGCATTGCTGGCATCGGTCAGATGCGCACCGCCGGTCAGGTTGAACACCAGCCAGTCTTCTACCGTGCCCAGCGCCAGCTGTCCGCGCTGCGCCGCACTGGCCGCTTCGGGCACATTATCGATCAGCCAGCGCATCTTGGTGGCCGAGAAATAGGGATCAAGCAGCAGCCCGGTCGCCGCCTGAACCACCGGCTCCTGCCCCTGATTCTTGAGGTCAGCGCAGAAATCGGCGGTGCGGCGATCCTGCCAGACCAGCGCGTGGTGCAGCGGCTGCCCGCTCGCCCGGTCCCAGGCGACCACGGTTTCGCGCTGGTTGGTGATGCCGATGCAGGCGATCCGTGCCGCCCCGCCCAGCTGTTCCACCACCGCGCGCATGCAGGCCAGCGTCCGTTCCCAGATCTCGCCCGCGTCATGTTCAACCCAGCCGGGCTGGGGGTAATACTGGGTCAGTTCCTGCTGCGCCACGGCCAGCATCGCCCCATCCAGCCCCAGCGCCATCGCGCGGGTAGAGGTTGTGCCCGCATCCAGCACCAGAATCAGATCGCCCGTGGTGGTCATGCTGTATCTCTCCCTTTGGCGCGATGATTAGCGAGCGGATCGGGACTTGGCGAGGGGGGCAGTAGGGGCCATATGCCAATCCATGGACGCCCCGCCCAAACCCTGGCCCACCGGCCTGTCCGAGCAATGCGAACCGTTGGTGCGGCGCGTGCTTGCGCCCAATCCGTCGCACTATACCTTTACCGGCACCCAGACCTATCTGGTCGGCGCGGGGGATGATGTGGCGGTGATTGATCCGGGCCCGGCCGATACCGGCATGCCTGGCCACGCCGATACCAATGGCGCAGGCCATGTCGAAGCGATCCTGGCGGCAGTGGGCAGCGCGCGGATCGCCGCGATCATGTGCACCCACACCCACCGCGATCACAGCCCGGCCAGCCGCGCGCTTCAGGCTGCGACCGGCGCGCCGATCGTGGGCTGCGCGGCGTTGAGCCTGGACGATGATGGCCCGCGCGCCGATACCGCATTCGATCCGGACTATGCGCCTGACCGCGTGCTGGGCGATGGAGAGGAAATCAGCGGGCAAGGCTGGACGATCCGCGCGGTCGCCACCCCCGGCCATACCAGCAATCATTTGTGCTATAGCCTGGTGGAAAGCGGCGCGCTGTTCACCGGGGATCATGTGATGGCCTGGTCCACCAGCGTGGTTTCGCCCCCGGACGGGGACATGAGCGCCTATATGGCGAGCCTGCAAAAGCTTTATGACCGCGAAGACAGCGTCTATTACCCCGCTCACGGCCCAGCCGTAACCAAGCCGCGCCAGCTGGTGCGCGGCATGCTGGGCCACCGCAAAAGCCGCGAAGCACAGATTGTGCGGCTGCTGGAAACCGGGCCACATACCATCGGGCAGATGGTGCCGGTGATGTACAAGGGGCTCGATCCCCGGCTGAACGGCGCGGCCGGGCGTTCGGTGCTGGCGCATCTGATCGATCTGGAGCGGCAGGGCCGGGTTACAGAGGATGGTGAAACATGGAGCATGACCCTATGATCCGCACACGCTTTGCCCGACTGAACGCTATCGCTCTGGCCATGGCCGCCAGCCTGGCCTGGCCGGGCGCGGCGCAGGCCCAGAGTATGGGGCAGGCCTATGTTGATATCGCCACCCATCTGGCGATCGATGGCAAATGCAAATATCTGGACCCGGCACGGCAGCAGGCTCTGGCCCTGACGCTTGAAGAACTGGATCCGGCCATCAATCCGGCCAATCGGTCGCTGATCAACCAGCGGCTCGATCAGGTGCGCGGGGTCGTGGCCACCAAGCCGTGCGGCGATCCGGTGTTCGCGGGCGCGAAGACGGCGATTAGCGAGGCCGGAACTTATTATCAGGCCGTCTGGTCCGGGCGGGTGTTGGCCCTGGGCAACCTGCGCAGCGGCGAACTCTGGGCCACCTGGACTCCGGTCTCGGGGGTCAAGGCATCGGCGGCGAGCCACTTTCTCAAAGGCTGGGGTGCTTCCAGCCCGGGCGCTGAGGCGCAATTGCTGAGCGCGGTCCGCCCCGAAGCGCGGCGCGCCATGATCCTGAACTGCGCGGCACAGAGCAGCGAGGCGGCAAAGTGCCCTGCCATTACCCCAGCCCCCGCCGAGGGCGAGGCTGCGCGCGCGAAAGCCTGGGTGGCGCGGGTCGAACGCTTTGCCACCAAGCTGCCCGGCGCGCGGCTGGATGGCCAGCCGGTGCTGCCCGAAGGCATCGCCAGCTGGGGATCGCTTTACACTCCGATCTCGCTGGAAATGGCTTTGGTTCCGGGCCTGCCAAAAATGGCATGCAAAGTGGGAATGACCGTGGTCAAGGTCGAAGGGGCCAAGGCAACGCTGTACAACCCGCGCGATGGCTTTGCGGTTGGCGAAGGCACGGTCAGCCCGATGGGCGCGGCCTTGACCATCACGTCACCCCAGCTTGGCGGACCGGGCAAGATGCTGGGCCTGATCGGGTGTCAGGGTTGACCGGGTGCGGGGGCTGATCGGGCCATGACCACTCCACCAGACCTGCGTCGCCGCACGCCCGGCTGGCTGCTGCCCGGACTGGTCGGCGTCAATCTGGCCGTGGCAGCGTGGCTGCTGTGGCGCGCCCTGTTTGCCTCGCCCTATGGCGATCCGCTCGCCACCAGTCTGCTCGCGCTGGAAAAGCAGAACCGGCTGACGGTGTTTTCGGCCCAGCTTTCCCCGGTGGTCGCGGCCGATGATGCGCGGCTGTTTGGCATGCTGAAAAGCCGCCAGGTTGCGGTGATCCCGGCGCGGGTGGACTATGCGCTGGACCTGTCGGCAATGGGCAAGGACCGGCTGCACTGGGATGCGGCCACGCAGCGGCTGGATGTGGTCCTGCCGCCGGTACAGGTTTCCGCCCCCAACCTTGACGAAGCCCGTGCGCAGTATCTGCGCGAAGGGGTGTGGATCACGGCCGATGCGCAGACCAAGCTGACCCGTGACAACAGCCTGCTCGCCCAGCAGCAGGCGGTTCAGCAGGCGCAGAACCCGGTGCTGATGGATCTGGCACGGGCCGCGGCAAAGCAGGCGATCAGCCAGAACCTGACGATCCCGCTGATCGCGGCAGGGCATGACCGGATCACGGTGACAGTCCGCTTTGACGGGGAACCCGCGCCGGGCCAATAGGCTTGACGGCCCGGCGGACACAGTGGAATGTCCGGGCACAACGGGTCGCCACGATTGGGGGAGCACATATGGCGACTTTGGCCGAAGGCGGCGCACGCCCGCGCGCGGAGGAACGGTTCTTTTTTCACCTCGCCTGTGCGATGGCGGCGGTGCTGGTGGCGGGCTTTTCGGTTCAGCTGGCCGCAGGGCGCTCAAGCTTTGCCGTGCCGCTGGTCTATCACCTGCATGGTGTGGTGTTCTTCGGCTGGACCGCGTTGTTCCTGCTGCAGAGCTGGCTGGTGGCCAGCGGCAACCGGGCGCAGCACCGCCGTCTGGGCTGGCTGGCGGCGATCTGGGTGCCGGTCATGGTCGGGCTGGGCATGGCGCTGACCGTGGCCTCGATGCGGCGCAGCGGCGGGCCGTTCTTTTTCGATGCGAACGAATTCCTGATCGGCAATCCCACCGGGCTGCTGGCCTTTGCGGCCATGGTCGCGCTGGCCGTGCGGATGCGCCGCCGCAACGATTGGCACCGCCGCCTGATGATCTGCGCCATGGCCTCGATCACCGGGCCAGGCTTTGGCCGCCTGCTGCCGATGCCGCTGCTGATCCCGTGGGGCTGGGAAATCAGCAACACGATCGGGCTGGGCTTTGTCGCAGCCGGCATGCTGCGCGATCGCCGCCACCTCGGCGCGGTTCACCCGGCATGGCTGGTGGGGAGCGCCGTGGTAATCGGCTGGATCGCGCTGGGGCAAGTGCTGGCCTATAGCGACTGGGGAATGGAGCTGACCCGCTCGGTCATGGCCGGCCATCCCGGCGCGGTGCGGCCGATGGAGGCATACCTGCCTTGATTAGTGCGGCGGGACGGGCCATCTGGGCGGCAGCTTTGCAACAAGGTGAATCCAATGACCGCCCAGCCCGCCAACCTGACCGGACTTGACCTGCGCGAGGAGATCCAGCGCCTGCGAGGGGAACGCAACGCGATCATCCTGGCGCATTATTACCAGAGCCCGGACATCCAGGACCTGGCCGACTACATCGGGGACAGCCTCGAACTGTCGAAAAAGGCGGCGGCGACTGATGCCGATGTGATCCTGTTCTGCGGGGTCAAATTCATGGCCGAAACCGCCAAGATCCTCGCGCCCGGAAAGACCGTGATCCTGCCCGATCTCAACGCCGGGTGCAGTCTGGAAGATGCCTGCCCGCCCGAAAAGTTCGCCCAGTTCCGCAAGGCGCACCCCGATCACATCGCGCTGACCTATATCAACTGCTCGACCGAGGTGAAGGCGCTGAGCGACGTGATCGTCACCAGTTCCAGCGCGGAAACGATCCTGGCGCAGATCCCGGAAACCCAAAAGATCATCTTCGGCCCGGACCGGCATCTGGGCGGCTACCTCAGCCGCAAGTTCAACCGCGAGATGCTGCTGTGGCCGGGCGTCTGCATCGTCCACGAAGCGTTCAGCGAGACCGAGCTGCTCAAGCTCAAGGCCCAGCACCCCGGCGCGCCGGTCGCCGCGCACCCGGAATGCCCGCCGCATATCGTCGATCACGCCGATTACGTCGGCTCGACCAGCGGGATCCTGAACTATGCCAAGGCGTTCGAGGGTGATACCCTGATCGTCGCGACCGAGCCGCACATCATCCACCAGATGCAGTTGGCGATCCCCGACAAGACCTTCATCGGCGCGCCCGGCGCGGACGGGCAATGCAGCTGCAACATCTGTCCCTACATGGCGCTCAACACGCTCGAAAAGATGTACCTTGCGCTCCGCGACCTCTCCCCCCGGATCGAGATCGAGGAAGGGCTGCGGCTGCAAGCGAAGAAGAGCCTCGACAAGATGCTGGAAATGGCCAGCGGGACCGTGGGCCAGGGGGATCTGGGCTCGCGCTAGATCCAGGGCCGTTCGTCCACCACACCGGGCGGGGCCATGTTGAGGTACTGCACGATGCGCGGGAACGCACCATGGTTGGGCGTTGCGCCGTGCGGCAGGGCGTGGTGCCAGATCACCATGTCCCCGGCCATGCCCGGCACCGGCACGGTTCCCGCTGTCAGGTCCACGCCGCGCGGGTCCTGCCCGTCCAGCGCGGCGAACCACGCATCGTAATCGCGGTGGAACCCCGGCAGCACCTGCAAGGGACCATGATCGGCGGGCGTATCGGTAAGATAGATGATCGCCTGCGTCCCCAGCGGCATCGGCGGGGCCATGCTGGTATCGATATGCAGCGCTGATCCCAAGAACGGGCAATCGTCACGGACCGGCTGGTTAAAGCTCATCCGGTCAACATTGCCCCACAGGTCACCCGTGCCCCAGATCTGCGCGAACGCCTTGTGGACGCGGGGAGACCGGCGCGCGACGTCCAGTTCCGGCGCTTGCCACAGCGGGAACCACAGCCCGCGCGCGGGATCGGCGTACCAGCTGGCGGGATCGTCCGGACTGGCCCCGATATGGTCCCACATGACCCGCGCGGCGGCTTCAGCCTCGGCAGCGGAAATTGCCTGACGCAGGACGACGAAGCCGTGCTGCTCCCAGAACGCCATGTCCGCCGCGTCCAGCACCGCAGGCGCGGCTTCAAGCGCGGCGATCCGGGCCTGCGCGGCGGGCGGCACCGGCGCGCCATCGAGCAGCGCGTGATAGCGTTCCACCCGCACCGGATCGGGCAGGCCGGCGGTGACCGCGATCCACCCGGCAAACTGTTCAAAGGTCGGGCGCTGCTGGAACAGGTGGTCGAGCACTTGCCCGATCCCCAGCCCCAGCAGGTCCACCAGCAGCCGGTCATGGCGCGTCAGCGGGGCCGGCGCCTGCCCCGGCGCGCAGCGCTGCCACAGCTGGTCAAGCCCCCGGATCGCCTGAACCGCCGCACTCTGGTCCGAACCTGCCATGACCGATCCCCCCCCGCGCGATCACTTCTGCGTCGAGCGGGCAAGCACCAGCCCGGCGCTGACCAGCACCATGCCCAGCCCGTCAAGCGGCGACAGCACTTCGCCAAACCAGAACCAGCCCAGCACCACCGAAACCACCGGCTGAGTGAGCAGCGCCAGCCCCACGATCAGCGGCGAAAAATGCTTGAGCGCATAGACCAGCAAGCCCTGCCCGATCACCTGGCTGGTCAGCGCCAGCGCCAGCACCGGGCCCCAATCGCGCGGCCAGACCGGTTCGCCCAGCAGCAGCGCCAGACCCAGCAGCACCGCCGCGCTGCTGGCGCTGGACCAGGTCAGCAAGGACCAGTTGCCCAGGCTGGCCCGCGCGTTCTGGAGCAGCAGGATATAGAAAGTATAGAGGAACCCGGCGAGCAGGCAGAGCAGATCACCGATCAGCGTGGCATGATCGATTTCCAGGCTGCGCCCCAGCAGGATTGCCGAACCGCCCAGTGCCGCAGCAAAGGCCAGCCATTCATTGCTGCGGGGCCGCCGCCGCAACACGATCAGCCCCCAGACCACCAGCAGGATAGATCCCGAATTGCCGAACAGCGTGGCATTGCCCAGCCGGGTCAGCCCGATCCCCAGATGCCACGATCCCAGATCCAGCGCAAAGAACACCCCGGCCCCGGCCAGCGCCAGCATCACCTTGCGCGGCAGGCCCAGCACCGGCTGGCCCGTTGCCCGTGCGAACAGCACGAACACCGGCACGGCCAGCAACAGCCGCCAGAACGCCGCCGAAACCGGCCCGCAATCGGCCAGCCGCACCCACAACGGCCCCAGTGCCAGCGCAAAATTGCCGCCCAGCAGTGCGGCAAAATGCCAGCCGTTCCAGTTCCTGCCGCTGTGCACGGTTGCAATGCCCATGACCTTGCCTTAGCCGCACGGTTAAACCTGTAAATCGAAATTGGGGATTGCCTGATGCACGAAGCACTGTTCCAGCCGATCAAATTGGGCGCGATTGATGCCGCCAACCGCATCCTGATGGCCCCGCTGACCCGCGGCCGGGCCGATGCCGGAGCCGTGCCAAGTGCCCGGATGGTGGAATATTACCGCCAGCGCGCCAGCGCCGGACTGATCCTGAGCGAAGCGACCGGGATCAGTGTGGAAGGACTGGGCTGGCACGCCGCACCGGGGATCTGGAACGATGCGCAGACCCAGGCCTGGAAACCGGTGACCGAAGCGGTCCATGCCGAAGGCGGCAAGATCGTGTTGCAGCTGTGGCACATGGGCCGGATCGTCCATTCCGACTATCTGGATGGCAATCCGCCGGTTTCGGCCAGCGCCACCACCGCGCCCGATCATGCCCACACGCCAACGGGCCGCAAGCCGCATGTCCAGGCACGCGCCGCCACGCTGGAAGACATCGACCGGATCGTTGCAGACTATGCCAATGCCGCGCGCAATGCGAAGGAAGCCGGGTTTGACGGGGTCCAGCTGCACGGCGCAAACGGCTATCTGATTGACCAGTTCCTGCGCCTGTCGAGCAACCTGCGTGACGATGATTACGGCGGCAGTCCGGCCAATCGCGTGCGCCTGATGGACCGGGTACTGGGCGCGCTGGTGGACGTGTGGGGGGCAGACCGGGTGTCGATCCGGCTTTCCCCCAATGGCGACAGCCAGGGCTGCGATGATCCGGATCCGGCAGCGATCTTCAGCGAAGCCGCGCGGGTTTGCCAGAAGCATGGACTGGGCTTTGTCGAATTGCGCCAGCCGGGGCCCACGGGCACTTTTGGCCGCACCGATGTGCCCAAGCAGGACGGCGTGATCCGTTCGATCTATACCGGACCGCTGGTGCTCAACAGCGATTACACCGCCGCCGAGGCCGAGGCCGATGTGCAATCGGGCCGGTGCGAAGCGATCAGCTTTGGCCGCCCGTTCATTTCCAATCCCGATCTGCCCGCGCGCATTCGCGTCGGGGCCGATCTGGCACCCAACGTTAACGTTCCGCAAAGCTGGTATCTGCCAATAGCGGAAGGGTATATTGACTATCCGCCGATGGAGACGGCGGGCTGACAACAAAGGGGTTGCGTCATGGCAGTGCGGTCTTGGCTGTTCGTTCCGGGGGACAGCGAAAAGAAGCTGGGCAAGGTTGCTGCCGCTGGCGCGGACGTGGTGATCGTCGATCTGGAAGATTCGGTCACCTATGACAACAAGCAGCGCGCGCGCGAAATGGCTTGCGATTGGCTGAAAGCGCACCGCCAGCAAGTGACCGACCGCAAATTTGGCCGCTGGGTGCGGATCAACGCGCTGGACAGCCGGATGTGGCGCGATGATCTGCTGGCCGTGCTGCCCGGCGCGCCCGACGGGATCATGCTGCCCAAATCGGCCGGGCCGGAATCGGTCCAGGCGCTGGGCGCGGAACTGTATGAGCTGGAACAGCGCTGCGGGGTTCAGGCCAATTCGACCCGGATCCTGCCGCTGGTCAGCGAAACCGCCGCAGCGGCGATCACCATCCCCAGTTACCTGACCATGCCGCTGCCGCGCCTGGCCGGGCTGACCTGGGGCGCGGAAGACCTGTCGGCCGCGATCGGCGCGGCCCGCAAGCGCGATGCCGGTGGCAAGTGGACCGACGCATTCCGTTTTGCCCGCACCCAGACGCTGCTGACCGCCCATGCCCGCGGGCTGATTGCGATCGACACGCTGCATGCCGATTTCGCGGACGACAAGGGCCTGAAGCGGGCCGCCGAGGAAAGCCGCGCCGATGGTTTTGCCGGGATGCTGGCAATTCATCCGGCCCAGGTTCCGATCATCAATGCCGCCTTCACCCCCAGCGAGGAAGAACTGGCCGAAGCGCGCGCCATCGTTGCCGCGTTCAGCGGCAATCCAGCGGCCGGGGCATTGCAGATCGACCGCCGGATGATCGACCGCCCGCACCTCAAGCTGGCGCAGCGCTTGCTGGGGATCGAGGAATAGGGCCACCTGCCCCCCAGCTTTGCCACTTTGCGTCTGCGTGAGCCATTCAGGTCCATCCTGTGCCTGTCCGGCCACGGGGGTGAGCGGACCGCGTGGTTGGAATGGTTCACGCAGAGACGCAGAGAAGAAGGGGAGACGCAGAGGGGTCGCTCCGCGCCGCAGGCGCTACTTGCCATCCCAGCCAACCGTTTGACGCTATGCGGGGGAAGAAAAGCGGCTGCGCCGCAAGCGCTCCCTCTCTGCGCCTCTTTTCTGCCTCTGCGCCTCTGCGTGAACTATTCCGTTCCGTCGTGTGCCCACCCGGCCACGGGGTTAGCGGACCGCGCGGTTTGAATGGTTCACGCAGAGACGCAGAGAAGAAAGGGGAGGCGCAGAGAGGGAGCGCTTGCGGCGCAGGCGCTACTTGCCATCCCGGCCAATCGTTTGGCGCGATGCCTGGAATGGAGAGCGGCTTCGCCGGAAGCGTTACCTCTCTGCGTCTCCTTTTTCTTCTCCGCGTCTCTGCGTGAACCATTCAGGTCCATCGTCTGATTGAACGGTCGCTGGGGTAAACCCAAATCTCAGCAACACTGACCCGGCCCCAAGGATAACCCTTTCACGAGTGCCGCTGGGCGGTTATGGAGCCTGCAATGCTCAGGCTGCCCCATCCCCTGCGGTGAAATTCCTCCCCGCCATTGACCGGTATATCCTGCGGCTTGTGCTGGGGCCGATGGTGGCGGTGTTTATCATCGCCGCATCGCTGCTTGTGCTCGACAAGATGCTCAAGCTGTTCGATTTCGTCGCGACAGAAGGCGGGCCGGTCAGCGTGGTGTTCCGGATGCTGGCCAACCTTTTGCCCGAATATGCCGGGCTGGCGATTCCGCTGGGGTTGCTGCTGGGCATTCTGCTGGCGTTCCGCAAGCTGGCGACCAGCAGTGAACTGGACGTGATGCGCGCGGTGGGGCTGGGTTATACCCGGTTGTTGCGGGTGCCCTATGCCATCACCCTGGTGCTGGCTGCGGTCAATCTGGTGGTGGTCGGCTATTTGCAGCCGATGACGCGGTACTGGTATGAACAGCTGCAGTTCGAACTGCGTTCGGGCGCGCTGGGGGCTTCGATCAAGGTGGGGGAATTCACCACCTTGCAGGACAAGATGGCGCTGCGGATCGAACAGAGCCGCGAGGAAGGCCGCCAACTGATCGGGATTTTCGCCCGGGTCAGTTCCGCCAAGGGCCAGGTTTTGACCATTTCCGCCCGCGAAGGGCGGTTTCTGGCGCTGAAGGATGCCCCCGACACGATCGTGCTGCGCCTGACCCAGGGCCAGATCGTACAGGACGTGCCGGGGCAGAGCCCGCGCGTGCTCAGCTTTACCCGCCATGACCTGCCGATCGATCTGCCTGCGGTGGAGAAATTCCGCCAGCGCGGCGGCAAAGAGCGGGAATATATCCTGCCCGAACTGCTGCGGATCGGCTGGAACGATTCGGTCAGCCAGAAAGTGCGCAATGAAAGCCGGGCCAGTCTGAACTTCCGGCTGGTCGAAGTGGCGATGATGCTGTTGTTGCCGTTGCTGGCGGTGGCGCTGGCGGTGCCGCCCAAGCGGTCCACCTCGTTCCTGGGGGTGTTCCTTTCGGTGATCATGGTGGTCGCCTATCACAAGATCAACGAATATGGGCAGGCGGTGGCCGCGCTGGGCAGGGTTTCGGCCGAGCTGGCGCTGTGGGGGCCGTTCATCGCTTTTGCCGTGCTGATCCTGTGGATGTACTGGCGGATCGCCTATGTCCCCGGCGGCCAGCCGATCGGTGCGCTCGATCGGCTGGCGACGAATGGTAGCAAGTGGCTGCGCCAGTTCCTCGCCCGGTTCCGCCGCGATCCGGTGAAGGGGCGCTAGGCGATGCGGATCGAACTGTTCCCCTCGGCCACACTGGCGCGCTATCTGGCGCGGCAGTTCGTGATCTGGATTCTGGGCATGTTGCTGATTCTGGTGCTGTTGCTCCAGACGCTCGACCTGCTCAGCGAAAGCGGCAAGATCCTGGGTGCGGCGGGCAATGGCCAGGCCGAGCTGTGGCACTATGTCAGCCTGCGGGTGCCGCAGCTGGTGCAGCGGTTCCTGCCCTATTCGGTCTTGCTGGCAACGATCATCACGCTCGCCACGCTCAACCAGAACAGCGAAGTGATCGCGATGAAGGCCGCGGGGCTTTCTGCGCATCAGGTGCTGGCGCCGCTGCTGGCCAGCGCGGCGGTGGTGTCGCTGCTCAGCTTTGGTTTCAACGAACGGGTGGTGACCCGCTCGTCCGCGACGCTCAAGGTCTGGCAGGCGCGCGAATATGGTCCGGTGCCGGCGGATTCGGGCGTGCGCGCCAATGTCTATCTGCGCGACGGGCCGAATATCCTGACCGCCGGAACCGTCAGCGGCACGGGGGCGGGGATCCGCATGGAAAACGTCACCTGGTACCGCCGCGATGCCACCGGCATGGTGCTGGAACAATTGCGCTCGCCGCGGGCCAGCTATGCCAATCCGGGCTGGAGATTGGAATCCCCAAAACAATTTGACATCGCCTCGACCCATTCCGGGTCACTCCCCTCCATAGTCGTCGCCCAGGATGTGTTTCCTCAACAAGTCGCCATCAGCAAGGTCGATCCCGACGGCGAAGACATCATCTCCCTCCACCGCTCAATCCAGGCCCTCAAGGCCTCGGGCCGCCGCACCAGCGAGCTGGAAGGCAAGTGGTGGCACAAGTTCTCCGGCCCGCTTTCCGCCCTGCTGATGCCCCTGCTCGGCGCCGTCGCCGCCTTCGGCCTCGCCCGCTCAGGCGCGCTGCTGGTGCGTTCGATTATCGGTATGGCGCTGGGCTTCGCCTATTTCGTGGTCGACAATGCCGCGCTCGCGATGGGCAACTTCGGCGGCTACCCGCCCCTTGTCGCGGCGTGGGGGCCGTTTCTGCTGTTCTTGCTGGTCGGCATGACCGTGCTGATCCGAACCGAGGAATAGTCCTTCCTGCAATCCGCCGGCCCCGATCAAGCACGCCATCAATGAGAGGTTTCATGCGCCGCCTGCTCCTGGCCCTGGCCCTGATCTCCACCCCGGCTCTGGCCGCTGATCCGGCCGAACCTCTGCCTGCAGGCCCGGCCCAGTTTACCGGCACCGACTGGCGCTTTCGCGACCAGGCCGGGGCCGAGATCCAGATCAGCTTTCTGACGCAGGGCAAGGCCTTGCTGACTTTCAACAGGCAGGACTGGGTCGGCACCTGGTCCGCGCAAGGCACCGAGGTGACGATCACCAGCCCGCGCGGTTCAGCGCGGTTTACTTACGAGGGTGACAAGGTTCGTGGCAGCAGTTCGCTGACCGGCCGAGAGGCGGCGATCACCGTGGTCGAATATCGCGGCAAGATCGACATGGACAAGCAGGTCTACGCCCAGCTCTTGCGCTTTACCCCGTGCGACTGGATCAACGAAGCGGTGCGGATCACCGCCCGCGGCGGCGCTCTGTCCGACTGGGCGACGAACGGCAAGGCGTTCGACATGCAGGGCTATGGCAATGCCAAGCGCAGCGAAAGCCGCAATCGGCTGATCGTGGCCGAGGTGGGCAAGGGCCGCAGCTTTGGCGGGATCAAGGGACCCTACCTGACCTTCCACAAGCTGCTGGCAGACTGCCCGATCCGTCACGACGGCAAGAGTTATGGCCTGGAAGGCCTGGTTCGCACCACCCGCGACAAGGATGCCAGAACTGAACTGGTCTACAGCTACTTCCGCCTGCGCGGCGCCAGCGGCAAGCTGGGCCAGGTTGAAATCGTGATCTATGGCGACTGGCACAGCCGCACACCCTTTGCCGTGCTCGACATCGGCACCGGCGATTCGGCTTTCCCGAACTTCTCGTCCTACGCGGTGCGCTCCAGCTTTCCGAAAGGCTGGCAACCGTTCGGAGTGCGGCCCGTAGCATCGTGATCGACGAGCAACGCTGTCCACGGAGCAAAATCGGCCCGCCCCGCAGGGGTTGGACGGCAAGACCCCGTGGACTGCGTTGCGGCACTTGCAGAGGCCATCAGGCCCTAACGCGGCAGCATCGTGCTGCGTGCCAGCCGGGCCAGCAATGGCAGCAGCCCGGGATAGTTCGCCCCGTCATAGGTTGACCCCGCACCCAGGTGCGCGGTCAGCCGGCGGTGGCATTCGCCCAATGCGTGGTACGGCATCGAGGGCAGCAGGTGGTGCAGCGCGTGATAACGCAGGCCCACCGGCGCCCACAGCGGCGAAAGCAATGCGGGCGGCGGGACGTTGACCGAATCGAGGTACTGCCCGGTCACGGTCATCGCCGCACCGTCATTCTCCCACAAATGAGCCACCAGTGTGCGGATCTGGTTGAACACCGCGACTGCCGAGATCACGCTCATGCCGATCGCCAGCGGCCGCCAGTCATAGGCCCACGCGGTATAGATCAGGAACCACCCCCACAGCGCCGCGCCCACTTCTTGCGCCACGACCATTCGCGCAAATGCGCCTTCGGGCGGGCGGCGGCGGAAATCGGGGTTGATCGAAAGCGAGCTGGCCCGTGCCCAGACCAGCCGGCGCAGCGGCGGAATAACCACGCCAAGTGGGCCAAGCACCGCATAGCGCACCAGCAAGGCCGCAGGCAGCAGCGCCGCAACCAGGATAAACAGCGGCAGCGACCAGGGCTTCATCAACGCCAAAGGCAGATATTCGGGATCCTCTTGCGTGCCATACCGGGTCCGCGCGTGGTGCAGGGTGTGTACCCCTTCATACATCAGGCTGGGGGTCAGTATCGGAATGCCGACCAGCACATTCCAGACGAACCGGAACCCTGGCAGGGCATCACGGTGGATATGGGTCAATTCGTGAATGAACAACAGCGCGCGGTATAGAAACACCACTGCCACCGCAGCGCAGACCCAGGCCTGCCAGCCGGGCAACAGGATCGCTCCGGCCATCGCGGCATAGCCGATCCCGGCCGAAACCAGCATGTCGGGCCAATAGATTTCCGGCCGCGCCTCGGCCAGATCGCGAGTCAATTCCACGGCCGCACGCAGCATGTCCTTGTCATCGGGAATCGTGGCCAGCGACGGCGCGGCGGCGATGCGTTCCTGTACTGTCATGCTAGCAATCCAAATGTGACCCGACTGTTTTTTCGCGCCCGTTCCTGCACGGTCCGGCTTGACTTTGCCGGGCTGCCCGCCGCAGGCAGGGCGCGAGACGCCCCTATTCGCGAACAAAGGCAAGATCGTGGCTGAACAACAGGTAACTGTCACCCCCGTCACCAGCAAGGCGGATTTCAATGCTTTTATCGATCTTGCTTATCGGCTGAATGCATCAGACCCCAACTGGGTCGCCCAGCTGCGCAGCGAAGAAGTGGAAAAGTTTTCGCCAGGCGGAAACCCGTTCTTCGAACATGCCCGCCACCAGTATTTCCTGGCTCGCCGGGATGATCGCGTGGTCGGGCGCATCTCTGCCCATATCGATGAACAGGCTCAGATCCAGCCGGTCGAACAGGGCATGGGGCCCGGCACCGGCAACTGGGGCGCGATCGAGGCCGAAGATGAGGAAAGCGCCAAGGCCCTGATCGCTGCGGCGGAAGACTGGCTGCGCGGCCAAGGCATGACCCGTGTGCTCGCGCCGATGAACCTGTCGGTCTGGGAAGAGCCCGGCCTGCTGATCAAGGGCGCAGACCATCCGCCGATGGTGATGATGGGGCACCAGAATCCGGCCTATCAGGCCTGGATCGAAGGTGCGGGCTATGACGGTGTAAAGACGCTCTACACCTATGATCTTGATATAACGCAGGAATTCCCGCCGCTGATCAAGAAGATCGTCGACATGGGCAAGCGCAACGCCCGGATCCACGTGCGCGGAGTGGACAAAGGCAATTTCGATGCCGAAGCCCGGACCATCCTCGACATCCTTAACGATGCCTGGTCGGACAATTGGGGTTTCGTGCCGATCACCGATGCAGAAGTGGCCTATACCGGCAAAAAGCTGAAGCCGCTGGTGCGCGAAGATCTGATCATGATCGCCGAACTGGATGGCGAACCGGTGGCCTTCATGATGACCCTGCCTGATCTCAACCAGATCCAGATGAAGACCAATGGCCGGGGCGGCAAGCCCAGCCTGCTGGGGTGGATCAAACTGGGGTTGTGGACGCTCAAACCCCGAAACACCGATATGCGCGTGCCGCTGATGGGGGTGCGCAAGACGTTGCAGGGCAGCCGCATGGCCAGCCAGCTGGCTTTCATGATGATCGAGGCGATTCGCAGCAATTCGGTGAAGAATTACAACGGCCAGCGCGGCGAGATCGGCTGGGTGCTGGACGACAACCAGGGCATGAATGCGATCGCCGCCGCGATCGACAGCAAGATCAACAAGGAATACCGGGTCTACGCGAAGGGGCTGTAACGCTACCAATCCTCCCCCTTTGGGGGAGGTGGCAGCGCGCAGCGCTGACGGAG
>NZ_MWLM01000025.1 GCF_002198665.1 Novosphingobium sp. B 225 | reverse complement strand
GACTGGGCGGCGGGGGCGGGATCTGCAGCGGCGGCGGGGTCGGTGGCGGCACCGGCCAGTTGCTGGGCAGCCAGCTTGGGCTCGATCTCGTCCAGGATCAGCTGCATATCGGCATTGAGCAGCGGGTTCTGCGTGTTGAGCCCCATGCCGCGGCGCAGCAGCCGCACGGCTTCGGCAAAATTGTCGATCGCCAGGTTGGCCAGCCCTTCGGCAAAGATCCGCAGGGCATCGTCCTCGGGCAGGTCGCCCAGTTTCTGCCACACCCCCATCGCTTCAACCGCGCGGCCTGAGGTGAGATCAAGGAAGCCAAGCTGGAACCGGGCGAGCGCGAAATCGGGCGCGATCTCGATCGCGCGGGCCATGGCACCGCGACCTTCTTCATAGCGTTGCAGCCCGGCCAGCACCGAACCCTTGAGGAAATGCAGCCGCGGATCAAGCGGCCAGCTTTGCAGCAAAGTGGCGATGGCGGCGAGCCCGCCTTCGTCATCGGTGCGCAGCTGCGCCACCACTGCATTCAGCCGACCGTCCGGGCACAGGGTGCCGTTCTGCTCTTCCATCGCACTCATCCTTCAAGCCGTATCAGGCCGCTAGCAGACAACCGCTTGCGCAATAAGGCAAGGGCCGCCTTGTGAATTTGGGACACCCGGCCCTTGCTTAGCCCCATCAGGTTGGCCACCTCGTCAAATGGCAGGCCGTCGAGATAGTGCCAGCCGATCACCATCCGGTCGCGTTCGGGCAGGGTTTCCAGCGCGGTGCGGACCTGGCGCTGGGCCTGGTTCCAGGCCAGCGTTTCATAGGCATCGCGCGCCGGGTCGCGCTCGCTCTCCTGGTACAGGGTCGATCCTTCGAGCATCAGCCCCAAGGCCAGTTCAGCGGCAATATCGCCGATCAGGTCCAGCTTTTCCGACAGGGTGGCTGGCTGCGCGCGGTCTTGCGCCAGACTGCGGGTCCGCTCGCGCCGGATCCGCCGCGCGGTGGAAATCTGGCTGTTGACCTCTGACAGCCGGGCCACGCCATCGGCAATCGCCCCCGCGATCCGGCGCGGGCAGAAATAGCGGAACGGCACGGCGCGTTCGGGGCGATAGCGGTCGATTGCTTCCAGCAGGCCCAGGCTGGCCAGTTGCAGCAATTCGGCAAATTCAACCGGGGTGGCCGGATCATCGCGCATAAAGCGCCAGGCGATCCGCCGGGCCAGTGGCTGGTATTGCCGGAACAACGCCTGCCGTGCGCGTTCGGGACTGTCCGATTGCAGCTGCTCCCACAGCGCCCGCTCCGCCGCGTCCATGACTTCGCCATGGGTTGCGGAGGGGCGCGAGGCCATCAGTGAAAGCTGCCCAGCAGGCCTTGCAGCAACAAGGACCAGCCATCGATCAGCACAAACATCAGGATCTTGAGTGGCAGCGAAATCGTGGCTGGTGGCACCATCAGCATGCCCAGCGACAACAGGATCGCCGATACCACCAGATCGATCAGCAGGAACGGCAGCAGGATTACGAAGCCGATCGTGAACGATACCCGCAGTTCATTGAGCATGAAGGCCGGGACCAGCTGCATCAGCCCGACATCGGCCGCGCTGACCGGCAGGGGCTGGCGCGAGATGGCGTAGATCGTCTTGAGATCCTGATCCCGCACCTGCCGCAGCATGAAGGTCTTGAGCGGGGCAGCGCCCTGATCGATCGCTTCACCAGCCGGCGTGCTCCCGGCCAGGAATGGCTGCAGCCCGCGTTCTGATGCTTCCTGCAAGGTCGGGCCCATGGTCAGTGCGGTCATGAACAGCGCCAGGCTGACCAGCACCGCGTTGGGCGGCGTTTCGGGCATGCCAAAGGCGTGGCGCACCATCGAAAGCACCACCACGATCCGGACAAAGCTGGTCATGCAGATCACCAGCGCCGGCAGCAGCGCCAGCAACCCCAGGACCAGCGACGTGCGCACCAGCGAGGTTGAATCCGCCGTCAGGGTAAAGCCCTTGTCCCCGGCCTGAGCCAGAGCCGGGCCGGCTGCCAGCAGCAAGGGCAGCACGGCAATCTTGCGCAGTCCGGCAATCACGGCGCCGGATCCGCCACGGGCCGGGGCTCCAGCACCTGGATCGCGATCCCGCTGGCCCCTGAAACGATCAGCAGCTCGCGCCCGTCAACCGCCACCAGCGCGGCGCTGCTCTGCGGGCCAAGCGTGATCCGTTCGAGCAGTTGCAGCCGTCCGGGCTGGGCCGGGCCCAGCGGCCAGAGCGGATCGGCGCCCATCCGCCGGCGCAGCAGCCAGGCCGCGACTCCCGCCAGGACCAGACACAGCACCAGCGCAAGCACCACCCGCCACAGCGACACATCGGGGCCGCTGCCGGTGGCCAGCGCCGGGCTGCCTGCCGCGCCCGCCAGGACCGGCAGGATCGAGGGCAGTGCGGCAATCATGATTTGCGCGCGAGCACTTCCGTGATGCGCACACCGAAATTGTCACCCACCGCAACGAGTTCGCCGCGCGCCACGATCCGGCCATTCAGCGCCAGATCGACCTGACCGTTAAGCGGCAGATCAAGCCCGACGACAGTGCCATCCTTCAGACTGGCGAGCCGCGCGAGCGACATCGAGCCTTTGCCCAAAAGCGCATCGAGTTCGACCGAGACATCGCCCAGCAGTTCGGGATCGAGCAGCTGGATCAGCCGCTGTTCGTTGTCAGCACTGGCGGCCAAGGGCTGCTCCGCTGCGGTCCGTTCGGCTTCGATCACGCCTGCGCCGGGGGCATCGGCGCCTTCTGCATTCAACTTTGCCACGCCTCAATTCATCCTTGCCATGAGTGTCAGGTGCCCGTCATCGCGGGACAGTTGTGCATGGGCCAGCACGCGGCTGCTCCCCTGGGGGCGAAGTTCGACCAGGTCGGTCTCGCGCCGGTCGATCACCACCACGTCACCCACCGCGATCTCCTTGAGCTCGAGCGCGCTGATCCGGACCGCTCCCAGCACAGCCTCGATCGCCACCTGCTTGTCGCCCAGCGCTTCAGCCAGCCTGACCGGCGCGCGCACCGGGCGCGGCGCAGACGGGCATTGCCGCCGCCGCAAGCCGGCCAGCGCCGGATGGTCGATCATCAGTTCCAGCGCCGCCGTGCCGCTGCCGGCACTGAAGGCAGCCAGCAAGCCGCGCGGGGGCACCCGGCCCGGATCAGGAGCAGCGGTCTGGTGCCGGACACCGAGCAACGCGGCGAGTTCCTCCCCCAGATCGGTGGCCATCCGTTCCGCCAGCAACAGCAAGAGCTGCCGGTCCTGTTCGCCCAGCACTTTGTCGCGCGGTGATCGGTCCAGCGCCAGCCGGGCATAGTCCAGCCGGGTCGGCTCGCTCCATTCCAGCCACACGCCCGGCGCAATCGCCTGCCAGGCCTTGCCTGGGGCAAGGCGGCGCTCGGCCCCGGCCCGGGGCGCGGATTGCGGCAGCGGGGCACGGGCACCCAGCCAGCGTTCGCTCCAGCGGGCCACCGCAGCCACGATCGCATCGGCCAGAGCGGGACTTGAATAGGCGTCGTCAGGCAACCATTCGCGCGCGGTAGAGCTCACCCTTGGCCCCGAATCCCGAACAGCTGCTGGATCATGTCGTTGGATGCGCTGACCACTTGCGAACTGGCCTGGAAGCCGCGCTGGATTAGGATCAGCTCACCAAATTGCTTGGACAGATCGGTGTTGGAGCTTTCCAGCTGCTTGGCCAGCAACCGGCCCACCCCTTCAACCCCGCTGGCGATCAGCCGGACCGGCCCATTGCCGTCGTTTTCAAAGAACCCGCCGCTGATCCGGCGCAATTGCTGGGGATCGCGGAAATCGGCGATGGCCACGGCTTCCAGCGCGTCGGTCTTGTCGTTGGAATAGGTGATCGCGATCTTGCCTTCGCTGTTCACGGTAACCTTGGTCAGCGAACCCACGCCCTGCCCATCGACCGATGCGGCGCGCAGCGTCGAAGTGGAACCGGCCGAGAAGGAAGTGACCCCCGAAGAGAAATCGAGCACCACGTTGAGCGGATCGGCCCCGGTCGGCGTGGTCGTGATGGTCAGTTTGGCGGTGGCCGGATCAACCGTGCTGCCGGTGAACTTGAGGCTGGTGGTGCCGATCTCTGTGCCGGTCTGGTCGGTCACCGTAACTTTCCACTGGCCCAGGACTGTGGAGTCCTTGTCAAATTTGACCTGCCAGGTCTGCTTGCCACCCAGCGAATCGAAGATCGACAGATCGGCCACACTGGCCGTGGTGGCCGAAGAGGACAGGTTGTCGGCAAATTTGATCGTGGTGCTGGCCACCGGCTTGCTGGTGCGCTTGGTATCCAGATTGATCGCCACCGCGCGGCCCGAACTGTCCAGCACGGCCAGGCGATAGTCGCTGTTGCCCTGCAGCGAGATATAGCCATCCTTGTCGACCACGAATTGGCCGGTGCGCGAATAATAGGTCTTGCCCTGGTTGATCAGCACCAGAAACCCGCTGCCCTGCAGCGCCAGATCCAGATCGCCCTGGGTCTGTTGCAGGTCACCCTGGCCGAAATCGACATTGGCGTCGCTGAACCGCACCCCGTTGCCGACCTTGATCGAATTTTCGTCCCCAAAGAAAGTCAGCCCGCCGCCGCCATAGCTGAACACGTCGCTGAACTTGGTGGTCGTCGCCTTGTAACCCAGCGTGTTGAGGTTGGTGACGTTGTTGGAAATCGTCTGAAGCCCCTTGCTGAAGGCTTCAAGGCCGCTGAGGCCGGTATAGATAGCTCCGAGCATGCGCGTCCCTTTCCGAAAACTAGCGAACTTGCGAAATGTTTGCGATCGGCAGGTTCGACACCGTCTGGCCGGTGGCGAGCTTGATCGCGATCGAGGGCTGACCCGAAGCAAACGCGACCGATTGCACCGTGCCCGAAATCGCGCCCGAGGGGGTCGATATGTCCACCGTCTTGCCCAGCAGCGAAGTTGCCTGGGTGGCGGCCTGGGCCGAAAGCAGCGCGGTCAGCTGATCGTTCATCGACTGGGTCTGCTGCAACTGGGAGAATTGCGCCAGCTGCGAGACGAATTCGGTGTTGTCCATCGGCTTCAGCGGATCCTGATAGGTCAGCTGGGTCAGGATGATCTTCAGCAGGGATTCGAACTGCAACCCATAGGCGTTCTGCGCGACCGCCGCCGTTGAGGATGTGGCACTTACAGCCATGTCAATTACCTCCCTGATTCCGCAAAGGAATTCCCTGTTTCGATCTAACCACGATTCGTCCCACAGTCACGCCGAATTCGCGCAGGATCCGTTCGCGGATCTGGCCCAGATCATGTTCGTCCAGCCGGTCGAATGACATGTCAGTCACCACTGCAATGGTCTGAGCATCCTGCGTGTGAAGTTCGAACTGCACCTGGCCGGCTGCCTGCTCGGGCTCGCCCGGCCGGAACCAGGCGGCGCGGCGGGTGATGGCCGGGGCGCTGCCGGGCGCAGCCGCGGCTGGGCGGGCCGCCGGGGCAGCGGCGAGTGCCAGCGTCTGGGCTGCCGTCTGGAGCGGGGGAGCGGCCGCGCGCGGTGCCGGATCGGCGGCAATCGGCCCGGCCTGCAGCGGGCTGGCCGCAGCTGCCGCTGGAGCCTGCGCTCCGGCAGGGCCGCCGATGAGATCGGCCACGGCGATCAGTTCAGGGCCGCTCCACGGCGCGAACCGCTCTGGCCGGGCCGGGGGAGAGGCCGCATCGGCTGGCCCCGCCGTGCTTGCCGCCGCATCGAGCAGGACCGCACTATGAACCCCCAGCACGCCGCCTTCGGCAAAGCTGAGCGCCCGGTCAGCGATGACACTGGCGGCGCTGCTGCCACTTTCCAGCAGCTGCGTAAACGACGCGCCGGGGCCGCCGATCAGTGGCTTTGCCGGGGCCAGCGCAGGCCGGATCGGGGTGGGATCGATCTTCATCGTGCGCCCCGCTTTCCGGTCAGACGCTGGCGGGTTCCGGCATCGACCAGTTCGGCCAGCACCTGTTCTTCGCGCCAGGCCGCGAACCGCAACCGGGCCTTGCGCCACAGCGCCTGGGCGCATTCACGGTCAGCATTGGCGCGGCGGTGTTCGTGCTGGCTGCGCAGGAACGCGGCCTGCTCCTCGCCCAGCGCGGTTCCGGCGGCATCTACCCGTTCGACCTGATGGTTGACCGCCTGCCCCCAGCCCAGCGCCAGTTCGGGCGAAAAGCGGGCGCTGGCGGTGAATGCGGCCCAGCTATCAACCGTGGAAGTCAGCTGGTCCTGTTCGGCCTGTTGCTGACGGCGGGCTTCGGCCACGCGCTGTTCGGCGGCCATGGCTGCCGATTTGGCGCGGCGTTCGACCAGCCCGCGCAGTTCGAGAATTGTGGCGAGCGAGCGATAGCGGCGTTCGGTCCGGCTCATCCCGCGCCTCCCGCCAGGCTGGCCAGAGCAGTGCGGGTCGCGTCGTCGGCGGCGCATTCATCCTGCGGCTGGGCCAGAAAGGCATCGATCGCGCTCTTGGCGGCGATGGCTGCGTCGATCGGCAGGCTCGATCCGGCGCTGTACAGCCCGGATTCGATCAGGGTTCGCGATTCTTCGTAAGTGGCGATCAGTCCCAACACTTTGCGGGCATGCGCCAATTGCTGTGCGCTGACCAGCCGGTGCATGTTGCGGCTGACACTGCGGGCGATGTCAACGGCGGGAAACTGCCCGCGTTCCGCCATCGCGCGCGACAGGACGATGTGGCCGTCAAGCAGGCTCTTCATCATTTCGCAGATCGGGTCGTCCACCTCGTCGCTTTCGCTCAGCACGGTGAACACGGCGGATATGGCCCCGCCCGCGGTCAGGGCACCGCAATGTTCGATCACCCGGGGGATCGCGGAAAAGACGCTGGGCGGATAGGCCCGCACGGTTGGCGGTTCGCCTGCGGCCAGGCCGTTCTCGCGCATCGCCATGGCGAGCCGCGTGGCGCTGTCCAGCACCAGCAGGACATGCTCGCCCCGCGCGCGCCAGTGCCGGGCTAGGGCAAGCGCCTGATAGACCGCGCGGATCCGCAGCGCGGCTGGCTTGTCCGATGTCGCGGCCACCATGGTGGTGCGGGCGCGCACGTCAGCGGGCAGATCCTCGTTCCACAGCTGCTCAACCTCGCGCCCGCGTTCGCCCACCAGGCACAGCACCAGCCGGTCCGCCTCGGCCTGGCGGGCAAGCTGGGCGATCAGGCTGGTCTTGCCCACGCCGCTCGCCGCGAAAATGCCGATCCGCTGGCCCTTGCCCAGGGTGAGCAGACCATCAAGCGCGCGAATTCCGGTGACCAGCGGTTCACGCGGAGTGGCGCGTTCCAGCGGTTCAGGCAGCCCGTCGAACAGCGGAGCCTTGTGCCAGGCGGCAATCGGGCCCTGTCCGTCGATCGGCCGGGCCAGCGCATCGATCGCCCGCCCCGAAAAGCCATCGCCGACCGGCACCGCTGCATCCTCGGCCAGCGCGCGGACCGGAGCCCCGGCGGCGAGCATGGCGGTTTCGCCATAGGGCACCAGGGCGATGTGATCGTGATCGACCTTGACCACTTCGGCCACCACCGGCGGGATCAGCCCCTCGGCCTCGCCGATCTCGCACAGCGATCCCAGCGCGACATTGGGGCCATCGGCTTCCAGCCAGCTGGGCAGGATCCGCAGCAGACGACCCTGCCGCCCGACCGTATCGAGCTGGCGCAGCCGTTCGATCACCGGGTGCGGCATCATGCTGCGGCCTCGCCCGGTGGCAGGGTGAATTCATCCAGCAGCGCGCGCACTGCGCCCCACTGCCGGTCGATGCCCAGGTCAATCGTCCCCAGCCGCAACCGCATCCGGCACGCGCCTTGTGGCAGATCGATCAGCGCCTTCAGCCGATCCGCGCCCAGCCCGGTCTGCTCGGCCAGTCGGTCAAGATCGCGGGTGTCGGGGAAATCGAGCCGCGATACTTCGATCACTACCGCCAGTTCGCGCCCGATCCGGTCCAGCTGGTGGCTGAGCAGCCCGGCCAGCAGCGCCTCGCGCTCACCCGGGTCGCCAAACAGCCGGGCAAGCACCTCACGCAGGGTGAGCAGGGCCAGCGCCTGCGCCATCGGCAGTTCGCGGGCCAGATCGGCCAGCGCGGCCGCGATGCCATCATCCAGCCGTTCCAGCGCTTCGGCATGGTCGGCGGTGAAATCCAGTTCGGCAGCTTCCCGCCCGGCCGCTTCGCCTTCGGCCCGGGCCAGGATGAGGGCTTCGGCATGATCCGCGATCGCGGCATCGCGCGCTGCCAGTTCGGCGCGCAGGTGCTCAACCTCAAGCTCCAGCGGATGGGGCGGTGACGGGTTCAGCGGAGTGTCGGCGCGGGGCAATGCTTCGCCCCGCAGCGGCGCAAGGATCAGCCCGGCAGGGGCCATCCCGGCCTTGATCACCCGGGTCATGCGGCCTGCTCACTGCCGGGCAAGCGGCGCTTGACCTGTTCGGACAGGCGCGCAAACCACGGACGCGGGCGGGCCGGTTGCGGCACCAGTTCGGCAATGCAGGCACGCAATTGCTGTTGGCAGTGGGCTGTGATCGCAAAGCTGTCCCCGCCCTCGGCCCCGGCCTGTCCGAGCCGTTCGCAGAGCCACGGTGAAAGCCCCTCTGGCAGAACCAGTGCGCCGGTGGGGGCGGCATCAGCGCTGCGCGAGACGGACTGCAATGCTCCCCCGGCCAGCAGGGACAGTACCTGTTCGCGTTCAACCTCGCCCAGCAATTCCAGCACGCCCAGCCGGTCACCCTCATCCAGTTCCTGGAGCAGGGCCACCTGGCGGCGCAGGGCGCGGTCAGGCCTGGCCATGCCCGGCCCTCTCGTCCAGCAGATCGCGCAGGCGCGCGGCAAATGCCTCACGCCCGGCAGCATCAAGCTGCGGTTTGCGGCGGCGCACCAGCAGCACCAGGGCCAGCGCCAATGCAGCCAGCCCCAGCCCGATCGCGATCGCTCCGCCAAAGGCGAAATCAAGGCCTTGCCCGGTATCCGCATTCGCCACTGGCCGCGCGCGGCCGCTGGCGGTGGCCACGGGCTGGGCTACTTCGAACGGAGAGGAGCCCGGCTGACCAAGCAGATCAAAGCTGTCAGCCGGATGATCGCCGATCCCCAACTGGGCCTGCAGCAGCGGATAGAGCCGCGCCTTCAACCCGGCTTCCGGTTCGCGCGAGAGCAGCATGGTGATCGCCACCGGATAGGCCCGGCGCGGCGCGGCGGCGGGCTTTGCGCCGGGGGTTGCGCCCGGCGCGGGAGACGGCGCTGCCGCCAGTTGTTCTGCCCCGGCCGGGACGATCACGTGGATCTGCATCCTGGGGTCCTGCACTTGCCCGGCCACGGCCTGACGAACCCGGTTCGCCCAGCCTTGTTCAAGCGGGCTGCGGCCCGCACCCTCGGGCAGGCCCGGCAGTTCGATCCGCGCTTCTCCGCTCAGCTGGCGTCCGGCATCGTCCAGCACCACCACGTTGATCGCATCCAGCCCTTCCACCGCCGAAGCGACCAGTCGCTGGATGCCGACGATGGTCTGGCCATCGATCGACGTGCCCAGCTTGGGCATCAAGGTGACCGAGGCCTTGGCCGGACGGCGATCATCGCGGAACACGCCGTCTTCGGGCAGAGTGACATGCACCCGTGCGCTTTCGACATTGTCCAGCGTCATCAGGGTCCGCGCCAGTTCGCCCTGCAGGGCGCGCTGGTAATTGATCTTCTGGGCGAATTCGGTCAGCCCCATGTCGCTCTTGTTGAACAGTTCGAACCCGACCGTCCCCTTCAGCGGCAGCCCTCCGCCCAGGATCGCCAGCCGAACGGCATCGACCTGATCCTGCGGCACCAGGATCGTGCTGCCGCTTTCGGCCAGTTCATAGGGGGTCTTTTGCTTCTTGAGCTCATCGACGATCAGCGCGGCGTCATCGGTCTTCAGCTGGGTAAAGGCGGCGACATAGGGCGTGTGAATAAACAGGTACCACACCGCCGTAATGACCAGCGCAAGCAGCAAGGCTCCGCCGCCCAGCAACAGCATCTGGCGGCGACCGTCGGCAGCGGTAAGGGATCGGGTTTCGGCCATGATCGATCAGAGCTGCATGTTCATCAGTTGCTGGGTACCTTCAAGCAGCCGGTTGCGCACCTGCAGCATCAGTTCGAACGAGATTCGCGCTTCTTCCAGCGCATAAGTGACCCGGTGGACGGGAATCGAATCGTCGATGGCGAACTGGGCGACCAGTTCGTCGGCCTTGGCCAGTTTGGCTTCGGTCACGGACAGGCCGTTGGACAGCATTTCGACAAAGCTGGGGCCATTTGCCGGACCGGCCGCGCCCGGCTGGACTGCCTGCGCCGTATGGGTAACCGCCGAAATCGGGGCAATTGCCGGAATGCTCATCCGCGCCTCCCGATTTCCAGCGCCTTGGTATACATCTGCCGCGCACTGTTCATGGCGACGATATTGGCCTCGTAACTGCGGCTGGTCTTGACCATCAGCGCCATTTCCGCGGCATGATCGAACCCGGGATAAGTGACATAGCCATCCAGATCCGCCTGCGGGTGCGAAGGTTCATAGACCCGGCGCGGCGGCAGGTTCTGGGCCTCGATCGAATAGACCGCGACCCCGCGCAGGCCCGACTGATCGGCGCGCCCGGCCAGCACATCGGCAAAGCTGGCCGCCGGTCCCGAAATCAACCGCATCGCGTGATACGGCTGGCCGGTGGCGTCCAGGGTAGAGCTGGCATTGGCCAGGTTCTGTGCGATCACTTCCAGCCTGCGCCATTCCACTTCCAGCCCGGTCCGGCTGATTTCAATCGCGTTCATGCTTAGCGGTTCCCCGTGGTGACCATCGCTTCGATCTGCAAGCGACGGTTGAGCAATTCGACCAGCGCGGCATAGCGCGTGGCGGTCTGATTGGCGGTGGCCATTTCCAGATCGAGCCTGAGCTCGGTGGAGCCATCATCGCGCAAGGCCAGGCCGATGCGGGGCTGCACCGCTTCGATCCCGGCCAGATCATGGCGCGCGGCGGCCTGCTGCAAGGCGTCCTCAAACGTCACGGCCAGCGGGCGATAGCCGGGCGAATTGGCATTGGCGATGTTCTGCGCCGTGGCCATCGCGCGCAGCGACAGGCCATCCAGCGCTTTCAGCAGCAGGGCAGGGGTGATCGGATCGAGTGCCACGGCCATGCTCCTCTTATTGCACCACAATGTCGGCGTGCAGCGCACCGGCGGTCTTCATCGCCTGCAGGATCGCGATCATCGTGCGAACCGGCACTTTGGCGCGGGCCAGACCCTGGGCCAGATCGGCCACGCTGGCGCCGGGGAAATGCATCACCGCCGCCGGATCTTCGCGCACATCAAGTCTGGTATTGGTTACCACCAGCCCGCTCGCCGAACGGACATAGCCGCCATAGACGTTGGCCCCGGTCGCGCTGTTGTCGATCGACACTTCGACCTTGATGTCGCCTTGCGCCACGGTCACTTCCGAAATCCGCACATCGCCGCCCGCGACAATCGTGCCCGAGCGTTCGTTGACCACCACCCGCGCCTGGCTTGAGGGCACCACGCTGACGTTTTCGACCTGGGCCAGGAACCCGTTGAGCGGGCCTTTCCAGTTGCGCGTGTCGATCGCCACTGCATCGGCCCCGCGCACGCTGGCCAGGCCATAGCCCAGCCGCGCGTTGATGCCGCGCGCGACGTTTTCCGCGGTGCTGATATCGGGATCGCGCAGCAGGAAAGTGACCATGCCGTTGGCATCGGCCAGTTCCGCTTCGACCGGGCGTTCCACTGTGGCCCCGCCCGGCAGGATCCCGGCTGTCGGGCTGTTGCGCTGACGCAGGTTCTGATCCGCTTCATAGCGATAGCCGCCCACCACCAGGGTGCCTTGCGCCAGCGCGTAATTGTGCTGATCGGGCCCAAGCAGCGGGGTCATCAGCAGGGTCCCGCCCGACAGGCTGCGTGCATCCCCCGCCGAAGTGACCGAAACGTCGATCCGGTCCCCGACATTGGCCGAGGCCGGCAGGCTGGCGGTAACCAGCACCACGGCTACGTTGCGGCTCTGGATCATGTCCGGGGTCACCACGATGCCAAGGCGGCTGAACACATTGCGCAGCGCCTGGCGGGTCACTTCGCTGCGGGGGCTGTCCCCGGTTCCGGCCAGGCCGGTGACCACGCCGTAACCGACCAGCGGGTTTTCCCGCCAACCGGCGAACCGGCCCAGATCTTTCAGCCGCACGTCCTGCGCCGCAGCGGGCAGGGCGGTCAGCATGGCCATCAGGGCCAGCAGCGAGGCAAGCAGGTGGCGGATCACATCAACCCCAGAAACCGGAAGATTCGCGTAACGATGCCCGGCTTGGCGCTGCGCGAGGCGAACCCCTTGCCGTCATAGTCAATCTGCGCATCGGCAATGCGCGAGGACAGCACCTGATTGCCGCCGTCAATGTCGCTTGGGCGGACCCGGCCGCTGACCTTAACATTGGTCGTCTCGCCATTGACCTTGAGCTGCTGCCAGCCGGAAATCATCAGATCGCCGTTGGGCAGGACCTGATCGACCGTGGCGCTGAGCTGGGCGGCGATCCGGTCTGCCCGGGTGGTGCTGCCCTGACCGTCATAGGACCCGCCGAACGAAAGCCCGGCCGACTTGTCAAACGTGTTGCCGAACGTGACATTCCCGCTCATCGCCGTATCGCGCTTGGTGCCTTTGGCAACGGTGTTCGATGCGGTGTTGTTGGTGATGATCAGCACGGTCAGCAGATCCCCCACCGCCGATGCCTTGCGGTCAGAAGCAAGCGCGGTCCAGTTGCTGCCCTTGTAGAGATCATCCGCCAGAGCAGGCGCGGCGGCCAGCAGGCCAAGCAGCATCAGGGCAGGGGAGCGCATCGTCATTCTCCGCAACAGACCGCAGTCAGGACATCGCGTTCGGCCGTCGCGACGAACAGTTGCTCACCCGCAGTGGCGCCTTGCAGAGCCTTGGCGCTGCGGCGGATCATTACCGGCCCGGCGCGGACCGCGACGCTGACCGGCTCACCCTTGCGGATCAGGCCAGGCGCCGCGCCGCTGGCCAGCGGCAGGGCAGGCAGGCCGGTGTGGCGCAGGATCGTGACCGGAGCAGACCCGGCGGGCAGCAGATCGCGCAGCACCGGCATCAGCGCACGGGCGCGGGCGGCAAGTTCGGCGCGGTCCATCACGGTGCGGCGCTGGTCAAGCGCAAGCCGCGCCAGCGGCAGCCCGGCGGCCTGACGGCGCAGGCTTTCGGGTACGGCGGACAGTTCGGCCACGTCGCCAAGGCGCACCGTGGGACCCGTCACTTCCGCCTCGGCAGCGAAAGTGATCGTGCCCAGCGCGGATGCAGCAATGAGAAGCGCGCCCAGACCCATCCTAACGCCTCAGGCCGTTGGCGATGCTCATCAACTGATCGCCCGCCTGCACCACTTGCGCGGCGGCGCCATAGGCGCGCTGGGTCAACAGCATGCTGACCAGCTCGGTCGAAATGTCGACATTGGACGCTTCGAGTGAGCCCTGGACGAACACTCCCTGGCCGGTTTCACCCGGCAGGTAGCTGCGCAGCTGGGTTCCTTCATCAGCCAGGTAATACCCGCCATCGACCGGTTGCAGCCGATCGACATCGTCGGGCTGGACCAGTTCGAGCTGGCCCAGTTCGGTCAGGTTTTCATCACCCTGCGCCAGCCCCTGAACCCGGCCATCGCGCCCGATCCGGATGTCGGTGATCCCGTCAGGCACCTGGATCAGCGTTTTCAGCTGCAAGCCATCGGCCGTGCCCAGCACGCCATCGGCGTCCACTTTCAGCGAGCCGCCCCGCCACAGCCAGGCTTGCCCGCCCGGCCCCAGCACTTCGACAAACCCGTCTCCGCTAATCGCGAGATCCAGCGGCTTGCCGGTTTCGTTGAGCGCGCCTTGCGAAAAGACCCGCACCGTGCGCGAAATCCGCACTCCGGCCAGGTCTGCCGACTGCGGCTGGGCCAGTTCGTCCGGACTGGACGGCACTGCAACCTGACTGACCAGTTCGGCAAAGCGCTGTTCGGCGCGCTTGTAGGTGCGGGTGTTGATGTTGGCCACGTTCTGCGCGATCGTATCCAGATTGCGCTGCTGCACTTCCAGCCCGGTTGCGCCGATGTAGAATGCGCCGTTCATTACCCGCCTCCCCCGAAGGTCGTGATGGCCCGCGCCATCAATTCGTCATAGGTGATCATCACCCGCTGCGCGGATTCGGCGCGGCGCATGGCTTCCATCATGGTGACCATTTCGTCCCCGGTGGTGACGTTCGAAGCTTCGAACGCGCCCTGGCGCACGCCCGGTGCGTCGGCCGGTTCGGACGGACCGGCGGCCTGTCCGGCAGCCTCGCGGTAGACGGCGATCCGGCCCCGCGTTTCTCCGCGCTGGACAATCGTGCCATCCATCCGCACTTCGAAATCGGCGCTGCTGGCGACCACATCGCCGCCATTGGCAAGCTGGAGCACGCCGCCCAGCGCATCGATCAGCTGCCCTTCGGCATTGCGGCTGAAGCGGCCCTGGCGGGAAAAGCGCATACCGTCCGGATCGCGCAGCGCGAACAGGCCGGGGCCGGTCAGGGCCAGGTCGAACGGATTGTTGGTCACCACCAGTTTGCCGGGGCGATTGTCAATCACGGCCGAAACCTGGCTGGCCACGCTGCCATCGGTTTGCGTCAGCATCTGCACGAAGGGGATGCGGCGCTTGTAACCCGGGGTTGTCGCATTGGCGATGTTCTGGCCGACAATCTCAACCCGGCGTTCGGACTGCGCCAGAATAGCCGTAGCTGATGCGACAAGATCAGGCACAAATTCCCCCGCCATCACCCGCAAAGGGTGATCAAAATTCCCGATATTTTTTTTGGTTATCGCGACCTTATCAGGACAAATGCGTATCAATCGTTCCGGATCACGTCAAACGATTTGAGGGCGATGGTCTGGGGCACTTCGTTGACCGAAACCACCGCCAGGCGCGGCACGCTGCGGCGCAGGAACGCGCGCAAGTGGCTGCGGATCGCCGGGCCACACAGCAGCACCGGCGAAAGCCCCTTCTGCACCATCGATTCGACCAGCGGGTGAACCCGGCGCAGCAACGAATCGGCCAGTTTCGGCTCGATCACCAGACTGGAACCTTCGGGGCTGCGCATGACGGCTTCGGCAATCTGCGCCTCGATCCGCGGATCAAGGCTGAGCACCGAAAGCTGCTCTTCCCCGGCCTTGAGGTCGTTGCAGATAATGTGGCTCATCCGCTGGCGCACCAGCTCGGTCAGTTCGCCATGGTTGCGGGTGGTCCGCCCGACATCGACCAGGATGTCGCAGATCAGGTCGATAGACCGGATCGAAACGCCCTCTGCCAGCAGGTTCTGCAGCACCCGCTGCACATCGGAAACCGACATGACATTGGGCACCAGTTCTTCCACCAGCCCCGGCTGGCGCTGACGCACGCCGTCCAGCATCAGCGTTACGTCGCCGCGGGTCAGCAGCAACGGGGCCTCGCTGCGCACAACTTCGCCCAGGTGGGTCATCATCGCGGTGATCGGATCGACCAGGGTATAGCCCAGTTCGCGCGCCTTGGCAGACTGGCTTTCCTCGATCCACCAGGCCGGCAGGCCAAAAGCCGGATCGCTGGTTTCGATCCCGGTCAGCCCGTCGCGCGATGTGGACGATCGCACCGCCAGCATGTGATCGGGATGGACCGTGGACTTGGCATAAGTGCTGCCGTGGAGCAGCAGCTGGTAATCGAACGGCGCAACCTGGGCCATATCCTCGACCACGATCGGGGGGATTGTCAGCCCGCTGGCTTCGGCATGCTGCTGGCGCAGCGCGGCGATCCGCTCTGCAATGACCGGACGCTGCGAAACCCAGGCTTCGGCCAGACCCGAACCCAGCCCGATCGCAATCACTGCGGGCACCCTTCCGTTGCGATCGGCGGCGGCCTGCGCGCTGTCCGCTTCGGCCTGACCGGGCAGTTCGGCCAGATCAAGCCGCCGCCGCCGCGCGCTTAGCCAGATGGCGGCAAACAGCAGCACCAGGATCGCGATCGGCCACTTGGGCATGCCCGGCAGCATCAGCAGCAAGGTCAGCGAACCCATCACGATCAGCGGGATCTTGGGCACCGAACCCAGCTGGATCATCACTTCGGTGGAAAGCTGGCGGTCTGCAGCCGAACGGGTCACGATGATCCCGGTGGCGATCGAAATCACCAACGCGGGAACCTGGGTGACGATGCCATCGCCGATCGTCAGCAGGGTATAGTGCTGCAGGGCTTCGGACCAATCGAGCCCGCGTTGCGAAATGCCGATGATCCAGCCGGCGATGATATTGATCAGGACGATCACGATCCCGGCAACCGCATCGCCTTTCACAAACTTGCTGGCGCCGTCCATCGCGCCGTAAAAGGCGGTCTCGCGTTCCAGGTTCTTGCGCCGGGCCTTGGCCTCGTCCTGATCGATCAGTCCCATGTTGAGATCGGCGTCGATGCTCATCTGCTGGCCCGGCACGGCATCCAGGGTAAAGCGCGCCGCCACTTCCGACACGCGCTGGGCCCCGGCGGTCACCACCACATATTGCACCACGATCAGGATGAAGAACACCACCAGCCCGATCACGTAATTGCCCTGGGCCGCGAAATTGCCGACCGAGCCGATCACTTGCCCGGCATCGCCATCGGTCAGGATCAGGCGCGTCGCCGCGACGTTGAGTGACAGGCGGAACAGCGTGGCGACCAGCAGCAGCGATGGAAAAGTGGAAAATTCCACCGGCTTGCCGACGTAGAATGTCATCATCAGCAAGGTCAGCGCGAACGAGAAGTTCAGGATGATCAGGAAATCGAGCAGCGCGGTGGGAACCGGCGCGAACAGCACCAGCAGGATGCCCACCATGCCCAGCACCAGGGCAAGGTCGGAATTGTTGCGGATCAGGCGGCCCAGCATGTTGGTCAGTTCTTCCCCGGTTCTAGGCAGCAGCTGCGCGGGCGCGGTTCGCCCCGATTCCGTGCTTCAGATAAATGTCGGCAACGGCTTGGTAAAGTTCCGCCGGAATGTCCCCGCCGATCCGGCCCGCACGGTACAGCGCGCGCGCCAGCGGCGGGTCGGACAGGGCCAGCACGCCATAAGTAAACCCGACCCTGCGGATCCGCGCCGCCATCTCGCCCGCGCCGCGCGCCACCACTTGCGGCGCGGCCATGGTCTGCGGATCATAGCGCAGCGCCACGGCGTAATGGGTCGGGTTGGTAATGATCACGTCCGAACCGCGCACATCGCGCAGTGCCTTGACCGCCTTGGCGAACTCGCTGTGCGCCTGTCGCCGCTTTTGCTTGAAGCGCGGATCGCCTTCGCGGTCGCGGTGCTCGCGCTTCACTTCGCGGCGGCTCATCCGCATCTGCTTGGCGAATTGCCGCCGGACCAGAACCTGGTCGAGCATGGCAAAGCCCAGCGCGGCCAGGGCAAAGAACATCAGCAGCCGCCGCACTCCGGCCAGCATCGCGTCGGCCAGCTCGACTCCCCCGGGCAGCGCCGCCGCCGTGCCCACCAGCGCGCCCTTGATCACCAGCCAGGCGATGGTCGAATAGACCGCCAGCTTCAGCACCGCCTTGAACGCTTCGGTCAGCATCCGCCAAGAAAACAGCCGCTTGAGCCCCTTCGCCGGATTGATCTTGCTGAAATCGGGCTTGAGCGGGTGGGTCGAGAACATCGGTCCGACCTGCAGAAAATCGAGCACCAGCGCGAGCAGGAACAGGGTGCCGGCAAAGACCGTAAGCGGCCAGACTAGCGGCGCGGCTGCACGGGTCGCCACTTCGCCCAGCGAGGCCGGATTGCCGCTGATCGCCGGGGCCAGTGCCAGTGCCTCGCGCGTGGACCGCGACATGGCCTGGGCCAGTCGCTCTCCGCCAAAGGCCAGAAAGCCGATCATCGCGGCGATCGCGGCAAAGAAGCCCAGGTCCATCGACCGCGCCGTCGCGCCGCGTTCGCGCGCTTTTTGCAGCTTGAACGGGGTGGCGGCTTCGCTCTTGTCGGTTTCGCTCTCGTCCATCGCTCAGGCCGTGCGCTGCATGAAGGATAGCGCGCTGGCGACGAGCTGGACATAGAGCGCGGCCGAAGTGCCAAAGGCGATCGGCAGCAGCGCCAGTACCAGGATCGCCTTGACCTGAATGCCCAGCAGCAGCGCATTGAGCTGCGGGACGGTGCGCGATGCCATGGCGATCACCACGTCGGTCAGGAACAGCCCCAGGATCGCCGCGCCGCCGATTCCCAGTGCGATCAGCGATGTGGTCAGCATGTATTCCCCCAGCGCCCCCACGCCGCCCAGCCGCACCACGCCGCCCAGCGGCACGGCGCTGAGCGAGGCCGACCAGAACCGCAGCAAGGCCAGATGTCCGTCCATCGCGAAAAAGGTGACCCCCGCGATATAGGCAAAGAAGGTTCCGACCAGCGGCGTCTGGGCACGGGTGCCCGGATCGATCAGCAGCGCCAGGCCAAAGCCTGACTGGATGTCGATCGTCCGCCCGACCAGATAGAGCGCGGCGAACATCAGTTGCAGCGCGATCAGCGGGATCAGCCCGGCCAGCAGCTCGCTGATCGCCCCGGTAGCCAGCACGGCGGGAGTGACTTCGGCCAGCCGTGCTGCGGGATTGGCGCTGACCAGCACCGCGGCAAGTGTCAGCCCCAGCATGGCCAGGATCGTGCGCGGCACCCGGATCAGGGTGAACGGCGGCGCGAACATCAGGGTCGGCGCGATTCGCAGGGTCAGCAGCAGGCTTGATGCCACCCAGATTGCCAGCGCGTCTGCCCCCGATTCCGTCATGACCTATCCCAGACTGGGAATGATCCGGATCAGTCCCAGCGCGAACTGCATCATCCGGCCGATCATCCACGGCCCCAGAAAGATCAGCAGCAGCGCCGCGACCAGCATCTTGGGGACATAGCTCAGCGTCATTTCCTGCAGCTGGGTGGTGGCCTGCAGCACGCTGATCAGCAGCCCGACCAGCAGCACCGCGGCCAGCAGCGGCCCGGCGACCACCATCGCCTCCCACATCAGCCGGTTCATCAGGTCCAGCGCCTGCCCCTGGCTCACGCGACTAACCTCATTGCAGCGTTTCCCCGCGCCGCTGATTGGCCGTGCCCAGCCCGACCATCGCCTGGGCCAGGGTCTTGCCTTCCACCCCGGCGGGCAGCTGCATCGCGCGTTCGACGATCCGCTGCGCCAGTTCGGGCTTGCCATCGGCCTCCAGCAGCAGGACCCGCGCCAGCATTCCGCCAAAGCATTCCCGGTCAAGCCGCAGCGCGATCTCGGTCCGGCGCCGGGCGCCTTCCAGATCACCGTCAGCGATGTCGAGCACCGCCAGCGCGCCGTGGCTTTCGGCGAAATTGTCATCATGCGCCAGCGCCGTTTCAAAGTTGCGGCGCGCGGCGACCAGATCGCGGCGCACGAACTGCGCCCAGCCCGCTGCAATCCACGACCCCAGGTGATCCCCCCAGATCGCCGCGCCTTTTTCCAGCGCGGGAGCGGCGGCATCGGCATTGCCTTCGGCCAGCAGGCCCAGCCCCATGCCCAGCCAGGCGCGCGGAGCCTCGGGCGCTTCGGCCAGGGCCCGCTGGAACAGGCCCAGCGCGGCCTGGGGATCATCCTCGTTCAGCGCGACCAGCCCTTGCGTGGTCAGGGCATCAGCCCCGCCCTTGGCCCGTCCGGCCAGGCTGGCGGCCAGTGCATAGTCATCCGCATCCATCGCCGCGACCGCGACCGCGCCCAGCAGTGCATCGTCCTGCGGGTGCGCCTCCAGCAAGAGCTGCCCCAGCGCCAGCGCGTCCTCTGGCTCGGCAATGTGGTGCAGCGCCTGCACTTTGAGCGCGGCGGCGCGCGGTACAGCTGCCAGCACTTCATCGTCCAGCAGTTCACCCACTTCGGCAAACCGCCCGTCCAGCGCATTCAGCCAGGCCAGGTTGAAGCGGACCGATGGGTGATCGTGGCCGCCCTCACGCAGGCTTTCAAACGCGGCGCGCGCCGCGTCCCGCTCTCCGCGCCGCATCGCGACGATCCCGGCGGTGTTGACCAGTCCCGGCGGCAAAGGTGACAGCGCGGCATGACGGGCCAGCAATTCGGCCGCATCGTCCAGCGCATTTTCATCCAGTGCAGCCGTGGCCGCATCGGCCAGCAGCGCCAGGTTCTGCGGATCCTGTTCCAGATACCCGCGCAACCGCGCGAGCCGTGTCCCGTCACTCATTGTCCCAAGCGTCCCTACCGCCGATGGGCGGCCCGTCACCTTGTTGCACGCAGGCGAAACAGAGGCAATGGCCCCCGGCCCGACTGGCAAAACCGCACCGGACGGTGGCGATCCCGGTGACAGGGCGGACAACAAGGTGACACTCTGTCCGGCCTCTTTCTCCTTTCAATCCAGTTGCTTGTGCCAGATAAAGTGACACATTGTGCGGTTTTGAGCTGCAAATCCTGTCCACCCCGCCACAACGGCGGTTCAGGCGCGCAATATAGCCGATTCGCGGCATGTAGGAAAATGCCCGCAAGTGGCGGAATTGACCGCGCGCATGGACAGAACCGCATGGACGGCGCAGACCCGCCACCATGCCCCGCACCCCTTCCGCCATCCGCCTTGCGCTCGCCTATTTTCTGGGCGTGTTCGCCGTGGCTTTCGCGCTGGGAGTGATCCGCACCCTGTGGCTGGCCCCGCTTCTGGGGGCCATGGCCGCCGTGGCGGTAGAGCTGCCGCTGGTGCTGCTCACCAGCTGGCTGTGGGCCGGACACCTGCTGCGCCGCTACCCCTTGGCCAGCGCGGCTGCGGCGCTGCGGATCGGCCTGATCGCGTTTGCCCTGCTGCTGGGCAGCGAATGCGCGCTGGCCATGGTGCTGTTCGGCACGGGTCCGGCGCAATGGCTCAGCGCGCAGGCCACGCCGCCGGGCGCGCTTGGCCTGACCGGGCAGATCCTGTTCGCGCTGGTGCCCTGGGCGCGGTGGCGGCGCAGCGCGCGCTGAACTAGAGCCCTTCGGTCAGGAACACGCGGTAATCCGCGCCCTGAAACCGCACCGCCCGCGCGGTCTGATAGGCAGGGGAGTGATACCACGCCCGCGCTTCGTCCATGGTCGGGAATTCCAGGATCACGCAGCCTTGCGCTTCGGGGCCTTCCAGCGTCTCGATCCCGCCGTAATAGGCCAGCGGCTTGCCCGTGTGGCCGGCCAGCGAAGGCCCGGCCAGCCCGGCATATTCCGTCATCTTGCCGGCATCGTGTTCGCGTTCCTTGATGAAAACAAGGTAGGCCGTCATGGATTGATCCTCTCGCTGCTGGGTGTCTGGGCGCAATGTGGCGCGGCGCGCGGCAAGGTGCAAGCGCGCTGCCTGCCCGCACGCCGCCGCTTGCCCGGCAGTTGTGCCCGCGCGCCAATTGTGGAACTGCTCGGTCCAGACAGGAGCACCATGCCATGCCGACCACAGACCGATTGCACGCCGTTCCGGTACTGGCCCTGGCGCTGCTGGCAAGCGGCTGCGCGATCACCGCCCCGGTGCCGCCTGCACGGCATGGCGCGGCGCTGGTGCGGCCAGCCTGCCCGGTGATGACCACCATCGGCCTGTCCGCCGCGCAGGAAACCAGCGCGCGGGCTGCGCTGACACAAGTCTGTGCGATCATGGCGAGCGACGCCTTTGCGAAAAAAATCGCGGCGGGCGAATGGTCCCCCGCCTGCCCCGGCTTCTTCTTTGGCCGCCAGCCCCGCACCCCGGCGGCAGATGTGCTCCACGCGCTGACCACGGAAACGCCCGCTTTCACCCTGCAGATCGGCACGTTCCGCAATGGCAAGGTTACCGCCGTGACCCGGGCCGGGGATCGCAGCATCACGATCATCGCCAGCCGCCTGAACAATGCCGCCGCAGCAAATGGCGCGGCCCGCGCCGCGCTGGTCAATACGCTGGGCCACGAAATGACCCACCTGATCCCGGACCCGGCCACGCCAACAGCCTCCCGCTTCCGCGACCGGGGCCAGTCCATGCCGTGGTGCAAGGGCGCCCTGCTGATCAGCTATGGGGTTGGGGATATTTATGAGCAGCTGTGGCGGGATGGTGGGATGGTTTGGGAGTGAGGGGGGTATCCGTCCGTCAGACCGCAGTGCGCCGAGCCCGGGTCTGATCGCCGCGACCTGCGAGCAAGCCGGCGATCGAAACGTCCTCGTCCAGCCCGTCCCAATGGATCCCGCTACGGCTGAGTGAACAAGCCGCGCGTTCCGCCGCTGAGGCGTGGAGCAGGCGCGGGAACCAGGCGAGCGGAATGCCAAGCGTGCGGCCATCCGCCAGATCGACCCACATCGAATCCTGATCGAAACGCACGGCGAGCGGTTCAGGCGAAATAGTCATTCCACGCACTTTCGATTTCTTCGAATCTTCGAATGCTTGCGTTAAAAGTGCCGTTGGGAAATGTTTCTTTAGAAAGAAATCAAGTTCTTCGAACGTCGATCCGTTAGATCTGCAATGATCGATTAAATGTCGACCGTTCTCGGAATTTTGTAAACCCGTTACAACTTCGATTATATGTGACGAGAGTATTTCTCCAGCTCTTTCGGTCAAAATACCCCTGTTAAAAAGGGCTGCTGCAATCTAGAATTGTGCAAGTATTTGCCCATATCCAAATATAGAATCAATTTCACCTCTAGAAATATGATCCCAATATCTGTTTATCTCTGAAAAAATACTAAGAGAGAGATTGACATCGTTAGTTGTACTTTGCGCACCGTACGTGCGCAAGGCGACATAGCTTGCGACAATAGCTACAAAGACACCTCCTGCGGAAGAAATAGCAGAAATCCAAGATGGATAATCTATCAATCCGACAATTACTCTTTGGGATTTGAAGGAGGCGGAGGGTCTTTCGGAAGATGTCCGGTAGGAACAGAACCGCCAATATCCCCACTCTCGGGAAGCCTTGGTAAGTGGCCAGTCGGAACGGAATGCTTCTCGAGCGCTTCCACAACTCTGTTTATCGAATCACCAGTCATGCCTTGTCCTATTCAAAAAAGAGAAGGCGTTTCTAGCATTTGTTCCATTTATGTTCAATAGTTTCTTTGAAAAATTGCTCTCAAAATTCGCTGCTCAAGCCGCCCGCATCGCCACCAACCGCCCATTATCCGCCAACTCGCGGTGCAAATTCCACCCGGCCAGTTCCAACCCATTTGGCCATGCCAGCGAGCCAGCCTCGATAAAGGCGCGGGCGAAGTAGGCGGGGTCGGCTAGCGGCTTGGTCAGCACGGTGTCGCGCGCGATCAACGCGGCGGCGGACCACAGGCCGTGGCTGCCGTCGCTGAAGGTCAGTTCCAGTTCGGAAGGGCTGGTAACGGCCAGATGGTGCAGCTTAATCATCGAGATCGGCTCCCGCAATCATCTGCATGGGTAGCAGATCAATGCCGTTCTGCCAATTTTCCAGCAATTCAGCGCGGTGGCGCTCGGTCCATTCGGCCACGATCCGCAAGGCCCGTTTGGGCAGCGAACCGGCCTGAACCGAACCATCGGCAATCGCGATCAGGGCTTCGAACCCTTGATAGCTGGCGTGGAAATGCGGCGGCGCGTGATCATCGTGATACATGCGGATCACGATCCCGAAGAAGATCGAGATGATTGGCACCGCCGGAAAATCCTACTCCGCCGCCACAGTCCCGCCAAACATATCCGGCTCACCCTCAGCGTCTCCGGCTTCGTTCGCCGGTTCACCTTTGGCCTTGCGGCGTGAATCGAAGCTTGACCACACGTCCTGCCAGCTGCCTTTGGTCGCGCCCTTCGAATATTCGGTCGCGCGGGTTTCGAAGAAGTTGGCGTGTTCGACGCCGTTGAGCAGCGGGGCGAGCCAGGGGAGGGGGTGGTCTTCGACCATGTAGATCGCGGGCAGGCCCAGCTGGCTTAGCCGCCAGTCAGCGATGTAGCGGATGTAGCGCTTGATTTCCTTGGCGCTCATCCCCGGCACCGGGCCTTGTTCAAACGCCAGATCGATGAAGGCATCTTCCAGCCGCACGGTCTTCTGGCAGCAATCGATGATGTCTTCCTTGACCGATTTGGTCAGGCACTGGCGTTCCTGGACAAAGGCGTGGAACAGGCGGGTGATGCCTTCGCAGTGCAGGCTCTCGTCGCGGACCGACCAGGTGACGATCTGGCCCATGCCCTTCATCTTGTTGAAGCGCGGGAAATTCATCAGCATGGCAAAGCTGGCGAACAGCTGCAGCCCTTCGGTGAAGCCGCCGAACATGGCGAGCGTGCGGGCGATATCCTCGTCGCTATCAACCCCGAACTGCTGCAGGTAATCGTGCTTGGCGCGCATTTCCTCGTATTCAAGGAACATGCCATATTCGCTTTCGGGCATGCCGATGGTGTCAAGCAAGTGGCTGTAGGCGGCGATGTGGATCGTCTCCATGTTGGAGAACGCGGCCAGCATCATCTTGACCTCGGTCGGCTTGAACACGCGGCCGTACTTCTCGTGGTAGCAATCCTGCACCTCGACGTCGGCCTGGGTGAAGAACCGGAAGATCTGGGTCAGCAGGTTGCGCTCATGCTCGCTGATCTTCTGCGCCCAGTCGCGGCAATCCTCACCCAAGGGCACTTCCTCGGGCATCCAGTGGACCTGCTGCTGGCGCTTCCAGAAATCGTACGCCCACGGATATTCGAACGGCTTGTAGGTCTTGCGGGCTTCGAGAAGGGACATCGGTTGAATCCTCGTAAGAAAACTGGAAACTTCAAAAAATTGTCAGTGCCACCCGCCGCCGTCGAGCCGCGTGATCAGGAAGCCAATGCCGGCCACCAGGGACAGCACAATTCCGCCGTTCAGCATGTACGATGCCGGAGGCGAGTCTACCGCTGGCGAATGGTGACGCAAAAGCATCGCCAGTCCGCCAGCAGCGGGCACATACTTTAGCGCGATGCCAATCCCGCGCGATACCTGCGGCGACCTGTTGAGATCATAGCCGAGGCCTTTGCCCATTGCTGCTGCCAGCACCAGCAACGGCAGCAAGCCAAAACCGGCCGCGCCAGCCAGCAGGGCAATCCGGTCCACGCCTGCCAGCGCGGGTTGCGCCGCCAGGTGGACGCCATAGGCAGCAACGCACGTCAGCGCAGCGTAAACAAGGCAGAGCACCGACACATAGGCCGGTGTTCTGGTCCAGCTCGGCCTGCCGGATTGCTTCATCCTGCAGCTCCGGTCTGGATCGGGTGAAGCGCAGGCCATGCGCGGCGCGCGGTCATTGCCAGAACCACTTGGGAGTTACACCGCGGACCTTGCGGTTCTGCCACATCTGGACATAGAGCCACAGCCCGGAAAAGCTGAAGAACACCATGGCGAACCCGGCCAGAGTGAACACCACGGTGCCGACCGGCCCCAGGCTTTCACCCGAATGCAGGTGATGGATCAGCCCGATGTTGAGCGCGCTTTTGGGCGGCTTGGGGCGGCACAGCATGGTTTCGGGGCACTTGAACCCGGCCGGTGCAGCCGCGGCGGGGCGTTCTTCCTTGCCGCCCAGCACTTCGCCCCACAGCGGGATCTGGCTGAGCAGGCCGGTGACCGAAATCCACAGCAGAACCACGCCGAACAGGACGGAAAGCCAGCGGTGCCACTTACGCATAGTCATATACTCCCGGGAAAAGGTTGGAGCCCTTCCCAAGGGCATCGGCGCGCCGCGCGGCAAGCCGCATTTGGTCGCCAATTGTAACATGCATTAGCATTTGTACTGCCAGCCTGTGCTTGCCCCGCTGCCTTACTGGCAGGCAAGGCATTCCTCGTAATCGGTCGGCTGGGCGGCCAGTTCCATGATCGGTGCGTCGGCGGTGTTGTCCGCCTCGACCCCGCCGGCGAACCCGGCGCGCTGGACTGACTTCGAGCGCAAGTAATAGAGGCTCTTGATCCCCTTTTCCCACGCCTGGAAGTGCAGCATCATCAGGTCCCACTTTTCAACATCGGCGGGGATGTAGAGGTTCAGCGACTGGGCCTGATCGATGAAGGGCGTGCGGTCTGCCGCGAATTCGAGCAGCCAGCGCTGGTCGATTTCGAAGCTGGTCTTGTAGACCGCCTTTTCCTCTGGGCTGAGGAAATCGAGGTGCTGGACTGATCCGCCGTGTTCGAGGATCGAATTCCAGATATTGTTGGAATCCTTGCTCTTTTCGGCCAGCAATTTCTGCAGGTAGGGGTTCTTGACCACGAAGCTGCCCGACAGGGTCTTGTGGGTATAGATGTTGGCCGGGATCGGCTCGATACAGGCGCTGGTGCCGCCGCAGATGATCGAAATCGACGCGGTTGGCGCGATCGCCATCTTGCAGCTGAAGCGCTGCATCACGCCCATTTCCGCCGCATCGGGGCAGGCCCCGCGTTCTTCGGCGAGCATCATCGAGGCTTCGTCCGCCTTGGCCGCGATGTGCTTGAACATCTTGAGGTTGATCGCCTTGGCCATCGCGCTTTCAAAGCCGATGCCCTTTTGCTGGAGGTAGGAATGGAACCCCATCACCCCCATGCCGACGCTGCGTTCGCGCGCGGCAGAATACTTGGCGCGGGCCATCTCGTCCGGCGCACGGTCGATATAGTCCTGCAGCACGTTGTCGAGGAAACGCAGCACGTCCTCGATGAACTGCTTGTCCTTGTTCCACTCATCCCAGGTTTCCAGGTTGAGCGAGGACAGGCAGCACACCGCCGTGCGATCGTTGCCGAGGTGGTCGCGGCCCGTGGGCAGGGTGATTTCGCTGCACAGGTTGGAGGTCGAAACCTTCAGCCCCAGATCGCGGTGATGCTTGGGCATCATCCGGTTCACCGTGTCGGAGAAGACGATGT
Source organism: Novosphingobium sp. B 225 (assembly GCF_002198665.1). GTDB lineage: Bacteria > Pseudomonadota > Alphaproteobacteria > Sphingomonadales > Sphingomonadaceae > Novosphingobium. The sequence goes on along the minus strand of NZ_MWLM01000025.1, from coordinate 1,703 downwards.
AGGGTTCGCCCGTGGCCAGCCGGTTTTCGACCAGCTTCTGGAACAGGCTGCGCGCATCGACCGTGGCGCGGACCGAACCGTCCTTGGGGCTGCGCAGATGGAATTCCGCGCCGTCGCGCACCGCTTCCATGAATTCATCGGTCAGCAGCACGCCGTGGTGCAGGTTGAGCGCCTTGCGGTTGAAATCGCCCGAGGGTTTGCGGATTTCGAGGAATTCCTCAATCTCAGGGTGCGACACGTCGAGATAGCAGGCGGCCGAACCGCGCCGCAGCGAGCCCTGCGAAATCGCCAGCGTCAGCGAATCCATCACGCGGACGAACGGAATGATCCCGCTGGTCTTGCCGTTGAGCCCCACCGGCTCCCCGATCCCGCGGACGTTGCCCCAATAGGTTCCGATCCCGCCGCCGCGGCTGGCGAGCCAGACGTTCTCGTTCCAGGTGCCGACGATCCCTTCAAGGCTGTCCGACACCGAATTGAGGTAGCACGAGATTGGCAGCCCGCGCCCGGTCCCGCCGTTCGACAGCACCGGCGTGGCGGGCATGAACCACAGCTTCGAGATATAGTCATAGATCCGCTGGGCGTGATCCTGATCGTCCGAATAGGCATCGGCAACGCGCGCGAACAGGTCCTGATACTTTTCACCGGGCAGCAGGTAACGGTCATCCAGCGTGTCCTTGCCGAATTCGGTCAGCAGCGCATCGCGGGCGTGATCGGTGACAATCGTGAAGCGGCGCTCCTCGATCGATTTGGAATCGCGTTCGGGCGCGGCGGCGGCTTTCGCCACTTCGCCCAGCGCCCCCGCCAGCGCTTCCGCGCCCAGCTTGTCCACCAGGGCGTCGCTGCCCAGATCGCTCTTGTCACTCATGCTCACTACCGGGCCCTTTTCCGCCGCTGGGGCATCGTTTTCCGCAACCGCCGCGTCCGCAATCGTCATGTCGAGTTCGGCCATCGTCGGCTCGTCTCCGTTCCTGAAATCCACTTGCATGCCCCCATTCGTCCGCAACCGTGATTCGCACCCGGTGCCAAAAGCCAATGTTCCGTTTCCGTTCGAATCGGAGGGCAGCCGCCCATCCTAGCAAACGGGTGGAACGAAACGAGAAATAGTTATCCCCATTCGATCCCCAGACCCTTCACCGGGAGGGCTTGTTTTTCAGACCGACTCCGCCCGCGTCGCGTGAATCACGCATTGCGGCGAAATCTAGGTCTAGAGGTCCCCCCGGATGCCGGACCACTATCCATAGTGCCCGATCGCGAGTCTGGCGCAAGAGGGTAAATCCGCGAGTAACCCTGTTTGCCCCCGGCAAAGGACCCGCCGCACCATGCCGCGTTGCAGCGACGCGCGGGAAACCGGGGCTTCGTTCGCCGCGCAAGAGTCAAAGTGAATCTGTGAAAAAATTTTTGCCCGGGGACAGGCGGTCCGGGGCGTTGACAAGGATAGAATCGGACCCGGAAATCTTGTTGCGTGCAGCAGTGGCTATGCGCAATCGCCGGGGGCGGGTCTGGGGTGTGAATCGGGGTGTCGATCAACGCGCTCGGCCTTGCCGCGCAGCATCGCCCCCCACATCGCTCCTCGCATCATCGCCGCCCGCGTAGCGAGACACGTGGCTCGCAGAGCCTTGCCCCGGGGCGACGGGCGGTAGGGCGCGTCCTCTCCCCTGAAGGCGAGCGGGCTTTGCCCCCCCAACCAGCCCTTGATTCCCCCG
>NZ_MWLM01000024.1 GCF_002198665.1 Novosphingobium sp. B 225 | reverse complement strand
CCCCAATGTCGAGGCCCGCCCCACCCCGATCCCCAGCGAAGGCCGTGTGGCGCGGCTGCTCGCCGGGCGGGGCTACTGGAACAAGGCCCTGCGCGCGGACCGGCTGGACCTGTTCGAAGCTTTCCACCTCCCCGCCGTGATCGCGCCGGATTGCCCGACGCTGCTCACCATTCATGATCTTCGCCCGGTCCGCCCGGATGCCCCGCTGGCCGAACGACTGGTCGCTCGCCCCGTGCTCCACCGTGCGCTCAGCCGCGCCGCCTGGACTCTTGCCGTGTCGGACACGGTCGCGGCGGAACTGGCGGCGTTCCACCCCGGCGCGCGGGTGGAGCGGCTTTACAACGGCGTGATCCCCGCCGACTTCGCCGCCCCCGCGCCCGAAGTTCTGGCAGACACGCTCAACCGCTGGCGCCTGCCCGAACAGTTCCTGCTCGCCGTCGGGCATATCGAGCGGCGCAAGAACCTGCCCCAGCTGGTCGAGGCTTTGGCCCTGCTCCGCGCCCAGGGGCTGGATCGCCCGCTGGTCGTGGTCGGCAACCCCGGCGGGGCCGAGGAGGAGCTGGCCGCCGCGATTGCCCGGCACGGTCTGGGCGATCTGGTTCGGGTGCTGCACGGGGTCAGCCATGCCGATCTGCTCGCCCTGTACCACGCCAGCCGCGCCATGGTCTTTCCTTCGGCCTATGAAGGCTTCGGGATCCCCATGGTCGAGGCCATGGCCGCCGGGCGCCCCGTGGCCGCCAGCGACACCCCGGTGTTCCGCGAACTGGCCGGCGATGCGGCACAGTTCTTTCCGCTTGGCGATGCCCCCGCCACCGCCGCCGCGATCGAGGCGCTGTGGTCCGACCCCGCCCTTGCCGCGCGGCTGGTGGAGCGGGGCCAGGCCCTGCTCCCGCGCTTTGACTTCGCCGTGCTGGCCGATCAGCTTGCGGTGCTTTACCGCAGCATCCGGGCCAGCTGATCGCGCAGCGCCGCGCGGGAGTGGAACCGATCGTACAGCCCCCGCAGCGCCGGATCGAAGGCAGGCCCCGCCTCGGCCAGCAAGTCCGCCATCGCCGCGGCAAAGCGCGCCGGATCATCCTCGCACCGGTTCGCCGCCAGCACTTCTGCGCCATAGCCAGAGAAAGCCTCCGCCGTCCCGACCACGCGCTTGCCGTGCATCAAAGCCTCGGCCAGCTTGGTCTTCATCCCCGACCCGGCGCGGATCGGGGCTACCACCAGGGCGGCTCCGGCGTACCACGGCGACAGATCATCCACCGGGCCGACCAGCTCCATGCTCGCCGGCAAGTCCCCCGCCAGCCCATCCAGCCCGCGCCCGACCACCAGCGTCGGGATCGCCAGCCGGGGTGCCACTTCGCGGGCGTACCAGCGCAGCCCGTCAAGGTTGCCATAGAACCCGCCGCCAACGAACAGCGCGAAGGGCCCGGCCCGCGTCAGCGGAACCGCCGCCGGATCACGCCGGTCCTCCAACGCCATCGGCAGCACCGCATCGGCGCCCCGGCCAAAGCGGCGAGCCAGCTCTGCACTGTCACGCTGGCTCAGCGCGATCCGGCAAGTGCTGTGGCGCAGCGCCAGCCGTTCGGCCTGCCAATGCCCCGCCAGCACCGCCAGCGCGCGCGGGCCCGGGGCGGCGCGCAGGGCATCGGCGAAGAAGCGGGTCTCGCAGTTGTGGAAGAAAGTCATCACCGGCAAGTCCGGCCTGATCTTCCGCACCATCTGCGCCGCCGCGCCCAGGTTCGATCCGTCAAGGAACACCCCGGTCAGCGTCTCGTCCGCCAGCCGCACCGCCAGTTCCTTTCCCGCCGCGCCGTCAAGAGCGTGGAGCTGGCCGCGCAGGCCGCCCAGCGCGCTGCTCCGTCCGGTCAGCCGCAGCACGCTGACCGCGCCATGCAGTTCGCCCAGCACCCCGTGCAGCAACCGCGACAGCAGCTCGCGCCCGCCGCCGGGGCTGTGGCCGTCATCGGTGGTCAGCAACAGCAAATGCCCCGCGCACTCCATCTCTGCCCCGCTATCCATCCGCCACCCTTTGCCAGCAGCGCGCCAAGACTGTAACACCTAATTCGCCCCCCACCCAAAGGACCGCCGCTGCCCCGATGGAACCGCTTGATTTCACGGTGGTGATCCCGCTTCACAACAAGCGCGAGCATGTGGCCGCAACCCTTGCCTCTGTCCTGGCCCAGACCCTGCCCCCGCGCGAGGTGCTGGTGATCGACAACAATTCGACCGACGGCGGGCCCGATCTGGTCCGCCAGCTGGACAGCCCGCTGATCCGGCTGCTCAGCGAACCCGAACCCGGCCCCGGCCCGGCCCGCAACCGCGGCATTGCCGAGGCGCGGCACCCCTGGATCGCGTTCCTTGACGCCGATGACCTCTGGACCGAAGGCCACCTTGCCGCCCTGACCCGCACGGTCGCGGAGTTCCCACAGGCCCCGCTGGTCGCCACCGGCTTTCAGACCTTCACCGGCACGCCCCCCCGTCTTTCTCCCGTCGGGCCAGCTCCGGGCCGTCTGATCGACTATTACCACGCAGCCGAGGCCGACCTGATCTGGACCTCCGCCGTCGCCGCGCGGCGGGAGGGCCTGATCGCCAGCGGCGGGTTTGCCGCCTTTCCGGTCGGTGAGGATACCGACCTGTGGATCCGCCTGGCCCTGACCGGCCCCTTTGCCGTCAACCCGGCGGTCACCGCACTGTACCGCCGCGACAATGGCGGGATCATGGACCGCGAGCAGGCCGCCCTGCAGCGGCGCTCACCCCCGCCATCCCCGGTCTTCGCCACGATCGACACCTTGCTGGCCGATCCGCGCCATGCCGCGCGCCATGCGGCATTGGCAGCCTATGGCGACGGCCTGCGCCGCCGGTTTGCCCGCCAGCTGATCTACAACGCCCACCCCCGCGCCGCGCGGGCCCTGCTTTCCGGCAGCAGCGCACGCGGCGGCAACTGGTGGCTCTACCGGTTTGCCAGCATGGTCCCCGCCCCCGTGCTACGCCTGCTCTCCCGCCTCTGGAGTGCGCGCCGGGCCGGGCGGACAGGCCGGACAACAAGGTGACACCCTGTCCGGGTCATTAATCTCGATATTTCAATGTTTTATCGCAAATAAAGTGACACATCTGCACTTTTTGAACGTTTTTCGGTGCAGACTGGCCTTACCCACAAAACTTGCGGCCCCAGGGGCCGGAACCGACAATGTCAAAGAGCCGTTCGGGGTATGCCAGATTCGCGGCGTGTAGGAAAATGCCTTGTGGCGCGGCGGGACGCGCTAGCGAGCCATGGCTTCGGCCCGCTGCAACAGGCCAAATTCGCGCCCGACCAACCGACTTCCGTCCAGCCCCAGATGATTGGCATCACGGTACAGCGCCGTGCCGCCGCGCCGGGTTTCGCAGCGCGCCGGATCGGGGCAGAGCAGGCGGTCCAGCCGCAGCACGGGCATATCGGCCTCGGCAGCAAAGCGCGCGAACAGCACCTCGCTCCACACGGCAGCAGGGGCCGCACCCGGCCCGGTGATCGCACAATCGGCAGCGGAGGCGAGCGAAGGCAGGCCGAGGTCCCGCCGCGCCCAGCATTGCCCCGGATCGAACCCGGCCTGGACTGGCCCGGTCACCAGCACCACCCGCTTTCCCAGCGCCCGCACAGCATCAGCCGTGGCCCGCTGCGCCGCGATCAGTCCGGCCAATTCGGCCTGCCGCAGGCGGCCATCGGCATGCAGCGCCAGGGTCCCCGGCTGGGCATAGCGCTGATAATAGCCCGACAGCACCACCACCCGCACGCCGGGGCTGTGGCGCAAGTATTCGATCACGTTGGCGTTGAATTGCAGGCAGCCCCGCGCAAAGTCCTGCGTCGCATCGCGGTCCACCGGGGCCAGCCCCAGCAGCGGCGCGCACTGGCCCTTGCTGGCCTGCGCCAATGCGACAGGGCCAGTCGCGGTCAATGCCGGGATCAGTTGCTGCGAAAAGGAATCGCCCCAGACCAGCACTTGCGGCGCGGGCGACGTGGCGCAGCGCCCGTCAAACCGCGTCGCAGCGGCATCGCAGCCGGGCAGGTCCAGCCCGGTCACGCCGGACAGATCGATCCCCGGCCCACGTTCGCGCACCAGCGCCGCCCCGCCCAGCGCTGCGCCCGCCAGCAGCAGCGTGGCCGCCAGATAGAGCAGCAACACCCGGCGCGGGGCGAGCGGCGCGAACCGGCCCGGCAGTTCGATCCAGCGGTGCAGCAGCCAGCCCAGCACGCCCGACAGTGCAACCAGCGCCAAGGCTGTGGGCACCGGCAGCGGCGCACCCAGCAGCAGCACATGGGCAAAGGCGAACAGCGGCCAATGCACCAGATAGAGCGCATAGGAAGCATCACCGATCCGCACCAGCGGCGTCAGCCATGGCCGCCCCGGCAGTTCCGCCAGGATCAGCGCCATGGTGCCAAGGCAGGCCGGCAGCGCTAGCAGGTGCTGAGGCAGGGGCAGCGTGAACAGCACCGGGACCAGCACCAGCATCAGCGCGGGCAGCGCCAGCTTCGCGGCGAATTGCCTCACCCCCGGCCGGTCGGCCAGCAGCGCCGCGATCACCCCCAGCCCCAGTTCCCAGGCCCGCGTCGGCAACAGATAGAACGCCGCCCCCGGGCTGCGCGGATAGAGCGCCAGATAGCCCGCGAGGCTGCCCAGCGTGACCAAGGCCAGAACCGGCCAGCGCACCCGGCGCGGCAGCAGCCACAGCGCAAGTGGCAGCAGCAAATAGAACTGCTCTTCAATCCCCAGCGACCACATGTGCAGCAAGGGCTCGCTCGCCGCGGCATTGTTGAAATAGTTGATCTGCTGCCACAGCACCACATTGGTGGCATAGGCCAGCGCCCCCAGCGCCTGCTGGGTAAAGCGCGCATGGGCATCGGGCGTCAGCAGCAGCGCGGCGGCGATCACGCAGGCCAGCAGCACGGCATAGGCCGCCGGGGCCAGCCGGCGAATCCGGCGCAAATAGAACTCCCTGAACGAGAATGTCCCCCCATCCAGCGCGCGCAGCACATGCCCGCCAATCAGGAAGCCCGAGACCACGAAGAACAGGTCCACACCCAGGAAGCCGCCGGGGGCCAGCCCCAGCCCGGCGTGATAAAGGATCACCACTCCTACCGCGTAGCCACGCAGGGCCTGGATATCCGGCCGCAGCGCTGGCACCGCGCTCATGCCCGATCCTGCGCCGTGCCGATCAATTCGGCATAAGTGCCAGTCCCCGCGATCCGTCCGCCATCCAGCCGCACGATCCGGTCACACAGATGCAGCGTGGTCAGCCGGTGGGCCACGATCACCAGAGTCAGCGCGCGCGGCAGGCGCGACACCGATTGCATCACCGCGGCCTCGGTCGCATCGTCCAGCGCGCTGGTCGCTTCGTCCAGCACCAGCACGCTGGCCTGCTTGTAGAGCGCGCGGGCAATCCCGATGCGCTGGCGCTGGCCGCCCGACAGCCGCACCCCGCGTTCGCCCACGGTGGTGTCATACCCTTCGGGCAAGGCGGCAATGAATTCATCCAGTTCGGCCAGTCGCGCAGCTTCGCGCACGCGCTCCATGTCGATCTCACCGCTCGCTCGGCCGAACGCGATATTGGCGGCGATGCTGCCGTCGGCCAGGAAGATCGCCTGCGGAACATGCGCGACTTGCGCCTGCCAGGCGGCCTTGCCCGCTTCGTCCAACCGCTGCCCGTCGATCTGCAATTCCCCTTCGCCCGGATCGAGCAAGCCCATCAACAGGTCCACAAAAGTGCTTTTGCCGCTGCCCGAACGCCCGACCAGCCCGATCCGCGCGCCCGGTTCGATCGTCAGGTCGATTTGCTTGAGCGCTGCGGCGCGGTGCCCGGGATAGGCGAAGCTGACCTGCCGAAAAGCGATGCTGCCGCCGCCGCCCGGTGTGACCGGAGGCAGGGCTGGAACATCGGGAAAGGGTTCCTCCATCAGCAGCGCCACATCGATCAGCGCTGCGCGGTGGCCGTGGATCTGCGACCAGCTGAAATAGGCCTGCTGAATCTGCGGCAGCAAGCGCTGGGCCCCTACTGCCAGCGCGCCCAGCATCGGCAAGGCTCCGGCCATGCCGCCCGGACGGCCCGAGACATAGACCGCGATCACCGCGATCAGCACCACTCCCGCCGCCTCAACCACATGGCGCGGCGCGGCGGCGATGAACTGGTTGGCGGCCTGGGCCTGGCGATAGGCATCGTCAACCGCGCCGAATTTCGCCAGAAACACCGGCTGCGACCGATCGAGCAGTACATCGCGAATCCCGCCAAGACCTTCTTGCAGCACTTGCACCCGCTGCTTCAGCGCGCCCGAAATCACATCGCTGTTGGCATAGAGCCGCTTGCGGGTGAAACGGCTGACCAATGCATAGAGCACGCCGAAACAGGCCGCCGCGATCAGCGATGTGCTGGCATCGATCGCCATCAGCGCGCTCAGGATAAACAGGGCTACGACCAGCGCGGTCAGCCCGGCCATGGCCGGCAGCAGGACATTGCCCAGCACAAACTGGACCTTTTCCATCGCCGCCAGCGTTTCAGAGCTGTTGTGCATGACGTGACGGGCATAGGGGCGGTGCAGCACCCGGCCATAGACGCCCAGCGAAAGGTCATGCGCCACGGCAAAGACATAGTGCTGGCTGACCCACAGCAGCACGAGCCGGATCACCGCCGCCACTACCGCAATGGCAATCAACAGGCCGGCTGCGGCGGCAACCGGGGCCACGCCAAGCAGCGCGCCCAATTGCTCCACCGGGCCAACCAGCCAGGCATAGCGCCCGCTGCCCGCGCCCGGGGCCACGATCGCCAGAAACGGCAGAACCGCGCCGACCGTCAGGGTTTCAGTCAGCGCGCCTGCGACCATCAAGACCAGAGTCAGCAGCAATTGCCGTTGCCGCCGTGCGCCAAGCTGGCGATAGATCAGCCGGGCTGCGGCCAGCGGGGTCATCACCGGCGCCGTCATTGCTGTGCTGCGGCGGGTCCCTGTGCCGCAAGCCATTGCTGATAGGGGAGGCGCCAGTCCGGATCGGCGGCCAGCGCGCCAGCCACCGCTGCCTTGCCATCTGGCCGGGCCGCAATCGCGGCGATCAGGGCATAGACCTGCGGACGGCTATCAACCGACAGCCGCATCACCGGCCCCGCTTCGGCCATGACCGCATCATAGCGGCCGGTCCGGGCATATTCATTGATCAGCCAGCCCCGCACCAGCGCAAGCCGGGGCGAACGGTGCCGGGCCGCTTCCATCAATGCGGTGGCGCGCGGCAGATCACCGCGTGCGCTGGCATCAAGCCCGGCCAGAGCCAGCGGCAGTCCGGCCGCCGGAATGCGCGCCATGGCCTGCGCGATCAGGCGCTGTCCTGCGGCATCGGCCATCCCTTCGGATTGCCGCGCACGCTCAAGCGCCAGCAGCGCCAGTGCATTGCCGCTGGCCGGCCAGAGCCGCGCGGCAAGATCGGGGCGGCTGGCTTCGGCATGGCGGACCAGCCCTTCACGCAGCACCAGCGCGGCGCAGAGCAGCAACAGCGCCAGCCCCAGGCTTAACCTGAGCATGGCGCGGGTCCGCCGCTGCGCGTGGCTCACGCGCTGACGTCCAGCGTCTTCGGCCCGTCCCGCCGTCCCTTGCGGCCGAGCCCGCCGAACAGGCCCTTGCCCGCAGCGTCATGTTCCGGGCCATAGCCATAGCCATAGCCATAATGTTCGTTATCCGCCCCGGATTTGAGCTGGAACTTGGTCAGCACTGCGCCCACCAGTCGCGCGTTGGCGGCTTGCAGGCGGCGAACCGTGCCCTGCACTGCCGACCGCCGCGTCGAACTGGCTTCGACCACCAGCAGGGTCGCCGCGCAGATCGAGCTGAGCACGGGAGCGTCGGCCAGCCCCAGCACCGGCGGGGCATCGACGATCACCACGTCGTACAGCCGCTCTGCTTCGGCCAGCAATTCGTGGATCCGCACCGTGGCCAGCAATTGCGCCGGAGCGGGCGGGATCGGCCCGGCGGGCAGCAGCGCCATGTTCTTGAGCTTGGTCGGCACCACTTGCTCCGCCAGCCCTTCCGAAGTGCCGAGCAGCCCGCTGAGCCCGATCGAATCACCACTGGCCGAATGGAACGAAGGGTTGCGCATATCGGCATCGATCAGCAGCACCCGCAGCCCGATCCGCGCCAGGTTCTGCGACAGGGCCAGGGCCGAGCTGGACTTGCCCTCGCTCGGGCGGGAACTGGTGACCAGCACCGAACGCGGCAACCCGCCTTCGCCGACAAAGCGCAGCGCGGTCATGATCGAATGATAGCCTTCGGTGACCGGAGACTTCGCGTCCTCCAGTTCCTCCGCCAGGGTCGATCCGCGCGTGACCCGCGGGACCACGCCCAGCGCCGGGAGCTTGAGCATTTCGCCAATATCCTCGGGCGTCTTGACCGTATCGTCGATGAATTCGATCAGGAAGGCGAGCCCCAGCCCGGCGAGCAGGCCAATCACCAGCCCGATCCCCAGGTTGCGCAGCGGCTGCGGGCGGAACGGCGCTTTGGGCGCCAGGGCAGTATCGATCACCGTGGCCTGACTTTCGCCGAGTTCGCCCACTACCCCGATTTCCTTGAAGCGCTGCAGCAGCGCATCATAAAGTTCGCGGTTGGTATCAACTTCGCGCTGGAGGAAGTTGTAGCCGATCCCGCGATTGCGCAGGTCCAGCACATCGGCGCGCAGCGAGGAAACCTTGGCCCGCAGCTCATTCTCGCGCCCGGCTGCGGCCTGGTACTTGCTGCGCAGCGCGGCATTGAGCGTTCCAGCTTCGCGCGCAAGCGACGTTTCGATCTGCGCAATCCGCCCGCGCAGGGCCAGCATGTCCGGATAGTCCGGCTTGAAGGTCCCCAGCTTTTCCCGGTACTCCGCCTCCAGCCGCGCGCGCTCGGCGCGCAACGCCTGCATCGCCGGATCGCCTGCAAGCTGCCCGGCATTGCCCGGCCCCGCCGCCTGACGATAGCTCTGTTCCGCCGCAATCCGATCGGCCATGGCTTCAGACAGCGCCGTGTTGAGCGTGATCAAGGTCTGGCTGGACAGCGAATCGCCCGTGGCCGAACTTGGGCCATCGCGCCCGCTGCGGCCGCTCCCGCCGCTTTCCAGCGCAACGATGCCCTGATGCTGGGCATAGAGCACCAGAGCGCGCTCGCTGTTTTCCAGCTTTTCCCGCGCGGCGGCCAATCGATCCTGCAGAAAGGTCCGGGCGTAATTGGTGGTGTTGTAGCGGTTTTCGGTGGTGGTTTCGACAAAGCCGCTGGCAAAGGCATTGGTAATCCGCGCCGCCCGCGCCGGATCGGGATCGGTATAGGCCAGGGTGACGAGGTCGCTGCCCCGCAGTGGCACCACTTCCAGATTGGCCATCAACTTGAACGTGGCGGCCAGTTCCCGCTGTTCGCGCGCGCCGCCTTGTCCAACAAAGCCGGAATCGTCCGCCAGCTTTTGATTGCGCGCGACCCGCGCGGCGAGCGAGCGGCTGCGCAGGATTCCGAACTGGGTCTGCAAATACTGGTCATCGTTGCGGAACCGCTGCACCGGCTGGGTGCGGCTGCCCAGGATCTGGGTCGGCTGGGCATTGATCTGCACCGTTGTAGAGGCACGATATTCGCGCGTTGCCGCCAGAGTAACAATCAGCGCCGCAAGCAACACGGCCCCGACCACGCCCAGCACCAGCCAGCGATGCCGCAGCACGACCCGCAAGGCCTGATCGATATCGACCAACCGCTTGGTCACCGGCACATCAGGCATGGCCACCGCTTCGCGCGGGGCGAAAGACAGCCCGAGCAACCTGCGCGAGCCACCCTGACCCGATGCGCCGTCCTCTCCCGTTTCGCTCACCTGCTTGATGCTCCGCTAATATTGCCGCTCCACAGCGTCCCGATTGCGGGCGCGAGCGGAGAAATCAGCCCATCGAATGGCAGGCTTCGCGGGCAAGGTAAAGCCGCAATCCCGGCCCGGTCAGAGCGATATGCGCAGCGCATCGCGCCCCTGATCCCGCGCGGGGGTGGAATCAGGTTGGTCCGGCTCTGCCGCGCGGTCCAGCAGCACTGTCGCCAGCGCCGCCAGCATCGCCATGGCAGCCGTGCGCAGCGGGTAATCTACCGCGCTATGCAGCAGGATCACGCCCAGCGCCGCCCCGCCAGCCCGCGCCGCACCGCCGCCGGCGTGCAGCAAGCCGCTGCCCCACCAGGCCAGCACGGCAATGGCGATCACCAGCCCTGGTAAGCCGTATTCCAGCGCCACTTCCGCATAATCGCTGTGGGCATGATTGCGGTATTCGGGATCGGCCCGGGCGGGGTCTTCATAACGCGGGTAGATCCGCTGGAATGATCCGGCGCCCGAACCCAGCGGCAGGTAATCGCGGGCTGCGGTCAGGGTTGTGGCAATCATCGCCGGGCGGTGCTGTTCCGCGCCGCCAGCTGGCGGTTCTGCCAGGCTGCGTTGCAGTTGCCACAAGCCCAACAGCCCCGCGACCACGGTAGCCAGCACCACCCCGGTCATAAGCACACCCCGGCCCAGCGGCCACAGCGGGCGAACATAAAGCAGACTGACCGCAAGCATGGGCAGCACCAGCAGAGCCCCCGCATCCGATCCCGTCAGCAGGACGCCCCCCGCCAGTCCGGCGCAGACAGGCAGCAGCGCCGCTCGCAGCGGTATGGCCAGCGCAGCGCAAGGGATCGCGGCCAGCAGCAAAGTGGCAAAGTGGTTGCGGTTGGCGAACAGCCCGGTCGCCATGCCGGGGTTGGTCAGTTCATACGGCTGCAAGGCCGCGCCATTGCCGGACAGACGCTGGAGCAGCCCCAGACCGACCGAAACCAGCGCAACCCCCAGCACGCTCAGCAGCGCCAGCTGCCTGCCCCGCGGCGATGCCTGCGCTGCCACAAGCAGTACAGCCAGCGGTGGGAACAGCGCGGTCAGCGCCGTCAGCGTGGCATCGCCATCCAGTGATAGCGGCAGCCATGGCTTTGGCATGCCAGCCAGATCGAACCCTTGCGCAATCTCCGCCCGCCCCGGCAGTGCCGTCCAAAGTGCAGGCGGCAATGGCAGCAGTTGCAAGACCGGCAACAGGATGATTGCCCCGGCGATCAACAGCAGGGGGCGGGACAACGCCAGGGCGCGCGCCTGGATCAGCAGGGCGGCAAGTGCGGCAAGCGCCAGCAGTTGCAGCACCATATTGGCCCAATAACCGCCCGAACTCGATCCGCCGAGCACCAGCCCGGCAAGCATCAAGGCTGGCAGCAGGTAATCACGCAGCACGCGTTGGGACACCGCACCACCATCGCAGCGGGAGGATCAGAATATGTGTTTGAAACAGCGAATCAGGCGATTCGCCGGAACCAGTCGGTTACGGGCTGGCAGGACCACTACCGCCGCCGCCGCCACCGGCTGCAGCGCCGACACCGGCGATCACACCAACGCCAACCAGCACGATCGGCAGCGTACCGCCGCCGCCGCCACCGTTGTTGTTGTTGCCGCCGCCGTTGTTGCCTTCGCAGCTCTTGTCTTCAGCGTTCTTGGGGACGCAGGCATCAGCCGCACCCTGCGCCGCAGCAACCGAAAGCACCGCCCGGTTGTTGATTCGACCGGCCACAGCAGCGACCGGACCAGCCGGTTTGGCAGTAGCAGCCATTGCAATAACCGATTGACCAAGAACGGCAGTTCCCAGCACCAGAGCAGTAATCGCCTTGCGCATCGCGGTAATTCCCCTAGCTCGGGACGCAGGCCCCGTTACCAGCCTTGGGTAACACGGCCCTTGCCCGGTTGCAAATCCTATCCGAACGGCCTGAACAACGCCACGACTGGCAGCGATTGCAGCAGCAACTTCCAGGTCGAACTCAGCGCCGATCCATCGACCACCACAATATCGTCCGGATAGATTGCCGGATCGGCCATTTTGCCATCACGAATCGAATTCAGATCAAAGCTGGCGGCCATGCGCTGGCCCTTGATCGTGCGAAACACCACCACACGGTGGGTATTGGCCCCATCCGCCGTGCCGCGCGCCATGGCGATGGTCTGGAGCAACGAGGTCTGCCCCGCCACCGGATAGAGCCCCGGCTGGCTGACCGATCCATCTACCGTCACCACCCGCAGCATCGGCGCCTTGAGCAGAACCTGCACATCGGGCGCTTGCAGATAACGCTCACCCAGCGCTGCGGCCACTTCCTGCCCCAGCTGATCGGTCGTCTTGCCCGCGGCCGCAACATTGCCGATCAGCGGCACCTTGATTCGTCCGGCCACGTCAATCGCCTGATCGCCCGACAGGCTTTCCACGTTGTAGACCTTGATCGTGATCACATCGCCGGGGGCCAGCACCGGCGGCAATTTTGGGATCTTGTCCGCCAGCGGATCGGGCGCGACAAAGCCGGCCGGATCATAGGGGATGTCTCCGCCGCGCGTTGCGCAGGCAGCCAGCGCCAACGCCAGCAGGATGGCGGCCAGACTGCGCCAGCGGGGCGGCGATACGATTGCTGCGGGGATCATGCCGGGTTGTTATCCTCTCCCCCGCTGCGGCGCAACCGCTGCGCGCGGGTCAAACGGCGGCGCACCAGCAAGGGCACGCGCAGCACCGGGTAGAGCCAGAACAATGTGGGCGGCAAAGCCGTGGAGGCCACATCCTCGCCCGACAGCGCCAGCCGCCGCAGCACCGCGATCGGCCCGCGCACGCCCGTTACGACCAGCGCCTTGGCCAGCATTTCCGCCCAGCCGCGCCAGCGCGTCGCCTCCAGCTCTTGCGCGCCCTGCCCGGCGCGCAGCATGGTGCGCGACAGGCGCAACAGCAGGCCCAGCCGCAGCCCGCGCGGCGGCGTGAAGCCCGGCGGCGGGGTCAGGCCGAACAGCTCCTGACCCAGCAGGATCGCGGAAGCGGCGGGAATCGCGGCGCCCTGCGCGCGGGCATGGTGCCACAGCGCTGCGCCGCCATCCGCACTGCGGTGGAGCAGTGCGGCCACATCGGCCAGCCACTTCAGCCGCGCCCAGCCATGCGCCGCGCCGTGGGTGCATAGCAGCAGGAACTGCGCGCAATCGTCCAGCACGGGCACCGCGCGGCCGGGAGACAGCTCGGTCAGGCCCAGCTCTGCGGCGGGGGGAAGTTCCGGGCGGGCCAGTTCGTCGCTCATCCGCCAATGCAGTTCCACCGTGATGCCGCTGGCCGGATGGCTGTGGATGCTGTCCTTGCTGGCCCGGCAATAGAGCGCGAGCCGGGCTCCGCCGAGGTCCGCGGCGGGGGTGATCCGGGCCAGCCCCAGCCGGTCCAGCACCTGCCAGGCCTGCGCCACCGCACCGCGCGGCACCAGCAGATCGATATCCACCGCCGAACGCAGCAGCGGCGAACCGAACGCGCGCTGGGACAGGGTCAGTCCTTTGAGGAACGCGAATGCGATCCCAGCCGCGTTCAGCGCATCGGCCAGATCGAGCGACAGGGCCAGTTGGCGCATCGCGCGCTGGCGGGCGTGCTGGGCCTGGCGGGCCAGCCGTGGCGGAGCCTCGCGCCCCTGCTCGGCCAGCCGCGCCGCGACCAGTGCGGAAACCTGATGCCGCCGGGCGACGCGGGCCAGCAGCTCCAGGTCAAGGCCGGTCTGATCGGGCAGTTCCGGGCGCTGCGGCGCAAGGCAGGCGCAGACCATGTCAAACGCGGCCAATCCGCCGCTTTCTTGCGTGGTGGGCAAGGTCTGCTTGATCGCGGGGGCCGCTTCAGCCACGGTCACGCCCATGACGAATCAAAGCGAACCCGCCCCCACCGACCTGACCTTTGACCTGTTCGAACCGATCGTGGGCGAAGTGTTTGCCATCCCCATGGGTGAGGAACGCTTTGACCTGACCCTGACCGAGGCCGAACTGCTCAAGCATTTCAATCCCGAAGTGCATCGCCGCCCGCCCTTTGAACTGGTGTTCGCTTGCCCTGACCTGCGTGTCCTGCCGCAGGGCAACTATGCCATGGACAATGCAACGCTGGGAGCTCTCGAAATGTTCATCGTCCCGATTGCCGGCGATGCGCAAGGGATCACGTATCAGGCTGTGTTCAACTGACTTTGGCGCGGTCTGCCGGCAGCGGCAATTCCATCTCGATATAGATGCCCTGCTCTTCGCGGACCGCGACGAACCCCAGCCGTTCGTAAAGGCGCCGCGCGGGGTTGTAGAATTCCACAAAAATGGACAGCACTTTGCCAGCTTCGGCCGCGCTATCGGCCAGTTCCTGCAGCAAGACCGCGCCCATGCCCTGGCCGCGCTGCTCAGGCACGAAGACGATATCGACGATATGCAGCGCCGTCTCAAGCTCTTGCATATAGAGCCGCCCGATCGGCACACCGCCGCATTCGATCACGTCAAACGAAACGTCCTTCAGCACCGTCTGGTAATGCAGGCGCTGGGCATCGAACTGCATCCGCACGAAGGCAAGTTTCTGTTCGTCGCTCCAATACGGGACCTGTTCCAGCTCGCGCACGCGGGTGGTGCCATAAAGTTCGATCAGGAACGGATCGTCCGCAGGCTCTTCCGGCCGCAAACGCATACCCGCCGCAGCCAGTGCGGCGGGAATTCGGACCAGAGGACTGCGCATCTAAGTTTTCAAGCCGTAATCTGGATCAGTTGCGCGAAGGATAGATGCCCTGCAGTGCGATGCAGAAATTCACCCCCAGATAGGGCTGCATGTTTTCATGCGCGCCCCCAGACCAGACAGAAGACAGCGCGGCCTGGTTGAAAGTGGTGTTGGGGGTGGTCGTATCGCTGTAGGTGTTGTTCGGGCCGGACAGGCCGAACATCGCCGTGGTCCCCGGGGTCGCCACGTTCTGCGCCGGATTTGGCGTGTTCAGCGTAGCCGAACTGAGCGTGTGGGTGTGCGGCGGAATCTGGCTGGTGGTCAAGGTCACCGTGGTCGAGCCACCGGTCTGGCCAAGGACGGACTGGCTCAGCCCCGACCCCTGTCCTTCACCTCTGACCGCGCGCGAAGCCAGGTTGGGCAGCATGAACGTAGTCGTTCCATTGCCGCCATACGTTGTGCCCAACAGCGAGAAGAGCGCGGTGTTCTGTGCAATTGACAGAGTCGCGCCGTTGCAGAATGCCCAGCCACGCGGATTGAAATTGAATCCGTAAATCTGGATTTCGCCAATGAATGGTTGCGTCATGATACCAGGCTCCGGATCTTAGTTACGCGAAGGGAAGATGCCTTCCACGGCGATGATATAGTTCAACGTCTGGTTGGGCATCATGTTGTCGTGCGGCTGCCCCTGACCAACACTGCTGATGCTGGTGCCAGCCATGGCCCCGGGAACAACCGTGCTGGTGCCCGGAACGACATACAGCGTTGGCGTGGAGATCGTATCAACCGGTTTGGCCGGGATCACCGTCGGCCCGGGAACGGTAACATTGCCTGCCGCCGTGGTCGCCACAGGTGTGTGCGTGTGCAGCGGAATCTGATTGCTGGTCAGGGTGACCGTTTCGACGCCGGCCCTTTCTCCGATGACGCGGTTGGAAAGGCCGGGTCCCGTTCCCTGATGAACCGGGATGCGCCCGCGCAGGTCCGGCAAGCCAAAAGTGGTGATGCCATCCCCGCCATAGGTGGTCCCGATCAGGGCAAACAGCGCGTTGTAGTCCGCAATGGCAATCAACTGGCCATAGCAGCGCATCCAACCCCGGGGATTGAAATTCCCCCCGAACAACCTGATTTCACCGATATATGGACTGGACATGGTATTATCCCCTTGGGATGCCGCAAGCTTTGGGAAAGGTGTTCAATCAGTTCCGCGAGGGGAAGATTCCCGAAATGGCGACACAAAAATTGATCACGGAATAGGGCTGCATGTTGGCGTGCGCCTGACCCTGGCCCACCGAGCTGACCGAACTGGGATTGAGCGTGGTGTTAGTGCCTGGCACGGCATAATAGTCCGCAATGCTCGCACTGTCGGTTCCGAACAATTTGCCGGTCGGCACACGCTTGTTGGCGACGGTTGTGGTCGCGTTGAGCGAATGGGTGTGAGTCGGCGAGTTCGTGGCGCTCAGCGTAACACTCTCCTGACCCGAAGCCTGCCCGATCTGGACCGCAGGCGGCTGCCACGCGGGGTTGACGGAAGAGGCATAGCCAATCGGGGTGCGTCCGCGCAGATCCGGCAGTGCAAAGTTCGTCGTGCCATTACCGCCGTACTGCGTTCCCAGCAGCGAGAACAAGGCCTGGTTCTGGGCGATCGGCAACAACTGCCCATTGCACTGCGCCCAGAATCGGGGCGGGAAGTCGAACGCGAACATGCTGATCTGGCCAATAAAAAAATCCGTCATCGTCCGCTTTCCCTCATTCAACGCAGCAAAGCTTGCCCGCTGGACCTTTGGCTGTCCAGCCCCTGCACGCCGTAGGTATCGATACGGAGGATAGCAACTGCGCATCCATTTGCACCAGATTCTTTCGCTTTCCGCGCAGATTTTCGCTATTTTACGAAATAATCATGCTTTTTGATTGATATGCCGCAGCGCCGCAGACGGCATTCATTGGTATTGATGCGGTGTTGATGCCAAAATGGTGACATCCACCACGCAAAGTACAGCTAACCGATTGCAAGCGTCTGGACTTTCTGGCAACAGTGCTCCGTCTGCCGACAGCGGCGAACTACAGGATCAGGGCTCAAATGAATCAGAACGATCAGAATTGTGCTGCTCTGTCGCAGGTTGATGCTGCGCTTCAGGCTCCCGCACGTGCCCCCTGGACTTCGCCTGAGGTGATCGTTTCCAGCCTGGGCGATGCCCGCGGTGCCAGTGTCACTCCCGGTGCCGATGGCTCATCAGGGTCCTACACCTACGGTTCCTGATTGCGGGCGTTCTGCCGCTCGAACCAATTGACAAATCTGGCGATTACCAACGCGGTGGCCCCATGGATCACCGCCAGTTGGCTTGTGGTCGGTGCATTTTCATCGCCCGGATTCGCCAACGCACGCTCCAGCTTGGCATAGTCCACCGCGCGCGCCGCCGGTGCCCCCTGCCCCTCGGTCTGCAACTCTGCCAGCGCGGCGGGGGCCGAGCCCGCCAGCATCGCGTAAAGGCCGGGCCGTTCTGAAACATTGCCTGGCGGCGAATCGATCAACTGCTGCGGCAGCACGTCGGCCAGGGCATTGCGCGCCAGCCAGCGTTCCAGCCCGTCCTTCAGATAGAGCCGCTCGGGGATGGCCAGCCCCAGCTCCACTACCCGCCGATCATGATACGGGCGGCTGAAATCCAGCCCGGCCTGCGCCGCCAGATTATTGACCATCGGCGCCGCGCAGCCCATTCGCTGCAACATATGCCGCCAGCGCCCCGCCCAGCGGCCATGCACCACATAGGGATCGCGCAAGCGGCGGGGATTGATCCGGCCCGCAGCGATCATTCGGGCGGCAAAATCGTCGCGGGAAAAGCGCAGCTGCCATAACGGGGTCAAGCCGCGCCGCAGCGCCAGTGCCGCCCGCAGCATCGCCACAGGCAGCAGTGGCCGCGCCACTTCATAGGTCAGAATCCAGACCAGACCCCGCCCGTGCCGGCGCCGGCGCGCGCGCAGTTCGCGCACAAAGCGCCGCAAATCGCCGCTGAGCAGGATCTGGCCGAGCAGCCCGCCTTCCAGGTGGTTGACCGTATAGTCCCCGCCGTGCCCATCCAGCGCCAGCCGCGCCCCCGCCGCATGGCCCATGACATAGGCGCTGCGACGCACGTAATCGTGTGGCTGGCAATCATCGAGCTCGGCAAAGCCCTGTTCCAGATGCATGAAGTGATGTTCATCACGCCGGGCATACCAGCGCAGATCGATCCCCGGCATGTTCCGGAACGCACTGGCCGCGCGGCGGGCATCGGCCGTGGGCCGCCCTTCGCCCTCTGGCAGGACAGAGGCCACCGCCAGCACGGCCTTGCCCTGCCGCACGGCATAGGGCGCGGCAATGGCCGCGATGGTGCCGCTATCGAACCCGCCGCTGAACATCAGCATCGGGGGATGATCCAGCCGCCGCACCCGGCAGGCAATCGCTTCTTTCACCACCTGGCGATAGGCGCTGAGGTAATAGGCATCGTCCTGCCCCAGGTGGCGCGGATCGGCGCGGGGCTCCCAGAACCGGGTCACTTCCAGCTGACCAGCCGCGTCATAGATATGCAGATGCCCACCGGGCAGCACTGTGATCCCTTCAAACAAGGTTACATCCGGCGCAGGATCGACCGGGCCCAGCAAGCGGCTAGCCAGCCCCACATCATTCAGGCGGCGCGGCACGCCTTCGACCGTCCACAGCGCTTTCGCTTCGCTGGCGAAGGCGATCAGCCCGGGGCCGTGGTGCAGGTAGAGCCCGCGCTGCCCCATTCCGTCGCGAGCAAGATGGAGCCGCTGCGCACGGTGATCCCACAGGGCCAGGGCAAAATCGCCAAGCAACCGGTCCAGACAATCCGGACCCCAGCGCCGCCAGGCTTCAAGCACGACCGCACTGTCAGGCATGCCGCCAAGCCGGTCTGGCGTGATCCCCAGTTCCTGCGCCAGCTCCTCGCGGTTATCCAGCCGCAGGTCAGCCACCAGGGTTACCCCCAGGTCGCGGTCATGCAGGGGCTGCGCTTCCAGCCGGTCCTCATGGTTGACCCGCAGCAGGCAGTGCCCCAGCCCAACCGGGCCAAGCGCAAGCGATGCCTGCCCGTCAGGCCCGCGATGCACCAGGCTGCGCTGCATCCGCGCCAGGTCCGCTTCGCTCGCCGCGCCGCCCAGGCGCACCAGACCGAAAATTGCGCTCATCGCCCGCGCCGCCGGATCAGATCGCGCCCGCCGGCACCCATTCGATCGCCTGTTGCCGCTCCAGTTCGGACAGGAAAGTGTCCAGTTCGGACCGGCACTGTTCGGGGCTAACTTCAAATTCGGTCAGCAATTGCGCAGACAGCGCATCGCGGTCAGGGCAACTGTCGATCAGATCCCAGATCCGCGCGCCCATGGTGTTGAGCCCCAGATAGGTGCCACGCGCCGCGCTCATCATCATAACTTCATCGCCGGCACGGGCGGACAGCCAGTCACCGGACTTGCGGATCATCATCGGGCCTGTTTCCCTGGTTGAACCTGCATCACTAGGCACTGCGCTTGATCCGTCAATCCGCGTTTGCCCGATCAAGCGCCCGCAGCCGCGCCACGGCGGGGGCAAGCAGACGTTCGGCCATTTCCAACACCTGCTCCGATGCCTTTGCCCGCGTGGGGCGTTCGTGCGGATCAAACGCCTTGTTGGGTTCCTTGGCATCGCGGGTCAGCGAAGCGGCGATCGCCTGTCGTCCTGCTTCATCCGGCGCAATGCCGAAATGGGGCAGTATCCGTTCCTCCAGTGCTGCGGGAAGGCTTGCATAGTCCACGAAAATCCCGCCGCCGACCCCGGCATGATCGGCCGCCTGGTGGCACGTAGCTGTCAGCACGCGCGTGGTGAACTCCATCCCCGGGATGGCCCCCACGGGGTCGATCCCGACCAGTGCGGAATGCGGGCCCGGCAGAGTCTGCGATCCCGACATGCGTTCGTGCGACATCAACACTTCCACCGGGTCGCGATAGAGGAATATCCACGGCGTATCGGGAAAGGCCGCGCGCAGCAGCGGCAGCGCCCCGGCGTGCCAGCAATCGGTTTTCAGGAAGCGCCGCTGCACCGTGCCATCACGGTCACTCGCCAGAACCCCGGCCATGGCGCGCAGCAACCCCAGCCGCATCTCCAGCGGAATATCCTCACGCGCGGCGCACTGTTGCAGCACTTCGTCAAACGGCGGTGGTTCGGACAGCACCAGATTGCCCGGCATGGCCCGCAGCGCGCGCGAGACCAGAGTAGAGCCGCACCGCGACATGTGGAACACCAGCCCGTCCAGCCGTGGCGGTGGATTGAGTCCGGGTTCGTCCAGCAAGGCTCCCAACGGGGTGCGGCATTCGATCAGCACCGAAACCGGATGCCCGCGGGCGCGGCGCTGGGTTCCGTCAAAGAACGAATCGTGCATCGGCGCCTGGCCATAGTGCGCCCAGTCGATCACCAGTTGCGCGCCATCGGAGCCCAGCCCCGTCGGCAGCCAGCGCGGCCCGGGGCGGTGCACAGCATTCACCGGGCTTTGGGACAGCCGTTCAAGCCCCAGCGGATCGGCCCGCAACGCATTGCGCAGGCCTTCCGGTTCAAGCGCGATGCTGTGCCCGGTCGCAAATTCTATCAATGCAGCCAGCGCCGCTTCCCGGTCTGCCAGATCGGCAATGCGGTCCAGCGCGGCCGGATCGGCCAGCAAGGCCGCTCGCAATGCCGCAAGTTTGGCGGGATCGGTGCGTTCAGGTGTGAAAGGGTGCGGCGGGACTGATTGTTGCATTCCTGTTCCTAACCGATAGGGTCGCCCCAGGACAACGCCGATCATGCACACCCCCGCCATCCCCGCACTCAGTGCCTTGCCCGACCGGCTTTGCCTGCCCTTGGCGTTCGATCCGGCGCGCCTGCTGGCAGACATTGCCGAAATCGCCGACGCTGACTGGATCGCCCATTTCGTGCCGGGCAACTATGAAGGCGGGTGGAGCGTTATTCCGCTGCGGTGCACTGCCGGTGCCGGTAAATTGCACCCGATCCTGATGATCCAATCGGACCCCGAGGCGACCGAGTTCGAAAGCACGCCCTGGCTGGAGCGCGCACCCTATCTGACGCAAGTGCTGGCGGCATTCCAATGCCCGTTGCTGGCGGTGCGCCTGATGCGGCTGGAACCTGCCTCGCGGATCAAGCCGCACCGCGATCTTGACCTTGATGCCGCGCGGGGCACCGCACGGCTGCATGTTCCGATCACCACCAATCCCGATGTCGATTTCCGGCTGAACCAGCAGCGGGTCGATATGGCGCCCGGCTCAACCTGGTACCTGCGCCTGGCAGACGAACACGCCATCACCAATGCCGGCACTGCCACGCGGGTCCATCTGGTGATCGATTGCGCAGTGGATGAATGGCTGACCGATCTGCTCAAACAGGCAGCAGCAAGCCCGATAGTCTAGACGCGGCCTGCAAAACAGCCGACTTCGACCATGTCGGCCGGCAAGGGATAGCCGGTAATCGGCACGCCGCCCAGATCGAGCCAGGCGTGGGTTTCACCTTTTGGCTGGCCCGGCGCAGCCCCCAGGTGCAGAGCCCAGCGCAGCCCGCGCGCCCGGCACAGATTGCGTGCAGCCAGCGCCTGAGCCAGGCAGGCGGGCCTTAGCGGGGTGTAGTGAATCACAGCGGCAATCGCCCACCGCAGTTCACGCGCCTGCTCCGCCTCGATCTCGTTTGCAGGCGTGACCGGCTGCGGTGGCTGCATCGTGCCAAGCTGGGCTGCGATACGCGGGAACGGCACCAGCCAAACTTGCAGAGCCGCCCGGGCCAGCGCAGCCATAGCCGCCAGCAGCAACCGGCGCTGCCCTCCTGGCAACGCGATCAGGCGCGCAAGACGGCTCATCCGGATTCCGGCAGATAGCCGAGGCGGCGCATCATCCCGGCGTGATCGGCTTCGATCCGGGCACACTGCGCGGCGGTGAGCTCCTCCCGCCAGCCGCCCGCGCGGCCCTTGCGAAAGAAGCGGCCCTCGCTCATCTTCACAGGAGCCTCGCGAAACCCGAACTGCGCTTCCTGTGCTTGCAAGGCTTCGAAACTTGACCGTTCCACCGCCCGTCCAATCGCATCGCGCCCGATCTCAAAGCCCAGCTTGTCCAGCAAGCGGCTCAGCTCTCCAGCGGTATCGGCCAGCATGTCCTCATAGCGCAGCAGGTGCACAGGCAGTTCACGCTGATCCAGCCACGATCGGTTGAACCCGCTCCACCCCAGCAGGCGCTGGCGCAATTGCAGCGCCTGGCGGTCGGTTGCACCGGCCAGCATATCCAGGGGATCGGCCATGATGGCGACCGCATCATCGATCGACTTGCCGTTGTGGTTGGCAAGCGAAGCGACCACATCGCGCGGATCGCGCACGATCAGCACCGCCGCCCGCGCAGCTTCCGCCCCGCCAAGCAGCGGTTCATTGCGATCGGTCAGCGTCCAGGCGTCATGGGTCTTGAGAAAGCGTGTATCGGCAAAATGGACGGCCTCCGCCTCATCCTCAAGCTCAGAAACGTGCCGATAGACCGCCGGGCGAATGCGGTCGCATTCGTCGTGAGTCAGCAGGCCGGTGGCGAACATAAGGGCTTCATCGATCAGCGCACGGCCGCTGGCGATCCCACCCGCCAGCCGCGGCGCACCCCGGCTGATACTTTCGTCGTGACCAAGGTTGGCGAGCAACAGACGGAGCCAGGTGTTGCCGCATTTGGGATAGGACGCGAGCCAGACCCGCGCCATTATCCCGCCTTCCCGTCTGGCTGGCGCAGGCCGTGCCAATGCTGTTCCAGGCAGGCGACTACTGCATCGATCTGGTCAAAATCGAGCGGCCGGATCAATCGCCAGACCCCGTCAGCCTGCACGGCGCCGGCCGCTGCCTGCAGGTACAACGAATCCTGGTTGAGCCGTTTGACCATCCCCGGGCGATAGGCATTGCGCCGTACCTCGATCGCGGCATCGGCAAGGTTCAGGCGGTGCAGCGCAATCGCCGGACCGCCTCCGGCCAGATCCGGACTGCGGGTTTCACGGAGAATATGGATCGCCCCCAGCGGTAAGGGCCCGGTACTGGAACCTTCGGGTTCGACATAGAACTTGGCGATCTGATCGCGCACCGCGCCGCCGCTGCGCTGTTCCAGTTCCAGCCGTTCGATCGAACGCTGCCACAGCTTCATCGCCCGACCATCGGGGTGGACCATCGCCACGGCTTGCCCAAGTCCGGTCAGCAGGCACTGGTCATCGGCCAGCAGCGTGTATCCCCGCTGTGCCAGCGCTGCCGCCATAGTCGATTTGCCTGCCCCCGATACCCCGCAGAACAGCATCGCCCGTCCTTGCACCGCCACGGCGCTGGCGTGCAGTACCACGCTCCCGCGCTGGTGCAGCAACAGGCCGATTCCGCTGGCCGCGACAAAGATCGAGGCATCCTCAGGTCGGACGCCTTGCTCACATTGCCAGGTCAGATGGCCGCCGCCATCCAGCAGCATCCGCACCACATCGGGAACCCGCAGCAAAAAGCGGTCCCCGGCAAGCTGCCAGTTGGGGCCATGCTGATCGGCCGGATCAAGCTGGTCCGGCACCAGACCCTGCACGATCGTGATGTCAGGCTGTGCGTCGCTTGCCGCTGCGACAATCGCACCAGGCAGCGCGAGGTCGCTTTCGACCCGCAGACCTGAAATCAGATAGCTCGCCATGCATGCTCCCCTGAACGCGCACGCCAGCTAACGCGGCAGCGCGGTCAGGTCCAGCCGGATCAGATCAGGTCAGGCGTTGAAGCCGTGCGTCAGTTCGCGCTTGGCGAGCTTGTCCGTCGCATGGATCGCGCTGTCCAGAGCGGCCATCTGGCGTCCGCTTAGCGCAGTCTTGCCACGGGGCTTGGCCACCAGATAGGCGGTCTGAGCACTGTCGCTGGCAGCCAGCATGCCGGCCGAAAGGCCCATCGCCTCGACCACATAGCCGTCCTTGGCGCTGGCGACTTCAACTTGAGCATCAAGCCAGGCTGTCAAATCCTTGCTGTCACGCGTCACGTGTTCTTCGCGCAGGTTGGCCAACTTGTCCGCCTTGCTCGGTGCGGAACCGGCGCGATAATAGGGGTCAATCATCATGACGGCAAACCCGGCGCTGGCCAGTTCGCGCGCGATTGCTTCATTCGAGCTGCGCAGACCGGCCACATCGGGCCACAACACCACACCGGGATGCTTCCCTTCTGCAGGGTGAGCATAGAGCACGGTCGCGGTGCCATCGCGCGTTTCTACCTGAACCTTGCGTTCCTGGACCGGCAGCGCAGCATGGGCCACACCGGAATATCCCGCCGCCGCCGCAGTCACCACGCCCAAAGCTGCAAACTGCCGCCGCGAAAGGCCCGTGGCCGGGTTCGAATTGCGCATGCCAAGTTCCCCAAGTTAAGTTACCTAAGTAGCAACCTATATCCTTGGGCAAGGGAACAGCAAGCGGATAAACCACCTTTCGCGCTGCCGCTGTGCACAAACCCTGTCCCGCTACGGGCCGCGCAGCCCGTGCAAATCCGGCTGGCGCGGGCGCGGCGAATGTGCCAGACATTGACCCTTGCCGACCAGCCTGACGCCTGACGGGAGTGCCTTTTCCAGTGATTCAAAGATTTGCCCGACGACTGCCCCTTGCGCTGGCCATGCTGACCCTGGCGAGTCCGGTGCTCGCCGCTGTTCCGGCGGACCCGCAAGGATCGGGTGCAATAATTGCAGCGGTCAATTGGCTGCAGGGCACTTTGATGGGCACCGTGGCAACCGTCGTGGCGGTTATCGCGGTCGCATCGGTGGGTTTCATGATGCTGACGGGCCGAATCAACTGGCGTCACGGCGCGGTGGTGATTCTGGGCTGCTTCATCCTGTTCGGCGCGGCCAGCATCGTTGCCGGCATCCGCGCCGCGGCAGGCGGCTGAGCCATGGCGGCGGGGCTGCGGCAGGACCGCGTGTTCCTGGCACTCACCCGCCCGCAGATGCTGGGCGGGGTGACCTATACCTTCTTCGTGATCAACGGCGTGCTCGCGGCTGAGCTGTTCCTGATCTTCAAAAGCTTCTGGGTGATCCCGATCGCGCTGCTGACCCATCTGGCGGGTGCCGTGGTGTGCCTGCGCGAACCACGCTTTTTCGATCTGTGGATCGCCAAGGTCAGCCGCTGTCCCCGGGTCAAGAATTATGCGGTGTGGGGATGCAACTCGTACCAGCCCTGACCCGCGATCCAAAGGTGACAGCGCACGAACAACGCGTGGGCGATCACCTGCCCTATGCGCGCCATCTGGATGACGTGACGCTGGAAACCCGCGACGGTTTGCTGATGCAGACCATCCGGCTGGGCGGGCTACTGTTCGAAACGGCCGATACCGACGAACTCAATTACCGCGCCGAACTGCGCGAGGCGACCCTGCGCGCGGTCGCTTCATCGCGGTTCGCAATCTACCACCACGTCGTGCGCCGCAAGGCCGAGGCATTGCTCGACGCGCGCTTCCCCGACGCTTTTTCACGCCATCTGGATGAGCGCTGGCGCGAGCGGCTGCAAGCGCGCGAAATGTACGTGAACGAGCTGTTCGTGACGCTGGTGCGCCGCCCGGTGCAGGGCCGGATCGGGCTGGCAGATCGGGTCCGCGGCTGGTTCGCCCGCACGGTGGAAGACCGCACGGCCATGCTCGCCACCGAAAAGCGCGCGCTCGATACCGCGAGCGAGGCACTGCTCGCCGCCCTCGGTGCTTACAGCCCCCGCCTGCTGGGCGTGCATGAAACCGAACAGGGGTTCCGCAGCGAGCCACTGGAGTTTCTGTCCTGCCTGCTCAACGCCGAAATGCGCCCGGTCGGGCTGCCGCACGGCGATATTGGCCACCACATCCCGGCGCGGCGGATCAGCTTTGGCCAGGATGCGTTTGAACTGGGCACAGCGGGGGACAGCGCGCGCAAGTTCGGGGCGATTATTTCGATCAAGGACTATCCGGCGCAGACCATGCCGGGAATGTTCGACGAGCTGTACCGCCTGCCAATGCAGATGACGGTCAGTCAGTCGTTCGCTTTTGTCGAACGCGGCGCGGCACTGGGGCGAATGAACCTGGCGCTGCGGCGAATGAAATCGAGCGAGGACGAAGCGCTGAGCCTGCGCGACGAACTGGCCCGCGCCAAGGACGATGTCGCATCGGGCCGCGCCGCCTTTGGTGAGCATCACACCACAATCACTGTCCATGCCGACAGCATTGAAGCGTTGGACGGCAATGTTGCCGAAGTGATGGCCGCGATGGCCGATCTCGGGATTGTCGCGGTGCGTGAGGATATTGCCCTGGAACCAGCGTTCTGGGCGCAGTTCCCCGGCAACTTCAAATATATCGCCCGCCGCGCGATGGTTTCCACCCGGCACTTTGCCGGGCTCGCCAGCCTGCACAATTTCCCCGTCGGCCGCGCGCGCGGCAATCATTGGGGCGATGCGGTAACGCTATTCGAAACCACCGCTGCCGGGCCCTATTTCTTCAGTTTCCACCATGGTGATCTGGGCAATTTCACCGTCATCGGCCCGTCGGGTTCAGGCAAGACGGTGGTGCTGAATTTCCTGCTGGCGCAAGCGCGCAAGTTCGCGCCGCGCATTGTCTTCTTTGACAAGGATCGCGGCGCCGAACTGTTCATCCGTGCAATCGGCGGCCAGTATGACCGGCTGCGGCCCGGATCGCCCTCTGGCCTCAATCCCTTGCAGGTTGAGGATACGGCGGCCAACCGCCAGTTCCTGCTTGAATGGCTGACATTGCTCGCGGGCGGTGCGAGTGCAGCCGAAACCGAAGTTATCAAGGACGCGGTCGCCGCCAATTTCGACCAGCCGTTACTCCACCGCCGCCTGCGCCACCTGGTCGAATTGTTCCGCGGCCGGTCCAAGCCGCAAGCGGGCGATCTCCATTCGCGGATGCGCCCCTGGTTCGGCGAAGGTGAGCGCGCCTGGCTGTTCGACAACGAAACCGACCTGACCGACCTCAGCGCCGCTACGGTTGGTTTTGACATGACCGCGATCCTGGATGATCCGGTCGCGCGCACCCCGGCGCTGCTGTATTTCTTCCACCGGGTAGAGGAACGGCTGGACGGCACCCCATCGATCATCGTGGTTGATGAAGGCTGGAAAGCGCTGGACGACGATGTGTTCGTGCGGCGGATCAAGGACTGGGAAAAGACCATCCGCAAGCGCAACGGGATTGTCGGCTTTGCCACTCAGAGCGCGCAAGATGCACTGGAAAGCCGCATTTCCAGCGCGATCGTGGAACAGGCTGCAACCCAGGTGTTCATGATCAATCCCAAGGCCCGAGCCGAGGATTACATCGATGGTTTCGGGCTGACCCCGCACGAATTTGAACTGATCCGCAGCCTGCCCGACAGTTCGCACTGCTTTCTGATCAAGCACGGGCATGACAGCGTGGTCGCGCGGCTCAACCTGAATGGCGAGAAGGATCTGCTGACGATCCTTTCGGGCCGTGAATCCACAGTTCGGATCTTTGACGAGCTGGTCAGCCAGACCGGGGTCGACCCGGCCGACTGGATGCCCAGCCTGCTGGAGCGCGCCTGACATGAGCTGCCCTGCAGTCCATACCGGCGGACGGTTTCTGGCGGACATGCTGATCCATGTCGATTGTCAGGCGCAGGCGATCGGTGCCTACGGATATGGCGCACTCAGCAATCCCAATTCGGCGCTGGCAATCGCTTTTACCGGGCTGCTGACGGTGTTCGTTGCGCTGTTCGGGCTGCGGCTGGTGCTGGGCGAGCATATGACCGGGCGCGATGTGATGCTCGACGTACTGCGCGTCGGGATCGTCGTCACGCTGGCAACCAGCTGGCCGGCCTGGCGGGTATTGGGTTACAACACGGTGCTGCAGGCTCCTTCGGCGGTGGCCGGATCAATCGGACTGGCATCGGGCCTGCCCGGTGGCCCGGGTGAATTGACCGGACGGCTTCAGGCGGCAGACGATCAGATCGTGGTGCTGACGATCTATGGCACCGGCCGGATGACCGGCGGAACCAACCGTAGCGATTCGATCAATGACAGCTTCCGGGGAGTGGCGCTGGCGGATCAGTCAGCGCTGGGATACGGGCGCGTTGCGTTCCTGAGCGGCGTGATCGGGCCCAGCGCGGCGGTGCGGCTGGGCGCAGGGCTGCTACTGGCGCTGGCCCCGCTGATGGCTGCGCTGTTGCTGTTTGCCGGTACGCGCGATCTGTTTTTCGGCTGGCTGCGCGGCCTGGCAGCGGTTGCGGTGGGAGCGCTGGTATTGCCACTGATCTACGGCGTGGAACTGACCGTGCTGGAGCCATGGCTGCGTGATGCCGTGGCCCAGCGCGGGACCAAAGTGCTGACCCCTTCGGCACCGACCGAATTGATGGTGATCGCGCTGGCATTTTCGATCATTGCGTTTGTCGTGCTGGGCATGATCATGCGTGCGGCGTTTTTCACCCGGTTGCCCGCGCTGCGTCTGGAAGCCCTCGCCCGGCCGCTGCCGAACTTTCCCGGACTGTCGCCGGGCCAGCCGGCTCTGGCGGGCGGCATGGTCGAACCTCCGTCGCGCGCCTTTGCCGTGGCCGAGGCCGTGGCCCAGACCATGCGGCGCGAAGAACAGGCATCGGGCATCGGCGCGGATGGCCGCAGCAGTGAGCGGATCGACCGGACTCGACTGGCCGCGCCGTCCGACATGCGCGGCACCACCGCCTCGGCCCCGCCTGAACTGCTGGGTGACAGCTATCGCGCCGCGCGGCGCTCCACGCGCGCCTCATCGGCGGGTGTACGAAGGGATCTGAAGGAATGAACGCCGAACCGAAGGGCAAGCTGGAGGCCTATTATCAGGAAGCCTCGTCCTGGTCGGCTGACCGTGAGGCAGAGCTGCGCGGTTCTCGCAAGGTCGCCTGGATCATCGCCGGGATTGCCGTGGCAATCGCCCTACTGGAAGCCTTGGCGCTGGTGTTCCTGACCCCGCTCAAGACCGCGGTGCCATATATGCTGATGGTCGACCGACAGACCGGCTTCGTCCAGGCGCTCGACCCGCTCGACAAGAGCCGGGTTGCCCCGGATTCGGCACTGACCCGTTCGTTCCTGGCGCAATATGTCGTCGCCCGCGAAGGCTATGCCGCGCCCGCGCTGAAAAGCGATTACCGCAAGGTCGCGCTGTGGTCGGCAGAGGAAGCACGCAGCCAGTATCTGGCCTTGATGCAGGCCAGCAATCCCACCAGTCCGCTGGCCACAATGCCGCGCGGGGCGCAAGTGGAAGTGCAGTTGCAATCGGTCAGCTCACTCGGCCCGGATTCGGCGATGGTGCGGTTTTCGACCCGGCGGACCGACCCGGCTGGTGCAGGCCAATCCCCGCAGCGCTGGGCCTCCGTCCTGACCTACCGGTTCAGCGATCAGGGAATGAGCGCGGCTGATCGGCTGGAAAACCCACTGGGCTTCCAGGTGCTGCGCTATCGCCGCGATCCCGAAATGCTGCCCGAAGCGGCCCCGGCCATGGTGCCGCCGCCCGCGCCCTTGCCGATCACCTCCGCGACGCCTGTCGCCGTGCCCAGCCCGGCGGCCATGCCGTGACCGCGCGGCGCAGTGTCACACTTGCGTTGCTGCTGTGCGCAGCGCCGCCCGCCTTGGCGCAGGATGCCTCGGCGACCAGCAGCGCTGAGGCCGCAATGAACACCTACCGGCTGAAAGGAGCAGCCACGCTGCGACCGGTCCGGATTGGTGACGACGGCACCCACACTTATATCCAATGGAGCGAAGATCAGCCGATCCCGGCAGTCTTCGCGCTCGATTCGCGTGGCAGCGAACAGATCGTCGATGGCTATATGCGCGGCGAACTGTTCACGATCGACCGGGTCTATCCGCACCTCGTTTTCCGGATCGACAAGGACAAGGCCGAAGCACGCCGGATCGACCCGCGCGGAGCCAGGCGATGAGCGAAGAGACCATGCCGGATCCCGCTTCAGAGGGTCGCCCGCTGGTCGCTGGCCCAGTCCGCAATCGCGCGGTGTGGATTTTTGCCGGAGCTATGGCGCTGGGTGCAATCGGTCTGTTCAGCGCGTTGGAGGCTCGCCGCCAATCCGTGGTGACGCGCGGAACGATCCCGCGCCAGGTGGCTGGTAGCGGCACGATCAGCGCTCCGCCAGAACTCGCCGTTCCGGCTGACAGCGCCTGGGCCGATGCCTATGGCTACAGACCGACTGTTGGCGGACTGCAAGGGCTTGGAGCCGGCTCCGCCCAAGGGTTTATCCCCCCGCCCCCGACTGTCCCTACGTCCGTTCCCCGCACCCTGCCAGGGGTGCCAAGCGCGCCCCGGGTGCAGAACCCGCCCTACTATCAGGGACCGCCGATTGCCCTGCCCCCGGCGCCAACGTCGCCCGCAGTGGAAGTGCCCGCGCCGCCCCAGCCTGCCGCCGGTGCAGGCGCAAACCGCGTCACTGCTTCGCGATTTGCCAATCCGGGGCTGACCGTGCCGCAGGGTGCGATCATCCAGGCCGTGCTGGAAACCGCGCTCGATTCCAACCGCCCCGGCTTTGCCCGCGCGATCATTTCACGCGATGTGCGCAGTTTCGACGGAAGCAAGGTGCTGATCCAGCGTGGCAGCCGCCTGTTCGGCGAATACCAGGCAGACGTCGCGCTGGGCCAGAACCGGATCGGCATTAATTGGCAGCGGCTGACCCGCCCTGATGGCGTGCAGATCGCGCTCGACAGCCCCGCCGCCGACCCACAGGGCCGCACCGGTGTCAAAGGCAAGGTCAACAGTCACTTCTTCTCCCGTTTCGGCGCAGCAATCCTGCAATCCGCGCTCGACATCGGCGTTGGCCTCGCCACCCGCAGCGTCACCGATGGAACAGTGATCCTGGGCCTGCCTGGTTCCACCAATTCGGTCCAAGTGCCCGGGCAGGAAGCGGTCAAGCCAACAATCAAGGTCAAGCAAGGCTCATCGGTTTCGGTCTTTGTGACGCGCGATCTTGATTTTTCGTCGGTCGAACAGTGAACAGCACGGCAGACAACGTCTATCTCGGCGCATTCCTGGCGCCTTTGCAGGCCTGGCTGACCGAACCGGACGTGACTGACCTGTATATCAACCGCCCGGGAGAATTGTGGGTCGAGCGGCTGGGTCAGGTGCCCGAACGGATCGAGGTGGCCGAACTGGGGCAAGAGACGCTGACCCGACTGGTCCGGCAAGTCGCCGCGACCAGCGCGCAAGGGATCAGCCGCGAACATCCCCTGCTTTCTGCCAGTCTGCCCGGCGGAGAGCGCGTGCAGGTAATCCTTCCCCCGGCCACCCGCGGCGAAATCGCCATAGCGATCCGCAAGCACGTGATCGCGGGGTTAAGCCTTGAGGACTATGCCGAAACCGGGGCTTTCGCTGATGCCGATCTGATCGCCGCCGGACATGCACCTGCCAGCCGCCCCCCGCTCGACCCTGCCGAGGGTCCGGTCGCGATGCTGCGCCGCGCGGTGCGCGAACGCCGCAACATCCTGGTATCGGGCGGCACTGCCACCGGTAAAACGACCTTTCTCAACACCTTGCTGCGCGAAGTGGGGCACGAGGAACGGCTGGTGCTGATCGAGGATACGCCCGAACTGCAGATCGACCATCCCAATGCCGTCGGCCTGATTGCCGTGCGCGGCGCCATGGGCGAGGCCGATGTGACGGCTGAAGACCTGCTCACCGCGTCGCTGCGGATGCGGCCTGACCGGATCGTGCTGGGCGAAGTGCGCGGGGTCGAGGCGATCAGTTTCCTGCGCGCGGTCAACACCGGGCATCCCGGCTCGATGAGCTCGATCCACGCGGATTCGCCGCTGCGCGCGGTTGATCAGCTCGCTCTGCTGGTGATGCAGGCGGGCACGCGGATGGGCTGGGACGATGTGGTAACTTATGTGCGCCGCTCGCTCGACATCGTGGTCCAGCTTGAGCACCGCCACGGCCGCCGCCGGATTGCGCAAGTGCAGGTGATCGGTTGAGCGGCGGCGCGATGCTGGAGCGCCTGCCCCGCCCACTGGCCTTGCTGGTACTGGGCCTGTTCCTGCTGGGCGCGGCGTGGTGCTTTGTGGCCCCCACGGTCCGGCCAGACGGGGCGGTAGGCAACGAATATACCGACCTGATGCTGTTCCGCGACGTGACCGCGCGGGTTGCGCAAGGCGTGCCTTATCATCAGGCGGCGGCCGAATTGCAGCGCGAACATGGCTATCCGCTGCACCCCTTCTTCACCATGCGCGAACCGGCACTGTCGGTGCTTGCGGCCCGGTTGGGCTGGGGGGCAATGCAGGGGCTGGCCATGGGGCTGGCCGTGGCGGCGCTACTGGTCTGGACCCGGGCGCTGGTGCCGTTGGTCAGCCGGGCCGAGCGGATCGCTTCGCTGGCGGGATTGGCGTTGGGCGCGCTGGCACTGGCCAACCAGGGGCTGCTTGTGGGGACCGAGCCATGGGTTGGACTGCTATTGACCCTGGCACTGGCTTGCCGTCTGCGCGGCTGGCCCTGGGCGGAAGTCCTGGTGATCGGCACAGCGTTGCTGCTGCGCGAACTGGCGCTGCCCTATGCGCTGCTGGCGCTGGCCTTTGCGCTGGTTCAGCGGGACCGGGCGGCGGCCTTTCGCTGGATTGGCGTACTGGCCGTGTTTGCCGGGGCGATGGCGATCCACGCCCATTTCGTCGCTCAGGTGGTACGCCCCGAAGACCTGCCGTCACAGGGGTGGAGCGGCGGCCAGGGCCTGCGCGGGTTCCTGATGGGGGTGGCCTATACCTCCGTCTGGCAGGTCCTGCCCCAGCCGATTGCCATGCTGCTGGCCCTGCTGCCCGGGCTGGGCTGGCTGGCCCTGCCCGGACGCAGCGCGTGGTTCGCGCAGCTGCTGCTGGGCGGCTATGCGCTGATGCTGATGCTGTTTTCGCGCAGCGACAACTTCTACTGGGGCTTCACCGTGCTGCCGATGTGGTTCATCGGCTATGCCTTGCTCCCCCGTGCCGCGCGGCAACTAGCGCGGGCGATCAGTTCGGGCTGATCGGCCCCGCCTCGTTCGCGACAATCCCCAGCACGGCGAGCCAGGCCTGGACGTTCTGCTCCAGCTGCACCGGATCGACCTTGTCCAGCGTATCATCCGGAGTGTGGTGCAGATCGAAATAGCGGGAGCCGTCCTGATCCAGATCGATCACGGACAGCTTCTGACGCTCAATCATCGGTTCCACGTCCGTCCCGCCATTGGCGCGATTAGCCCCGCGCACGATCCCCAGCGGAGCGAGCGCAGCAGCGACCTTGTCCGCGAGAGGCTTGTTGGCCTCTGACAGGCGAAAACCTACCCGCCATACCCGGTCCGCGCCGAAATCGCTTTCCATCGCCAAAGCATGCGGAACGTTGGCGTGGGCGGCTGCAAAAGCATCGCCGCCAAACCCGCCCAGCTCTTCGCTGCCTGCCCACAACAGTCGCACGGTGCGCAGCGGTTGTCCCTGCGCTTTCAGCCGCAACGCAGCATCAGTGATGATCGCGCAGCCAGAGGCATCATCGATTGCCCCGGTGCCCAGATCCCAGCTGTCGAGATGGCAGCCGATCAGGATCGCGGGCAATGTCGGATCGCGCCCCGGCACTTCGGCCACGACATTGCCCGATGGCAGGCCGGC
Source organism: Novosphingobium sp. B 225 (assembly GCF_002198665.1). GTDB lineage: Bacteria > Pseudomonadota > Alphaproteobacteria > Sphingomonadales > Sphingomonadaceae > Novosphingobium. The sequence goes on along the minus strand of NZ_MWLM01000024.1, from coordinate 19,842 downwards.
CTGGGGACGTCCCGTCAACGTCAGGGCAACCGTCATTGGCTTGCCCTTGGCAGCCACGCGGGCGATCAGATCGGCATCGGGGGCCGAAACCGCTCCGGCCGGAATCGCCGCCGCACCGCGGTCAAAATTCGTGACACCGGTGTGCGGATCGCGGTTGTGATCGGTCCCGATCGAACGGATCACCACCGCCACTGCGCCCTTGGCCGAAGCCACACTGGGTCCCTGCCGCCGGGCCTGACCGGAAGGGCCATAGCCCGAACCGTCCTGATTGGCCTTCATCGCATGATCGATGAAGGCGATTTTGCCTTTCACTGCACTATCGGGGGCCGCCTGCAACGCGGCAAGCGACTGGAAATAGATCAGTTCACCGCTGATCCCGGCTGCCGGGGTCGGGGCAGAATTGCCCAGTGCGGTGATATGCAGCTTGTGCGGATAGGGTGCGGTCAACTGCGCAACTTCCACGCCGCGCACCCAGCCTGGAATGGTAAAGGCCTCGCTGCGCACATTGGCCAGCCCCAGCGCCTTGAGCCGCACCACAGCCCAGTCCCGTGCTGCCGCCTCGCGCGGTGAGCCGGGCAGGCGCGGGCCAATTTCGGTCGTAAGGTCAGCCAGGATCTCCCAGCTGACGGTTTGCGGCTCCTGCGCTGAAACAGCAGAGGCAAGGACCAGGGCGGAACAGGCGGCGGTGCGGAGCAGGTTTCTCATCACCAAAGGGGTAAGCCGTGCCCGCTACGAAAACAAGCTGTTCAGCCCAGTTCCAAATCCTTGGTGCAATAGAGATAGGTCTGCTCCCGCTTGGCCAGATCTCCCTGCGGCAGGGCCAGCGCGAACTGCCCGATTTCCAGCAAGCGATAGCCGCTGCTGCGCAACAGTTCGACCAATTCCGCCGGATCATCACCGGCCGCTCGAATATAGGCCGGGGTCAGTTCAAGCACCAGATCGGGCGCGTCGGCCCGGGCCATCAATTCACGCGCCCCGCGCAGCGCCTTGGCCTCTGCTCCTTCGATATCGATCTTGAGCACCCGGACCGACTGATCCCGCAGCACATCATCGAGCAGCACGACCTCCACCCCGTCTGCCGCGTCTGACTGACTGAAATCGACGAAATCGCCCCCGGCATTGCCGGGTGTGCGCGATCCGATGCGGACCCGGCCCGGCTGATCCCCCACTGCACGATTGTGCGGTTCCACCTGAGTCAGGCCATTCAGTGACAGGTTGCGCTGAAGCCGCGCATAAGTGGCCGGATTGGCTTCAAACGCGATTACCCTGCCCGCCGGACCAACCAGCCGCGCGCCGAGCAAGGTGAACCAGCCGATGTAGGACCCGACATCGACCATGCAGTCCCCCGGGCGCAAACGGCGGCGGATCAATTCAGTTTCACGCGGCTCCCATTCCCCGGTGCAATAAATGGATCGATCGACAAATTCGTCCAGCGCCAATTCCATCCGCGCACCATTGCGGGCGAGCACCACACGCAGCTGTGCGTCCGCCGGACTATTCCCGATAAGGCGGTATGCCGCCATACCCAGCCGCCAGCGCAGCCGTTCAAACACGCGTCCAGGGCCCAGCGCCGCAGGCGCGGCACGGCAAAATGCGGACAGAAGGTGGCCCAGGCCAGATTTGATCCCCATGGCTGCGCTTTAACGCACGCCCCGGTCAGCACAAGCAAAAGGGCCGGCGGGATTGCTCCCACCGGCCCCATGTTCATCCCGCTGGTGCGCCGATCAGTACGTGAACTTGATCGTCGCGCCATAGGTGCGCGGTTCGCCGGGGAAGCCGACGAACAGCTGGTTGGCAGTGCCCGCCAGACCGGTCGAAGCGGCTGAAGCCACCGCACGGAACGTACCGCTGCCTTGCAGCGGCATATCGGCACCGATCATCTGGTACTTCTTGTTGAGCAGGTTCTGGCCCCACAGCTCAACCCCCCAGCGCTTGCCCGGGCCATAGACCCCGATGCGGCCATTGAAGAGCGCATAGGCATCCTGGATCTTTTCCAGATCCAAATCAGACCCGGTGTTGGTATCGCTCTGCAAGCGGGTGTCGAGGTAGACCAGACCGGTCAGGCCAGTGCTGCCCAGTTCCGGCGTCCAGCTGACCCCGGCCGTAACCACATATTGCGGCGCGTTCGAAACCGCACGGCCCGGCAGCTGGAACAGCACCGCGCTCAACGCGCGCCCAGACGTGCCGACCAGATCGCTGGCGTACTTTGTATCGGCATAGGTCAGCCCCAGGTTGACCCCGAAGTTGCGCGCCGGCCGCAGGAAGGCTTCCACTTCAAAACCCTTCGAAGTGACGCCCGGCTTGAGCCGGTCGCTGGCGCAAGCCCCGGTCAACGACGAGCCATCGATGTCCGCCCCGGCCAGGCCATCCTTGCAAGCCTGGATGTTGGTAACTTCGAAGTTCACCCCGTTGAAGGTGTTGAGCTGGTAGTTGGAATAGCGCTGATAGAACGCCGCAACGTTCAGATCAAAGCCGCGTCCGTTGTACTTCATCCCCACTTCGAACGCGTCCACCTTTTCGCTGGCGAATTGCAGGTCAGTGGCTTCGGCACGGGCATTCCCTGGGGTGAAAGCCGGGCGGGCCAGCAAGGAAGTGCATGCAGCATTCTGCGCCGCGGAACCGCCAGTGGTGCTGCACGGACGGTCAAGTGCCGAGAAGTCCAGGTTGAACCCGCCGGCCTTGTAGCCCTTTGACGCCGAACCATAGACCAGCACGTCGTTGCTGGGCTTCCAGCTCAGCACTGCGGTGCCGGTCCACTGACCTTCACCGAAATGCGTGCCGGTTGCGCCCTGGCCAAACGAACTCCCCGCGCCATTGATCACGCAGGCGATCGAAGCCAGCGCCTGGAACGGGGTTGCCAGAATCGCAGGGCACAGCGTGTTGGTGAAATTCGCCTGCGCCGTCAGATCCTTGGTTTCGTGCGTATAGCGCGCACCAAGCGTCAGCTTCAGCTTGTTTTCAACGATATCGAAGGTGTTGTGGGTGAAGAATGCGTAGTTTTCGCTCTTCTGGTTGAAGGTCGAGCCGTTGTTGCCGGTGCCGTTCAGCCGCGCTGCGCCGGTCAGCGTAGCAAGGCCCTGGAAGCCCGGCCAGCTGGTGGTCGGCAGGTTCGAACAGGTGGCCGATGCCGGGTTGACGTTGGCCGCCGAAAGCGCGGTCGCCGCCAGGCAGTTGGCATAGCGTTCATAGTCCGCGCCGTACTTGATATCGTCATCCACAGACAGCTTTTCATTGGCATAGTAGCCGCCGACCAGCCAGTTGACCCGCCCGTCCAGCGCTTCACCCTGCAAGCGCAATTCCTGGGTAAAGATGCGGAAATGTCGGTCCAGATCGGTGCGGCGCAGGATGTCCATCGCCTGGAAGTCGGCGTCCTGTCCCTGTTCGTTCAGATAATCGCGATAGGCACTGATCGCAGTCAGGTTGACTTCGCCCAGCTTCCAGCTGAGTTCGCCCGAAAGCCCCCAATCCTTGCTGTCCGAGCGATAGGGGACGCCCTTGGTGGTCGCCGCAACGCGCTGATACGGATCGGTCCCTTGGGGCACCTGATAGTTCGCGCCGAACGCCTGCAGCAGCGGCAGCAGGGTGTTGGCCGAAGCAACCGGGAAGCCATCGGTCCCGCGGCTGAGATTGCGCACCGGGCTGAGCAGCACGCCGCCGCAGCAGTTTTCCTTGTGCACGCCGTAATCGCCGATCAGGCGCAGCTTCATGTCGTCGTTCGGCTGGAACAGCAGCTGGCCGCGCAACAACCAGCGATCGCGATCGTTGATCGCCGGTTCGCCCGGAGTGATCTGCTTGATAAAGCCATCGCGCTTCATCACCACACCATCGAGCCGCGCGGCAACGGTATCGCTAAGCGGCGCGTTGACCGCGCCATCAAGCCGCCAATAGTCATAGTTGCCATAGCTGGCCGAACCTTTGACCATCAGGCCCGACAGGTCCGGCCCCTTGGTGACGATGTTGATCAGACCCGCGGTGCTGTTGCGGCCAAACAGGGTGCCTTGCGGCCCGCGCAGCACTTCGACGCGTTCAATGTCCCCCAGTTCGGTCAGGCCCACGCCGGTGCGGCTGCGGTACACGCCATCGATGAACAGGCCGACCGAGCTTTCCAGACCGGCGTTTTCACCCACGGTGCCAATCCCGCGGATACGCGCGGAAAAGTTGACTTCGCTGGTCGCACCGGAAACCAGCAGCGAAGGGGCAACCTGGTTGAGCGCGCGCACATCGGTCGCGCCGCTCTTGGCCAAGGTTTCGCCTGAAACCGCCGAAACTGCGATCGGCACGTCCGACAGCGCTTCGCTGCGGCGGGTCGCGGTGACGATGATTTCGCCTTCCTCTCCGGTGGTCGCGGTATCGGCCTGCGGGACGGCATCCTGGGCCATCGCAGGCGTCCAGGCAAAGGCCGACGTGCTGGCAACAAAGGCCGCTACAAGCTTGAATTTCATGGTATCCTCCAAAGGCTTCAGGGGTAAAGCCGATATGTTTTGGGACGCCCTCTATAGCGATCTGCATGAAGAGGTGCCACCGGGGCCATGCACATTCGCGCGCACCTGTTGCAGCTCTGCCACCAATCGTAAGTCACGCAGCGCATTCACTGCCGCGCGTCATGCTTGCCCCGCCGCGTGCGGGCCTGTAGAGGCGCGCCAAACCCGAACATTACGCTTAAGATCAAGGATCCAGCATGGCCGCCCAGTACGCCTTCGTGATGAAGGACATGACCAAGACCTTCCCCGGCGCGCAAAAGCCGGTGCTGAGCAATATCAACCTGCAATTCTACCAGGGCGCGAAGATCGGCATCGTCGGCCCGAACGGCGCAGGTAAATCGACCCTGATCAAGATCATGGCCGGGATCGACAAGGATTTCACTGGCGAGGCCTGGCCGGGGGAATACATTACGGTCGGCTACCTTGAACAGGAGCCCGAACTCGATACGACCAAGACCGTGCTGGAAAACGTCAAGGACGGCGCACGTGCGACGGCCGATCTGGTTGACCGCTTCAACGCCATCAGCGCCGAAATGGGCGATCCCCAGGACGATACCGATTTCGACGCGCTGATGGAGGAAATGGGCGAGCTGCAGGGCAAGATCGACGCGGTTGACGGCTGGACGCTCGACAACCAGCTTGAAGTTGCGATGGAAGCGCTGCGCTGCCCGCCGGGGGATTGGGCGGTGGACAATCTGTCCGGCGGTGAAAAGCGCCGCATCGCGCTGACCCGACTGCTGATCCAGAAGCCGGACATCCTGCTGCTCGACGAACCGACCAACCACCTCGACGCGGAATCGGTCGAATGGCTGGAAAACCACCTCAAGGAATATGCCGGTGCGGTGCTGATGATCACCCACGATCGCTACTTCCTGGACAACGTGGTCGGCTGGATCCTTGAACTCGATCGCGGGAAATACTTCCCCTACGAAGGCAACTATTCGACCTACCTCGAAACCAAGGCCAAGCGCATGGCGCAGGAAGAACGCGAGGAAAGCGGCAAGCAGAAGGCGCTCAGCCGCGAACTCGAATGGATTCGCCAGACTCCCGCTGCACGCCAGACCAAGAGCAAGGCGCGTATCCGCAAGTTCGAGGAACTGCAGAACGCGCAGGACAACCGGCCGATCGGCAAGGCCCAGATCGTCATCCAGGTGCCCGAACGGCTTGGCGGCAAGGTAATCGAAGCCAAGGGCATTTCCAAAGCCTATGGCGACAAGCTGCTGTTCGAAGACCTGAGCTTCATGCTGCCCCCCGGCGGAATCGTGGGCATCATCGGCCCGAACGGCGCAGGTAAATCAACCCTGTTCCGGATCCTGACCGGCAAGGAACAGCCCGACAGCGGCACGGTTGAAATCGGCAGCACCGTCCACCTCGGCTTTGTCGATCAGAGCCGCGATGATCTCAACCCCAAGAACAATGTCTGGGAAGAGATCAGCGGCGGGCATGACTACATGACTGTCAACAAGCAGGACATGAGCACCCGGGCCTATGTCGGCGCGTTCAACTTCAAGGGCGCTGACCAGCAGAAGAACGTCGGCAAGCTGTCTGGCGGTGAACGCAACCGCGTGCACATGGCCAAGATGCTGAAAGAAGGCGGCAACGTGCTGCTGCTCGACGAACCGACCAATGACCTTGACGTGGAAACGCTGGGCGCGCTGGAAGAAGCCATCGAAAACTTCGCCGGCTGCGCAGTGGTCATCAGCCACGACCGCTTCTTCCTCGATCGCCTCGCCACTCACATCCTGGCATTCGAAGGCAACAGCCACGTCGAATGGTTCGAAGGCAACTTCGCGGCCTATGAAGAAGACAAACGCCGCCGCTTGGGCGATGCGGCGGACCGCCCGACGCGGCTCGCTTACAAGAAGCTTACGCGTTAATTTCAGCCCCTCCAAACCTGAACGAATAGCTTACCAAGTCATTCACCTTTGCGACAGCGCGAATCGGATAGCCATGCTGCCATGGTCGCCGCCGATGGTGCGGCGCGATGGATGGAGATACGGCCATGGCCGTGAGCAAGCTTTCCAATAGGGGTCGCAGCAGTGCGATTGCACTGGCTTTGATGGCGCTGACCTTGCCCGGCATCGCTTCGGCTGAGCCCGGCGGTGAAGATCGCGGCGGCTGGCGTGGGCGCGGCGGTGACAATGAAGCGGCGGGGAATATCAGCGCAGGCGGCTGGAACCGTCCTGCGCCGCAGCCCCAGCCTCAGCAGACCTGGGCCGGTCGTGGCGGCGGCGGCAATGACAGCGGCGGATGGTCCCGCCCCCAGGCCCCAGAACGTGTTGCCCCGGTTGCCGTTCCTGTTCCGCAGGCCGCTCCTGCGCCCAGCGCCAACTGGAGCGGCGATCGCGGCCAGCGCGGCGGCTGGAACGGTGGCGGCCAAGCGGGCGGCACGAATTCGGGCGGCGGCTGGTNGTCGGGCGGTCAGCGCGGCGGCGGTGGCGGCTGGAACGGCGGCGGTGCCCGCCAGCCCACCCCGGCACCTGCTCCGGCTCCGGCTCCTGCTCCGCAGCAGCGCTGGAACGGCGGCGAAGGTCGCGGCGGTGAGGGTTGGAACCGCCCTGCCCCCAGTCAGGGTGGCTGGAACGGCAACTACACCACATCGCCCAATCGTGATCGCAACCATGATCAGAACCGCGACCGCAATCGCAACTGGTCCGGCAATCAGGGCTGGAGCGGATCGCACGATCGTGACCGCAGGCATGATGGCGATCGCTATCGCGGCAACAACAATTGGAACCGCAACCAGGGCTGGAGCGGATCGCGGCATGGCTACAACCAGGATTACCGGCGCTGGGACAACCGCTGGCGCAGCAACAGCCGGTATGATTGGAACAGCTATCGCCGCGGCAACCCGGGGATCTATCGCATGGGCAGCTATTACGCCCCCTATCGCGGCTATTCCTATCGCCGGCTGAGCATCGGGTTTTTCCTGGATTCGCTGTTCTTCAGCCAGAACTACTGGATCAACGATCCGTGGCAGTACCGCCTGCCCGACGTCTATGGTCCGTACCGCTGGGTGCGCTATTACGACGATGCCCTGCTGGTGAACGTCTATACCGGCGAAGTGGTGGACGTGATCAACAACTTCTTCTGGTAAGGCCGCCGGAAGCAGACACGAACAGGTCCCCGTCCTTGCGGCGGGGGCCTGTTCCAATCCACATTGGAATCAGCCGATCAGGGCAGCCACGGCACCATGCGGCGCAGGGTTCCGTCCTTGTCCTTGAAGTGATGCTTAAGCGCGGCCGCCACGTGCACCACCACCAGCACCAGCATCAGAGTGGCAAACACCTCATGCAGTTCATGGAACATGCCGATCGTCGGCTTGTCCGAACCGACTGGCAGTGCGGGAAAGCCGAACAAGCCGAACATGCCCACGGGCGCGCCCTGGCTGGATGCGGAATGCAGCCCCCAGCCCGCCACCGGCACGGCCAGCATCAGGAAATACAGCGCCAGATGCGTCACCCGCGCCAGCGCTGCTTCCCAGGCTTTCAGCGTTTCGACCAGCGGCGGAGCCTTGTGCATCAACCGCCAGACAATCCGCAGCACGGTCAGCAGCAGGATCGTTATCCCGATTGCCTTGTGGTTCCCCATCACCTGCATCTTCGCTTCCTTGGGCATGTCTTCAGCAACCCAGGCGGCGGCATAGTTGAGCACGATCAGCACGGCGATCAGCCAATGCAGGATGACGGCGCCGCGCGAATAGCGATCGGCAGATGCGGTGTTGGTGGCCATAATCGGAGAAACTGGCGCAAAACAGCCCTTCGGGCAAGCAGCTTTTGCTTGCTCCGGCCCGCGCAGGCGGTAGTCAGGCGAGCATGACCGCCGCCGAACAAGACTGGCAACCGATGCGCTATCCGGAATGTCCCAACCCGGACAAGCTGGCCTTGCTGCGCGCCGGGGCGCAAGTGCGGCGAAGGCTTGAGGCTGAACCGCTGGCGCAGCAGGTTCCAGTGGAGCAAGCCGAGATCTGGGCAATCAGCGAGTTCGTTTCGGACGAGGAATGCACCCGGCTGATGGCCCTGGTGGACGAAGCCGCCCGTCCCAGCGACCTGCTTGACCAGGGCTATGGCCATGAAAGCACCTATCGCACCAGCTATTCGGGCAATTTCGATCGCAACGATCCGTTCGTGCGGATGATTGAGCGGCGGATCGACGATACGCTCGGACTGCCGCATGACAATGGCGAGACGATCCAGGGCCAGCGCTATGCCGAAGGGCAGGAATTCCGGGCTCACATGGACTGGTTCTGGACCAAGGCCCCCTATTGGAAACAGGAAGCCAAACGCGGCGGGCAGCGCTGCTTTACGGCCATGATCTATCTCAACCATGTCGCGGAAGGCGGGGAGACCCATTTCCACAACATCGGCGTCACTATCCCGCCGCAAAAGGGCGCGTTGATCGTGTGGAACAATGCCTGTCGTGACGGCTCGCTCAACCAGGATACGATCCACGCCGGCAAACCGGTGATCCGGGGATCAAAGTACATCATAACAAAATGGTACCGCGTCGGCAGGTGGGGCTAGGTGGCGCTGGAGCCGTGGCGACATTTGGGCAAGCGACTGGCCGCAGCTTTGCTGCTGGTGCTGGCGCTGGTTGCACATCCCGCCGGGGCGCAGACTCCGCGCAGCGCAGCGAGCGCAATCACCGAGGATTCGCGCCTGATTGCCCTGTTTCGCGAAGATCAGCGGCGCGAACAGATGCTCGATCCTTTGCAGCTGCTGTTCCACGGCGCGGAAGTGCCGCCGGGCGAGCTGCGCCGGGTCTTCACCGATGAGCAACTGCGCCTGACCCGCCAGTCTGCCCAGCAAAGCATGGCGGCGCTGAAGCGGATCGACCGCCGCCGCCTCACCCCGCAGCGCCAGATCTCTTACGATGTGTTCCTCGATAACAAGCGCGAGGAGCTGGAATGGCTCGCACCAGACATGATCGCACTGACGGCGGTGCGGCCGATGGACCATTTCGGGGGCCTGCACATCGAATTTCCTTCGATCATGGCGGCGAACGGGGCAGTCAGTTATGACAGCGAGGCCGATTACTGGCGTAATCTGGCGGTGCTGCGGATGCTGCCGGTCATGTTCGCCAATGCCGAACTGCGATTCCGCCAGGGGCTGGACAGCGGAGTGGTGGAAACCCGGCTGACCACCGCCAACATGATCGCCCAGATCGATGCCCTGCTGGCCCAACCGCAGGATCAGTCGCCGTTTCTCTCGCCAGTGGCGTCGTTCCCCGAAGGTGTTCCCGAGGCGCACCGGGCGCAACTGCGCCAGGCCTATGGCGCGGCGCTGCGTGATGATGTGCTCCCGGCCTATCGCCGCCTGCGCAAGTTCCTGAACGATGAATACCTGCCGGCCGCGCGCGAGGCGGTGGGGCTGTCCGCGATGAAGGGCGGCGCGGGGTTGTATCGCCGCCTGATCGAGAAAGAGACCACCCTGTCGCTCGATCCCGAAGCGGTCCACCAGCTCGGCCTGGCCGAAGTGGCGCGGATCCAGCGCGAGATGGAGCAGGTCAAGGTGAAGCTGGGTTATTCAGGCAATCTCAAAGGCTTCTTTGAAGAAGTGCGCACCAATCCCCGCTATCATCCGCAGACCGCACAGGAACTGGCCGATGGCTTTGCCAAGGCCGCGCGGGCCGTGGACGCCCATATCCCGCGCCTGTTCCTGCACACCCCCGCCACCCGGCTCGAGATCCAGCCTTACCCCGAATACCGGGCAAAATACGATGCGGGTGGCAGCTATAACGAAGGCAGCGCCGATGGCAGCCGCCCCGGCGTGTTCTTTTACAACACCTATGATCTGCCCAGCCGCTTTCTGACCGGGATCACCACACTGTACCTGCACGAGGGCGCGCCGGGGCACCATTTCCAGATCAGTCTGGCGCAGGAGGACAAGAGTCTGCCCGATTTCCAAAGGTTTGGCGGCAACAATGCCTATGTTGAAGGCTGGGCGCTCTATGCCGAAACGCTGGGCCACGAAATGGGGCTTTACCGCGATCCGATGCAGCACTGGGGCACGCTGGATGACGAGATGCTGCGGGCGATGCGGCTGGTGGTCGACACCGGCCTGCACGCCAGGGGCTGGAGCCGCGAGCAGGCGATCGCTTATATGCTGGCCAACAGCGGCATGGGACGCAGCGACGCAACGGCAGAGGTTGAGCGTTATATCGCCTGGCCTGCGCAGGCGCTGAGCTACAAGATCGGCGCCCTGACCATCCAGCGGCTACGCCGCAAGGCTGAGGCCGCGCTGGGCGCCAGGTTCGACCTGCGCCAGTTCCACGCCCAGGTGCTGGAATCCGGCGCGCTGCCGCTGCCGGTGCTGGAAGCCAAGATAAACCGCTGGATCACTGCGGGGGGGTAACTCGTCACTCGCTGCATCGCGGGGCAATCGCGATTGGAAGTAGCGCGCATTTCCCCCTACCCCAAGCGGGAGAGGGACGCGCCTGCCGCCGAACTGCCGGACACCATCTTGCCCTCCTCCGGCATTTGAGGCACTTTCCGGTGCGGGATAACGAGGATGGGGGCGCATGGTGACCACCCAACAAGCGCGTGTCGCACCGGTCACGGTGGCGAAGGACCTTTCGATTGCGGACCTCCGGACCGCGCTGGCCGCCGGGTGGCGCGACTTCTGCGCTGCTCCCGGTTACGGCCTGTTCTTTGGCGCGATCTACCTGCTGGCCGGATTGTATCTGTGGTACGCGCTGACCACGCAGGGGCAATCGATGTGGTTGATCCCGGTGGTGGCGGGCTTTCCGCTGATCGCGCCGTTCACCGCCGTGGGTCTTTATGAAGTCAGCCGCCGCCGCGAAGCTGGCCTGCCGCTGACCTGGGGCGGCGTGCTGGGCGCACTGCGCGGGCATGGGGATGAACAACTGCCGATGATGGGCGGGTTCATATTCGTCGGTTTTACGTTCTGGATGATCCTGGCCCACGGCATCTTCGCGATCTTCATGTCTGAAAGCGGCATGGGTGCAGAATCGCTCAGCTTGCTGTCCACCGGCACCGGCATTGCGATGCTTTCGGTCGGCAGTGTGATCGGCGCGGGCGTGGCATTTGTGTTCTATATGGTGACCGTGATCAGCCTGCCGATGCTGGTGGACCGCAATGTCGATTTCCTGACCGCGATCATCGTCAGCCTGGCCACGGTGCGATCGAACACTGTGGTTATGGCACTGTGGGCCGCGTTCATCGCGGTGACCCTGTTCGCCGCGATGCTTCCCGCTTTCGCCGGGCTACTGGTGGCACTGCCCGTCCTGGGCCACGCAACCTGGCATTTGTACCGGCGCGCGGTGGTCGCTTAGAGCCCGTTCCTGTGAAGCACAAAACGAGAGGATCTCAGGCTAGCGCCTCGGCAATCAGGTTCCGCGTGTTGGCAATGCCATACAGCGCGATGAAGCTGCCCATGCGGGGGCCCTGACTGGAACCCAGCAGGGTTTCGTACAGCGCCTTGAACCAGTCGCGCAGGTTCTCGAACCCGAAATCGGGGTTCTTGCCGATCTCATAGACCAGGTTCTGCAGGTCTTCCGCTGAGGCATCGCCGGCCGTTTCGGCCAGCGCGGCATCGAGCGCGGCAAGAGCCTTGGCTTCGCCCGCTTCGGGCTTGCGGCGCAGCAGCGTCGGGGCGATAAAATCGCGGTTGGTGGCGAGCGCGGCTTCAACCAGCACATCGACCGCGGGATGCGCCTCGGGCCGGGCATCGGCGATGTAATTTGCCAGGTACGACCACACCTGATCGCGCGTGGCATTGGCACCCAGCACACCGACCAGGTTGAGCAGCAGTCCGAAGGTCACTGGCAGCTTGTCACCATCGCCGCCATGGTAACCGTTGGCGCGCAGCAGGTGCCACACGGGGTTGCCCAATTGCTGTTCGATCGGCTGGCCGGGCAGCTTTTCGCGGAACTGCCAGTATTCATCGACGTTCTTGGGAATGATCCCGGTGTGCAGGCTCTTCGCGCTCTTGGGTTCGCGGAACAGGAACAGCCCCAGGCTTTCCTCGCTGCCATAGGTCAGCCACTGGTCGATGGTCAGGCCGTTGCCCTTGGACTTGGAAATCTTCTCACCGTTCTCATCCAGGAACAGCTCGTAGATCAGCCCTTCGGGTGGGCGCCCGCCCAGCACGCGGGTTATCTTGCCGCTTTCGCGCACGGAATCGGTCAGATCCTTGCCACACATTTCATAATCGACGCCCAGCGCAACCCAGCGCATCGCCCAGTCAACTTTCCACTGCAGCTTGGACCAGCCGCCCAGGATCGAATGTTCGATCATCTGGCCCTGATCCTCAAACCGCACGATCCCGGCTTCGGCATCGATCACTTGCACCGGCACCTGCAGCACCACGCCCGTGGTGGGACTGACTGGCAGGACCGGCGAATAGGTTTTGCGGCGTTCCTCACGCAGGGTCGGCAGCATCACGTCCATGATCCCGTCGAAATGGCGCAGGATGTTTTTCAGGGCACCGTCGAAAGCGCCGGAATTGTAGCGATCGCTTGACGAGACGAATTCGTAATCGAACCCGAACCGGTCAAGGAACTGGCGCAGCATCGCGTTGTTGTGGTGGGCAAAGCTTTCGTGGCAGCCGAACGGATCGGGGATCCGGGTCAACGGCTTGCCCAGGTTGGCTTCGAGCACGGCCTTGTTCTCGATATTGTCGGGCACCTTGCGCAGCCCGTCCATATCATCACTGAACGCCACCAGCCGCGTCGGCGCGCCGCCGGTCAGCGCTTCATAGGCGCGGCGGACCAAGGTGGTGCGCAGGACTTCCTGAAAAGTGCCGATATGCGGCAGGCCCGAGGGGCCATAGCCGGTTTCGAACAGCACGGGTTCGATCTGCCCATTTGGGCCGCGTTTCCCGTCCGGATAGCGCTTCAACAGCTTGCGGGCTTCCTCGAAAGGCCAGGCCTTGGAGACTTGGGCGGCGGCATGCAGTTCGGCGTCGGTCATAGTGGCGGGGCTTTTGCGCACCCGCGCGCTCAAGGCAAGCGAAACCGCCGCCCTGCGCTGTGCAGAGCGGCGGCCTCTTGCCCCCAAGCTGAACTGGAGAGCCGGGTATCTGGACTTAGCGCAGCAGCGACAGGACGTTCTGCTGGCTCTGGTTGGCCTGTGCGATCATCGCGGTCGAGGCCTGGCTGAGGATCTGCGCCTTGGCCATCGCGGTGGTTTCCGAAGAATAATCCGCATCCTCGATCCGGCTGCGCGCATCCGACAGGTTGGTCGCGTTGCTGGTCAGGTTGTTGACCACCGATTCCAGCCGGTTCTGCCCCGCACCGATCCCGGCGCGGCTGGCGTTGACGTCGGCCAGGGCCAGATCGACATTGCCGATCGTGGTGGTGGCCAGCGCCGCCGAAGTCACGTCCAGCGCAGTGGCGTCGATATTGGTGCCATCGATCGCGGCCGAAGTGATGGTGATGGTTTCACCCGAATCCGCTCCGACCTGAATGTCAAAGGTGACATCGGTGCCGGCCGTGGTCGAAAACAGCGCATTGCCGTTGAACTTGGTGCTGGTCAGCACGTCGTCAATCTGTTCGGTCAGCGCGGTGACTTCCGACTGCATATAGGTACGGTCCGACGCCTGATAGGTGCCCGAGCTCGACTGGACAGCCAGTTCGCGCACCCGCTGCAGCATGTTGGTCACTTCGTTGAGCGCGCCGTCAGCGGTCTGCGAGAGCGAAATGCCGTCGTTGGCGTTGCGAATGCCCTGGTTCATGCCGCGCACCTGCGAGGTCATGGTGGTCGAAATGGCGAGGCCCGCCGCGTCGTCCTTGGCGCCGTTGATGCGCTTGCCGGTGGACAGGCGTTCCATCGCGGTGCCCAGCATCTTGTTCGCCGAAACCGAAGCGTTGGCCGCCCGGATGGCACTGATGTTCGTGTTGATGACAGCCATTTGAATTTCCCTTCACGGTTGAGCCGGTGGGGGCCGCGAATGGCGCTCACCGTTGCTGGGGGAAAGACCGGCAACGGGACGGGGAATTTAATCCGGATGGTTAACGGGCCGTTCGGATTTTAGCGATTTCCGTTCGCAAGATGCTGAAATTGCGCTGTTTAAGGGTTTGGGAAATATTTTTTCGCTTGGGGTGAAAGCGGGGGCGTTAATCTGCGGATGCGCGGTTTGAAGGGGTTCACGCAGAGATCGAAGAGGAGAAAGAGGCGGATAGCTACACCTCTGCGCCTTCCTTTCTGCCCTGTGGTTTCTGCGTGAACCAAGCAGCGCAATCGCCCTACATCGCCTCGCGTCCCACCTCGGCCCCGGCACCGCCTTCATCGCTGCAAGCGCGCAGCACCCGCTGGACCGAGATCGTGCCGCCCGCCGCGCCGACCACCAGTTCCTCCTGCTGATCCGCCCCATGATCGCCGCAGGGATAGTTGACCACCGTGCGCGGTTTGGGACCCAGCAGCGCCTGCCAGGCCGATCCCGGCAGCACCAAGGGCGAGGCCGGGTTGTCCTTGCTCGACAGCGCATGGAGTTTCGGCTGCGCCTTGCTCACCCCGACGGCGGCATATTCGGTATGGCCGCAAGGACCGGCGCTGACCTGAACCAGGAACTCGCTCGCCACCCCGTCGTGGTCATAGTCAGCCAGCCGCATCATCCGCGGTCCGGGGCGCTTGGCAACTTCGGCCAGGAACGCCTTGGACGATCCGTCCGCCGCGGCATCAAAGTCGCGCGACACCATCTGCCGCCACTGCATCGCGGCAAGGCCGTCTGCATCGTCGGCCGGCAGATCGCTGAACAGCGGGCCCAGATCCATCCGGTCCACCACCTTGCCCCCGCGCAGCCGGACCAGATCGAGCTTGCCGAGCTCGCCATAGGCAAAGCCGGTGCAGGGACAGGTGATCGCCATCTCGACATCTTCCGGCCCGCAGATCGAGCGCGGCCGCCCTTGCCACACCAGCTGCCAGGTCTCCGCCGCGCCGCCCAGCGTAACCGCGCGCTGTTCGCGCAGCAGCTGCGCCGGGGCGGCCAGCGCGGGTCCGGCAATCGACAGGGACAGGATCAGGCAAAGCGCGCGGCGCAAGGTCATGCAAATGCTCCAACAATACCAACCAGCGCGCCTGTGCACATGAAAGGACATTGCCGCGCGCTTGGCAAGCGCCACCATCTTGCACCGCGCGCCGGGCTGTATCACTGTGCGCGGCAAGAGGAGAGAGAACTCATGTCACGCCTGAACAAGGTCGCCCCGGCACTGCTGCTGTCGGTGGTGTTCGCGCAGCCAGCCTTTGCCGATCAGCCGCCAGTCCTGATCCCGCCGCCGCCGTCCGTCAGCCTGTGGCACGGCGGCCCGATCCTGACCATGGACGGCCCCGCCCCGCGCACCGTGCAGGCGGTGGTCGAACGCGGCGGCACGATCGTCTTCGCCGGGCCGCTGGCGCAGGCGCGCAAGGTGGCGGGCAAAGGAGCAGCCGATCGTGACCTCAAAGGTGCGACCATGCTGCCCGGCTTCGTCGATGCCCATTCGCACTTCACGATGGCGATGCAGGTGGCGAGCGGGGTGGATCTGGGCGATCCCGCCGCGCCGGTGAAGGACGTGCCCAGCCTGCTCGAAGCCCTGAAGGCCGGGATCGCCGCGCGCGGGATCCAGCCGGGCGGCTGGGTGGTCGCGTGGCAGTATGACGACGGCAAGCTGGCCGAACACCGCCACGTCAATGCTGCCGAGCTGGATAGGCTGGGCGATTACAAGGTGGTGCTGGTCCACTTCACTGGCCACGGGCTGGCCGCCAACAGCGCCGCCATGGCCGCCGCCGGGATCACCGAGGCCACCCCCAACCCGACCGGCGGGATCACCCTGCGCGGCGCCGATGGCAAGCTGACCGGGGTGTTCTTCGAAAACGCCGCCTATCCGGTCTATATGAAGCTGCCCCAGTTGACGCCGGAACAACGGCTGGCCGCGCTTGATGCGGCGCAGCTCAAATACGCCAGCAACGGCTTCACCCATATGCAGGACGGCGCATCGAGCCTGCCGGACGTGCTGTTCCTCAAAAGCCCGGCCGCCACCAGCCGCCTCAAGCTCGATCTGGCGATGATCCCGACGAGCCAGACCATCGACGCGTTGCTCAAACGCCCGGAGCTGACCTTTGGCCCCTATCAGGGCCATGTGAAGCTGGAGGGGATCAAGTTCGTCCTCGATGGTTCCCCCCAGGCCCGCACCGGGTTCTTCACGCGGGACTACAAGAATGGCGCGCCCGATGGCCACCACCCCTGGCACGGCACCTCCAACATGACGCAGGACCAGTTCAACGCCGAAGCCAAACGCGCGCATGACAAGGGCTGGCAGCTGTTCGTCCACGCCAACGGCGATGCCGCGATCGACATGGCGATCAAGGGCTTCGACGCGGTCGGGATCAAGGCGAAAGACAATGCCCGCCCGGTGGTGATCCATTCGCAGTTCCAGCGCCCTGACCAGTTGAAGGACTATGCCCGGATCGGCGTCGGCCCCGCCTATTTCAGCAACCACACCTATTACTTTGCCGATATCCACCGCAGCAACTTCCCCAGGGAAGTGGTCGATTTCATCAGTCCGTTCCAATCGGCGCTGAAGGCCGGGCTGCACCCGTCGAACCATTCGGACGCGCCGGTCACCCCGCTCGATCCGCTGACCCAGCTGTGGAGCAGCATGGCGCGCCAGTCGCTGACCGGCGTGGTCAGCGGGGCGAACCAGCGGCTCTCGGCATGGCAGGGCCTGCAGATGTTGACCACCGGTCCGGCCTGGCAAGTGTTTGAGGAAGGCCGCAAGGGCCGGATCAAGCCCGGCCTGCTGGCAGACTTCGTGGTGCTGAGCCGCAATCCGCTGACCACCCCGGTCGATCAGATCCGCGCCATCAAGGTGCTGGAAACGGTCAAGCAGGGGCAAAGCGTGTGGCAGCGGCGCGGGGAATAGAGTGAACCCCGATCTGCCCCCCGGCCTGTTCCCGCAAGCCCTGCCGCCGCAGTTCGATGCGGCCTTGCGCGCGCAATTGCTGCTGGGGGAACGCGTACTGTGGAGCGCCCAGCCGCGCCCGCGCAAGCAGGGCTGGTGTTCCTGATCTGGCTGTTCGCGATCCCGTGGACCGCGTTCGCGCTGTTCTGGACCTGGCTGGCCGCCACCCCGCTGCGTGAAGGGCAGCACATCGGCGGCTATATCGAATATGGCTTTCCGCTGTTCGGCCTGCCCTTCATCCTGATCGGGCTGGGCATGCTGGCCACCCCGTTCCGCCTGCTGCTGCGCGCGCGCCGCGTGGTCTATGCCCTGACCGACCAGCGTGTGATCCAGCTCTATGCCGGGCGCAGCACCAAAGTGCAGTCGGTCCAGATCGATCAGGTCGGGCAAGTCGATGCCCAGCACGATCCCGACGGCTATGGCCGCCTCTCCATCGCCACCACCCAATTCATCGACCGCAACCGTGATCGCCGCACCGATGCTTTCACCATTCTGGGCGTTCCTGATGCCGCGCGGCTGGAACGGTTGCTGCTGGAACAGGTGCGGGCAAGGAAGGCGCTGGCGGGGGGATAAGTCGGCGAAAATCCTCCCCCTCTGGGGGAGGTGCCGAGCTCAGCGAGGCGGAGGGGGCATGGGCTTTGCGTCCACCGGCGGGTTTAGAAAAAGGGGGTTCACGCAGAGCCCGCAGAGAAGAAAGTAGCGGCGCAGAGATGCCGCGCCAGCGGCTTTGCCGCTCTCCGCTGCCTCCATCCCTCCAACCGCACCCCTGGCTAAGGAAGCTGCGCCTGCGGCCCTGAACACCCCCTCTGCGTCCCCCTGCGGCCTCTGCGTGAACCCGCAATTCAGGCGCTGGCCTCTCCGGCAAAACGCGGACCTGGTTGACACCCAAACGTGGGGGAATTGCTGTGACTTTCGGAACCTGGCAAAGGCGATCAAGCTGCTGATCAAGCTCGTAAATATTCCGCCCAGGCGATGCCGAAAACGTGCCCTGTGTGTCACTTTCCGTTCTGCCCACAGGTCTCCTCCCCAAGGCCCTCCCCAAGGCCCTCGCCCGGTCCCTGGGCGCGGCACGTTCAAACCCCGGGAAACACCGCTGCATCGACAATGTCAAAGAAGCCCAGCCACAACGATTCGTCGGGGGCCGGGGCGAGAGTGACAGTTTGGGGGCGTGTAGGAAAATGGTTTTGCGGGGCAGGCGTTCGATAGCAAACACCAGAACCTGTCGCCCCGTTCCTGGCATGGTCCTTGGCTTTTCTGCTGCGCGCTGGCGGCAAAGTGTGAGGCCCGCAAAGGCAGCCCGGCCCCGGATCAAGGCTCCGCGAGCCACGTGCCTAGCTACGCGGGCGACGAGGTGGTTGGGTTTGGGGGACTGCGCACCCGTCCTCCCAGCCCCGCCAACCGGAGCGTGGAGAAGGAAGCAGTTCCCACGGCCCAGAACACCCCCTCCGCGCCCCTCTTCTTCCTCTGCGGCCTCTGCGTGAACCCGAAAATCCGGAGATGGCGTGTAACGCGGTGCTATCAGGCTTTGCTAAGGATTGATGCTGCTATTTGGAGGTTTGCACACCTCTCACCGTAATCCTAGATAGCCCTCTAGGTGGGGGATTCGATGGCTAAAAAAAGTCTCTAAGCAGCCGCTATTCCCGGAAAGAACTCGATGATGATGAGTTTATTTCGGGTGTACGCGAAATGCACATGGGGGGTGATCGCGTTTCAGCCTTGATAGGGGCGGCGCTAGTTGAGGACGCACTCGTTGAGAGCATCAAGGCCTTCCTAGTTTACGATGAGCCTAAGGCCGCTCTCTTCTACGATCAAGGCGCGCCCTTTGGGACGTTTAGCAATCGAATTGTGGCAGCTCGGGCTATGGGGTTGCTAACCGAACGTGAGCAGCAGGATTTGGATCTCATACGAGATCTGCGAAACCAGTTTGCCCATGCGCTTCAACCAATCGGGTTCGGAGATGAAGGCATTCAGATGGTTTGCGACAAGCTAGCGGATTATGAATATCCCGATATGCCAAAAGGGCGAGAAGTATCGAGCCATAGGCTGAAATATGAGATGGCTTGTTGCGGAATTTGGGTGCTCGTTATGCAACGAGGTTGCGCATTGCGGACCAAGAAAATCAAGAAATTGGAGGCAAGTCTTCGGCTAGTCTAGGCGATGCAAGGTGACTTTAAAACCCCCTGCTTCTAGGGCGGCGATTAGAACATCGATAACTACGTCTGCCCTGATCAACTCGCTATCAAAAGCAAGTTCGGTAGCCCCCTACGCGATCAACTCTGGCGTGATTTCGAGTGTCGGCCTCTCAGGCTCGGCACCGCCAGTTGTGAGTGGGTATGTAAGGTGCATAATCCCTAAAAAATTCTACCTCGACCAAGGGCAAGTGAAGGAAGTACTCAGGAATTCCAAATCATGCCCTACTGCGGAATTGAGATCACTCCACCCCCTACCCCTCCCGCAAAAT
>NZ_MWLM01000023.1 GCF_002198665.1 Novosphingobium sp. B 225 | reverse complement strand
GTCTGGGCGATCTCGCTCAGCCGCTGGTCGCGCACGCGCTCCACATCGGCGCGGATCGGGGCGGGCGGCGGGGCTGGTTGCTTCATCGCCCCAGCCGCCCAGCGTTTCGCCCTTGAGCTTGCGCTCACCCGGCACGGTGTTGACCGCCAGCACCGGCCGGCCCAGCCAGCGATTCAGCGCCGCCTTGACCTCGGCCGGGGTCAGCGCGGCGATCCGGGCGAGGCTGGCCTTGTACTTGGCCGGATCGCCCGAATAGAGCTGCCCTTCGGCCAGGGTCATACCCTTGCCGCCGAAATCGCCGACCACTTCCAGCTGGCCGATTTCCTGACTGACCAGGCGCGTGGCGCTGCGCCGCACTTCGTCCTCGCTTGGCCCTTCGGCCAGGTATTTCGCCACCACTGCGTCAAGCGCCGCTTCGGCTTCGGCGCGGGGGACGCCGTCTTTCACCATCATCGCCACTTGCAGCATGCCGGTCTGTTCGTGCTGCTGGGCCATGGCGGTGACCGAGACCGCCTGCTGGCTGCCGCGCACCAGCGCATTGTCGAGCCGCGAGCTGGAAAGGCCGCCCAGCACATCAAGCCCCACTTGCAGCGCTTCGGCATCGAGATGGTTCAGCCCCGGGCCGCTCCAGCTGCGGGTCAGGCGCAGGTTGGGGACCTGATCGGCCAGATCACGGCTGACCGGGGCGGGCAGGGTGACCGGCCCGGCGGCAACCGGTGCAATCGCCGGACCGGCGGGAATATGGCCGAACCATTTTTCCACCAGCGGGCGGGCCGTGGCGGCATCGATATCGCCGGTCAGCGCCAGCACGGCGTTGTTGGGGCCGTAATTGTCAGTGAACCACTTGCGCACATCGGCCAGGCTGGCGGCGCTCAGGTCTGCCATCGAACCGATCGTGGAGTGGCGATAGGGGTGACCCAGCGGGAACAGCCCGTCGCCGATCAGGTAATCCTCCAGCCCGTACGGCTGGTTATCGCCCTGCCGCTTCTCGTTCTGGACCACCCCGCGCTGCTTATCGAGCTTGTCCTGCGTGACCGCGCCCAGCAGGTGGCCCATCCGGTCGCTTTCCTGAAACAGCGCCAGCTCGACCGCGCCGGTGGGCACGGTTTCGACGTAATTGGTCCGGTCATACCAGGTCGATCCGTTGGTGCTGGTGGACCCGGCCCCTTCCAGCGGGACGTCGAAATTGGGGACGTTTTCCGATCCGCCAAACATCAGGTGTTCGAACAGGTGGGCAAAGCCGGTGCGGCCCTTGGGCTCATGCTTCGACCCGACCCGGTAATAAGTGGTGACCCCCACGATCGGCGCCTTGCGATCGGTGTGGACGATCACGGTCAGGCCGTTCGCCAGCTTGAAGGTCTCGAACGGAATGTCGACCGCCTTGACCAGATCGGCCAGCGGCGCGGGGGCGGGTTCAGGCGTGGCAGCAACCGCAACTGGCGGCGGGACGGCGGTTACGACAATGTCGGATTTTCCGGCGCAAGCAGCGAGCGAGAGAGCAAGCAACGAAGTGGCGGCAAAACGGCGCATGAGCAATGCAGTCTCCTGAAACCTGAACAGTCGCGCAGTCCATGCCAGCTACGCGGGGCACATGCAGCACTATTCTGCAAACCGCTGGCTGGAACGGGCGAACGGCGCGGGTTCATTCAGCTTGCCGACAGTGCCGGGGTGTGAGACCCTTGGCGCTACACCAACAGGAGGAAGCCCATGTCGCAGGGGGAATTTCCAATCGAACGCCGTCATCTGCTGCTCGGGCTGGCCGCGCTGCCATTTGCTTCGCTGGCGCAGGCGCAATTGCTGGGCAGCGGCCTGTCCGGCGTGCTGGGCAAAGCGAGCGATTCCGCGCTGGACAAGCTGGCCGTGCCCGGTGCCTTCTATGCCGATCCGGCGGTGCGGATCCTGTTGCCGCTGCTGGGCGGCAGTGGCGGACTGCTCGGGCAAGTGCTGAACAAGGGCAGCCAGCTGGGGCTGACTGACGGCCTGACCCGCAAGCTTAACGATGCGGCGGGACTGGCGGCGAAAGAAGCCAAACCGATCTTCCGCTCTGCGATCAGCAAGCTGACTCTGGCCGACGTGCCCGGCATCGCCACCCAGAACGACGGGGCCAGCCAGTACCTGCGCCGCAGCGCCGCCACCGAACTGACCGGCAAGCTGCGCCCCCTGGTCGATGCCGGCCTGGTCAAGGTCGGCGCCTATGGCGCGCTCGACAAATTGGCCAAAAAGGGCGTGCTCGCCAATCTGGCCGGGATCAGCCACGACAAGCTGGGTTCCTCGGTCACCGATCAGGCGCTGAACGGCATTTTCAAATATATGGGCAGCGAAGAAGGCAAACTGCGCGCCAATCCGCTCAAGCCCGCAGAGGGCCTGCTGAAGGGGATTCTGGGCGGCAAGAACTGATCCGCATCGCGTAACTTCATGCCGCAGCTGCCTTGCGAATCAACCCGCACAGGCTAAGGTCGCGCGCTTCAAGCTTTCGCCGCGGGGGCGGCAAGGCTTAGCCGGAGGGTCGATTTTTCATGCCGAGGGGGCTGCCGCGCATTGTGCTGCTGGCGCTGATGGGAACATTCATCGCGCTGTGCGGCGCGCTGCCGCTGCGTGCGCAGACCGCGGTGCCCGCCGTGCTCGAAGACCTCAAGCTGGTGACCGAGGATGACGGGCAAGCCGCTTTCCTGCTGCGCTTTTCGCCCGATGAACCCCAACTCGTTCCGCTCAACACCAATCCCAGCAAGCCTGCACTGATCTTTCGCAATGCCCTGCGCGTGGGGCGTATCCCCCAACGCGCGCCGCACAAGGGCCTGGTCCGTTCGGCTGAATTCGAAGTTGCGGGCAGCGATCTGGTACTGCGGTTCGATACTGCACAGCCGGCCCGCGTTACGGTTGAACCCGCCGGCGACAATGCGGTGCAGGTCAAGGTCAGCCGGGTCAGCGAGGAGGAGGCCACGGGCAGCCGGCCGCTGGGTTCGGACAAGGAACAAGTGGTCAAGGCCAGCGACCTTGCCCCCCAGCTCAACATCCGACCGGGCGACAGCTTTGAAATGGTGCCGCTTAAATACGCCGATGTGAGTGAAGTGATCGGCCTGCTGGTCGAAGGCACGACAATCGAACCGAACAACGTCTTTATCCGCAAGGAACCTGGATTCGGTTCGCCCGGTTCAGGCAACCAGCCCAATTATCTCAACGTCCAGCCGCAAGTGCAGCGGGCCGAACGGCCACTGGGACAATCGTTCGGCAATGGCCTGGCGGTTGACCGCCGCCTCAACGCGATCTGGGTTTCGGGTAACGCCGAACGGATCGCCAAGGTGAAAGATCAGATCGCGCTGATCGACGTACCGGTCGACAGTGTGATCCTGGAAACCCAATTCGTTGAACTGACGGAAAGCGGGGCGAAGAATCTGGGGATCGATCTCAACAATTCGTCGGGGCAGATGGCAGTTGGGCGGCTGGAAACCGGATCGTTCCTGCCCAATTCGATCAGCCTTGATCCGCGCGACGTGCTGCCTTCGGGCGTGCTGCAGGCGGCGATCTATGCCCAGGTCGAAAAGGGTGAAGGGCGAATCCTGTCGCGCCCGCGGATCGCCGCGCAGAGCGGATCGACCGCGAAGATCATCACTGGCGATGCCTTGCCGATCCTGACCTCGATCACGCTTTCGGGGGTCAACGGGGTTTCGCAGCAAGTGCAGTACGTCAACGTTGGGGTGACGCTGCAAATTGCGCCGCGCGTTTCCTCTGACGGGTTCGTCACGTCGCAAATCTATGGCGTGGTGTCGTCGGTAACCGGTTATTCGCAGGGCTATCCCACGATCAGCCAGCGCGAGGCAGAAACCTCGGCCTCGGTGCGTGACGGGGAAACCTTTGTGATCGGTGGACTGACGCAAGAGAACGTCCTCAAGCGCAAGGGCAAAGTGCCGCTGCTGGGCGACATCCCGCTTGCCGGGCAGCTGTTTCGCCTCGAACGCTCGACCCGGTCGAAGACTGAACTCTATATCGTGATCACCCCGCACATCGTCCGCCATCGCCGTTTCGAACAGCCGGTCTCTCCGCTTCCCGCAGGTCAGGATGATACGCCCCGGCCTTGATTCAATTGCGAAAACCTCTTTCTTGCCTCGGTTCGAGGCCAAGCGGCGGCATTTCGTCTCATTAATCCACAGTTCAGCATTTTTACGTCTCGACGGCGCAATTTTGCTTGTTAGTCTCATCCCCAGCAACCGCTCCGGCAAATCACTGTGGTGACGGCGGAAGCACAGTCAAAGAGAGGGATGATGCATATGAAGAAATCGTTCAGTCTGGCGCTGGCGGCGCTGCCAATGCTGGCACTTGCCGTTCCGGCCCAGGCCCAGGTCGCGGGCGAAAAGATTCCCAACGCGTTCATCTGCGTGTTCAACAACGCTGCTGTTTCGCGCGGCGCGGTCCAGGCCGAAGCGAACCGTGCTGCCCAGGCCCATGGCGGCCAGGTGACACGCACCTATTCCAGCGCGATCCGCGGTTTTGCCGCAAATATGCCAGCCCAGGCGATTGAGCGGATGAAGGCCGGCAATCCGAATATCGCTTATTGCGAGCAGGATCAGGTGATGGCGATCCCGCAGTTCCGCATCGAAGCCAAGCCGGGCGGCGGCACCACCGGACCGCAGGAAACGCCCTGGGGCATCGTGCGCGTCAACGGCGGCGCAGCCGGCACATTCGCCACTGCCTGGGTGATCGACACCGGGATCGATTTCTCTCACCCCGATCTCAACGTCGATACGGGCCGCAGTCGCAGCTTCCTGGGCGGGACGACCACGCCAGCTGACCAGAACGGCCACGGCACCCACGTTGCGGGGACCATTGGCGCGCGGGACAACGGCATCGGCGTTATCGGCGTAGCGCCGGGTGCCAGGGTGGTTGCTGTGCGTGTGCTTGACCGGCGCGGGTCGGGTTCGAATTCGGGCGTGATTGCCGGGGTTGATTATGTTGCGGCCAACGGCGCCCCGGGCGACGTTGCCAACATGAGCCTTGGTGGCAGCGTCAGCCAGGCGTTGGACAATGCGGTCGTGGCGGCCGCGGCTGGCGGCGTGCGGTTTGCACTGGCTGCGGGCAACGAAAGCGACAATGCCAACAACCATTCGCCCGCGCGTGCCGAAGGGGCGAATGTCTTCACCGTCTCTGCCTTTGGCAACGGCGGCGGATTTGCCAGTTTCTCGAACTATGGCAACCCGCCGATCGATTGGGCTGAACCGGGTGTCGGGATCAAGTCGACCTGGCTTTCGGGCGGTTACAACACGATTTCGGGCACCTCGATGGCAACCCCGCACCTGGCCGGCATCTTGCTGGCTGGCGGTCCGCGTCAGGACGGCACCGTCACTGGTGATCCTGATGGCAATGCCGACAAGATCGGCGTGCGCTAAACGCCATCAGGCTTGGTTCTGATCAAAAATCGGGCGGTTCGCAGCTGCGAACCGCCCTTTTTTGATTCAGCCCCTTGTGTTGCCCATTCGCAACACTACCTGTGGTGTAACAGGAGGCTGATACACCTATGAACCTCGAAAAATTCACCGACCGCGCCAAGGGTTTTCTCCAGAGCGCGCAGACCGTGGCGATCCGCATGAACCATCAGCGGATTACGCCCGAACATATCCTGAAAGCGCTGCTGGAGGATAACGAAGGCATGGCCGCCGGGCTGATCCAGCGTGCCGGGGGCACGGTTGCGATTGCTCAGGCCGAAGTGGACAAGGCGCTCGCCAAGATTGCCGGGGTGACCGGCGCGGGGGCGCAGCAGACGCCGGGGCTGGAAAGCGATTCGGTGCGGGTGCTCGATGCGGCCGAACAGCTCGCCAGCAAGGCCGGGGACAGCTATGTTTCGGTCCAGCGGATGTTGCAGGCGCTTGCCATGGGCACCACCAATGCTGCCGGGCAGGCGCTGAAAGCCGCCAATGTTGATGTGAAAGCATTGGAAGCCGCGATTCAGGAACTGACCGGCGGACGCTCGGCTGACAATGCCAGCGCCGAAAACGCCTATGACGCGATGAAGAAATACGCCCGCGACCTGACGCAAGCCGCGCGTGACGGCAAGCTCGATCCGGTAATCGGCCGCGACGAGGAAATCCGCCGCACGGTGCAGATCCTTGCCCGCCGGACCAAGAACAACCCGGCACTGATCGGCGAACCCGGCGTGGGCAAGACCGCAATTGCGGAGGGCCTCGCGCTGCGCATTGCCAATGGCGACGTGCCTGACAGCCTGAAGGGCCGCCGCCTGATGAGCCTCGACATGGGCAGCCTGATCGCGGGCGCGAAGTATCGCGGCGAGTTTGAGGAACGGCTGAAAGCCGTGCTCGACGAAGTGAAGGGCGCCGAGGGCGAGATCATCCTGTTCATCGACGAGATGCACACGCTGATCGGCGCGGGCAAGGGCGAGGGGGCGATGGATGCCTCCAACTTGCTCAAGCCTGCGCTGGCGCGCGGCGAACTGCACTGCATCGGCGCGACCACGCTGGATGAATACCAGAAGCACGTCGAGAAAGATCCGGCTCTCCAGCGCCGGTTCCAGCCGGTGTTCGTGGGCGAACCGACCGTGGAGGACACGATCTCGATCCTGCGCGGGCTGAAGGACCGCTATGAATTGCACCATGGGGTGCGGATCGCCGATAACGCGATTGTCGCGGCGGCGACGCTGTCCAACCGCTACATCGCCGACCGCTTTCTGCCCGACAAGGCGATCGACCTGATGGACGAGGCCGCCAGCCGCATCCGCATGGAAGTGGAAAGCAAGCCCGAGGAAATCGAGGTGCTTGACCGGCGGATCATCCAATTGAAGATCGAGGAACTGGCGCTGGCCAAGGAAGTCGATCAGGCGAGCAAGGACCGGCTGGCCGCGCTGCGCGAGGAGCTGGCGGGGCTGGAGGAACAGAGCGCCGCACTGACCGTGCGCTGGCAGGGTGAGCGCGACAAGATCGCCGCCGAGGGCAAGATCAAGGAAGCGCTCGACGCGGCGCGGCTGGAACTGGAACAGGCCCAGCGCCAGGGCGATCTCGCCAAGGCGGGAGAGCTGTCTTACGGCACGATCCCGGCGCTCGAAAAGCAGCTCAGCGAAGCGCAAGGCATGGCCGAAAACGCGCTGCTGCGCGAGGAAGTGACCGCGGACGACATCGCCGCAGTGGTCAGCAAGTGGACCGGGGTTCCGGTTGACCGGATGATGGAAGGCGAGCGCGAGAAGCTGCTCAAAATGGAGCAGGTGATCGGCCAGCGCGTGATCGGCCAGCAGGACGCGGTGATCGCTGTGTCCAAGGCGGTGCGGCGCGCGCGGGCGGGTTTGCAGGACCCGAACCGGCCGCTGGGCAGCTTCCTGTTCCTCGGCCCCACGGGCGTCGGCAAGACCGAACTGACCAAGGCGCTGGCCGGGTTCCTGTTCGATGACGATACCGCGATGGTCCGGATCGACATGAGCGAATTCATGGAAAAGCATTCGGTCAGCCGCCTGATCGGCGCCCCCCCGGGCTATGTCGGCTATGATGAGGGCGGGGTGCTGACCGAAGCGGTGCGCCGCCGGCCCTATCAGGTGGTGCTGTTCGACGAGGTCGAAAAGGCGCACGCGGACGTGTTCAACGTGCTGCTGCAAGTGCTCGACGATGGCCGCCTGACCGACGGGCAGGGCCGGGTGGTGGATTTCACCAACACGCTGATCATCCTGACCAGCAACCTTGGCAGCCAATACCTCGCCAATCTGGAGGAAGGGCAGGACGTCGAGACTGTCGAGCCGCAAGTGATGGAAGTGGTGCGCGGGCATTTCCGCCCCGAATTCCTCAACCGGCTGGACGAGATCATCCTGTTCCACCGCCTGGGCGTGGAGCACATGGCCCCGATCGTCGAAATCCAGGTCGGGCGGGTGCAGAAGCTGCTCAAGGACCGCAAGATCGTGCTGGAACTGAGCGACGCGGCGAAGCGCTGGCTGGGCCGGGTCGGCTATGATCCGGTCTATGGCGCGCGTCCGCTCAAGCGCGCGGTGCAGCGGTATTTGCAGGACCCGCTGGCGGAAAAGCTGCTGGGCGGGGAAATTCCCGATGGCAGCACCGTGAAGATCGACGAGGGCGATGGGGCTTTGAAGATCGTGGTGGGTTGAACCGGAAATCCCGGGGTCTGTTGAGGGCTCCGGGATTTTTTTGGTTCACGCAGAGGCCGCAAAGAAGAAGTAGAGGCGCAGAGGTGTCGCTCCGCGCCGCAGGCGCTGTTTACTCTCTCGACCACCCGTTTAGCGCGACGCCCGAGAAAGAAGGCGGCTTCGCCGCTAGCGCAACCCCTCTGCGCCTCTTTTCTTCCTCCGCGCCTCTGCGTGAACCCGATCCAAAACCCCACCCATCGTCCGAACCACACCCCGCTTGACCTAACCATGGCCACCCCTTAATCGATCGATTAAATATCGGATCGAATGGAGAGTCGGACCATGGCCACTGCCTATATCGTTGATGCATTCCGCACCGCCGGTGGGCGCCGCAACGGGCGTCTGGCCGGGGTTCACCCGGTTGACCTCGCCGCCGCCTCGCTCGACGCGCTGATCACGCGCACCGGGGTCGATCCCGCTGCGGTTGAGGACGTGATCATGGGCTGCGTCACTCAGGCCGGGCAGCAGGCCGGGCAAGTCGGGCGCAATTCGGTGCTGGCGAGCAAGCTGCTCCCGCAGAGCACCCCGGCGGTGACGATTGACCGCCAGTGCGGTTCATCCCAGCAGGCGATCCAGTTCGCCGCACAGGCCGTGATGAGCGGCGTGCAGGACGTGGTGATCGCGGCCGGCATCGAAAGCATGACCCGCGTACCGATGGGCACCAGCGCGATGTTTCACATGAAGGAAGGGCTGGGCCACTACAAATCGCCCGGACTTGAAGCCAAGTATCCCGGCGTGATGTGGTCGCAGTTCATGGGCGCGGAAATGATCGTCAAGAAGCATGGCTTCACCAAGGACGATCTCGACCGGTTCGCGCTCACCAGCCACCAGCGCGCGATTGCCGCAACCAAGGCCGGGGCATTTGCCGATGAGATCGTGCCGATCGACATCGAAACCCCCGATGGTCCGGCGCAGCACACCGTGGACGAAGGCATCCGCTGGGACGCGACGCTGGAAAGCATCGCGGGCGTCAAGCTGTTGCAGGAAGGCGGCGCGCTGACCGCTGCCAGCTCCAGCCAGATCTGCGACGGTTCTTCGGCCGCGCTGGTTGTGTCGGAAGCGGCGCTCAAGCGTTACAACCTGACCCCGATGGCCCGGATTCACACGCTGACGGTGACTGCAGGTGATCCGGTGATCATGCTGGAAGAACCGCTGTTCGCGACCGACAAGGCGCTGGCCAGGGCCGGGTTGTCGATTGGCGATATCGATCTGTATGAAGTCAACGAAGCTTTCGCTTCGGTGCCGATGGCCTGGCTCAAGCACACCGGGGCAGATCCGGAACGGCTCAACGTCAACGGCGGCGCGATCGCGCTGGGCCACCCGCTCGGCGCTTCGGGCACCAAGCTGATGTCGACTTTGCTCCACGCATTGAAGGCACGCGGCGGCAAGTATGGTTTGCAGACGATGTGCGAAGGCGGCGGTGTCGCCAACGTCACGATTGTAGAGATGGTTTGAGATTCAAGGGAGCTTACTGAAATGAAACTCGACAACACTGTTGCCGCCGTCGTCACCGGTGGCGCTTCCGGCCTCGGTGCCGCCACTGCCCGCGCGCTGGCTGCCAAGGGCGTCAAGGTCGCGATTTTCGATCTGCAGGCCGAAAAGGGTGAAGCCCTGGCTGCCGAAATCGGCGGCACTTTCTGCGAAGTCAACGTGACCAGCGATGACAGCGTCGCCGCAGGTTTCGCCAAAGCCCGCGCCGCCCACGGCCAGGAACGCATCCTCGTCAACTGTGCCGGCACCGGTGCGGCGATGAAGACCGCCAGCCGCAAGAAGGACGATGGTTCGATCAGCTTCTATCCGCCGTCGGCATTTGACTGGCTGATTCAGATCAACCTGGTTGGTACGTTCCGCTGCATCGCCATGTCGGCAGCCGGGATGATGACGCTCGACCCGCAGGAAGACGGTGATCGCGGCGCGATCGTCAACACCGCTTCGGTTGCGGCGGAAGATGGCCAGATGGGCCAGGTCGCCTATTCCGCGTCAAAGGCGGGCGTGGTCGGCATGACCCTGCCGATCGCGCGCGATCTGGCGGGCGAAGCGATCCGCATCAACACCATCCTGCCGGGGATCTTCGATACGCCGCTGCTGGCCGGCGCGCCGCAGAACGTCCGCGATGCGCTGGGCGCATCGGTGCCGTTCCCCAAGCGGCTTGGCGATCCTGCGGAATACGCCAAGCTGGCCATGGCGATGATCGAGAACGGCTATTTCAACGGTGAAGACGTCCGGCTTGACGGCGCGATCCGCATGGCGCCGCGTTAAGTTTGCACCGCCTTCCGGCCCAGGGCGGGCTGCGAACGGCAGCTTTCTGCGCTTCCGGTGCTCACGACCCAAATGGTCGCTGCGCGCCGGTTCTCGAAAGCCACCGTTCTCGCTCCACCCTGAGCCGGAATCCGGCACAAACTTTCGAATGATGAATACAGGAGAAGGCAATGGGCTATTCACAGATCGACCTGCACATCAGCGAAGGCATCGCCACGCTGACGCTGAACCGGCCGGAAAAGCTCAATGCCTTCACCGGCACGATGATGAACGAAATCATCGATGCGATGGATCGGACCGACGCCGATGACGCGGTGCGGGCAGTGATCTTTACCGGTTCGGGCGAGCGCGCGTTCTGCGCCGGGGCTGACCTGACGCCCGAAGATGGCCGCGCGGTGTTTGCCAGCGGCGAAGCGGTAGAAAGCCTGTCCGATCCGCGCGTGCGCGATGGCGGCGGGCTGACCACGCTGCGGCTGTTCAATTCGAAGAAGCCGCTGATCTCTGCCTGCAACGGCGTGGCCGTGGGCGTGGGCGTGACCATGCAGCTGCCGATGGACATCCGTCTGGCCAGCGACAACGCCCGCTATGGCTTCGTCTTCGCCCGGCGCGGGATCGTGCCAGAGGCGTGCTCCAGCTGGTTCCTGCCGCGTCTGGTCGGCGTTTCGCAGGCGATGGAATGGTGCATGACCGGGCGGATCTTTGACGCGCAGGAAGCCTTGCGTGGCGGCCTGGTCCGGTCGGTTCATCCGCAAGGCGAATTGATTGATGCGGCGCGCGGGCTGGCGCGTGAAATCGCCGACAACACTTCGGCCGTTTCAGTATCGATGACCCGCGCGATGCTGTGGCGCGTGCCCAGCGGCGATCACCCGATGGCGGCGCACAAGGTTGATAGCCGCGCGATCTACCGCCTGTCCAAAGGCGTCGATGCGAAGGAAGGTGTGCAAAGCTTCCTCGAGAAGCGCCCGCCCGCCTTCCCCGGCAAGGTTTCTGCCGATATGCCCGACTTTTATCCGTGGTGGGAGGAACCGGGCTACGAATGAGCGAGGTCGCGCCTCAAACTGAAACCGAAGCGCCAGCGGGCGCACGCGAACTGCTGTTGCAGACCGCGTCGGATATCATGCGCGAAGGCGATATCGTCGATATTTCGCTGTCCGAACTGTCGCTGCGTTCAGGGCTCAATTCAGCCTTGGTGAAATACTATTTCGGCAACAAGGCGGGCCTGATGAAGGCGCTGCTTGATCGCGACATGATCGGGATCGTCCATTCGGTCGATGCCCTGATGGCCAAGGACATGGATCCCGAAGCCCGGCTGCGGCGGCACATCGGGGCGATGGTCGATTGCTATTACAACACCCCCTACCTCAACCGCTTGCTGATGCGGCTGGTGCGCGAAAGTGACGAGGCGGAATCCAAGCGGATTGCCGATACCTACTTGCTGCCGCTGCACCGCGCCTATGACAAGCTGATCAAGGACGGGGTCAAGCAGGGCGTGTTCCGCAAGATCGATCCGCAGCTGTTCTATTTCTCGGCCACGGGCGCGGCTGACCGGTTCTTTTCCGCCCGGCTGGTGCTGAAGCACTGCTTCGATACCGATACCCTTACCGAAGAGTTGCGCGATGCCTATCGCGCCCATTGCATTGACTTCATCATGGCGGGTATCCTCGCTCACAAATGAGCGAACATTGGCACATCGGCGTGATCGGCGGTTCGGGTCTTGCGGCCGGGATCGGGCTGGACGACGCCCAGGACATCGCGGTTTCCAGCCCGTTTGGCGAACCCTCTGCCGTGGTGACTACCGGGCGGCTGGGCGGCGTACGCCTTACCTTTCTGCCGCGCCACGGGGCAGGGCATCACATCCCGCCCGGCGCGATCAATTACCGCGCCAATATTGACGTGCTGAAACGCTGCCGGGTGACCGATGTGATCGCGCTGTCTGCCGTCGGCTCGCTCGATGAAACGATGCAGCCCGGCCACTTCGTGGCGGTCGATCAGTTCATTGACCGGACCATGGGGCGGGAGAACAGCTTTTTCGGTCCCGGTCTGGTCGCCCATGTCAGTCTGGCCGATCCGGTTTGCCCGCGCCTGGCCGCCGCGCTGGCCGATGCCGCCGAGGGGGAGGACGCAGTGGCGCATCGCGGCGGAACCTATGTGGCGATCGAAGGGCCGCAGTTCTCCACCCGCGCCGAAAGCCGGATGTACCGGGGCTGGGGCGGGCAGGTGATCGGGATGACCGCGATGCCCGAAGCCCGCCTCGCGCGCGAAGCTGAACTGCCCTATGCCCTGCTTGGCATGGTCACCGATTATGACAGCTGGCGCGAGGGTGACGAGGCTGATGTGGCCGCGATCCTTGATGTGATGCACCGCAATGTCGCGCTGGCGCACCGGGTGGTGCGGCGCTTTGCCGCGGCCTTGCCGAAGTCGCGCCCACCCAGCCCGATCGACCGCGCGCTTGACCATGCGGTGATGACGGCTGCTGATGCGCGCGATCCGGCGCTGGCTGCGCGGTTGCTGGCTGTGGCGGGGCGGGTGTTGGGATGAAGGGCGCGCGGCGGGCTGTGTAACCGCTTGCACCGCGCGGCAATCCGCCCTAGCGATTTGGTTGCAACCGGAACCACTTCGCATGCCAGCAGCCAAGTCCCGCCTGACCGATTTTCTGCCCTATCTGATGAGCGTATCGACCAATGCGGTCAGTGATATGGTTGCAGCGCAGTATCAGGCACGGTTTGGTCTGAAGATCCCCGAATGGCGGGTCATGGCGGTGCTGGGCGATGCCGGGCCGCAGACCCAGCGGCAACTGGTCGGCGCAACGCGGATGGACAAGGTTGCGGTCAACCGCGCCTGTAAGGTGCTGGAAGAACGCTGCCTGATTCAGCGCAGCCCCAATGCCAGCGATGGGCGTTCGCACCACCTTGAGCTGACCCCCGCCGGGCGCGCTGTACACGAAGAAATCATGCCGTTGGCGCTCGGCATCGAAAAGCGCCTCTTCGCCGTGCTGTCCGTGCAAGAACGCAAGGACTTCAAGGCGATGCTCGCCCGGATCAATGAACAGGTGTGCAAGCTGGAAAGCCTGCAGGCCGCAGACACGGACCAGAAATCATGAAACTTGCCTCGCTTTCCGGAGGCCGCGACGGGCGGCTGGTGGTCGTTTCCAGTGATCTTGCCTGGTACGCAGAGGCGGGCCATCTGGTGCCGACCTTGCAGGCCGCGCTCGATGACTGGGATCGCCACGAACCCGCCCTACGCGCCTTGGCGACCGAGCTGGAACACGGCGCGATCCCGCGCGAACGGTTTCATGAACGCGCCGCCATGGCGCCCCTGCCGCGGGCCTATCAGTGGGTCGATGGTTCGGCCTATGTCAACCACGTCGAACTGGTGCGCAAGGCGCGCGGGGCCGAGTTGCCGGACAGTTTCTGGCACGATCCGCTGATGTATCAGGGCGGCAGCGATGACCTGCGCGGCGCGCGCGCGCCGATCACGCTGGCGGACGAGGCCTGGGGCTGCGACTTGGAAGCGGAAATCTGTGTGGTCACCGGCGATGTCCCGCAGGGCGTTTCGGCGCAGGCGGCGCTGGACCACGTGCGGCTGGTCGGGCTGGTCAACGACGTATCCTTGCGCAACCTGATCCCCGGTGAACTGGCCAAGGGGTTTGGCTTCGTCCAGTCCAAGCCCGCCACCCATTTCTCGCCGGTGTTCGTCACGCCAGACGAACTGGGCGATGACTGGCAGGGCGGTCGGCTCAGCCACGTACTCAGCGTCGATCTCAACGGCCAGCCGTTCGGCCGGGCCGAGGCGGGGGAAGAGTGCACGTTCGATTTCGGCACCCTGATTGCGCATCTCGCCAAAACGCGCTCGCTTGGCGCGGGTTCGATCGTGGGTTCGGGCACCGTGTCCAACCGCGATCCCGATGGTTCGCCGGGCCGCCCGTGCAGCGCGGGCGGGCGTGGCTATTCGTGCATTGCCGAACAGCGCATGGTTGAAACCATTGCCAGCGGCGAGGCGGCAACCCCGTTCCTGCGCCATGGCGACGTGGTGCGGATCGACATGCGCGATACCAAGGGCCATTCGATCTTCGGCGCGATCGAGGGTGAAGTTGTCCCGGCCTGAGCCGAGACCAGCGTAAACAAGAGAGGCCCCGGAGCAGTGCTCCGGGGCCTTTCGTTTGTCCCTGTCAGCGCGGCTTAGTGCTGCGACCCGGGCTTGCTGGAGAAAGCGTCGGCGATCGAGCAGGCCGCCGGGCCAAGGATCACGATGAACAGCACCGGCAGAATGAACAGGATCAGCGGCACGGTCATGATCGCGGGCAGACGCGCGGCTTTTTCTTCGGCGCGCATCATGCGTTCGTTACGGAATTCGGCCGATAGCACGCGCAGTGCCGAGGCGAGCGGCGTACCATAGCGTTCGGTCTGGACCATGGTGGTGGTCACGCCCTTGACCGCTTCCAGGTTGACGCGCCAGGCCAGGTTTTCAAACGCCTGCCGCCGTTCGGACAGGAACGACAGTTCGATCGCGGTCAGCGCGAATTCGTCGCCCAGTTCGGGATAGGCGCGGCCCAGTTCCTTGGCGACGCGGTTGAACGCGGCGTCCACGGTCAGACCAGCTTCGGCGCAGATCACCAGCAGGTCGAGCGCGTCGGGCAGACCCTTGCGGACCGCGTCGGTGCGCTTGGAGATCAGGTTGGACAGATAGATTTCCGGGCCCTTGTAACCCAGGCCCACTGCCGTGGCGAAGGCCATCAGCTTTTTCATCCCGCCCCAGGTGGGGAAGTAGTTGAGCCCATAAATCATGAAACCGGCAATCGCGCCCAGCACGATCGGCAGGATCATGCGCGCAAAGATCACGGCCACGGCCAGTTCCTTGCGGCGGATCCCCGCCTGGGCCAGCTTTTGCTGGATCATTTCCAGCTGGCTCTGCTGCAGCACCTTCAAGGACGACAGCGTGTCGCGCATCTTGTCGGTGGTTTCGGTCTTGCGCACCAGCGAGGCGCGCTTCTTGGCCGTCTGGGTCACGATCCCGGCCTTGAGCTGCTCGCGCCGCTCGTTCAACGCCTTGACGCGCTTGGCCATGGGATCGCGGATCGTGATTGCGGTATAGATCGCGAACATCACGGCAAGTGCGGCAAGTCCTGCCAGCATGGAGCCAACATAGATGACGTCGATACCGAGGAGCGTAGGTCCGGGCGGGTTGTTCATGACAGTTGTTCCAGTCCCTCGCTCAGATTTCGAAATTGATCATCTGGGCCATGATGAAGGCGCCGATGCCCATCCACACCATGCCGCCAAGACCGGTTGCGATCAGGCGATCATCGGTGAAGAAGCCGCCCAGGTATTGCGGGTTCACCCAGTACACCATGCCGAACACGGTGAAGGGCAGGGCGCCGATGATATAGGCCGAAGCCTTGGATTCCGAGCTCATCGCCTTGATCTTGAGCTTCATCTGCGCGCGCTTGCGCAGCACGTCGGCCAGGTTTGAAAGCGTTTCGGCCAGGTTGCCGCCGGTTTCGCGCTGGATCGCCAGAGTGATGCAGAAAAAGCTGAATTCGGGCGTGTTGAGCCGGTCAGCCGTGTCCTGCAACGCATCTTCCATCGACTTGCCGATCTTGATGCGTTCGGTCACCAGCTTGAATTCCTCGCCCACCGGGCCGGGAACTTCGGTTGAAACCACGCCCAGCGTTTCGGTCACCGGCAGACCGGACCGCAGGCCGCGCACCAGCAGTTCGATTGCGTCGGGGAACTTTGCCGTGAACTGCGCCGAACGCCGGTTGATGAAAAAGCCCACCACCATGTGCGGCAACCCTGCGCCCACCAATGCGCCAATCCCCATGGCCAGCAGTGCAGCACCGCTTTTCAGGAAAACCAGCACGGCAATCGCCAAGGCCAGACCGCCTGAGGCATAGACATATTGTGCCAGGGTCCAGGGTTTGCCGGTCCGGTGCAGGCGCAATTCCAGGGCGGCGACACGCGATTCCGATCCGGCGATCTGGTGCATCTTGGGCTTGCGCGCCGCGACCGCCTTTTTCAGCTGGGCTTCAACCTTGTCGGTTGTGCTGTCGGAATGGCGATAGCGGACCGCTTCAAGCCGGCGCGCGCCTTCCTTGGCCGCCGAAGGGCCCGAGAACGCCATATAGGCCAGCGTCATAAACGCCATCAGACCCACAGCGAACAGCAGGAGCTGTATCATGCTCATCTGCGCAACACGCCTTCCATTTTCGGCCGCGGTGCCGGTTCAGGCACCGCGCCGGGTTGTTGCCGGATCAGGCCTTGGCCGGAACCGGTGCCTTGTCTTTCGACTTCTTGGGCATCAGCGACTTGAGATCGAGCTTGCCGAGCAACGAACCCTTGGCTTTCGCCGCGACTTCGACAGTCTCGCCATCACCCACACCCATCACGGCGCGGCTGACATCGCGGATCACCGACCCGGCCTTGCTTGACCGGTTGGCGTCGGCAAAGGTCTGGCCCAGCTTGGCCGCATTGCTGGCGGCCTTGATGTCATAAGGCACGAAGAACCCGATCTTGCGTTCGATCGATGCTTCGAAATCCGCCTTGCTGATTTCGCCCACCCCGGCCTGAACCTTGTTGGCGACGACGATCGGCTGGACATGGCTGGCGTTGCTTTTCAGCCACGACAGGATGCGGATCGCATCGCGTGCACCGGCCAGAGTCATTTCCGTGACCAGCAGGACGACATTCACATCGGCCAGCAGGTGCGGGAAATTGATCAGCATGTTGCGCGGCAGATCGATCACGGTCATTTCGAACGCCTGGCGGAATTCTTCCTCCAGCTGCACGAAAGCGGCACCATCGGTCATCAGCGGCGAATTCATCGGCGCTTCGGCCGAAAGGATTGCCAGGTGATCGTTGGCGCGGATCATCGCGCGTTCGATGAACAGCCCGTCGATGCGGCCCGGATTGTCGATCGCGTCGGTCAGGC
This sequence comes from Novosphingobium sp. B 225, assembly GCF_002198665.1. Classification (GTDB taxonomy): domain Bacteria; phylum Pseudomonadota; class Alphaproteobacteria; order Sphingomonadales; family Sphingomonadaceae; genus Novosphingobium. Next base: position 10,099 of record NZ_MWLM01000023.1, on the reverse strand, counting down.
CGCGGCCCGGCTCAAGGTCGAGCGCCAGTGCGCCGGTCCCGAAGTGGACATCAAGATCCAGCAGCGCGGTCGGCAGCTTTTCATCAGCGCTGAACAGCCAGGCCAGCGAAGTGGCCAGAGTCGATGCGCCAACCCCGCCGCGGGTCCCGATGACTGCCGTCGAAACGTGCTTCTTGGCAACCGAGGGATCGTGGCTCTTGGGTGAGGCATAGGTCGCCTGCGCATTGACCAGCGCATCGCGGACCTGGCCCGGCGAAAGCGGCTTGAGCAGGTAATCCTGGATGCCGCTGGCCAGCAGGTCGCGGTACAGCCGGACGTCGTTGACCTGACCGACCGCGATCACCACCGTGCCGGGTTCGCAAACCTCGGCCAGGGCGTTGATGTCGCTCAGCGGGTCACCGCTTTCCGACAGGTCAACCATCAGGATGGTCGGGCTGGCGGTGATCGACAGCGATTGCACAGCGTTGCGCAGACCGCCCTTGTGGCACTTTTCAGGCTGCCAGCCGAGCTCGATCACGACCGGGCGCAGCACATCCAGTGCGGCGTCGTCGCAGATATAGGCGGCAAAGGCGTCGCGATTTCCGGGCGTACCGGGTTTCCAGGGAGCGTTCATGGCTTAGTTACCCTTGCTCGATTCGGCCTTCAGACCGTTGCTGCCGGTAGGCTTGGCATCGCGGTAGGTTTCGATGGCCTTGGTCGAGCTCATCGTAACCGTCTGGCCCTTGCCGGTTGCACCGTGGATCAGATGTTCCGGATCGGCGATCATCGCGGCGATGTTGCCATTGGTGGCGCAGCCGTAATTCTTGCTGGTCGAGCTGGTGAGGTTGGTCACCGATTTGCCGCCCCAGTCCGGGCAACCCGGCACGGTGGCGCTCGACCGGGTGATGATCACCCGCGCAGTGCCGGCATTGACAAAGCCCGGAGTGACCGGCGCTTCATCGCCAACCAGCAGGCTGTAACGGCCAGCCACGGCTTCCACCGCGCTGCGGGTCGCGCCGCTGTTCAGCGGATCGTCAATCGCGATCCGATCACCATAACGCAGGTCCATCGCTTCGAACCAGCCCGACAGGCGGCGCTGTTCGGGCAGCGAAAGCCCGCCCGGACCGGTGGTCAGGTCCAGCGTGAAATTGGTGCGCTGCACCACCGGCTGGTGGACGCTTTCCAGCGACGGGTTGGAAGCAACGCCGCCCATGCAGCCGCCCAGGGCCAGCGCGAGCGAGAGGGTGAGGGCCGAGGCCAGCGCCTTGCGGTTTGTGAAGTTACGCATTGGGTTCACCTCTCTCAATTCAGGCTGAAGCCGGGGCCGACATCCTGCGATGCGGCGGCGGTGCGGGTCTTCTTGCGCTTGGCCTTCTTGTCAGGCTCGGGCGCGGCGGGCAGCGCGGGAACATCAAGGTCACCGACCTTGGGTCCTTCCACTGCCTTGGGCGAAGCCGAAGGCTTGGGGCGGTCGCCGCCCGAATTTCTGCCGACATTCATGTTGCCCAGCACCCGTTCGAAATCGTTCGGGTTCTGGAAGCCATCGGTCGGCAGCTTGATGTCGTTGGCATCAACCGGGTTGACCAGATAGGGGGTCACCACGATCACCAGTTCGGTCTCGCCGCGCTTGAAGCTGGTCGAACGGAACAGCGAACCCAGGATCGGCACATCCCCCGCACCGGGCAGCTTCTGCACGGTGTTCTGGGCACTGTTGCTCATCAGCCCGGCGATCATGAAGCTTTGGCCCGAACCCAGCTCGATGGTCGTTTCGGTGCGGCGCACGGTCAGTGCGGGCACTTCGAAACCGTTGAGGGTGATCGAACCCTGGCTCGACAGTTCCGACACTTCGGGGCGGACCCGGATCGAAATGCGGCCATTGGCCAGCACCGTGGGGGTATAGGACAGGCTGACACCGAACCGCTTGTATTCGATGCTGGTCGTGCCCAGACCCTGGCTGATCGGGATCGGATATTCACCGCCCGCCAGGAAGTCTGCCGTTTCACCCGAAAGCGCGGTCAGGTTGGGCTGGGCCAGCGTGGTCACCAGACCCGCGGTTTCAGCCGCGTCCAGCGCGCCCAGGATGTTCATCCCGAACAAACGGCCCATCCCGGCCAGCGTGTTGGATGCGTTGAGCGCCCCGACCGACGTGCCCGGGGTCAGCGCGACCTTGCCCGAAATCGGATCGATCACATAACCCGAAGGCGCGTTGCCGACACCAAAGGGCAGCAGCGGGTTGGTGTTGACCGTTCCGCCGATCGCCCGGCCCTGGGCCAGACCGAACTTGAACCCGCCGGTTCCATCGATCGTGGTCAGGTTGGTGCCCAGCGTCTTGACCAGGGTGCGGCTGACTTCGGCAAAGCGCACCTGCAGGTTGACCTGCAGCGGCGTTGCCATCTTCAGGCGCGAAATGACATTGGCGTCCTTGCCGACATAGGCTGAAACCAGCCGCTGTGCTTCGGCTGCGTCTTCCGGCGCGCCGACAGTGCCGGTCAGCAGGTAGGTGCCGGTGCCCATGGTCGAAACCGCGACTTTGGCATCGGGCATCGCCATGTGCAGCATCTGATCGACGCTTTCGATGTTCGAACCCACCCGGACATTGGAAGACCAGATGATGTCGCCCGCCGCGTTGCTGGCATAGACCGTGGTTTCCCCGCCGGCCTTGCCAAAGACATACAGCTGGCGCTGCGATTTGACCTGGACGTCGGCGATCTGTTCGTTGGCAACGAATACATCGGTCATGCTGCCGGCAACCGTGATCAGCTGGCCGCGTCCGATCGACAGGTTGATGTCATTGGCCGGACGGCTGACCGACTGGGCCTGCAGGCCCGCTGGCGCCAGCAGCGCAAGCGGTGCTGCCAGGCACGCGGCAGTCAGGAGAGAGGTGGCAAGGCGCTTCATCGGGTTGCCTTTCGACAGGCCGCTGGATGCGGTCAGGTAAGGGTTCGTAATCATCTCAGCGGTTCCCCACCGGTTCTTCAGTCGTGCTCTTGCCGCGGGTCACACGGACCACCGGACCGACAGGGGCAGCAGGGCGCGGCATGCTGGCACCGGGCGTTCCGCCTGCGGCACCAGCGAAGCTGGCGATCGCGTTGGTCACGCTTTTCACCACCTGGTTGGCCGCGCTCTGCTGGCTCGGCATCGACTTGCGCTGGAAGCGCGAGACGTCACCGCCGGTGGCAAAAGTGGTGCCGCTTTCGATCGGGCGGTTGATCGCCTGGCTCAGCAGCTTGTCTTCCTGTTCCTTCGTAGCACCGGCCGGAACCTTGATCGCTCCGCTGGCAATCGCCTGGTCGAGTTCGGCCTGGTTGTCGGCGATCGAGCGCAGCGCGAGGCTGAGCGTGCCGAGGGTCTGGGCGACGGCGATCTTTTCGGCAATCTTGGGGGTCACTTCCAGCGTCACCGTGCGGAAGGCGCGGACCACGGTCTTGCCTTCGCTGGTTTCGCTTTCGGTCGACTGGTCGGTCGCCAGGATGCGCAGGTTGCGCAGGATCGTTTCGGCGGTCTTCATCGATTCGCCGCCGTCGGTGGCCTTGACCGTCTGGGTCAGCATCAGGTCAACATGGTCACCCGGGAAGATGAACCCGGCCACGCCGGTCTTCTGCGAAGCCGAAATGGTGATGGCCCGCATGCCCGGCCCCAGCGCCGCAGCGAGGAAGCCGCGATCGCCCGGCGCAACCAGTGCGCCCTGGGTAACGGGCTGCCCGGCAGTCACCGGATAGCGCACCACGGTGCCCAGCAGCTTGTTCATGTCGGCTTCGCCGTCGATGAAATAGGCGTCCTGGACCATTTCCTTGGGCCACAGCTGGAACGAAATCGAATCCGCCGTGATGATCGTGCCAACCGGCAGCGCGCGTTGCGCCACCAGTACCTTGGGTCCGGTGGGGACCTGCTGTGCGGCCTCCGCCTGGGGCGCGCTCGCCCCCGACAACATGCTCTTCGCGGCCATGGCCGTACCGATCGCAACGACCAGTGCGCCAAGCAGCAGCATCAGCTTCTTCTTATCCATGGCTGAGTAAGCCCCCTAGAAAAATCCCGAAGTGGTTCCGTCCTCTTTCGGGCAAACTGGTTAAAATCCGGTTCACCCGAGTGATCCGGCCGAATTCGTGTGGTGCAGCAGTGGCAAGAGGTGGACGACGATCGCCCAGATCCCGCCTGCCGAAATCGCGACCCCATAGGGGATCCGCAGCTTTTCCCGTTGGTGCCGCGCGGTGACGAGCGAGCCGACCGAGATGAACCCCATGATCAGCGCCAGCACGATCAGCAGCCCGGCGCTGCTCAGTCCGGTCGGCAGCAGTTTGTTGGTGAAATGCGCCAGATTGACCGGCTTTCCGCCGTTCAGCACCCAGCCGACATAGAGCATGACCGTTACCGAAACGGCTGAGCTGGCATAGACCATCACGCGCCCGCCGGTCCGTCCTGCCACCGGGGCCAGGTTGAACAGGCTGCCCATCGTGGTCATCAGACCGCCGACGACCGAAGCCATGAATACCAGCTGGAAAAAATGTGTCGGAGAAAACCACAGTGCCAGCGCGGCCAGCAATTTTACGTCGCCTCCGCCGATCCAGCCCAGGAAAAATACCAAGGCCAGCAGGCCAAAAGTTACCGCGCCCATGCCAAGCTGCCAGGCCATATCGGGATAAACCGCCATCCCGCTTGCCAGCCAGTACAGCGGCGCGGCCAGGGCGATGCCGGCGGTCAGCCAGTTTTCGATCAGGCGGCTGCGGATGTCGGTGAAGCAGGCATAGACCAGCGCGATTGCCAACGCGCCCAGCAATAGGTAACGAAAATCGACGTCCGGCATTGTCCGCCCCCTGGTTCGGTAAGCGGGTCTACAGGGCAGGGCTTACCAAAAAGTAACCAACCCCAAAGGGGCGGAATTAGCCAAGTGACCATCCCGTTCGATCGCCGCGCCATCCCCGCAGGGGCCGTTGAAAGCCGCTGGACCGCCGCCGATGGCCATCCGATCCGCCGGATTGACTGGCCTGCGCCCGCTGCGACGAAAGGATCGATCCTGTTCCTGCCGGGGCGGGGGGACTTTTACGAAAAGTACCTTGAAACGCTGGATCACTGGGCCGGTCAGGGCTGGCAGGTAACTGCGGCGGATTGGCGCGGGCAGGCCGGGTCCGGGCGGCTCGGTCAGGATGCGGTAACCGGGCATATCGATGATTTCGCAACCTGGGTGGCCGATCTTGCCGGGCTCTGGTCTGCGTGGAAAGCGCAAACGCCGGGGCCGCATGTGCTGGCCGGGCATTCGATGGGCGGGCATCTGGTGCTGCGCGCCGCTGCCGAAGGCGTGGTTGATCCGCAAGGCTTGCTGCTCAGCGCGCCGATGCTGGGCTTTGTCGCCAGCTTGCTGCCGGTCCCGGTGATGCATGCGGCGGCGCGGCTGGTAAAGGCGCTGGGCGATCCGCGCCGTCCGGCCTGGAAGTGGAGCGAGGCCCCGGGCCAGGTCCCCGATGGCCGCGCCGACTTGCTGACTCACGATCCTGATCGCTATGCCGATGAACTGTGGTGGCGCGATCACCGCCCTGAACTGGTGATGGGGCCGGGCAGTTGGGGCTGGGTCGAACGCGCCTATGCCTCGATGCGGCTGCTGGCGCGGCCCGACATGTTGGCGCGGGTCACCCAGCCGGTGCTGATCCTGGCGACCGACAATGACAAGCTGGTCGGATATGGCGCGATTGAGCGTGCGGCGCGGTACCTGCCCGATGTCGAACGGATCAGCTATGGCAAAGCCTCGCACCACGAGATCCTGAGGGAGGCCGATGTGGTGCGCGATGCCGCGCTCGCGGCGGGCGATACTTTCCTGGCGCGGATCGCGGGGTAACACGTGCCGGGCGTTTACGATTTCGCGGTGGTCGGGGCCGGAATCGCGGGCGCATCGCTCGCTGCCGGGCTCGCGCCGCACGGGCGGGTAGTGCTGCTGGAGGCCGAGGACCGGCCCGGCTATCATTCCACCGGGCGCTCTGCTGCGTTCTGGACCGAAAGCTATGGCGGGCCGGGGGTGGTGCCGCTGACGATCCATTCCGGGCCGTTTCTGGAACAGCACGGCTTGCTGACCCGGCGCGGCGCGCTGACCATGGCCCGCGCGCATGAACTGGGCGCGTTGGATGCGTTCATTGCCGAATATACGGCGCTGGGGGTGCGGGTCGAACCGCAGGACCGCAAGGCACTCGAACGGCGGTTGCCGGGGCTGCGGGCGGAATGGGTCGCAGGGGCGTTTGAGCCGGATTGCTGCGATATCGACGTTGCCGCACTGCACCAGCACTGGCTGGGTGAGGCACGGCGCGGCGGGGTGGAACTGCGCTGCCGCGCCGGGCTGACCGGGGCGCAGCGGCATGACGGCAGCTGGAGCTTGCAGCTGGCAGACGGGCAGACCTTGCGCGCGGCGGTGCTGGTCAATGCCGCCGGGGCCTGGGCTGACAGCGTGGCGCAGCTGGCGGGATTGCCGCCGATCGGCGTCCAGCCCTATCGCCGCACCGTCGCCCAGCTGCGCCTGTCAGCGCCCCCGCCAGAGGATTTGCCGCTGACCCTGGGGATCGACGGCAGCTTCTATTTCAAGCCCGAGGCGGGCAAGCTGTGGCTCAGCCCGCACGATGAAACCCCCACCCCGCCCTGCGATGCCGCGCCCGAAGAGCTGGACGTGGCCCTGGCGATCGACCGGTTCGAAGCGGTGGTTGATTGGCGGATCGTGGCGGTGGAGCACAAATGGGCGGGCCTGCGCAGTTTCGCGCCCGATCGGCTGCCGGTCTATGGCTTTGATCCGTTGCAGGCGGGGTTCTTCTGGGCGGCGGGGCAGGGCGGCTTCGGCATCCAGACCGCGCCTGCCGCGGCCGACATGGCACTGCGGCTGCTGCTGGGGCAAGCGGCCGGTGCGGTGGCGCCTCAGCCCTATGATCCGGCACGGTTTCGGCGGACAGGCTAAGTCTGGCCCCCCTCTGAAGTGGAGCTAAACCGTAACCCCCAGCGCCGCATCGCTGGCCAGCTTGTCGGCGCGTTCGTTTTCGGGGTGGCCATCGTGGCCTTTGACCCAATGCCACGTAATCTTATGGCGGCGCTTGGCTTCCAGCAGCGCCTGCCACAGGTCGGCGTTCAACACCGGCTTTTTCTGTGAATTGATCCAGCCGTTCTTTTGCCAGCCGAAGATCCATTTGGTGATCCCGTCGATCACATAGCGGCTGTCGGTATAGAGCTGGACATCGCTGGGGGCCTTGAGCGCGTTTAGCCCTTCGATCACCGCGGTCATTTCCATCCGGTTGTTGGTGGTGGCTGCCTCGCGCCCGCTCATTTCCTTTTCGTGCGCGCCGGAACGCAGTACCGCGCCCCAGCCGCCGGGGCCGGGGTTACCCTTGCAGGCGCCATCCGTGAAAATCTCGACCTTCTTCATGCGCGGTCGAACAGTGCGGCATTGGCGGGATCGGCATAGAAGGTCAGCCGCCGGGCAAAGGCCAGCGGATCCTTGCGCATCACCAGCGCGTCGGCCGGGGTGTTCATCCAGTCATAGGCGCGGCTCAGCGCAAACCGCATCGCTGCCCCGCGTGCCAGCATGGGCAGGGCGGCGCGTTCGGCATCAGACAGCGGGCGCAGTTCCTCATACCCCGCCAGCAATGCGGCGGAAACAGCGGGATCAAAGCGCCTGCCGCTGCTGTCAAAACACCAGGCTGCGTGGGTCACCGCCACATCATAAGCAGTGATGTCGGTGCAGGCGAAGTAGAAGTCGATCAGGCCGGTCACCGTCTCGCCCAGCATCAGCACGTTGTCCGGGAACAGATCGGCGTGGATCACCGAATGCGGCAAATGTTCGGGCCACTGTGCGATCAGCTGCGGCAATTCGCGGGCGACCTGTTCGGCGAAGGCGGGGTCGATCGAAGCGAGCCCTTCGGGCGTGCATTCCTGCGCTAGCCGCTGCCATTCCGCCGTGCCCATGCCGTTGGCGCGGGACTGGGTGAATCCGGCGGACGTCAGGTGCAATTGCGCCAGCGCCCGGCCCACGGCGCGGGCCTGACCGGGGGTCGGCTCGCTCACCGAAACGCCGGGCAGGAATTCGATCAGCGCCAGCGCCTTGCTTGCCCCGGACGGCGATCCGGGGTCATCCACCAGGCGATAGAGCTGGCCCTGCCGGTCATGGATCGTGCGCGGCACCGGGCAACCTTGCGCGGCGAGGTAATCGAGCAGCGAGAGGAAGAACGGCAGATCCTCGATCTCGATCCGGAATTCGTACATTGTCAGGATATAGCGCGCGCCCGCGCCATCCGGGCCAGTGGTGTCGATCAGCCAGTTGCTGTTGGATACCCCCTCGGCAATCCCTTTCGCGGAGACGAGCTGGCCAACATCGAATTCAGCGATCAGTTTGGCGAGCTGTTCTGCGCCAAGGTGGGTATAGACCGCCATGGTCAGTCGTCCGTCAGTTGGCGCGGCAGTTTGAACACCATCTTTTCTTCGGTGGTGCGGACCTGCTCCACCTCCACCGTGCGGAACGCGCGCACCGCGTCGATCACTTCGGTCACCAGCGTTTCAGGGGCAGAGGCACCCGCGGTGAGGCCCATGGTTTCGACGCCAACAAACCACGCCGGATCGACATCGCTGCCGCGCTGGACCAGTTCGGCCCGCGCGCCGCAGCGCTGCGCCACTTCGACCAGCCGCAGCGAGTTTGAACTGTTCGGCGCGCCGATCACCAGCACCAGCTGGCAACGCGGCGCGATCGCTTTGACCGACGCCTGCCGGTTGCTGGTGGCATAGCAGATATCCTCTGCCTTGGGCCCGACGATTGCCGGGAACCGGGCGCGTAACGCGGCGACGATTTCCGCCGTATCGTCCACCGACAGCGTGGTCTGGGTCAGGAAAGCGAGCGGGGCATCGGGCGCGAAATCCAGCGTGGCGACATCTTCCAGCTTGTCGACCAGCGTGATTGTACCCGGCGGAACCTGCCCCAGCGTGCCGATCACTTCGGGGTGGCCCTTGTGACCGATGAACAGGATGTGCCGCCCGGCCTCGATCTGGCGTTCGGCCTGACGGTGGACCTTGCTGACCAGCGGGCAGGTGGCATCGAGCCAGTCCAGCCCGCGCGTGGTGGCCGCTGCGGGCACCGATTTGGGCACGCCGTGGGCGCTGAACACCACTTGCGCCGCGTCCGGCACTTCGTCCAGCTCGTCCACGAACACCGCGCCTTTGGCCTTCAGACCATCGACAACATAGCGGTTGTGGACGATTTCGTGGCGGACATAGACCGGCTGGCCATAGCGTTCGAGCGCGCGCTCGACGATTTCAATGGCGCGGTCCACCCCGGCGCAAAAGCCGCGCGGGGCGGCCAGCAGCAGATGGAGCGAGGGCTTTTCGGTGTCTGGCAATCGGGCGTTCATCCCCGCCCCCCTAGCGCTTTGCCGCGCGCGCCGCTAGGGCAGGCGCATGCACTTGCGCCAAGGACTCGATTGATGAAGCTTCGCACCCGCCTGATCACTGCCATGTTGCTGGCCACGGCGCTGGCCGGTTGCCGTTCCAGCGGCGATATCGTTGTCGATGAAGGCGTCGGCATTACCTCGGTGCGCGGGGCCTGTCCGGCGGTGGGAATCCCCGATTACACCGGCGATGTCACCCTGTTCCGCACTCCGGGATCGACCACGGCTGACAATATCGATGTGGTCGCGGCGATGACCAATGTGCGCACCACCTGCAACGATTCGGGTGAAAAGGTTTATGCCACCGCCAATTTTGATGTGATGGCACGCCGCAGCGATGCGCGCGGGGCGCGCACGGTTACGGTGCCCTATTTCGTCACGGTGCTGCGCGGCGGCACGGCGGTGGTTTCCAAACGGATCGCAGAAGTCACGCTGAACTTTGCCGATGGTCAGGAACGCGCTCAGGCCAGCGGGCAGGGCAGCGCCTATATCGACAAGGCCGAAGCGACCCTGCCGGCCGACATTCGCGAACGGATCACCCGCAAGCGCAAGGCCGGTGATGCCGATGCTGCGGTCGATCCGCTGTCGCAGCCCGAAGTAAAGGCTGCGGTGACCCGCGCCACCTTTGAAGTGCTGGTGGGCTTCCAGCTGGATCAGAACCAGCTGAACTTCAACGCCGGACGATGATCCTATGCCAATCCTCCCCCCTTGGGGGAGGATTGGCA
>NZ_MWLM01000022.1 GCF_002198665.1 Novosphingobium sp. B 225 | reverse complement strand
CCTCCGTCAGCGCTACGCGCTGCCACCTCCCCCAGAGGGGGAGGATTGAAGTAATGCTCGACAAGAAAAGCCTGCGCGCCGAACTGAAACGCCGCCGCGCGGACTATGTCGCAGCGATTCCCGATAACCAGCGCGCCCTGCTGTTCCGCCGCCCGCCCGGCCCGGTGCTGGAACGGGTGCCCGAAGGCGCGGTGATTTCGGTGTTTCACGAAATGGCGGGCGAAGTTCCAGCATCAAACTATGCGCGGTTCTTTTTTGAACGCGGGCACCGCGTAGCCCTGCCCTGGCTCGAATCGCGCGGCGCGCCGATGCAATTTCGCGAATGGGCCAACCCGTTCCTGGATGATGGGCTGGTGCCTGATCCCTATGGCGCGTTCCAGCCCCCGGCCGATGCCGCGCTGCTGGTGCCCGAAGTGATGTTCTGCCCGCTGCTGGGCTTTACCGCGCAAGGGGAACGGATCGGCTATGGCGCCGGATTCTATGACCGCTGGCTGACCGATCACCCGCCGCTGTTGGCAATCGGGCTGGCCTGGGACTGCCAGCGGGTTGACGAACTGCCGCTGGAGCCGCACGACCGCCCGCTGCACGCGGTGGTCACCGCTACCCGGATTTATGGAGAGCTGTGATGCGGACCCAGCCCACTTTGCGAATTCCCTTTGGCGTGCTGGCTTTGCTGGGCGCACTGCTGATCTATGGCGGTCTGATCGCGCGCTATCTTGCCCCTCTGATCGCCCATTGGCCGGCGCTGGGGCAATTGCCGATCTACATCATGCTGGGCGTGGTCTGGCTGCTGCCGCTGAAGCGGTTTCTGATCTGGATGGAAACGGGGCGCTGGCGCTGAACGCCAGCGCGCGCTAGCCTGCCCCCAAACAGACTTATGGGAGAGCGGGCATGAAGCGGAAACTGGCGTGGGCCCTGGCAATCGTGGCGCTGCTGCTTGGCGGCCTGTTGCTGTTTGGCCGCACCTGGCTGGCGCAGCGCGCATTTGATCGGGCGCTGGAAACCACCGTCGGGGTCGATCAATCCGCCAAGCTGCCCGATGGCCTGAACGTCTATGTCTGCGGCAGCGGGTCGCCAATGCCCGATGCCGCCCGCGCCGGACCGTGCCTGGCGGTGCTGGCCGGGCAGCAGGCCTTCGTATTCGATGCCGGATCGGGATCGATCCGCAAGCTCGGGCGGATGGGCTTTCCCATGCCCAAACTGCAGGCAGCCTTCCTGACTCACTTGCATTCGGACCACATCGACGGGCTGGGTGAATTGCTGCTGCAGGCCTGGGTCGCTGGCGGGCGCGCTGCTCCGCTGCCGGTCTATGGCCCGGCGGGAACCGACAAGGTGATCGAAGGCTTCAACGCGGCCTATACGCTCGATCAGGGCTACCGCGTGGCCCATCACGGGCCCAAAGTGGTCCAGCCCGGCGGCGCAGGCGGAGCGGCCAGTGTGATCGCCCTGCCCGGCGGCACCGACAGCCAGGTGGTCTATGACAAGGACGGGGTTAAAATCACCGTGATCCGCGTCAACCACGCCCCGATCGAACCGGCCTTTGGCTTCCGCGTCGATTACAAGGGCCGTTCACTCGCGCTGTCAGGTGATACGGTCTATTCCCCCAGCTTTGTTGCCGCGGCCAAGGGCACCGACCTGATGCTGCACGAAGCGCTGAACAAGCGCATGATCGCCGCGCTGGGAGCCAAGCTGGCCGAGCGCGGGCAGGCGGGCAACGCCCAGATCATGCAAGACATCCAGAACTATCACGCCAGCCCCGAAGACGCTGCGCGCGCCGCGAAGGAAGCCGGAGTGAAAGCACTGGTGCTCTATCACCTCGTCCCCTCCCCGCCGGTAAAGCTGATGGAACCGCTGTTCCTGGGCGATGCGCCCAAAGTGTTCTCCGGCCCGCTCAAGCTGGCGCAGGACGGCATGATGATCAGCCTGCCTGCGGGGAGCAGCGAGGTGAAGTTTAGCAGCGGATTTTAAGAAGAAATTCCCAAGTGGCGCGAGTGACGGGGCTCGAACCCGCGACCTTCGGCGTGACAGGCCGACACTCTAACCAACTGAGCTACACCCGCGCAGCCACTTGGGAGCCGCGCCACTAGGCCAGCACGCCGGGGCTGTCAACACTCGTTTGCGGGGGTGTGAAAAAGCTTTTCCCAAGGTGCCGCGCGGCGGGAAACTACCTGGTTCCGGTGAGCCCGCGTTAACCATTCCTTTGCCCTGTTTTGCGACACAGTGCCAATCCGGCCCGCTTCACCGCGGGCGGCAATAGGGGGCTGTTACCTGTGTCGATCCGCCACGCTGCCGCGTTTGCGATTCTCTGTGCGCCACTGGCCATGCCGGCCCAGGCCAACCCGTTGGTCGCGCTCGACAGCGCGGTCTTTGTGGAGCGCGGCGAGCCCGATACCGGCCGGATGCTCGAACCTGCCGCACGGCTCAGCCGGGGTGACCGGGTGGTCTATGTGGTCAGCTGGACCCGGATGGGCGGCCAGGGCGGCTTCACCGTCACCAATCCCCTGCCGCGCTCGGTCGCGTTTCAGAGCAGCGCCAATGGCGATGAAGAAGTGAGCGTCGATGGCGGCCGCAGCTGGGGCAAACTGGGCCTGCTGCGCGCGGGCGATCGGCTCGCCATTGCCGAAGACGTCACCCATGTCCGCTGGCGCGTCGCCCCCACCCTCGCCGCGCGCGGAGCGGGGAGCATTACTTACAGCGGGATCGTGCGTTAGGCCACAGGCCCAGGTCCTGACCCTAAGCCGCTTCGGCCAAAGCCCGACCCCGCGCCGTCAATCGGTAGCGGCTGGATGGCGGGTAGCCCGGCTCAACACTGCGTCCCACCAGATCGTTGGCGACCAGGCGCTGCAGCGCCTGCGATAACGCGCGCGGACTTGCTTCGGGGACATGCCGGGCCAGCTCGTTAAACCGCTCATTCCCTATGGCCAGACCCTGAATTAGCGGCAAGCTCCAGCGCGATAGCGCGGCGGGAGCCAGGCCCTGCTGCGCCAGTGCCTCGGCCAGGGTCTGGGCTCGGCCAGCCAGTCGTTGACCCGCTTTGGTCAAGATCACTTCGGGTCGCAACGGATGGCCGTGGCCGGGATTGCGCTGCACCCAGCCCGCCGCAATCGCTGCATCCAGCGTGCGCACCAGACTGTCGCGCGGCAGGCCCAATCTGTGACGCAGATCGGCGAATCGCCCACCTCCGCTGCACCGCAATGCGGCCAGCAAGGGCAGCATCCAGCGCTGCTGGCCCAGTACGATCAGGTCTTCGCGGGTTCCTGTTGACCACATTCACTACCTACTATACTTTTCGGACCATACGGACAAGCGGGGGATTCGATAGTGGCGCTGGACTTTGTTGCAGAACTGACCGCTTCGATGGCGGTCACCAGCCTTGATCGCTCGATTGCCTGGTACCAGGAGGTGCTGGGTTTCACTCTGCTCTACCGCGCCGAAGAAATCGGCTGGTGCGAGCTGGCTACTCATATGCCGGGGGTCAATGTCGGACTGTCAGAGAACCGCGACGTTCCGCAAGGCGGCGGGGCAACCAATGTTTGGAGCGTCACCAATGTCGAGGCGGCCAAGGCGCATCTCGATACCCATGGTGTGCAGCAAGATGGAGAGATCCAGACCATACCCGGGCTGGTCCGGTTGCTGACTTTTTATGACCCCGATGGTAACGCGATGATGTTCGCGCAGTCGCTGGTGGAAGGCTGATGCGCGGCCTCATCCGCGCAGCATTGCTTGGCGCTGCGGTAATTGCCCCGCTTCCGGTGCCGATCCATGCGCAGCAGGCCCCTGTCCAGGCCAGCCTTGGCTGGTTCAATGGCGAATGGGAAGGCGACATCGATTTCATCGGCCGCCCGGCCAAAGGCAAACTGGTGGTTCGCCCCGGACTGGTCGGCAGTGCCACCGTGCTGACTTTCACCGCCGATGTTGCCCCGTTGGGTGATCGTCCGGCATTCCGCTTCGAAGGCCAGGGCACTTACCGGATCAAACCGGATGGAAGCGTGGTCGGACTATGGGCCGACAGCTATGGCAACTTTCACGAGCTGAAGGGCCGGACCAAGCCGGGCGAACTGCGGGTCACCTGGGGCGATGCCCTGAGCGAGGTGGGCCATTCAAGCTACGTTCTGGCTACTGACGGTGTGCTTACCGTGACTGACAGCGCCTTCGTGAATGGTACGGTGCAGATTTTCGGCAAGGCTGCCTATCGCAAGAAATCCTAGAGCCATTCCGATCCGCATTGGATCGCTCTAGCAGTTCTGATACTTCCAATTGCGCTTCTTGCCCTCGGCCAACCATTCAACGGCCTGCCCGACCCGCTTGGCGCGGGTTTCGTCGCGCTTGGCCTCGACAATCCATTCCAGATATTCGCGGCGGTGTGACGGGGCAAACCCCTCGAGCACGGCCTTGGCCGCCGGATTGGCATCAAGCGCGGCCTGAAATTCGGCTGGGACCGACAATTCTGGCTTGGCCACCCGCGCGGCGGCAGGCTTCTTCTTGAGCGCAGTGCCTTCGCTGTCGATCCGCTCTCTCGCGGCGACCAGCTTGTCCTTGAGCGCATTGTCACCCGGCAGGTCGGCCAGCGCGGTGATCTTGCCAAACTGCCCCATGGCATCGCCTTGCCGCCCATCGCCGTGGATCATGAACGCCGCGTGGGCCTTGAACGCGGACATGCCGGCCAGGTTTTTGCCGTTATAGACAAAATGCGGCATACCCCACTTCACCGTCTCTTCCAGCCCCGGCAGCGTCGCACGAACCAGCGCGCGCAGATGGGTCAGAATCGGCTGCGCGAACGGTGCGGCCTTGGCGATATAGGCATCGATGCGCGGATCGGTGGTCATGTTGGCTCCCTGACAATCCCTCTCCATTTTTGCGTCGCACAAATGAGGAGGTGGCAGCCCGCAGGGCTGACGGAAGGGCCATGACGCAGCGCCGCAGCCCCTCCACCACCGCTTGCGGCGGCGGTCCCCCTCCCCATTTGCACCTGCGGCGAAAATGGAGAGGATCTGTATGGCCTAGCTATCCAGCAACAGCACCGGGGTTTCGATCAACCGCCTCAGCGCCTGGACAAAGCTCGCCGCGTCCCAGCCGTCGACCACGCGGTGGTCGCAGCTGATCGAGATGTTCATCAGCTTGCGCTTCTCGATCCGTTCGCCGCCCATGCCATCGGGCACGAACATCGGGCGCTCGACGATCCGGTTGGGGCCGATGATCGCCACTTCCGGGCGATTGATGACCGGCGTGGTCGCGACCCCGCCAAGTGGCCCCAGCGAGGTGATCGTCAGGGTCGAACCCGAAAGTTCCTCGCTTTTCGCGCTGCCATTGCGCGCCGCTTCGGCGAGGCGGGTGATTTCATTGGCGATCTGCCACACGTTGCGGTCCTGCGCATCGCGGATCACCGGGACCATCAGCCCGCCCGGGGTCTGGGTCGCCATGCCAAGGTGGACCGACCCGTGGCGGGTGACCACGTTCGCCTCATCATCATAACGCGCGTTGAGCATCGGAAACTGCGGCAGGGTCTTGCAGATCGCGGCGATCAGCAGCGGCAGCATGGTCAGGCGCGGGCGATCGCCCTTGGCCGCATTGAGCTGGCCGCGCATCGCCTCCAGCGCAGTGACATCGCATTCCTCGACATAGGAAAAGTGCGGGATGTGACGCTTGGACGCGGCCATGTTTTCGGCAATGCGGCGGCGCAGGCCGAAGACCTTGACCACCTCGTCCGCGCGTTTGCCCCCGGCGGCGCGGTAGGCGCCGTTGTAGCTCAGGAACGCATCGAGATCGGCGTGGCGAATGCGGCCATCCGCTGCCGCGCGGACCTGCGCCAGGTCGATGCCGAGGTCCTGCGCGCGGGCACGGACGGCGGGGCTGGCGAGGACCTTGCTCCCCCCACCGTTCGTGTCGAGCGAAGTCGAGACACGCTCTGGCGTGAGGGCTACCGGTTCAGGTTCAGGCGCGGTGGGCGGTGTCTCGACTTCGCTCGACACGAACGGAACGGGGGGTGTTTCCGGGGTTTCAACCGGCTTAGGCGCAGCAGCAACCTCCCCTTCCCCCTCAACCTCAATCACCACCAGCGCCGAACCGATCGCGATCATGTCACCCTCGGCCCCGGCGATTTCCACCACGGTGCCGGACACCGGGCTTTCCATTTCGACCGTGGCCTTGTCGGTCATCACGTCGGCGACCTTGTCGTCTTCTTCGATCCGGTCGCCCACTTTGACGTGCCAGGCGACAATCTCGGCCTCGGCGATGCCTTCGCCGATGTCGGGGAGGTTGAATGTGAATCGGCCCATGGGATCAGTCTTTCAGCAAACGGTCGATCGCCTCGCCGATGCGGACCGGGCCGGGGAAATAGGCCCATTCGAGGCTGTGGGGATAAGGCGTATCGAACCCGGTAACGCGTTCGATCGGCTTTTCGAGGTGGTAGAAGCAGTGTTCCTGCACCAGCGCAGAGAGTTCACCGCCAAAGCCGCCGGTGCGGGTTGCTTCGTGAACGATCAGGCATTTGCCGGTTTTTTCCACCGACTTCTGCACAGTCTCCAGATCGAACGGAACCAAGGTACGAAGGTCGATGATCTCTGCATCGACACCCTTGTCCGCACAGACCGCGCTGGCAACGTGGATCATGGTGCCATAGGCCAGCACAGTCAGCGCTTCGCCGGGGCGGACCACTTTCGCCTTGCCCAAGGGAATCGAATAATAGCCCTCGGGAACCTCGGAGGCCGGGTGCCGGGCCCAGGGCTCGACCGGCCTGTCATAGTTCCCGCCGAACGGGCCGTTGTAGATCCGCTTGGGCTCAAAAAAGATCACCGGATCGTTGTCCTCGATCGCAGCAATCAGCAGACCTTTGGCATCGTAAGGCGTGCTGGGGATCACCACTTTCAGGCCCGCCACATGGGTAAACAGCGCTTCCGGGCTCTGGCTGTGGGTCTGCCCGCCAAAGATGCCCCCGCCAAAGGGAGAGCGCACCGTGATCGGCGCGGTAAATTCCCCGGCCGAACGATAGCGCAGTCGCGCCGCTTCGGACACGAGCTGGTCATAGCCCGGATAGATATAGTCCGCGAACTGGATTTCCGGCACCGGGCGCAAACCATAGGCCGCCATGCCCACCGCCGCGCCGATGATCGCGCATTCGTTGATCGGGGTATCGAACACCCGGTTCTTGCCGTATTTTTTCTGCAGGCCGGCCGTGGCGCGGAATACCCCGCCGAAATAGCCGACGTCTTCACCGAACACGACCACGTCCGGGTCGCGCTCCATCATGATGCCGAGCGCCTCGTTGATCGCCTCGATCATGTTGAGGCGGCGCACGGGCGCTTCGGCCAGGCTCACCGGGCCTTCCTCGGGCAACTCGCTCATAGAGCCCCCTCCTCTTCAGAGGAGGGGGTTGGGGGTGGTGTTGCGCCACAGCACCACCCCGCTGCGACTAGGGCCTGCTGTGCAGACCCAAGTCTCACTGCCCCTCCTCTGAAGAGGAGGGGGGAGTGCTCGAAAGTTACCTGACCGGCCATCATGTTTCCTTCCAATCGGGCCACTTGATCCGCCGTTCGTGCATCGCCTGATCGGCCTGTTCGACCAGATGCGGCGGCAGTTCTTCGAACACGTCTTCGAACATGGTGTGGAACGGGTGGTGCAGCCCGTGGCCCAGCACGCCGTTCTTTTCGGCTTCCTTGGTCGCGAATTTGACCTGTTCGACCAGTTCCGCGTCCATCGCCGCGTGCGCCTCTACCGACCATTCGCCCAGCGCCACCAGATGCCGCTTCAGCCGCATGATCGGATCGCCCAGCGGCCATTCCTCACGCTCATGCGCCGAGCGGTACTGGCCGGGATCGTCCGAGGTGGAGTGCCCTTCAGCCCGGTAGGTGAAGTGTTCGATCAGGGTCGGCCCATGGTTCGCCCGCGCGCGGTTGGCGGCCCAGCGCGCCGCGGCATAGACCGCGAGCGCATCGTTGCCGTCCACCCGCAGGCCGGCGATGCCATAGCCGGTGGCGCGGCTGGCAAAGGTTGCCCGTTCGGCCCCGGCGAACCCGGAAAAGCTGGAAATCGCCCACTGGTTATTGACCACGTTGAGCACGACCGGCGCGTTGAACACCGCGCCAAAAGTGAAAGCGGCGTGGGCATCGCCCTCTGCGCTGGAACCCTCACCGATCCAGGCGCTGGCGATCCGGGTATCGCCCTTGATCGCGCTGGCCATGGCCCAGCCGACCGCCTGGGGATACTGCGTCGCCAGATTACCGCTGATCGTGAAGAAGTTGTGTTCGCGGCTGGAATACATGATCGGCAGCTGCCGACCCTTCAGCTTGTCCGCGCGGTTGGAATAGATCTGGTTGATCATTTCCTGCAACGGATAGCCACGCGCGATCAGGATGCCCTGCTGGCGATAGCTGGGGAACACCATGTCATCGTCGGCCAGCGCAAAGGCAGAGGCGACACTGGTTGCCTCTTCCCCGGTGCATTTCATGTAGAAGCTGGTCTTGCCCTGGCGCTGGCCGCGGTACATCCGGTCATCAAATGCGCGGGTCAGCGCCATGACGCGCAGCATTCGCCGCAATGTTTCGGGATCAAGCTTCGGATCCCACGGTCCGACCGCACGGTGATCCGCGTCCAGCACACGGATCATGCCGGTGCACAGCGGCGCGGTATCAGCCGGAGCGCAAGCCTCGTCCGGGCGAAAGGCGGAACCGGCGGGCGGGATCTGCAAATAGGAATAATCGACCGGATCGCCCGGCCGGAACGGCGGTTCGGGCACGTGCAGCGACAGAGGCGGCAGATTGCTGCGCACAGCTCCGGAATCGGCAGGCCCATTCGCCATCAGGCACTCTCCAGACTCGCCTCCGCGCGGGAAGCAAAATTTTAGACGTGCGACATATTATTTCAAGCCGGTTGCGGCGTCAACAGACTGCGCCAGTGGAACAGTTCACGCACAGACGCAGAGCAGAAAGGGAGGCGCGGAGGTGTCGGACTTACGGCGAAGCCGCCATATCCTGCTGCCTCAAGCAAACCGCAACGCCGCCTTTTTAAGCAGAGCCTGCGGCTCCAAGCACTCCCTCTGCGTCTCCCTTTCTGCTCTGCGCCTCTGCGTGAACCCCTTCTCTAAACCGCCACCGGCGCACTCAGATGCGCCTGCGGGGCATAGCCGCTGACTTCGAAATCCTCGATTCGATAGCCGAACACCGAATCCGGCCGCCGCACAATCTCCATCGTCGCCGTGCAGCTGGGCACGCGCGCCAGTTGCGCTTCCACCAGCTCACCATGGTTGAGATAAAGGTGCGTATCGCCGCCCATCCACACCAGTTCGCCCGGCTCGAGATCGCACTGCTGCGCCAGCATCCGTGTGAACAGCGCCGCGCCGAACAGGTTGAACGGCAGGCCCAGCGCCACGTCGCAGCTGCGCTGATAGAGCAGGCAGGACAGCCGGTTTCCGGCGCTGACGTGGAACTGATAAGTCTTGTGGCACGGCGGCAGGGCCATCCGGTCCAGCTCGGCCACATTCCAGCCCTCAACGATATGGCGGCGACTGCCGGGGTTGTGGCGCAGGCTCTGCACCAGATCGGCAACCTGGTTCACCCCTTGCGCGCGCTGGCGGAACAGCCCCTCGCCCGCCGGTTCATAGACCGGCCAATCGACCCATTGCTTGCCGTAAACCGGGCCGAGATCGCCCCATTGGGCGGCGAATGCGGCATCCTCGACGATTCGCTTCGAAAAATCGGCGCGTTCGATCGGGTCACCGCTTTCACGGCGATAGCGATCGAGTGGCCAGTCAGTCCAGATTTCGACCCCCTGGCGGCACAGCTCGCGGATGTTGGTATCGCCGGTCAGGAACCACAGGAATTCGCGCGCGGCGGTCTTCCAATAGACGCGTTTGGTCGAAAGCAGCGGCATCGCCCCGCCTGCCAGATCGAAGCGCAATTCTGCCCCGAACACCGATCGCGTCCCCACCCCGGTGCGGTCGATCCGCTCGTCTCCGCTTTCCCAGATGCGGCGCATCAGGTTGAGGTACTGCCATTCCCAGTGATCGGGGGCAGGAACGGAGGGAATCGAGGCAGTGGCCATGGCCCCACGATAAACATGCGATTGCCCGCTTGCCACCCCGGGAATCGCTCTCTATAGGCGCGCTCCTGCCTTGGGCTCCCTTGGGGGCTCTAAGATCGGTCGGGGAATAGCTCAGCCTGGTAGAGCACTGTCTTCGGGAGGCAGGGGCCGGAGGTTCGAATCCTCTTTCCCCGACCAGTTTTTTGGAATCAATGACCGTCCGGGGGACGGTCATCCAAAAAACTCCCAAGCGATAGCGAGGGGCACTCTTTCGTCATCACGATCCCGGTTCCGGCTAGCTGTCGTCTAACCGCCCCGCAGCAATTGCACGCCCCAATCCCGCTCAAACAGATAGAGCAACAACCGCGCCGCATCCCCCCGATCCCCGGTCAGGCCGCCGTCGCGCTCCACCAGCAGCCGTGCATCATCGTGCGCCAAAGGCAGCAAACGCTGCAATTGTTCCAACTGCGCCACCTTGAACGGCGTATCCCCTGATTGCCGGGTGCCCAGCAGTTCGCCCCCGCCGCGTAGCCGCAGGTCTTCCTCGGCAAGGCGGAACCCGTCCTGTGTTTCGCGCATCAGGGCCAGCCGTTCGCGTGCGGTTTCGGACAGCGCCGTGCCGCGCAGCAGCAGACAAGTGCTCTTGCCCGATCCGCGCCCGACCCGGCCGCGCAGCTGGTGCAATTGCGCCAGACCAAAGCGTTCAGCCTGCTCGATCACCATCAGCGTGGCATTGGGCACGTCCACCCCAACTTCGATCACGGTAGTGGCGACCAGCACCGCCGCCTCGCCGCGGGCAAAGCGTTCCATCGCTGCGTCCTTGACTTCGGGCCGCAATTGGCCGTGGACCAGCACGATCTTGTCACCAAAGCGCTCCCGTAGTTCGGCAAAGCGGGCCTCGGCGGCAGCGATGTCCTCGGTCTCGAGTTCGCGGACCATCGGACAGACCCAATAGGCCTGCTGCCCTGTCTCGATATGCCGCGCGATCGCCCCCACCACGTCGCCGATCCGCTCCACCGCGACCACGCGGGTATCGATCGGCTGACGCCCGGGGGGCATCTCGTCCAGCTTGCTGACGTCCATCTCGCCATACTGGGCCAGCGTCAGCGTGCGCGGAATCGGGGTGGCGGTCATCGCCAGGCAATGCGGCGTGCGGCGGCCCTTTTGCGTCAGCAGCAGCCGCTGGCCGACCCCGAAGCGGTGTTGCTCATCAATCACCACCAAGGCCAGATTCCTGTAACTGACGCTGTCCTGAAAAATCGCGTGGGTGCCGATCACAATGTCGATGCTGCCATCAAGCAGTCCCATCAGGATCGCCTCACGCGGGCGGCCCTTGTCCCGCCCGGTCAGCAGCGCGATCTCTACGCCGGTTCCAGCGGCCATCCGGCTCAGCGTTTCAAAGTGCTGACGAGCAAGGATTTCGGTGGGGGCCAGCAAGGCCGCCTGCGCCCCTGCCTCAACCGCGATCAGCATCGCCTCCAAAGCGACCACCGTCTTGCCCGACCCGACATCGCCCTGCAGCAGGCGCAGCATTGGCGCGGTCTGGGTCAGATCGCCCTCGATCTCGGCAATCGAGCGCTGCTGCGCGCCGGTCAGCGGGAACGGCAATTGCAGCCGCGAACGGCGCGAGCCATCGCCCTTGAGCGGCGTGCCGACCCGCGCGCGGTTCGATTGCTTGACCAACAGCAAGGCCAGACTGTTGGCGAGCAATTCGTCATAGGCCAACCGGTCACGCGCGGCGGGATGCTCGCCCTTGTGGGCCAGCGCCAGGGCATCGCGCCAGGCGGGCCACTGCATCTTGTCCAGCAGCCCCGGCTCGATCCATTCGGGCAGCGGCTCCACCTGCTCCAGCGCCTGCAGCACCAGCCCTGCGATCCGGCCCTGGGTCAGCCCTTCGGACAGCGGATAGATCGGTTCGGTCAGCTGCCCCAGCGCCGCGCTGCTCGCCTCGGAAATATGGTCCGGGTGGACCATCTGCAGCATCTGCCCGTACTGATCGAGCCGCCCGGCCACCCAGCGCAGTTCGCCCACCGGCAGCTGTTTTTTGGCGGAATAGGACGAGCGCCCGAAAAAGCTGAGCGCGCAGATGTTGCCCAGCGCGTCGCTTGCCAGCACCCGGAACGGGCCGCGCCCGGATGAACTGCGGTGCTCCACCGGGGTCAGCGCGACGACGATATTCTCGCCCACGCTCGCCTCGTCCAGATTGGCGACCGCGCGGCGCTGCACGAAGCGATCTGGCAAGTGATAGGCAAAGTCCCTGATCCGCGTCAGCCCCAGCTTTTCCAGCGGACGCGCCAGCCCGGTGCCCACGCCTTTCAGGCTGTCGGCGGCGGCGAACAGGGGGTTGAGCCGATCGGGGCGCATGGCATGGCTATAGCGAGCCTTTGCCCTTGCCACAAAGGCCTGTGCGACCTAGCGGCACAGAAATGAACCATACCAACCGCCTCCGCCGTCTTAAGTTCCGCGCCTGGCACCGCGGCACGCGTGAGGCGGATTACATGATCGGTTGCTTCTTCGATGTGTTCCACAGCCAGTGGGGCGAAACTGAAGTCGAATGGTTCGAACGCCTGCTGGACGAGGAAGACGTTGACATCATGGGCTGGGCTCTGGGCACTCTGGACGTGCCCGAGGAATACCGCGGCGCGCAGATGGATGCGTTCCGCAAACTCGATTTCGTAGAAATCCCGCGCTGACAGCGGCGCGTTCCACGGCTACAGACCCGCTTCCTTTCCTGACCCCGCTTGCCATCCGATTCGGCACGCGGGGCAATTGCTGTTGCGTGGACCATGCCTGACCTGTCGAAAATCCTGGGCGCCAAGGCCCCGCTGACCCTCAGCTCTGTTGCGCGCGGGGCGCAGCCGCTGGTGCTGGCAGACCTGGCGCGGGCGGCGCGCGGGCGGGTGGTGTTCATCGCGCCCGATGACGCGGCGATGCAGGGCATTGCCGATAGCGCTGCCTTCTTCGCGCCCGAACTGGAGGTGCTGACCTTCCCCGCCTGGGATTGCCTGCCCTATGACCGCGCCAGCCCAGCCCTGTCAGTCAGCGCACGGCGGCTGTCGGCACTGTACCGGTTGCAAGCGAAACCAGCCGGACCGCAACTGCTGGTCACCACGATCAATGCGGTGCTGCAGCGGGTGCAAAGCCAGTTCCGCATTCGCGAAAGCGTCCGCCTGTTGAAGCCCGGCATGTCGATCAACCGGGAAACGCTGATCGGCCTGCTCCAGCGCCAGGGTTATTCGCGCACCGATACCGTGGCCGATGCGGGCGAATATGCGGTGCGCGGATCGCTGTTCGATATTTACCCATCGGGTCTGGAAAGCGGACTGCGGCTCGATTTCTTTGGCGACGAGCTGGAAACGCTACGCTTGTTCGATCCCAATACCCAGCGTTCGACCGGCGCGATTCCGGAACACTTGCTGCTTCCGGCCAGCGAGGCACTGCTCGATGAGGAATCGATCAAGCGCTTTCGCGGGCATTACCGCGAAAAGTTCGGCGCCAATGCCACCGGCGATCCGCTGTATCAGGCGGTCAGCGACGGGCGGCGGCTGGCCGGGATGGAGCACTGGTTGCCCTTGTTCGAAGACAAGATGGCCACCCTGTTCGATCACCTGGGCGCGGGCGATCTGATGCTGATCGACAGTGCGGCGCTGGGCGCTGCGGATGAACGGCTGGGCGACATTGCCGATTATTACGCCGCGCGCACCGATACGTCGGGCAAGGCGGCGGGATCGTACCGCCCGCTGGAACCCGCCGCGCTTTACCTTTCGCGCGGCGAGCTCGACACCGCTTTGCAGCAGCGGCCGATCCACAAGACCGATCTGTTCGCCCAGCCCGAAAGCGCGACCGTGCTGGATTTCGGCTTTGCCAGCGGCCGCGATTTCGCGCCGGAGCGGGCCCGCGGCGACAATGTCTATGAAGCCGCCGCCCAGTACCTGACCGGGCAGGCCAAACGCGGGCGCAAAGTGCTGATCGCGGCCTATAGCCAGGGCAGCCGCGCCCGCATCGCCGCGATTCTGGGCGAGGCCGCGCGGCCCGAGCCGGTCCTGGCCGATACATGGCAGGAAGCGCTGGGTCTGGCCGCAAAAGGCGCGCCGGTGGCGCTGGTCCTGCCGCTCGAAACCGGGTTTAGCACGGCCGATCTGGAATTGGTAACCGAACAGGACATGCTGGGCGACCGGCTGGTCCGCCGCAAGAAGCGCCGTAAGGGCGCGGATGCGTTCCTGGCTGAACTCAGCGCGCTGACCCCGGGCGATCTGGTGGTCCATATGGAGCACGGGATCGGCCGATACGGCGGCTTGCAATCAATCCCGGTCGGCGACAGCCCGCACGATTGCGTGATGCTGGAGTATGCCGGCGGCGACAAGCTCTACGTGCCGGTTGAGAATATCGATGTCCTCTCACGCTATGGTTCGGACGCGGAATTTGTCGCGCTGGATCGGCTTGGCGGCGAAGGCTGGCAAAAGCGCAAGAGCCGCCTGAAAGAGCGCATCCGCGAGATCGCGCACGAATTGCTGCGCACAGCTGCTTTGCGCGCGCTGCGGCAGGCTCCCGTGCTTCAACCCGAACCATCCAGCTTCGACCAGTTCGTTGAGCGGTTCCCGTGGCAGGAAACCGACGATCAGGAAGCCGCGATCGAGGACGTGCTGAACGATCTGGCCGAGGGCAGGCCGATGGACCGGCTGGTCTGCGGCGATGTCGGCTTTGGCAAAACCGAAGTTGCCCTCCGCGCTGCCTTTGTCGCGGCGATGGCCGGGCAGCAAGTGGCGGTGATTGCGCCAACCACTTTGCTCGCGCGCCAGCATTTCACCAATTTTACTGAGCGTTTCGGCAGCTTTCCGCTGAAAGTCGGGCGGCTCAGCCGGCTGGTCGGGGACAAGGAAGCCAAGCTGACCAAGGCCGGACTGGCAGACGGCACGGTTGATGTGGTGGTGGGCACCCATGCCCTGCTGTCCAAGGGTCTGCAGTTCAAACGGCTCGGCCTGGTGGTCGTGGACGAGGAACAGCGGTTCGGCGTGAACCACAAGGAAGCGCTGAAGCAGCTGCGCCACAACGTCCACATGCTTACCCTTACCGCCACCCCGATCCCGCGCACCCTGCAGATGGCGATGTCGGGCCTGCGCGAACTCAGCACGATCCAGACCCCGCCGGTCGACCGGCTGGCGGTGCGGACCTATGTGATGGAATGGGACGAAATGGTGATGCGCGAGGCCTTGCTGCGCGAACACCACCGCGGCGGGCAGAGCTTCATCGTTGTCCCCCGGATCGCCGACATGGCCGAGGTTGAGGACTGGCTGCACAGAACCGTGCCCGAAGTGCGCTATATCTCCGCCCACGGCCAGATGGGTGCGGGTGAAGTGGAAGAGCGGATGAGCGCCTTCTACGAAAAGAAGTACGAAGTGCTGGTCAGCACCACGATTGTCGAAAGCGGGCTGGATATCCCGAGCGCCAATACGATCATCATCCACCGCGCCGACCGGTTCGGCCTGGCCCAGCTGTATCAGCTGCGCGGCCGGGTTGGCCGGGCCAAGCTGCGCGCCTATGCCTATTTGACCACACCTGCAGACACCCAGCTTTCGGAAGTCGCGGAAAAGCGGCTGAAAGTGCTGGGCGATCTCGATTCGCTGGGGGCCGGGTTCCAGCTCGCCAGCCATGATCTCGACATTCGCGGCGCGGGCAACCTCTTGGGTGACGAGCAGAGCGGCCACATCCGCGAGGTCGGGTTCGAACTCTACCAGTCGATGCTCGAAGACGCGATCCTGGCGGCCAAGGCGGGCGACATGGGCATTGCCCGCGAACGCCACGCGCTCAGCCCGCAGATCACCGTCGATGCGCCGATCATGATCCCGGAAGACTATGTGCCGGACCTGGCGGTGCGCATGGCGCTCTACCGCCGCCTCAACGATGCCGAGGATACGGCGGAAGTCGAAAGCCTGTCGGCCGAAATGATCGACCGGTTCGGCCCCTTGCCGCAGCCCACCGCCAACCTGATCAAGCTGATCCAGATCAAGCGCCAGGCGATCGAGGCGAACATCGCCAAGATCGACGTGGGCGCGAAGGGCACTTTGGTGAGCTTCCATCAGGATCAGTTCCCCGACCCCGCCGGGCTGATCGCCTATGCCGACCGGCTGGCCGGCACCATCAAATTGCGCCCCGACAGCAAGATCGTGGTCGTGCGCAGCTGGGCCAACCCCGAAGCGCGGCTCAACGGCCTGTTCCAGCTGACCAAGGGATTGAGCGCGATTGCCAGGAAAGCGCGCTAGCCCCGCGCCAAGGCTCCGAACTCGGCCGCGCTCATCGGCTGAGCGCGGAGGAAGCCCTGGTAGAAAGCGCAGCCTTCGCCCGCGGCGAGCACTCGCTGGGCCTCGGTTTCCACGCCCTCGGCAATCACTTTCAGGTCCAGCGCCCCGGCCATGGCGATAATCGCCCGCAGCACGGCCAGATCGCGGGCGTCGCCCACCACGCCGTCGATCATCGAACGATCGAGCTTGAGGTAATGCAGCGGCAGCAGCTTCAGATAGCGGAAGTTGCAGAACCCCGCGCCGAAATCATCCAGCGCAATCCGCATCCCCTGCCCGGCCAGTTCGCCCAGCGCGCGCGCGGCATGGCTGACGTCGGCCAGCAGGACCTGCTCGGTCACTTCCAGCGTCAGTCGCCAGGCCGGAAAGCCGCTGTCGCGCACCAAGGCGGCGAATTCGGCGGCAAAGTTTTCGGCCAGCAGATCGTTGGGTGTGACGTTAAGCGAGAGCCGCAGATCCATCGGCCAACCCCGCGCTCCCTCCAGCGCGCGGCGCTGGATCTCGCGGCTGAGCTGGGCAACATGATCGGCGCGTTCGGCAATCGCGAACAGCGCGCCTGCACCGATCCGGCCAAGCTGGGGGTGATCCCACCGCGCCAGCGCCTCGGCACCGCTCAGCCGGTCATCGAGACAGGAGAATTGCGGCTGGTACAGCACTTCGATCTCGCCCCGGTCGAGCGCCTGCAGCAGGTCCGCTTCAAGCTGCGCCGCCCGGCGGCCTGCGCGGGTGGCTTCGCCATCGCCCCACAGCAGGCGGCGGCCGGGCTGAACCATCACCCGGTCAAGCGCATGGGCCAGCCGGTCCAGCAGCGAATCCGCGCTTTCCCCGCTAAGCCCGCGCAGCAAAGCCGCGCGCGGGCTGGGGCGCACCGTTCCGCCGGCTGTGACGATCGGCCGGGCCAGCCGATCGAGCAATTCGGCGGCAAACAACTGCCAGCGTTCGCGGCTGCACGGATCGGCGCTGAGCAGCAGGAACTGCCCGCCCCCGCCCCTTGCCGCGAGCCAGGGCCCGTCAAGCTCATCTGCGGCGAAATGCTTGATCCGGCTGGCCAGCTCAGCCAGCGCGGCATCGCCGCTGGCCGTGCCATAGGCCAGGTTGACCGCATCGAACCGGCGCAGGCCAACCAGCAGCGCCTGAACCTGCTCGCCCCGCGCCAGCCATTCGCCCAGCCGCGCCCGCGCCGTTTCCGCGCCGGGCAGCCCGGTCACGGCATCGCGGCCGGGGTCAAGCTCGTCAGGATGCGGGGTCATCATGCCCGTCCCTTAGCATAAGGTTCCTGCCAAAGTATTCCCAACCAGCCACGCATTGCCAAAGCGGGCGCCGGGCCATATGCAAGCGCCATGGCCCAGCCACTGCGACTTGCCCTGTTGCCGTCAGACACTCCGCGCGCGCAGGAAGCTGCTGCGGCGCTGGAGGAAAGCGGGCTGTTCGTGCCGCTGGAGGATGCCGACGTTGCGGTGGTGCTGGGCGGTGACGGGCACATGCTCCACGTGCTGCATTCGATGCTCGACAGCGGCCGGGTCATTCCTGCTTACGGCATCAATTTCGGCACGCTTGGCTTCGTAATGAACCGGCCCAAAAGCAGCCGGTCCTTGCATGAACGGATTGCCCGGGCCAAGCCGCTGGCGGTCACGCCGCTGGAAATGGTCGCCACCACCGGCAGCGGCAAGCAGGAAAGCTTTTGCGCAATCAACGAAGTGTCACTGCTGCGTGAAACGCGCCAGACCGCGCGGATCGAGGTTTCGGTCAACGGCAAGGTGCGGCTGCGCGAACTGACCTGCGACGGCATTCTGGTTGCCACTCCGGCGGGGTCCACGGCCTACAATTATTCAGCGAGCGGCCCGATTTTGCCACTGGGATCGAGCATGCTCGCCCTTACCCCGATCAGCCCGTTCCGCCCGCGACGCTGGCGCGGGGCGATCATCCCCGATCACTACGAGATCGATTTCCGCGTGCTCGATCCGGTCAAGCGCCCGGTCGCCGCAGTGGCCGATCAGAAGGAACTGCGTGACATCATGGCGGTCAAGATCAAGGTCGCGCGCCAGCACCAGCTGACCCTGCTGTTCGATCCAGGCAAAACGCTGGAAGACCGCATTTTCGCCGAGCAGTTCGAGTTCTGACAAATTTTGCCGCTTCCCCGGCTTGCCAAACCGCCACGCGCTGTTATAGGCGCACCCCTGCCCGCAGGCGGGGGAGCATTCCCCGATAGCTCAGCGGTAGAGTAGGTGACTGTTAATCACTTGGCCGTAGGTTCGAATCCTACTCGGGGAGCCATCCCCGCCTCGGGCATTGCAAAGCCCCGCCCTCACCGGCGGGGCTTTTGCTTTTCTAACCGATCAGCAACCGGCTGCCCGCCCAGATCGTCAGGGCGGCGGTAAGCCAGCGGATCACCCGTTCGGGCAGCCAGCGCAGCGCCAGGACAGAGCCAAGCTGACCGCCCAGCACCACTGCGATCAGCAGCGGCAGCGCGCCTGTCAGCGCCTCGGCAAAGCGGTCCGGGCCGTTCTTGGCGAGTTGCCCGGCGATCCCCGCCAGCGAATTGATCAGGATAAACAGGCTGGTCGTTGCCGCGATCCGGCGCGCCTTGTCCCAGCGGGTAAGATGGAGCAGCGGCGCGAGGAAAATTCCGCCGCCAATCCCGACCAGCCCTGCCAGATAGCCCAGCGGCGCAACCGCGATGGCCATATAACCCGCCGCCGGGCTGCGTCCTGCCGTCTGGTCCGGCGCGCGCGGCACGAACAGTGCAAGGCCTGCCGCAATCAGGCTGAGCCCCAGCACCAGCAGGAATGTTCCCTGCCTGATTGGGGTCAGCCCGCCCAGGAACGCCAGTGGTGCCGCAATCAGCGACAAAGTCAGCGCCGCGCGCCACGGCACTTGCCCGGCGCGGGCGAACCGGATCGTGCTGCCGGTAACCACCACCACGTTGCAGGCCAGGCTGACGATCGGCAGCAGCCGGTAATCGAATCCGGCCAGACTGAGCAGCGCGCTATAGGTCGATCCGCCGCCGAACCCGACCGACGCATAAAGCAGCGCGGTAACGAAGAACCCTGCGGGAAGCCAGATCATGACAGCTCCGACCAGCGCAGCGAGGTCGTCCGCTTGCTCCCCTCCCGCTGGCGGGAGGGGCTGAAGGAGGGGCTGCTATCCAGCTTCACAGTAACACGCCCTCCCCTGACTCCTCCCGCGATTTGTGGAGCCGCCCTGGCGGACGGCGGTTAGCCTACGGCGCCGTGGCAGTGCTTGTACTTCTCTCCCGAACCGCACGGGCACGGCGCGTTGCGCGATAGACCAAGGTGGGCATAGGGATCGCCGCCCGCCACAGCCGCCGCACCGGTGCCCAGCGCGCCCATCATCGCATCGGCCCCGGCCATGCGCTGGCCAGCGGCGTCATTCTCACCCGTGAAGGGATCGATGTGGGTGGTCAGGAAGTCTGGCAAATCGGGCAGCTGGACCGGATCGGGCATGCGCAGTTCGCTGTTGCACAGGATCCGGGTCACGTCCTCGCGGATTGCTTCGAGCATGCGTTCGAACAGGCCAAAGGCTTCCTGCTTGTATTCATTGATCGGGGTCTTCTGGGCATAGGCGCGCAGGAACACCACCTGGCGCAGCGCGTCGAGCGTGGCGAGGTGTTCTTTCCAGTAATGGTCCAGCCGTTCGAGCAGCACCTGCTTTTCAACCTGGCGCCAGATGGCGTGATCTTCGCCCACCTTTTCGGCCATCTTGGCATCGGCCAGATCGGCAATGCGCTGTTCGATGTCCTGGGGTTCGATCCCGTCCCCTTCCATCCACTGTTCAATCGGCGCATCAATCCCCGCCACTTCGACGATCCGGGCCTTGAGCGCGGCAACGTCCCACTGTTCGGGATAGGAATTGGGCGGGCAGGCATCCCCGACGATCGCATTGATCGAATCGTGACGCATATCGAGCACCACATCATCCAGCGCATCGGCATCCATGATTTCCTCGCGCTGGGCATAGATCACCTTGCGCTGGTCGTTCATCACGTCGTCGTATTCGACCACTTGCTTGCGCACGTCGTAATTGCGCGCCTCAACCTTTTTCTGGGCGGTCTCGATCGCCTTGGACAGCCATTTGGAACCGATCGCTTCCCCATCGGCCAGATTGCTGTTCATCATCCGGCTGAACAGCGTGTCCGGCCCGAAGATGCGCAGCAGATCGTCTTCGAGGCAGAGGTAGAACTTGGACAGACCCGGATCGCCCTGACGGCCCGAACGGCCGCGCAGCTGGTTGTCGATGCGGCGGCTTTCGTGGCGTTCGGTGCCGATCACGCACAGCCCGCCGGCTTCCAGCACGCGGGCCTTTTCGGCAGCGACCTCGTCCTTGATCTTCTCGATCGCGGTTTCGCGCGCCGCGCCTTCGGGGGTGTCCTTCAGTTCATCCTCGATCCGGAATTCCACGTTGCCGCCGAGCTGGATGTCGGTCCCGCGCCCGGCCATGTTGGTGGCGATGGTCACCGCCCCCATCCGCCCGGCCTGGGCGACGATGTGGGCTTCCATTTCGTGGAACCGCGCGTTCAGTACCGCGTGCTTGACGCCTTCCTGCTTTAGAAAGTCCGACAGCAGTTCCGACTTTTCGATCGAGACCGTGCCGACCAGCACCGGCTGGCCCGACTTGCTCTTTTCCGCAATCAGCTTGGCAATGGCCTGGAACTTGTCATTGGTGTTCTTGTAGAATTCGTCTTCCTCGTCAACGCGCTGCACCGGCACGTTGGTGGGGATGGTGACGACGTTCATCTTGTAGATGTCATGGAATTCCGCCGCTTCGGTCGCGGCGGTGCCGGTCATGCCGCCCAGCTTGGGGTACATGCGGAAGTAGTTCTGGAACGTGATCGAGGCCATGGTCTGGTTCTCGGGCTCGATCTGGACGCCTTCCTTGGCTTCCACCGCCTGGTGCAGACCATTCGACCAGCGCCGCCCGTCCATCATGCGGCCGGTGAATTCATCGATGATGACGATCTTGCCGTCCTTGACGATGTAATCGATGTCACGCTTGAACATGACATTGGCCTTGAGGCTCTGGTCAAGGTGGTGGACCACCTGGGTGTTCTCGACATCGTAGAGGTTCGAGCCGACCAGCAGCCCGGCCATTTCCAGTTCCCGCTCGGCCCATTCCACCCCGTCTTCGGTCAGGGTGATATTCTTGGCCTTCTCGTCCTTTTCATACAGCTCTTCGCTAAGCCGTTTCACCACGGCATCGACCGACATGTACAGGTCGCTCTTGTCGTCGGTTGGCCCGGAAATGATCAGCGGGGTGCGCGCCTCGTCGATCAGGATCGAGTCCACTTCATCGACAATCGCGAAATTGAACGGGCGGTGCACCATCTGGCCGCGTTCCTGCTTCATGTTGTCGCGCAGGTAATCAAAGCCGAGTTCGTTGTTGGTGGCATAGGTAATGTCGGAATTATAGGCCTCGCGGCGTTCGTCCTCCGACAGGTTGGGAACGATCACGCCAACCGTCAGGCCTAGGTATTTGTAGATCTGCCCCATCCATTCGGCGTCGCGCCGGGCGAGGTAATCGTTGACCGTGACGACGTGAACGCCTTTGCCCTCGATCGCGTTGAGGTAAACCGCCAGGGTCGCCACCAGGGTCTTGCCTTCACCGGTCCGCATTTCGGCAATGGCGCCCCGGTGCAGCACGATCCCGCCGATCATCTGCACGTCAAAGTGCCGCATCCCCAGCACGCGCTTGCTCGCCTCGCGCACGGTGGCGAAAGCTTCGGGCAGGATCTGGTCCAGTTCCTTGCCATCGTCCAGCTGGGCGCGGAACTTGGCAGTCTGGGCTTTCAGCTCATCGTCGGACAGAGCTTCGATGGTGGGTTCAAGCGCGTTGATCTGCTTGACGATCTTGTCGAGCGATTTGACGTAACGATCGTTGGACGAGCCGAAAATGGCCTTGGCGATGGCGCCGAGCATGGGCAGATTCCTGATAGTGATAGGGATAATATGGCAAGAGCCCGCACCGGGGCGGCCCCGCGCAGGCAGGTCAGACTGATTCAGGCCGAAGCGCTATTCGAAGGCGCGGTCGGGTCCGAACAGGACCGAGGGAATGTAGACACGGACCCGCACCGGCTTAACCCGGGCGGCTTCCTGTTCACGGCGTTCCTGGCGAACCACCGGGGCCGAAATCGACTGGGCAGGAAGCGCGCTGCGCGCTGGGCTGCGCACCCCTTCGACCGCACCGATTTCGGTATCCGAAGCGCCGCTCATCCGCGCCTGCGCAGGGGTAACCTGTGCAGCAAGGCCCGTCAGCAGGGCCAGCAGGGCAAGGAGGAAGCGGTTCATCGCGAAGCGATATAGTCCATCTGGCGCGGGGCGTCCAGTGCCCGCCCTTTGCTCCATACCCGTCATTCCTTGCCAATCGCTTGATCTTGCGGTGTAAGAGCCCGGGGATCACGGACAGGATGGGGGATACCGACATGACACAGGCCAGTGCCGCCACGCAGGCGCATCCGCCGCGGCTGTTCCAGCTGGATGGCTTGCGCGGGATCGCGGCCTTCATGATCATGTTCTACCATCTTGACATCGTGTACCGTGTGCACGGGCATTTCGTGCGCGGATACCTGTTCGTCGATATGTTCTTCCTGCTCAGCGGGTTCGTGCTGGCGGTTTCGACCGAGAAGAAGCTGAACGCGGGGATCGGGGCGTTCGAATTTACCCGCTCGCGGTTCGTGCGGCTCTGGCCCCTGGTCGCGGTGGGTGCCGGGGTGGCGGTGGTGCGGGCGTTCTGGATCGGGCTGGCCGATCCGCTGACTCTGCTGATCTGGCTTGCGCTTGATCTGGCGATGATCCCCAGCCTGACCGGGAGCGGGCCGTTCTATCGTTTCAATGGGCCGCAGTGGACGCTGTTTTACGAACTGCTGGCCAATTTCCTCCACGCGCTGGTGCTGCGGCGAGTGCCCACCCGGGCCATGCTGGTGCTGGCCATGGTGATGGGGGCCTGGCTGATCTATACGGTCCAGATCCACCGCAGCGATACCATGGGGGTCGATGCGCCGACGTGGAAGACCTGGTGGATGGCGCTGCCGCGGGTCGGCTTTTCCTATGTCCTGGGGGTCTGGTTCGGGCGCAAGTACAGGGACGGGATGCGCAGTCCGGGTCTGCCGTGGTGGCTGGCGACGATCCTGCCGGTGCTGGGCATCATGCTGGTCCCGCTCCTGCCGCTGAGCCATGCGCATGGCGACCTGGTGTTCGTGATGCTGTTCCTGCCCGCCATCATGTGGGTGGTGGCGATGAGCCAGCCGCCGCAGGCGCTGAAGGCGCCGATGGAGTGGCTCGGCACCTTCTCGCTCCCGCTGTACTGTGTCCATCTGACCGTGCTGGTCTGGATGTCTGAAGTGCTGGGCCGCGAGACCTGGGTGCGCTTTGCCGCAGTGGCGGCGGCGATGGTGCTGGCCTGGGCCTTCTCCAGGCTGATCTCGTTCCAGAGCAAGCCCACCGTGGTCAAGGCCAAGGCGGGCTGAGAGCGCCCCATTCCTGTGCCACCCCCTCGTCCACCCCAAATACCAAACGCCGCGCCTGTCCTAGGACAAGCGCGGCGCGAGGAATTCGGCGGGTGGCGAGGCGTAGGCCGGCCCGCTGCTGGAAGCGCGTCTTAGTTGACGGCGTCCTTCAGGCCCTTGCCGGCCTTGAACTTCGGCTGAGCCGAAGCCTTGATCTTCATCGGTTCGCCGGTGCGCGGGTTGCGGCCGGTCGAAGCCTTGCGCTTGGCCACCGAGAAGGTGCCGAAGCCGACGAGACGGACTTCGTCGCCGCTCTTCAGGGCGCCAGTGATGGCTTCGAAAACGCCTTCGACAGCCTTGGTGGCATCGCTCTTGGTCAGGCCGCTCGAATCCGCAACGGCGCCAATCAGTTCGTTCTTGTTCATTCGGGAATCCCCCTACCTTTGAAAACTTCGGTTGATCTTTTGAATCGCCTCAAGAGATGGCGGAATTGAGCGACTTTTATGGGCGCTGTCAAAGCCAAACCGGCCCCATAGCCCCCGATTATCCACGATTTAGCGCCATTTTTGACCTGTCTGGCGCTTGTTGCGGCGCACACTGCACATGATGCGGTGCAGCGAATCGGGAAATGCCCCTGAATCGCTGCACCGCAGCAAGAATCAATGCGCGGTCGGGAGCGCCGGGCCGCCCGGGCCGGCCGCTACGGCAGGCTGGCTGGCAAGGTCATCCTCGTCGCTCCACTCGATCGCTTCCGGCATGGTCACCAGCGCGCGTTCCAGCACTTCATCGACGTGGGAAACCGGCACGATTTCCAGCTCATCAAGGATATTGGCCGGGATTTCGGCCAGGTCCTTGCGGTTCTCTTCCGGGATCAGCACGGTCTTGATCCCGCCGCGCAGCGCGGCCAGCAGCTTTTCCTTGAGCCCGCCGATCGCCAGCACCCGCCCGCGCAGCGTGACCTCGCCGGTCATGGCTACGTCCTTGCGCACGGCAATCCCGGTCAGGCAGGACACGATCGAAGTGACCATGCCCACCCCGGCTGATGGACCGTCCTTGGGCACGGCGCCTTCGGGCAAGTGGATGTGGATGTCCTTGCGCGCGATCAGGCTGGGCTTGATTCCATAGGCCGGGCTACGCGCCCGCACGAACGAGAAGGCGGCCTGGACGCTTTCGTTCATCACTTCGCCCAGCTTGCCGGTGGTCTTGACCAGTCCTTTGCCGGGCACGGTGACGCTTTCGATCGTCAGCAGCTCGCCGCCGACCTCGGTCCAGGCCAGCCCGGTGACCGCGCCAACCTGATGCTCGTCTTCCGACACGCCGTGGCGGAATTTGCGCACCCCGGCGAAATCGCCCAGGTTTTCGGGCGTGATGGTAACCGCCTTGGCCTTGCCTTCCAGGATCTGGCGCAGCGCCTTGCGCGCCAGCCGCGCGATTTCGCGCTCCAGCGTGCGGACCCCGGCTTCGCGGGTGTAATAGCGGATCAGATCCCGCAGCCCTTCATTGGTCAGCGTGAATTCGCCCGTCTTGAGCCCGTGCGCTTCGACCTGCTTGGCGATCAGATGGCGGGTCGCGATCTCGACCTTTTCGTCCTCGGTGTAACCTTCCAGCCGGATCAGCTCCATCCGGTCGAGCAAGGGCTGCGGCAGGTTGAGGCTGTTGGCAGTGCAGACGAACATCACGTCCGACAGATCGTAATCCAGCTCCAGATAGTGGTCCTGGAACTTGGCGTTCTGTTCCGGATCGAGCACTTCGAGCAGCGCCGAAGCCGGATCGCCGCGGAAATCCTGGCCCAGCTTGTCGATCTCATCCAGCAGGAACAGCGGATTGCTGGTCCCGGCCTTTTTCAGGTTGGAGACGATCTTGCCCGGCAGCGAACCGATGTAGGTGCGGCGGTGGCCGCGGATTTCCGCTTCATCGCGCACGCCGCCCAGCGACTGGCGGATGAACTGGCGCCCGGTGGCCTTGGCGATCGACTTGCCAAGCGAGGTCTTGCCCACCCCCGGCGGGCCGACGAGGCACAGGATCGGCCCCTTCAGCTTGTTGGTGCGGGCCTGGACCGCCAGATATTCGACGATCCGGTCCTTGACCTTGTCGAGCGCATAGTGGTCCGCATCCAGCACCGCCTGCGCGGCATGAATGTCTTTCTTGAGCTTGCTCTTCTTGCCCCACGGCAGGCCCAGCAGCACATCCAGGTAATTGCGGATCACGGTGGCTTCCGCGCTCATCGGCTGCATGGTCTTGAGCTTCTTGAGCTCGGCATTGGCCTTGGTGCGGGCTTCCTTCGACAGCTTGAGCTTGTCTATCTTGTCCTGCAGTTCCTGGATTTCGTTGGCGTCCTCGCCATCGCCGCCCAGCTCGCTCTGGATCGCTTTGAGCTGTTCGTTGAGGTAGTATTCGCGCTGGGTCTTTTCCATCTGCCGCTTCACCCGGCCGCGGATCTTGCGCTCTACCTGCAGCACGCCCAGCTCGCCTTCCATGAAGGCGTGCGCCATTTCCAGCCGCCGCAGCGGATCGGCTTCGCTCAGCATCGCCTGCTTGTCAGACACCTTGGCCTGGATATGCGCGGCGACATTATCCGCCAGCACGGCGGCATCGACGATCTCGCCCAGGTTCTCACCCGCGTCCTGCGGCAGCTTCTTGTTGAGCTTGGCATATTCGGCGAAGGTTTCGACCACGCTGCGCATCATGCCCGACACTTCGGTGCCGGAAACGGTTACCGAATCCAGCGTATCGACCGAGGCAACCATCATTTCGCCGCTGGCGGCCTGTTCCAGCCGCAAGGCTTCCAGCTGAGCGCGCTGGCGTGCCTCTACCAGCACCCGCACGGTGCCATCGGGCAGCTTGAGCAGCTGAAGCACCGTGGCGATCACGCCCACATCGTACAGGTCATCGCGGTCCGGATCGTCGCAGCCGGGGTCAAGCTGGGCGAGCAGAAAGATGTCCTTGTCCCCCGCCATGGCGGCTTCCAGCGCCGAGACCGATTTTTCGCGGCCGACGAACAGGGGTACGACCATGCCGGGAAACACGACAATGTCGCGCAGCGGCAGCAGGGGAAGCAATGTAGTCATGTCAATTCCATCCAATCCGGCCTGCCCAATAGACCGATGCGGGTGAATCCCGCGCTTGCACCGGGATATGGGATTGCCCCCGCCGCTCTGCAATGGGCCCCCGGCGATGGCCTGTGGATGGCCGGACGGGCAGAGCCGGGCGACTGGACACATTGGACACAGTCCTGTGCGCGAAAATCACCCCCTCTCCGCAATCGCCCCCTGCCCGGAAAGGAGCAGCGATTCGGGCGAAAAGGCGCGGAAATCCGTGTCATTGGCCTGCAAGGATGACAGATCGCGGCGATGTAGGAAAGCGGCGGTTATGGATGGATATCCGTATATCCGCTTATCCGGATAACCGGATATACGGATATCCGTTGATCAGGTGCGGCGGGGCGGTTAGGCTGGTGTTGCAAGCCCTGCCCTGCTGGTTGGGGCATGGCCGCAAAAGAGGTTCACGCAGAGGCGCAGAGGAAGAAAAAAGGCGCGGAGGAGGAGCGCATGGCGGCGCAGCCGCCCTTCTTCCGCACCAATTCCCGAAAACCAGGCCTTCGGATGGCGACAGAGCCTGTGGCTCAGCAAGCCCTCTCTGCGCCTCCCTTCTTCCTCTGCGCCTCTGCGTGAACCATCCCAACGCCCGAGTACCCCACCACCCTACCCACCGACCCAAAGGAACCGCCCATGCCCGATCCCACTGCCCCGAAAGTCAAATGGACCATCGTGGTTGAACCCAGCACCGATATGGCCCTGCGCCGGGTGCTGGCCGCGCGCGGAACCCGCAAGGGGGACCTTTCGCGCTTTGTCGAAGATGCGGTGCGCCAGCGGATCGTGCAATTGTCCAGAGAGCCCGGTTAGGACCACGTTCCCGGACCGGTCCGGACCGCGAACTTTTCCTAAGCCCCCCCCAAGCCATTCTGGCTGGCACCCGCCGCTGCCGATCCCCATTGCAGCCCAATGAGCAACAATGCCCCCAAAGCCAGCACCATGACCGGCAAGGTCTGGCTGGTCGGCGCCGGTCCCGGCGATCCCGATCTGCTGACCCTGCGCGCCGCGCGGCTGGTGATGCAGGCCCGGCTGATCGTTCATGACGGTCTGGTCGATCCCGCAATCCTCGCCCTCGCCCGCGCCGATGCACGATTGATCTCGGTCGCCAAGCAGCGCTCGCGCCATACGATGCAGCAAGCCGAGATCAACGCGCTGCTGGTGCGTGAAGCGCTGGCCGGACGCGACGTGATCCGGCTCAAGGGCGGCGATCCCTTCATTTTCGGGCGCGGCGGCGAAGAGGCTGAAGCTTGCCGCGCTGCCGGAGTGCCGGTGGAAGTCGTCCCCGGCGTCAGCGCCGCGATTGGCGGAGCCGCTGCCGCACTGATGCCGCTGACCCACCGCCGCACTGCTTCGGTGGTCAGCTTTGTTGCCGGGCAGTGCAAGGGGCTGAGCGAACAGAACTGGGCTGGCCTGGCGGGGCAAGGCCGCACGCTGGTGATCTACATGGGCCTCGCCACTTCAGAAGCGATAACTGAAAAGCTGATCGCCGATGGCCTGTCCCCGGCCATGCCGGTGGCCGTGATCGAGAATGCCACCCGCCCGGCCATGCGCGTGCTGCGCGCGCCTTTGGCTGGCCTTGCCGATCTGGTCACCCGCCACAAGGTCAAAAGCCCGGCCCTGATCGTGATCGGTGAAGTGACCGCCGAACCCAATATCGATGAATTGCGCGCATTGGCGCTGGAGGTGACGCAGTGAAAATTCTGACCGGCAATGACCTGAAAAGCGGGGCCGTGACCTGGTGGACCGGCGTGGAATGGTCGCTCCATGTCGAAGACGCAGTGGACGTGGGCGATAATGCCGACACCGTGCTGGCCCGTGAACAGGCCGCGCGCCGGGTGACCGGGGCCTATGCGATCGACGCCGCCCGCGATGAGGCCGGGATCCGCCCCGCCCACATCAAGGAACGCATCCGCGCGCTCGGCCCGACCGTGCGCCCCGACCTGACTTTGAAGCCGGCCGATCCGAACGCCGGGCAATGGGTGATCTGATGTACAAGTATGACCAATATGACCAGGCCATGGTCGATGCCCGCGTGGCGGAATTCCGCGATCAGGTTCGCCGCCGTCTTGATGGCCACCTGGCCGAAGAAGCGTTCCGCCCGCTGCGGCTGATGAACGGGCTCTACCTGCAGCTCCACGCCTATATGCTGCGCGTCGCCATTCCCTATGGCACGCTCAGCAGCGCGCAGATGCGGATGCTGGGGCATATCGCGGACAAGTATGACCGCGGCTATGGCCATTTCACCACCCGCCAGAACATCCAGTACAACTGGATCAAGCTGGAAGAAGCCCCTGATATTCTTGCCGATCTGGCATCGGTGGAAATGCACGCGATCCAGACCAGCGGCAATTGCATCCGCAACACCACCAGCGATCAGTACGCCGGGGCTGCGGCAGACGAACTGGTCGATCCGCGCCCTTATGCCGAACTGATCCGGCAGTGGAGCACGTTCCACCCCGAATTCAGCTATCTGCCGCGCAAGTTCAAGATGGCGGTGATCGCCAGCGATACCGACCGCGCGGCGATGCGGCTGCATGACATCGGGATCCAGATCGTGCGCAATGCAGCCGGCGATCTGGGCGCGGCGTTCTATGTCGGCGGCGGCATGGGCCGTACCCCGATGATCGCGCCCTGCATCAACAGCTTCGTGCCGCTTGACCAGTTCATCACTTATGCCGAGGCCTGCCTGCGCGTTTACAACCGCCACGGCCGCCGCGACAACAAGTACAAGGCGCGGATCAAGATCCTGGTCCACGAACTGGGCAAGGACGAATATACCCGCCAGGTCGAAGCCGAATTCGCCCACTTGCTCAGCCAGAACATCGAACCGCCACTGGCCGAGCTGGAGCGGATCAAGGCGCAATTCGTCGATCCCCCGTTCGAAACCGGGCTGTCCGACGAACTCGACCGCAGCGATCCCGATTTTGCGCTGTGGGTGGATAACAACACCGTGGCGCACAAGGCGCCGGGCTATGCCGTGGCGGTGATCAGCCTCAAGCCGGTCGGCGCGATCCCCGGCGATGCCAGCGCCGATCAGATCCGCGTCATGGCCGATCTGGCCGAACGCTACAGCTTTGACGAACTGCGCGTGACCCACGCCCAGAACATCGTCCTGCCGCATGTCCGCAAGGCAGACCTGTATGCGCTGTGGCAAGTGCTCGACGCCAATGGCCTGGCAACTGCAAACCTTGACCAGATCGGCGATATCATCGCCTGCCCCGGCCTTGATTACTGCACTCTGGCCAATGCCCGCTCGATCCCGGTCGCGCAGCAGATCAGCCAGCGGATGGCCGCGAAAGAGCAGGAGATCGGTGAGCTCAAGCTCAAGATTTCCGGCTGCATCAACGCCTGCGGCCACCACCACGCCGGGCACATCGGCATCCTGGGGGTCGATCGCAAGGGCGTCGAAAACTACCAGCTGCTGCTGGGCGGCAGCGAAGGGGCGGATTGCTCGCTCGGCCAGATCACCGGCCCCGGTTTCGACGAAAACGGCATTGTCGATGCGGTAGAGCGCGTGACCGACCGCTACCTGGGCGAACGCCAGCCGGGCGAACGCTTCCTCGATACCTACCGCCGCATCGGCATGGCCCCGTTCAAGGAGGCGATCTATGGTTAAGCGCAATTCTCCCTCCCTCCTCTTCAGAGGAGGGGCAGTGAGACTTGGGTCTGCACAGCAGGCCCTAGTCGNCCCCAACCCCCTCCTCTGAAGAGGAGGGGGCTCGATGACCCAGGTCCAATTCCGCTTCCGCAGCGATGAACCCGTGGCCGATCCCGGCGTGACCGTGGATTCCTTCGCCGGTCAGACCAACGCCGCCGCCGTCCGCCTTGAACCGGGTGACGAAGCACGCGATCTGTTGCCGCATCTGGACCGGCTGCGGCTGGTCGAGGTCAACTTCCCCGTGTTCGGCGATGGGCGCGGCTATTCCTCTGCCCGGATCCTGCGCGAGGCAGGCTATACCGGCGAACTGCGCGCGGTGGGTGAAGTGCTGGTCGATCAGATCGCCTATATGCGCCGCTGCGGGTTCGATGCCTTCGCGCCCGAAGTCCCGCTCGACCCGGCCGATGCCGAAGCGGCCTTCAGCCGCTATGCCGAAGTCTATCAGCCCACCACTGATGGCCGCGCCGCCATCTGGGCAAAACGGCATGGGTGAAGCCGCGCGCCGCATCGACCGGATCGACACCGCCCCGCGCTTTACCGCGCAGGACGCCGAAGCGCTGAACGCGCGCTTCGCGGGTGTCGGCACGCAGGCGATGCTGGCGGACCTGCTGCGCGAAGGGCTGGCCGGGCAAATCGCCGCCGTCTCCAGCTTTGGCGCGGAAAGCGCGGTGCTGCTGCACCTGCTGGCCAGCATCGACCCGGCGGTGCCGGTGCTGTTCCTCGACACTGGCAAGCATTTCCCCGAAACGCTGGCCTACCGCGACGAATTGGCGCGGCAGCTGGGGCTGACCAATCTGATCAACCTCACCCCCGATCCGGTGCTGCTGGCGGGGCGCGACGAGAACGGCCTGCGCTGGTCCTATGATCCCGACGGTTGCTGCGAGATCCGCAAGGTTCAGCCGCTCGCCGCCGCCCTGGCGCACTACGACGCCAGCTTCACCGGCCGCAAAGGCTTTCAGAGCGCCACCCGCGCCGCCCTGCCCCGGTTCGAGATCGACCTGACCGACAGTCAGGGCCGGCTCAAGGTCAACCCCCTGGTGGACTGGAGCGCCGACCAGATCGACGCCTATTTCACCGCCACCGGCCTGCCCGCGCACCCGCTGGTCGCGCAGGGCTATCCCTCGATCGGCTGCATGCCCTGCACCACCCGCGTCGCACCGGGCGAAGACCCGCGCTCGGGCCGCTGGAAGGGCTGGGACAAGACCGAATGCGGCATCCACGTCGATGGCGCGGCCAGCGAACTGCCCCCGGGTTACGATCCGGCGTTCTGAGGCCAGTCGAGCAAGTCATCGACAAACAGGCTGACCAGCGCCGCCTGGCTGGTAACCCCGGCCTTGGCATAGACCTGGCTTAGCTGTGCCCGCACCGTACCCGCCGCCGCGCCGCGCAGCCGGGCGATTTCCGCGGCGTCGCAGCCTTTGAGCGCGAACAGCGCCACGTCGCTTTCGGCCGCAGTCAGCCCCCAGTCCCGGAACCGCTCGGCCACGTGAGCCCCCAGCGCGCCGCGCGCGATGCTGAGGCTCTGTTCGCGCCGCCGTGCTTCAGCCAGCAGCACCCGCATGTGCAAGGCCCCCAGCACCACCCCGGCCAGCAGGGCAAAGGCGATCAGCCCCTCGATCGCGATATGGGTAGTTACGCCCGCATCGGCCA
The DNA here is from genome assembly GCF_002198665.1 of Novosphingobium sp. B 225. GTDB lineage: Bacteria > Pseudomonadota > Alphaproteobacteria > Sphingomonadales > Sphingomonadaceae > Novosphingobium. The sequence goes on along the minus strand of NZ_MWLM01000022.1, from coordinate 8,098 downwards.
CATCATCCAGCGCATCGGCCACAAAGAACACCGCCGCTACCGCCTGCACCACCACGGTCACCGCGACCAGCAGGGCCTGCCGGTCGCGGCGGATCGCGGTGTCTTTCAGGCGTTTGGCCATGCTTGCTCCGGTCAGCCGCCGGGCAGGATTGACCGCACGATCTGCGGCCCGCTGCGCCGGGTTTCGAATATCACCCCTGCAAGGTGCAGGGCGATCAGGACATAGAGCAGGTTGACGGCAATTTCATGCACTTCCCCAAGTTCGCTCTCTTCTCCTTCGCCCTCGCCGCTTTCGCGCTCTTCGCCTGCCTCATCCTCCTCGCGTTCCTCCTGCACTTGCGCGCCGGTGGCCGCGGTTCGTTCGGCGTGCTCGCCGCGCTGGGCAAAGGGATCGGCCGGCGGCGGGCCGGACATGGCGATGCCGGTGCCGCAGACCACCAGCAAGGTCGCCCAAATCGCATAGACCATCAGCGCGCCGAGCGGGTTGTGCGAGCGGTGCTGCGTCACCTCGCCGCGCCCGATCTCGCCGATGTGGGCGGCCGCACGGGCCGGGCTGGGCGGAAAGGCACTGAAGCGCGCTTCGGCCGGACCGATCAGCCCCCAAAGCAGCCGCAACGCCAGCAAGGCGGCCAGACCATAGCCCAGCCAGATGTGCCAGCCCGAGCCTTCCTCGGTCAGGATCGCATTGCCGATCACCGCCGCGACTACGCCCCAATGGGTCAGCTTGACGATCGGGTCCCAGCGGCGCGGGGTGGTGAGTTCAGGGGTCGTATCCATGGTTCTGGCTCCGGTTGTGTCCGGGCCGCTTGCCCCGCCCGGCCAGCCCTGGCGAGGGACAGGCGCTTATATTGGCAGGCGTAAGCAGCTGCTTAGAGCCACTTGTTCTCCCGGTACCACTCTGCGGTCGCTTTCAGCCCCTCGCGGGTCGGCACGCGCGGTTCCCACAGGGCGGCGGGCGGGCGGGCATCCGCGCTCACCACCCAGTTCGGATGCGCCATGTAGTTCGCCCGGTCGATCGTCAGCTTGGCCTTGTGCCGCCGCAGCGCCATGTCGCCCCTGGCGGCGCGCATCAGGGACTGGCGGCTGAGGTGGATCACCCACGGCCGCCGCCCCATCGCCCAGCCGATCGCGCGGCCGACCTCGTAGTGGCTCCAGCCGCCGGGCCGCCCGTCATCGGGCTCGAACACCCGGTAGCTCACCCCTTCCTCGCCCGGCACCAGCGCCAGCAGCAGGCGCACCAGATCATCGACATGGATCAGCGAGCTGCGCCCTTCGCGCGGGGGGACCGGCATCAAGCCCCAGCGCGCCGCCTTGAACATGTCGAGCGTGTCGCGATCCCCCGGGCCATAGACCCACGGCGGGCGCACCACCGTCCAGTCAAGCGGGCTGGCCATGACCAGCCGCTCCGCCCGCGCCTTGCTGCCGCCATAGACCGACAGGTCCGGCTCACGCGCAGAGAGCGAGGAGACGCAGACGAAGCGCGGCACCCCGGCGGCGAGCGCGGCTTCGACCAGGTTGAGCGTCCCGGCCACATTGCCGCGCTCGAACGCTGCCGGATCGGGCGCGTTGACCACCCCGGCGACATGGATCACGGCCTCCGCGCCCTGCACCAGCCGGGCCAGCGCGGCCGTGTCGTCCAGGTCGCCCGCCACCCATTCCACCCCGGCGCGGGGCGGCTGGGGACGCCGGGCCAAGGCGCGCAGTTCCAGCCCCTCGGCCAGCGCGCGTTCCAGCAGGGCCTGGCCGACGAAGCCGGTCGCCCCGGTAATCGCGATTATCACAGCAGGACCATCTGGTCGCGGTGGACCACGGCAGAGCGCGGGGCATAGCCCAGCAGCGCGGCGTGTTCCGCCGATTGCGTGCCTTTCAGCCGCTGGCATTCGGCGGCATCGTATTCGCTGAGGCCATGGGCCAGCACGTGGCCTTCGGCATCGCGCACGGCCACGGCATCGCCGCGCTGGAACTCACCCTCAACCGCCGTGATCCCGGCGGCGAGCAGGCTCGATCCCCGGCCCAGCGCCCGCGCCGCTCCGGCGTCAACCACCAGCGCACCCTTCAGCCGCAGCCGCCCGCCCAGCCAGGCCTTGCGCGCGCCGGCCTTGCGGCGGGGCAGGAACAGCGTGCCGATCCCCTCTCCGCAGGCCCGCGCGATCGGGGCATCATGCAGCCCGCTGGCGATGGCGAGCGCGATCCCCGCCAGTTCGGCGATCTCGGCCGCCTGCAGCTTGCTGGTCATGCCCCCCGATCCCATGCCCGAGCTTGACCCGCCAGTGGCCATCGCATGGACCTCTGCCGTCACCCCGCGCACTTCGCTCAGCAGCTTGGCACCCGCTTCCGCCGGGTTGCGATCGAACAGCCCGTCCACGTCCGACAGCAGCAGCACCGCATCGGCCCGCGCCGCCTGCGCGACCCGCGCGGCCAGCCGGTCATTGTCGCCAAAGCGGATCTCCTGCGTGGCGACCGAATCGTTCTCATTGATCACCGGCACCGCGCCCGCATCGAGCAGCCGGGTCAGAGTGGCCGTGGCGTTAAGGTAGCGGCGGCGATCCTCCAGATCTTCCAGCGTCAGCAGCAGCTGCGCCGCGGTCAGCCCATGGAGCCCAAGCAAGTCAGCCCACAAGCCGGACAGCGCAATCTGCCCCACCGCCGCTGCCGCCTGCGCATCGGCCAGACTGCCACGCCCGCCCTTGTCCAGCCCCAGCTTCGCCGCCCCCAGCGCAATCGCGCCGGATGACACCACAATCACCTGCTGCCCCCGCCCCCGCGCCGCCGCGATCTCTGCCACCAAAGCCTCGATCCACTGCCGCCGCAGCCCCTGCTTGCCGACCAGCAAGGACGAGCCGACCTTGACCACCAATCGGGGGCAAGCGGCGGCATCAGCCAGATCGGACAGGCGGGCAATCGTCATGCGCTGGCGCTTACCGCTTTGGTCACGCGATGCAACCGTGGCGGGTGGTTGACACGGAACCGGGGTGGGAATTGTGTGACTTTTCGCGGGGATTCCAGGGGTAATAGGCTGGCAAACAATCGTTTTTCAGGCCCGATGCTGCGCCGTGCGGTCCAGGATGTGTGACTTTCCATTTTCGCCAATCCCACCGCCTTGGTCTTGCTTGATTCGCTTGTGACAGGATCGGGCGATGTAGGAAAGTTTTGGGGTTGATGGTGGGAAAGCGGGCCTTGGTTCGGTCTAAGTCCCGTGCGCCATGAGGACTAGCAGCGTTGAAATGAACGACCAGAAAATAAGGATTCCACACCAAGCAGCGAAGCGTAGTATACTCCACTGACGTTTTTCCCTGACCCTTACTTTAAATGTTAACGCTACTCCCAGGGGGATACCCAAAGACCAGATCAGGTTCGACTGGGTTGGAGGGTCTGGCATTTGGATGGTCACCAAAACGCAGACGGCAACTAGAACTGTGACAAGCGCCATCTGCATCGGTTTGCGCATCGCAATCATCTCATGAACTTAAGACTTCCTTCCGGCATCCGCAATGTTGTCGCTCCAGAGCTATCAGAAAAGCCAGAACGGCACAAATTCCGGCCGTGAATCCCGCCGCCCAACCTCTCTCCGTCACCCCGGGCTTGACCCGGGGTTTGGCTTTTCTACGGGCCGACTCAGACTGTGGGCTCCTTCAAATGCTGCGCTGAAATCCGGCATCGCAAGGCAGCCCAGCCCCGTGTCAAGCACGGGGCGACGATGTGTGCGTGGTGACATTGGACAGGATCGGGCGATGTAGGAAAGTTTTGGGGTGACTGCGCACACTGGTTGTGCGTGGTGTGGATTAATTTAACCTGGTGGGAATGACGATTGCTCTGACAGCCTGGTCAGCCATCGGTTTGCTGGCCAACATTCAGCTTGTTCCAAGAAGTTTACTATGCTTCTGAATGCGCATGGTATTGAACACTAGACGGCATGGATGTGCTCTGACACTTGCTTTTCTGTTCGCGGTATATTGCCTTATTGCTGGACCAATCGATTGGGGGGTGCGTTACTGGAGTTGGTCGCGACTTACTAAGGAAAAGCTCGTCAATTCCGCGAACTGGTACATAGCGAACCGTGCGCCGGGCAATAAAGCATGCCTCTATGCGGTAGAATGCAAGGGTGATCGCGCTTCGCTAAAGCTTATCAAGTCAATCAACCAATGGGATATTGAGGCATCGAAACAGACTGCATGGGATCGTAAATTCAAGGATGTCTGCCACGGTCTAACAGCAAACTTCGCGTTGGAACTGGCAACGGACAATCCACAAAACGAACGGGTCCCAGAGGGATATCGGCGGGCCGTTTGGTCCTTTTACGTGGACCGGTTTGTGCCACGCAGGACAAGATTTGGTTCTGCGGCATTTAGTGAACTTGAAACTGAACCCTGCTTAACCGCCTTCTCTATTACAAAGTAAGTAAGGTCGAAAAGTTGCTTCATCTGGTTAGATAGGTTTCGCCTAAAAGGACCCGGTTCACCTTAGAATCGTGATCCTTCGACCTTATTACAGTCACATCCCGTCACCCCGGGCTTGACCCGGGGTCTGGCTTTTCTTCGGGCCAGAGCAGACTGTGGGCTCCTTCAAATGCTGCGCTGAAATCCGGCATCGCAAGGCAGCCCAGCCCCGTGTCAAGCACAGGACGACGATGGGTATGTGGCGGCATTGGACAGGATCGGTTGGACGGCTACACCGCACATAAAAGCCCTCTCTCCTTCAGGGGAGAGGGCCCAGAGAGGGGGCGTGCGCGCCCTCTCAACTTAGAGGCGAGATACGCAAAGTTGAGAGCGATGCGAACCAGCCGAAGTTGAAAGGGCGGCTTGCGCAGTCACTCTCTCCCCAACCGCTTCCCAGACCCGAAGCACCATCCACAGGTTCCGAAACACTGATCACGACGGCCACTAAGCCGCCAGCAAGAACCCGCAAACCGCCAGACAGACCAGCAGCATCCAGATCGAGGCACCGATCGTCAGTATCGATACCGTCAGTTCTGCCGACGGCGTGCCGTTGAAGCCGTGTCCTGCAATTGGCAAGGCCCGGCTTGCCCCGGTCACAGCGGCCAGCACCAGTCCTGCAACCAGCAGATAGGTCGACAGGGCCAGCGACCATGCCAGCGGCGTAGAGGCCCAGGGCGCGATGCCCAAGCGGTCCCAGTACAGATCGAACACCATCAGGGCCAATCCGCCCTGAACGGCGGTCAGGTGTGCGGACAATCCCATGCGCGGATTGCGCAAGCTGGGAATGGCTGCGCCCACGGCAAGCCCGGCGGTAAACAGAATGACCCCGGCCTTGCCGAGCACCAATGCGGGGACAGACATCTTGCCTCCTCTTTCACCAGATAATAAAACCGACTGGTAGTCAGAAATAACCGACTGTTGGTCGGTTTGTCAATCCGGAGCCTTGAAACGGTGAAGCAGCAAGAGCGGCGTTTGCGGACAAGAGACGCAATTCTGCGAGAAGCGGAACTGTTGTTCGGCAGCGAAGGCTTTGACGCCACCACGGTAGACATGATTGCATTGCGCGCAGGCGTGGCCAAAGGGGCGGTCTATCACCACTTCGCCGGCAAGCGCGAAATCTTCGAAGCGGTGTTTGAAAACGCCGCAGCAGATCTGGCCGGTTCCCTTGCCGGGCAAGCTGCGCATCCGGCCCCGATTATCGACGCCCTTGTCGCTTCCACCCGCGCGTTCTTTGTGGCTTGCAGCAACCCGGCCGTGATGCAGATCATCCTCAAGGATGCGCCAACCGTGCTGGGCTATGAACGCTGGAAACAGCTTGATGGCAAATACTTCGCGGGAATGGTCACAGCCGGGCTCGCCGCCGCGATGGAACAGGGCGCCATCGCACCCCAACCGCTCGAACCGCTATCGCACCTTATGCTGGCAGCCATGCAATCGGCCGCAATTGATTGCGCATCGAGCGAGGATTTCAGCACGGCCGCCGAAGCATACCTGACCTCGCTGGAAGCGCTGCTGCGGGGATTGGCAAAGCGATAGCGCCAGTTGCGCGAATGGGGATGGTCCACCCCAAAACTTTCCTGCATCGCCCCGGGGCCTGCGTATCTCTCCCCTGGAGGGGAGAGAGATGCTGCCGCGCCGCAACGCCTAAATCGGCGACCAGGTGGTTTCGTCACCCTCTTCGCGCTCACCAGCAGGCCGCTCGGTCACTGTCGCGGCGGGCAGGTATTCCAGCACGGCGTTGAGCAGGGCGGTGATGCCTTTGCCCGTCGCGCCGGAAATCGGGAAAACCTTGGCCACGCCCGCGGCGCGCAGTTCCTTGCTGAAGGCGCGGACCAGTTCGGTGTCGATCAGGTCGATCTTGTTGAGCACCACCAGCCGCGGCTTGTCGTCCAGCCCGGCGCCATAGGCGGCCAGTTCTTCTTCAACCACGTCCAGCGCCTCGACCGGATCAACCCCATTGGCGTCGATCAGGTGGATCAGCACGCGGCAGCGTTCGATGTGGCCCAGGAAGCGGTCCCCCACCCCCGCGCCGTCAGCCGCGCCGGCGATCAGGCCGGGAATGTCGGCCAGCACGAATTCGCGGTGCTTGTGGCGCACCACCCCCAGCTGCGGGCGCAGCGTGGTGAAGGCATAGTCACCGACCTTGGCCTTGGTATTGGTGATCTGGTTGATGAACGTGCTCTTGCCGGCATTGGGCAGCCCGACCAGGCCGACATCGGCCAGCAGTTTCAGCCGCAGCCAGACGTACATTTCCTCAAACGGCATGCCCGGCTGGTGCTGGCGCGGGGCGCGGTTGGTGCTGGTCTTGTAACTGGCGTTGCCGCGCCCCCCCAGCCCGCCTTCTAGCAGGACCACGCGTTGCCCGGCCTCGGTCAGGTCAATCAGCACCGTTTCGCGGTCATCATCAAGCACCTGGGTGCCGACCGGAACCTTGATCACGATGTCGTTGCCGGCCGCGCCGTTGCGGTTCTTGCCCATGCCCTGCACGCCGCGCTGGGCCTTGAAGTGCTGGGTATAGCGGAAATCGATCAGGGTGTTGAGCCCGGCCACGGCTTCAAACACCACGTCCCCCCCGCGCCCGCCGTTGCCGCCATCGGGGCCGCCGTATTCGACGTATTTCTCACGCCGGAACGACACCGCACCGGGGCCCCCGGCGCCCGAACGGATGTAGATTTTGGCCTGATCGAGAAAATGCATGGGTTGGCTTCTAACGGATTATGCGACATCTGTCGCGCGTGGTGTCTCGACTGCGCTCGACACGAGCGGAGTTGGGGAAGAGCCAGTGTGCTGAGAATTGCCTCAGCTTGAGCCGAGAATGGCTGCTTTCGAGAACCGGCGCGCAGCGACCATTAAGGTCGTGAGCACCGGAAGCGCAGAAAGTGGCCGTTCGCAGGCCAAGATGGGGCAATTATCAGTACACTGGTGGAGCCGAGGGGGATCGAACCCCTGACCTCGTCATTGCGAACGACGCGCTCTCCCATCTGAGCTACGGCCCCGTTCCAGTGCTTGCCCGCTTGGCCCAGGGCCGCACGAGAGCGGCCCCCTTAGCGAATGGGCTGCACGAGTGAAAGAGCAAATTTGGCCGCGCCTATTGCGTGGTCTGGGTGCCATAGCGCGCCATCCAGGCGTCATGATCAGCCCGCCACTGGGCATAACGGCGGAAGAAATCGTCATAGACAATCTCGATACTCGGCAGGCTGCGCGCGGCAAAAGCATCAAGTTCGCCGACCTTGATCAGCTTTTCATCGCGGCTCATCGCCAGAGTTGCCTTGCAGAAATCATTCACGGCCGGCGGCAGGGCAAAGTGGTTGTACACGTTGGTCATGTACTTTTCGCGCTGCGCCACAGACCCTGCGGCATAGCGGGCCTTCCATTCGGCATCGACCTTGCGGTTCGCGGCGGTCAGCGCCTTGGCGTGGCGTTTCAGGAACAGCTTGTAATTGGCCGTAATCTCATCCCGCGCGGGGTTGGGACAGCTGAGCGCGGCGACGTTATAGGCCGAACGCAGGTTCCAGGTGGTCTGCGCCGGGCTGATCCCGCGGTTGACGCTCTGATACAGGCCATCGGCAGCCAGCGCCGGGACCGGCAGATCGCGCGAGGCGTTGTTGGGCGGATAGGGCTTGGGCGGGATCACCACCACCGGCTTGGACGGCGGCGGGGGC
>NZ_MWLM01000021.1:15000-26878 GCF_002198665.1 Novosphingobium sp. B 225 | reverse complement strand
GCTGGAACCAGGGCGGCGGCGCACCCAGCGGCGGCGGCGGGTTCGCCGACGATCTGGACGATGATATCCCGTTCTGAGCGGGGCTTTACTCCTTCAGCAACCCCTTGAGCGCGGCAAACGGGCCGCTTGCACTGGGATCGAGCAGCCCGGCCTTGAGCCGCGCGGCTTCGGCGTTCGGGCCTACGGCAAAAGGATCGATCCCCAGCGCCAGGCCCTGCGCCAGCGCTTCGCCCAGGTCGAACTGGGTGCCGTGGTATTCGATCTCGTCCAGATCTTCGGCTTCCAGCTCCACTTCGCCGCCCTTGGCCGGACCGGCGGGAACGAAGCGCAAGTCGATCGCTTCGTCGATCCGCGCCGGCAGGTCCTCGCCCGATACGGCACAGCTTTGCACTATGTCGGCGCGCAGGCGGCCCTTGGCGGATACCTTTGGCCCAGTGCCGATCAGTTCAATCACTGCGGTCAGCGCGCCGACCGAAACCAGATCGAAGCGCTGCGCCAGCGCCGCGCATTCCTCGGGCGTGGCGCTCAGTTCCGCTTTGGCGCCCGGCAAGTGGCGGACATCGAACAGGCGGCTGAACTCGCTCATGCCAGGTCCCCCGCCATGACTGCGTCCGCTGACTTAGCGGCCAGCCGCGCGGCGATTGCGCGCAGTTCGGCGGCCAGCAGCGCCGGATCGGCTCCGTCCAGCATGGTGACATTGCGTTCGATCATGGCCACCAGCTTTTGATCGTCCGCCTCACCCAGCGCCTCGCGCAGCGCGCCAAGCCGCCCGCCCAGCACCATCATCTGCTTGCCGATGTGCTTGCCGACCACCAGATCGCCGACCCCGCTTTCGCGCAGCTGTCCGTCCATGTCGGTCACGAACAGTTCGGTCAGCCGGCCGGTATGCGGGGCGATCGTTTCATCACCTTCCATCCGCAGCAGCACCAGCGAGAGCATCAGCGTGATCGCATCGAACCGCCCGGCCACGTTGTCTGCCACGCCGCACCTGGCATAAAGCTGCTTGTCGCGGGCGCGGGCAACCACCGCGTGCCACAGCGGGCGGACGTGGGCATTGTCATCCCCGCGCGGTCCGAACAGGCGGGCGAAAAGCCCCATCGCATGCATTCCTTCCATTCAGCCGCGATTAAACCCGCGGTGGGCACTTCGCCCAAATTCATTGCCAGCGGCCAGCCATGGCCTTAAGGCTCGGCGCGATAGTTTACACCGCGCAGGGCCGCAATGGCCAGAGGAGTGCAGTCGAGATGCGGAATGCGGGACCGAAGCTGAAAGTGGCCGTGCTGGGCGCCGCCGTGGTGCTGGCGCTGGGCGGCTGCGCTTCGATCAAGGATCACCGTGGCTATATCGTCGATCAGGCGCTGCTCGATTCGGTCCAGCCGGGGATCGACAATCGCGATTCGGTGGAACGCACCCTGGGCCGCCCGACTTTCATTTCGGAATTCGGCCGCAAGGACTGGTTCTATATCTCGCAGAACACCAAGCAGGCGGCCTTCACCCGCCCGCGCGCGAACGAACAGCTGATCCTGCGGGTCCGCTTTGATGACCAGGGCAATGTCGCCGGGATCGACCGGGCGGGCCTTGAAAAGGTCGCGCGGCTGGACCCCGATGGCAACAAGACCCCCACGCTGGGCCGCGAACGCACCTTTATTGAGGATCTGTTCGGCAATATCGGCACGGTTGGCACCGGCGCAGGCGGCCCTGGCGGCGGCGGCGCAGGCGGCGGTCCGAACGGAAGCTGATCCACGCGTTGATCGCGCTTCGCTGAAACGAAGCGCTCATGGGCCGGGGTTGCTTCCGCCGTGGGGCGGCGGGGACAAGCTTGAACCCCGCGCAGGCGTTGCCATATAGCGGGGCATGAACACTTCTTCTGACAGCCACGGCCTGATCCAGTGGCATGGCACCACCATCATCGGCGTCAAGCTGAACGGCAAGACCGTGATCGCTGGCGATGGCCAGGTTTCCATGGGCAACACCGTGATGAAGCCCAATGCGCGCAAAGTGCGGCGGCTGGGCGATGGCTCGGTGATCGCCGGGTTCGCCGGAGCGACAGCGGATGCCTTCACCCTGTTCGAGCGGCTGGAAAAGAAGCTTGAGCAACATCGCGGCCAGCTGATGCGCGCGGCGGTGGAGCTGGCCAAGGACTGGCGCACCGACAAGTATCTGCGCAATCTGGAAGCCCTGATGATCGTGGCTGACAAGGACGTGCTGCTGATCCTGACCGGCAACGGGGACGTGCTGGAACCAGAAGAAGGGATCGCCGCGATCGGTTCTGGCGGGAACTATGCCCTGTCCGCCGCCAAGGCGCTGGTTGAATACGAACAGGACCCCGAAAAGATCGCCCGCCGCGCCATGGCGGTCGCCGCCGAAGTCTGCGTGTTCACCAATGACCGCGTGACGGTGGAAACAATTTAGCCCTCTCCCCTGAAGGGGAGAGGGTTGGGAGAGGGGGAGTGCGCGCCCCCCTCTCAACTTCGACTAGCCTGCTGCGCAGCCAAGTCTTCGTATCTCTCCCCTGAAGGGGAGAGAGCCCAAGGAATGATATGACTGACAACCTTACTCCCAAAGCGATCGTCGCGGCGCTGGACCTTCACATCATCGGTCAGGCCGATGCCAAAAAGGCCGTGGCCGTCGCCCTGCGCAATCGCTGGCGGCGGCAGCGGCTTTCGCCCGAGCTGCGCGACGAGGTGACGCCCAAGAACATCCTGATGATCGGGCCGACCGGCTGCGGCAAGACCGAGATCAGCCGCCGCCTGGCCAAACTGGCCGACGCGCCGTTCGTCAAGGTCGAGGCGACCAAGTTCACCGAGGTCGGCTATGTCGGCCGCGATGTCGAACAGATCGCGCGCGATCTGGTTGAAGAAGCGATCCGGCTGGAAAAGGATCGCCGCCGCGGCGCGGTGCGCGATGCAGCGGAAAGTGCGGCGATGGACCGGCTGCTGAAAGCGCTGGTCGGCGATGGGGCCAGCGAAGCGACCCGCGAAAGTTTCCGCCAGCGCATCGCGCAAAAGGCGATGGACAGCGTCGAGGTGGAGATCGAGGTCGAGGATGCTCCGGGCATGGGAATGGACATTCCCGGGATGCCCGGCGGCGTTGGCATGATCAATCTGAGTGAAATGATGTCCAAGGCAATGGGCAAGCAGAACCTCAAGCGGCGCAAGCTGAAAGTGCCCGACGCCTGGACCAAGCTGATCGACGAAGAGAGCGAAAAGCGGATGGATCAGGACGACGTTGCCCGCGTCGCGCTGGCCAACGCCGAAACCAACGGGATCGTGTTTCTGGACGAGATCGACAAGATCGCGGTTTCGGATGTGCGCGGCGGTTCGGTCAGCCGCGAAGGGGTGCAGCGCGATCTGCTGCCCCTGATCGAGGGTACCACCGTTGCCACCAAGTATGGCCCGATGAAGACCGACCACGTGCTGTTCATCGCCAGCGGTGCGTTCCACGTGGCCAAGCCCAGCGACATGCTGCCCGAACTGCAGGGCCGCCTGCCGATCCGGGTCGAGCTGAAGGCGCTGAGCGAGGAAGACTTCGTCCGCATCCTCAGCGAAACCCGCGCCAATCTGGTCGCGCAGTACAAGGCGCTGCTGGGGACCGAGCAGGTCACGCTGGAAATCACCCCCGAAGCCGTGCGCGAAATCGCGCGGATCGCGGCCCAGGTCAACGAAGCGGTCGAAAACATCGGCGCGCGGCGGCTGCAGACGGTGATGGAGCGGCTGCTGGAAGAACTCAGCTTTGAAGCCGAAGACCGCGCCGGAGAAACGGTGACGGTGGATGAGGCCTATGTCCGGGATCGGCTGGCCGGATTGGCGAAGGACACCGACCTGTCGAAGTATATCTTGTAAGAGCAATTATGTTCACATAATGTTCTGTCCCGAATCGAACGGGAGAGTGAGGATGAAGCGGACCGGTGGGTGCCATTGCGGCGCCGTGCGTTATGCGGTTGAGGGGGAACCCCGGCATGTCGCGCTGTGCCATTGCCGCGATTGCCGCAGAAGCGCCGGAGCGCCAATGGTCAGCTGGGCGGCCTTTGCTGAAGACGCTTTCACGCTTGAAAAGGGCGAATTGGTTACATTCAATTCGTCGGGCACGGCGCTGCGCAGCTTCTGTCCGAAATGCGGTTCAGGTATCGCCTATCGCAACGCCGAATATCTGCCCGGCATTGTCGATATCCAGTCGGCCACATTTGACGATCCAGCAGCGTTTCCGCCGGGCGCGCATATCCAGGTGGCAGAACGGATCGACTGGATGCGATCCGCACACGACTTACCTGAATTTGAGCGCTTTCCGGGATGATTGAGGTTTTGCGTAAAGCCTCCTAGAATCGGGCGATGCAGACCCCCGATGACCGCCCGATCTACCGCCTGCTCACCGGCAAGGACGACCGCGCCTTTTGCGAGCGGGTGTCCGAGGCGCTGGAGCAGGGGTGGCGGCTCTATGGTTCACCCTCGATCGCCTGGGATGAAGAAGGCGGCTGCATGAAGGCTGCTCAGGCAGTGGTCTGGCATGAGGCGGATGTGGTCAAAGGCTGATCTGCCACTGCGCGCGCGCCGGTGACCCGGTCAAACGTCGCGACATAATCGGGATGCTCGGTCCCCATCAGCTTGTCCCACCAGGTGAAATAGAACCCGTAATTGTGGTTGTAGCTGGAGCCATGGTGCATGTCGTGGTGGGTGGTGGTTGAAATCCACTTGAGCAGCGGATGGCCCGCCCAGCCGCGCGGATGCAGTTCCAGCCCGGCATGGCCCATGGCGTTGCGCAGGATCATCAGGGCCAGGAACGTGAACACCACCGGGTTCGGCGTCGGCACCAATGCCAGCCAGACCGGCATGAACAGAAAGCTGACCGCGGCTTCCGGAATGGCAAAGCTGTAGGCGGTCCAGGCGGTGGGGGTAATCGTCAGATGGTGAAAGCGGTGAAAGCTGCGGTATAGCGCGGGCAAATGCATCGCGCGGTGGGTCCAATAGAACCAGCTATCGTGCGCCAGCAGGATCGCGGCCAGATAGAGCGTGTAGCTGAGCGGGGTCAGCGTGCCCGACCACTGGTGCAGATAGCCATGCTGAAACGCCCAGACCATCGGCATCGCCAGCACGGTAAAGACCAGCACCGTGCGCACCGAGGCGCTGAATTCGCGGGTGAAGTCAGCGCGGCTGGCGCGGCGGCGCTGGATCTTGCGCGCGGCCCAGCTGGTCCGGCTGAGCAGCCAGACGGCGGCGGCAATCAGCCCGGCGCCGATCAGATAACGGCCCATGTCGAACATGAACGAATGCAGGAAATCGGCCTGAACCACTTCGAGCAGGCTGGGCGGGGTATTCATCAGGTGTTCTCCCGGATTGGTATGCCCCATGCCTGCCAGAACCGCAGGTCAGTGGCTCTGCCGGGATCAAATCCGGCTAGCCGATTTCGGAATCGGCCAGTGCCCTGGCGCGGTATTCGCTGGGGGTCGCACCTTCGGCTTCGCGGAAGGCGCGGTTGAACGGGCCAAGCGAGCCAAACCCGGCATCGAGCGCGATGGTCAGAATCGGAACCTCGCGCTGGGCCGGGTCGGCCAGTGCCTGCTTCACTTCCGCCAGCCGCCACGAATTGAGGAACTGCGCGAAATTGCGGTGCCCCAGCCCCTGATTGATCGTGCGGCGCAGGCGGTATTCCTGCTCCCCCAGCCGCGCGGCAAGCGCGGCGATCGACAGGCCTTCATCGCGGTGGGGCTTTTCGCGTTCCATGAGTTGGTGCAGCCGTTCGGCCAGCGCTGCGTCCTGCGGCAATGGCTGGCGCTGGCCGGGGCGGGCGCTCGCGCCGAACATGTCGGCTTGCCGCACACCAAACATTGCTGCGCAGAACCCCAATGTGCTGAAAGCGGTGCTGGCCCCGATCAGCGACATGATCACACGCGGCGCGCCGCCGCCATAAACCAGCGGTTCGGCAAAGGTGATCGCCACGACATAAAGCCCGACCGTGACCACCATCCAGAAGCGGACCCGCCGACGTCCCTCGATCAGATCGCCCTCGCGCCCGCGCCAGGCATGCCACAGCCCGGCCCCGGCAAAGCCCAGCATGGCCAGACGGAACAGCGCAGACGAGATCAGATTGACAGGACCGCCAGCAGCAAAGGACAGCTGCATCACCAGGGAATTGGCCGCAGCCAGCAGCACCAAAGCCAGATCGCGGCGCGCGAGCGCGTTCAGATCTTCGAACCAGGTCTTGGCGAACAGCCAGAACAGCCCGGGGGTTGATCCGGCCGCCAGCGAAAACAGCAGACCTTCAGGACTGGGCGTTTCGGACCAGCCAGAAGTCACGAACACATAGCTGGCAATCGCCACGTTCATCGCAATCGCGCAGCGCGCCGCCAATTGCGCCCGGCTGTCACGCCACAGCAGCCAGGACCACAGCGCCAGCAGCGCCAGCGTTCCGCCGCGTGCCAGCAGTTCCAGTTCGTGCGCGCTCATTCGGCCGCCTCTGTGGCTTCCTCGATGGCTTCGGCCTGGCGGGCCCACATTTCGGCGTAGAGCCCGTCGCGGCGCAGCAATTCGGTGTGGGTGCCGCTTTCGGCCAGCTGGCCCTGATCCAGCACGAAGATCCGGTCGGCATCGGCAATGGTCGAAAGCCGGTGCGCGATTGACAGGCTGGTGCGCCCTTCGGCAACCGAATGCAGCGTGGCGAGGATGTCCTGCTCGGTCCGGGTATCCAGCGCGCTGGTCGCTTCATCCAGCAGCAGGATCGGCGGGTTCTTGACCAGGGTGCGGGCAATCGCGACCCGCTGCTTTTCCCCACCTGACAGTTTCAGCCCGCGTTCGCCGACTTCGGTATCAAAGCCCTGCGGCAGGCGGCCGATCAGGTCCATCAGCGCCGCGCCGCGCGCCGCGGCTTCGACATCGGCAGGCCCGGCATCGCCCCGGCCATAGGCGATGTTGTAGCCGATGGTATCGTTGAACAGCACCGAATCCTGCGGGACGATCCCCAGCGCGGCGCGCAGGCTTTGCTGGGTCACGCCGCGAATGTCCTGCCCGTCGATCAGGATCCGGCCCGACCACGGGTCATAGAACCGGAACACCAGCCGCGCGATCGTGCTTTTGCCCGCACCGCTTGGGCCGACCACGGCGACCTGTGATCCGGCGGGGACTTCGAACGACAGCCCGTTCAGGATGGTGCGGTCGGGCTCGTACCCGAACACCACATTGTCGAACACGAGCGCCGGACGGCGGTTGACCAGCAGCGCCGGGGCGGCGGGGGCATCGCGCACCTCGATCTCGGTATCCATCAGGTTGAACATCGCGGCCATATCGATCAGCCCCTGGCGGATCGTGCGGTAAACCATGCCCAGCATGTCGAGCGGGCGGAACAGCTGGGTCAGATAGGTCTGGACGAAGACCAGATCGCCCACGGTATATTCACCCCTGGACCAGCCCCACACGGTATAGGCCATCGCGCCGGCCATCAGCAGGTTGGTGATCAGCGCCTGCGCGACGTTGAGCAGCCCCAGGCTGTTCTCGCTCTTGATCGCGGCATCGGCATAGGCGCGGGTGGCCTGGGCATAGCGCGCTTCCTCGCGCTTTTCGGCGGCGAAGTATTTGACGGTTTCATAGTTGAGCAGCGAATCGACCGCGCGGCCCAGTGCTTGCCCATCCAGCCGGTTCATCTGTTCGCGCAGCGCCGTGCGCCATTCGGTGATCCAGCGGGTGACATAGATATAGGCCACCACTGCCAGCGCGGTCGCCGCCACCAGGCCCCAGCCGAAATGCAGCTGAAAGATCACCGCCACCGCGGTCAGCTCGATCACGGTCGGGGCGATGTTGAACAGCATGAAATAGAGCATCACGTCGATGCTCTTGGTCCCGCGTTCGATCACCTTGGTCACCTCGCCGGTGCGGCGGGCGAGGTGGAAGCGCAGCGACAGGCGGTGCAGGCGGGCGAACACGTCTTCGGCCAGCTGGCGGGTCGCTTCCTGACCGACGCGTTCGAACACGATGTTGCGCAGGTTGTCGAACAGGACCCCGGCGAACCGCCCCAGGGCAAAGGCCATGACCAGCGCGAAGGCCAGCTGGAAGGCGGCGGGGCTGGACCCGGCACCCATGGCATCGATCGCGCGCTTGTAGGCAAACGGCAGCGCCAGGGTGACCGCCTTGGCCGCCAGCACCAGCAGCACCGCGCCCACGATGTTCCAGCGCAGCGCCGGGCGGTCACTGGGCCACAGGTAGGGCAGGAAGCGGCGCAGCGTGCCCCAGCCATCGTGGCGGGCATCACTGGCGGCGGCGGGCAGGTCTGGGCGCATCGGCCCTATCTAGGCCTGCGGGGAGGAAAGGGAAGGGGAACTAACGCGCGGCCCTGGGCAGATCGAACAGGATCTTGCGCGTGGCGAAATCGATCGCGACCCGGTCAAAGCTGCGCAGATCGCGCATCCCCAGCAGCAGCGCGGGCTTCTTCTTCAGGCCCAGCGCTTCAAAGGCCGGCGCCTCGGCAAAGGCGATCCAGACGTTGTTGAGCTGCATGTCCTGGATCCGCAGCTCCCGGCCGAACCCGATCTGCGCCTCGATCGATTGCCCGGTCACACTGTTCAGCGTGGTAGTGCCATGGTTGCCGCGCCGCGCCATCGCCTTGTGGAGCGCGATGTTGCCGATCGAGGTTTCCGCCCCGGTATCGATCACCACTGCGGTATGGACCCCGTCGATCACCGCGTCGGTCATGATCAACTGCCCGGACATGCGCCTGGCCGTCACGACGATTTCATAGCCCGAATTGCCGCCCAGTGTCTTGGCATCGTTGATCGCGATCAGCCCCTTGCGGAAATCCATCAGCACCCGCTGATCCTGCAAGCTGTCGAGCCCGATGATCCCGTCCGCGCCGATATGTTCCCCCTGCAGCAGCGGAGCGAGCAGGCCGTAATAGGAGCGGCGACCCAGATCGATCTGATCGATGTCAACCGTATCGACCATTTCGCTGCCGGCCACACCCACCAGCTTCGCGCGCCGGTTGGGAACCAATGCCAGCTTGCCGGCCAGGGCAGTCGAAATCACGGTGTTCTGCGCGCCGGTATCGATCAGGAACTGGAACGGCCCCTGATCCAGCACCCGCACCGGCACGGTCATCCGGTCATGCCCGTCCTTGCGCATCGCCACCACATCGGTCTGGCTGGCTTGCGGGCCGCCATCCTGCGCGGTCAGCATTGGAAACGCGGCGAGCAGCGGGATCAGCGGGGCGAACAGCTGTTGTATCGGCATGGTGACCTCTCCTCAGGCGGGTCAGCATATACCACAGTAAGGCGCACCGCCATGCCGCCGAACGGACCGGCAAGGCGGCTGGTCGGCATTTGCCTTTGCTTAATCGCCTGCTGCTATGCGTGAACCATGTTCATGCTGCACCACAAGATCGAGCGCAAACTGCGCGAGGCCCAGTTCCAGCGCGATGCCCGCGCCGTGCTGGAAACTCCGGCGATCCGGGCCGCCGACGACGGACTGGTGCTGTTCTCGATGATCGGGACCAAAGTGCTGCTGCCCTATCTGGTCGCGGTCAAATCGCTCCACGCGCAATTGCAGCGCGGCCGGGTGGTGATTCTTGACGATGGCAGCCTGACCGGCGGCGACAAGGCCGTGCTGGCGCGGCACCTCGATAATCCCCGCATCATCCCGATTGCTTCGGTCGATACCGGTCCCTGTCCGGTCGGGGGAACCTGGGAACGGCTGCTGACGATCCTTGATCTGCGGCGCGACAATTATGTGATCCAGCTCGATTCCGATACGGTCACGCTTGGCCCGGTGGGAGAGATTGCCGGGGCAATCGCAGCGGGACACAGCTTTACCCTGCGCGGCGGGGTGGACGGTGAAATATTGCCGCTGCCAGAAGTTTCGGCGCGGGCACGGGCCAGCGCCGGGGCCGGACCGGTCCATGTCCAGTCGGCGATCGAGCAGGCGATGGAACAGATGGCTATCCCGGGCCGTGATGCGCTGCACTATGCGCGCGGCTGCTCGGGCTTTGCCGGATTTGCACCGGGCGGCGAAGGCCGCGCTTTGGCGGAGGCCTTCTCGGCCGAAGCCGACCGCCTGCTGGGCCGGACCAAATGGTCCGAATGGGGCAGCGAACAGGTGACGTCGAACTTCGTTATCGCGAATGAGCCCGATGCGCTGCTGCTGCCTTATGACCGTTATCTCAATTACTGGGATGAGCCGGTGGCCGCGTCAGTGCCGTTCGTGCACTTCGTTGGCACCCACCGCTTTACCCGCGGGGCTTATGCGCAGGCCGCGCGGCGGGTGATTGCAGCGCTGGGGCGCTAGCCAGTGTCTTGATTAGACCGAAGCTCCCCTCCCCAGTGGGGAGGGGCTGGGGGTGGGGGTTCTCTGCTATCGAGAGGACAGACCCCCCATCCCAACCCTTCCCCCAAGGGGAAGGGCTATTCGGTTCAAACTAAACAGGACATACTCTAAAGACCTACTTCTTCCTGACCAGCGCCCAGGCTTCGGCCAGGCGTTCGCGTGCGAAGCCCAGCAGCCACAGGCCATAGGTCGCCCCGCCGGCCGCCACCAGCACCAGCAGGCGTGCTGCGGGGTGCAGGCCGTGCGCGGCCTGATCCACCAGCGTAACCACCATGGCCATGGCGCTGCCCGCCAGCACGGTGGGCAGCAATGACTGGCCCAGCCGGGCCATGGTGACGCCCAGCACGGGCATGGCCCACAGCGCGGTGACAAAGGTGATGATCGGATAGCCCAGCAGCCACCCGGCCGCGATGCCCTCTGCGCCGCCCCAGCGCACCCCCAGATAGAAAGCCAGCGGCATGACGATCGATCCCAGCACCGCACTGCGCGTGGCGATGCCCGGCCGCCCGACCGCATTGGTGGCAGGTGCAAACAGCACGTGCAGCGTCATGAACGGCATGGTCAGCGCCAGCAGCCGGACGACCGGCGCGGCGGGCAGCCACTTTTCGCCCAGCATCACCTGAATCGCCGGTTCTGCCACCGCGGCAAGGCCCAGGCAGAACGGGATCGACAGCAGCATGATCGCCCGGACCTTGGTCAGGAACCCTTCTGCCAGCGCAGCGCGATCATCCTGCATCCGGGCATAGGCAGAAAAGGCCACTTCGTTCAGCGGCGGGACCACCTTGTTGACGAAGATCTGCGCCAGAAACAGGCTGGTGGTATAAAAGCCCAGCTCGTGCGCCGGCAGCATCCGTCCGGCAATGATGATGTCGGCCTGGGTCTGGAGGAACCAGAACACCTGCCCGGCCATCACGATCCCGCCGTAATCGGCCAAAGCGCGGCTGCCCCGGAAATTGAAACTGGGCCACATCCAGGCGCGCGCCACGGTCATCATCCCCAGCGCGCGGGTGACGAAGCCGGTCAGCGGCGCGACGATCAGGGTCCAGACGCCCAGCCCGGCCATGGCGCCCGCCAGCGCGACCAGCGCAGACAGGATCGCCGATCCGACATTGACTTGCGCCTGTTTGCGAAAGTCCATCTCGCGCGAAAGGACGGCATAGCCCAGCGCCAGAAACGGGTTGGTCAGATAGATCAGCGCCTGAACCTGCAGCAGCGCGGTAACCTGGGGCTGTTGATAGTAAGCCGCCACCAGCGGGGCGGTCAGGAATTGCACCGCCGCCAGGGCACCGTTGACCACAATCAGCAGCCCGAACAGTTGCCGCAACTGGGTTTTGCCGCCCGCACGGTCCTGGATTGCGGCATTGGCAAAGCCATAGCCGTTGAGCAGGCCCAGCAGCACCAGCACCACCGATGTCATCGCGAACAGCCCGTAATCGGCCGGAGCCAGAATGCGGATAACCAGAAAGGTAGAAGCCCAGCTGAGCAGCTGGCTGAACACTTGTGTCCCCGAACGCCAGATCACGGCGCTGCGGACCTGACTGCGCAAGCTGGCGTCGGGCGCGGCAGCCTCGCTCAATGTG
>NZ_MWLM01000021.1:0-10000 GCF_002198665.1 Novosphingobium sp. B 225 | reverse complement strand
AGATGCCCTCTCGCCGAAAGACCAAGGGTTCCTGCTTAAAGCTAATCTGAGCAGGGTAAGCCGGCCCCTAAGACGAGCCCGAAGGGGGTAGTCGATGGGAACCACGTTAATATTCGTGGGCCTGGTGGTGTGTGACGGATCACGTGTGTTGTCTCTCCTTATTGGATTGGAGGGGCTTCGAAGTGGTTCCAGGAAATAGCCCCACCGTATAGACCGTACCCGAAACCGACACAGGTGGTCAGGTAGAGTATACCAAGGCGCTTGAGAGAAGTATCCTGAAGGAACTCGGCAAATTGCCTCCGTACCTTCGGAAGAAGGAGGCCCTCACATTGCGCAAGCAGTATGAGGGGGCACAGGCCAGGGGGTAGCGACTGTTTAGCAAAAACACAGGACTCTGCTAAGTCGGCTTCAAGACGACGTATAGGGTCTGACGCCTGCCCGGTGCTCGAAGGTTAAGAGGAGGAGTGCAAGCTCCGAATTGAAGCCCGAGTAAACGGCGGCCGTAACTATAACGGTCCTAAGGTAGCGAAATTCCTTGTCGGGTAAGTTCCGACCTGCACGAATGGCGTAACGACTTCCCCACTGTCTCCAGGATATGCTCAGCGAAATTGAATTCTCCGTGAAGATGCGGAGTACCCGCGGTTAGACGGAAAGACCCCGTGCACCTTTACTGCAGCTTTAGAGTGGCATTAGGAAAGAATTGTGTAGCATAGGTGGGAGGCTTTGAAGCATCGGCGCCAGCTGATGTGGAGCCATAGGTGAAATACCACCCTGTTGTTTTCTGATGTCTAACCTCGCGCCGTTATCCGGCGCAGGGACCCTCTATGGCGGGTAGTTTGACTGGGGCGGTCGCCTCCTAAAGAGTAACGGAGGCGCGCGATGGTAGGCTCAGGCCGGTTGGAAACCGGCTGTTAGAGTGCAATGGCATAAGCCTGCCTGACTGCGAGACTGACGAGTCGAGCAGAGACGAAAGTCGGTCATAGTGATCCGGTGGTCCCTCGTGGAAGGGCCATCGCTCAACGGATAAAAGGTACGCCGGGGATAACAGGCTGATGATTCCCAAGAGCTCATATCGACGGAATCGTTTGGCACCTCGATGTCGGCTCATCACATCCTGGGGCTGGAGCAGGTCCCAAGGGTTTGGCTGTTCGCCAATTAAAGTGGTACGTGAGCTGGGTTCAGAACGTCGCGAGACAGTTTGGTCCCTATCTGCCGTGGGCGTCGATACTTGAGAGGAGTTGCCCCTAGTACGAGAGGACCGGGGTGAACATGCCTCTGGTGTACCTGTCGTTCCGCCAGGAGCGCAGCAGGGTAGCTATGCATGGACGGGATAACCGCTGAAAGCATCTAAGCGGGAAGCCTCCCTCAAGATAAGGTATCTTCGAGTCGTGATAGACCATCACGTTGATAGGCTGGATGTGGAAGTGCGGTAACGCATGGAGCTAACCAGTCCTAATAACTCTGATCATGCTTGGGAATTCCACCATCAATGACAGTTTTGCTGTCTGATGGACGGTCTTTTCAGCCAGAGACGCCTTCAAACGCACCAAAGTGCATCGATTAAAAACCGTATTCCGCCTGCTTTATTGCTTGGTGGCCATAGCGTCAGTGCCCCACCCGATCCCATCTCGAACTCGGCCGTGAAACCTGACAGCGCCGATGGTACTAACGCTCAAGCGTTGGAAGAGTAGGACGTCGCCAGGCATTAAAGCAGGCGGTTTACGGAAAACCCATTCACAAGTCAGGGCTTTTGCCCGCATGCGAAGGGCCCTTGCGGCCCTTTTCGTGTTTTGGAACCCTTGTGGTTCCTGAATTTCGCCCTATCTGGGCAAAATGGTGACGCGGGGTGGAGCAGCCCGGTAGCTCGTCAGGCTCATAACCTGAAGGTCGTAGGTTCAAATCCTACCCCCGCAACCAATCAAAAGCCCCGCTTCGGCGGGGCTTTTGGCATTCAGGGCTGCGGTGCAGACAGCGTAACCAGCCACCAGTCAGGCGGAGCGCCAATCCGCAGGGGGATGCTGCCGGAACCCAGGCCAGCGGTCACCACAGTGCTGCGTTTGCCATCGCGCACGATTCCGCATTGGTACTGCGGCAGATAATAGTGCCGATCGCCGACAAGCTTGCCGAAAATTGGCGCGAGTGAGCCAATGATTGGCAGCACAACCTGCCCGCAATGCGTATGACCGGCGAGCAGCAAGGCCACATTGTCAGGCAACTCCTCCGCCAAATCTGGCGAATGATTGATCGCGATCGGGATACCACCCATGGCGCGAGCCCGTGCGGCGGTTGTTGGCACGTCGGCGTGATCCGTATACCGATCATCGAGGCCCAGAACCACGAGTGGCCCGGCCCGGATGGCCTGGTTGCTCAATAGGGTCACCCCCGCTTGCCGCAGTGCCGCTTCAACGCTGGCCAGGTCGGTCCAGTGATCATGATTTCCCATTGTCGCGATCACCCCGTCGGGAGCCACCAGCTGGCGCAGCGGTGTGATCAGTTCTCGCGGATCAGACGCAAGCTTTCCGCTGTCGCCGTTGACAAAATCACCCGTAATTACAATCAAATCAGGCCGCGCCGCATTTACCGCCGCGACAATCTTCTGGAGCCGGGCCGGCTGCATCGCTCGATTGCCGATGTGAATGTCAGAGAGCAGAGCGATTCTGTAAGGACGCGCGTCGCGGGCCAAGCCTGGCAAGGCTAGGTTTGCGGTGCGTTGGATCGGATCGGCAACGGCTTCAGCCAATCCGGCTGCCGTCATTGCCCCCAGTGTCAGCGTTGACAATCCAGCGGCCCACCGTGCCAGGCGCATCGCGGGCCTTGCCGCCATCAGTCCGCCATCAATCCACGGACAAAGCCGATCAACCCGGTCTGGCGTGCGCGCTTCATTCGTTCGGCAGCCAGGATCTGCTGCACTTTGGCAAAGCACAGCGCAACATCATCATTGACCACGACATAGTCATACCCGTCCCAATGACTGATCTCGCCGCGCGCCCGGTCCATCCGGCTGGCAATCACATCTGCCGCATCGGTGCCCCGGCCTGTCAGACGACGGCGCAATTCGTCGATGCTGGGAGGCAGCAGGAACACCCGAACCACATCGGTTTCCAGCTTTTGGTAGAGCTGCTGGGTCCCCTGCCAGTCAATATCGAACAGGAAATCCTGCCCTTCGCGCAGCCCGGCCTTCACCTGGGCTTTGGGAGTGCCATAGGAATGGCCGAACACGGTCGCCCATTCCAGGAACAGTTCCTGTTCGACCATCTCGTCAAACCGGGCCTGGTCAACGAAGATATAGTCCTGCCCGTCAACCTCGCCCGGGCGCATCGGCCGGGTGGTGACCGAAACTGACATGCGGATCGCGGCGTCATGCTGCAACAGCATCCGCGCGATCGTGGTCTTGCCCGCACCCGAAGGCGAGGACAGGATGAACATCAGTCCGCGGCGATGTAGCGTGTCGCCCGTTTGCTTGCCAGTTTCAGCCATGTGCCACAATCGCCCAAGGCGCGGGGTGGATCAAGTGCCCGGCTCGGCCTTTTTCGCAACGCCGCCTTTGCGCTCGCGCCGCCGGTCATAGAGCTTCTTGGCGAGCGCGCCGGAAGCGACCACGATCGCGCCCGGTACGGAGCGGGTTGCGACGCGGAGCGCCACGGTTCCCGCGATCCCGCGCAGCAGGTTGTTGTCTTTGGCCTTCGGAGCCGGATTGTCCGGCAGCAGGCGTTTGACCGCCGTGTCGAGGAGCCGGCTTCCGCCCTTGCGCGCCAATAGGGCAAGGATGCGGTCGGCCTGAGTCACTTCTTACGTCCGAAATCCACGGTCACGACATTCGAGCCATCATCTGCCGCAGAACTGGTTTCGTTGCCGGGGCTGTCGTTTTCCGCCGGTTCATGCGGTTCGGGTTCGGCATCGGGCATCATCGCCTGGAACTGCAACCCGAAATCGACCGCCGGATCGACAAACGCGGTGATCGCGGAAAAGGGAATATCAAGCTTGGCCGGAAGCTGGTTGAACGACAGTCCAACCGTAAAGCCCTGATCATCGACGCCCAGATCCCAGAACTTGTTCTGCAGCACGATCGTCATCTCATCCGGGAACCGTTCCCGCAAATGGGCGGGGATCGAGACGCCGGGAGCCCCGGTCTTGAAGGTGATGTAGAAATGATGATCGCCCGGCAGCGTGCCGCCAGCGGCGATGATCTGGCCCAGCACACGGCCCACCACGGCGCGCAGCGCCTCCTGCACGATTTCGTCATAGGGGATCAGGCTATCGGGCATATCATCGCTCATGCGCTTCAAGTGGCCATAGGTGCCGCAAGGGTCAAGGGGAAAGGGATTGCAGAGTCACAATTCCGGCCTATAGGCAGCGCCATGCGGACGGCCAGAATTGCGCGGAAAACGCACGAAACCGACATTGCGGTCGAGGTTAATCTCGATGGCACCGGCAAATATGACGTGTCGACCGGGATCGGATTTCTCGATCACATGATCGAACAGTTCAGCCGCCATTCGCTGATCGACGTGACCTGCCATATCAAGGGCGATCTGCACGTCGACCAGCATCACACCACCGAAGACAGCGCGATTGCGATCGGACAGGCGATTGGCCAGGCGCTGGGCGACAAAGGCGGGATCGGCCGCTATGGCGAGGCGCATTCGGCCATGGACGAGGCTTTGAGCCGTGTGGTGCTCGATATTTCGGGCCGCCCCTGGCTGGTCTGGAACGTACGCTTCACCCAGGAACGGCTGGGCGAAATGGATACCGAACTGTTCGAACACTGGTTCCAGTCGATCGCGCAGGCCTGCGGGATTACGCTGCATATCGAACAGCTGTACGGCAGCAACAACCACCATATCTGCGAAGGCGTGTTCAAGGGCTTTGCCCGAGCAATGCGGCAAGCGGTGGAGCTGGACCCGCGCAAGGGTGGGGCCGTGCCCAGCACCAAAGGACAGCTCGGTGGCTGAGGTTCTCGCGCTTGTCGATTACGGCGCGGGCAATCTCCATTCGGTTGAAAACGCGCTGAAGGCTGCCGGGGCCGAGCATATCAAGGTAACCGCCGATCCCGATGTGGTGCGCGCGGCAGACCGGATCGTCCTGCCCGGCGTGGGCAGCTTCAAGGCCTGCGCCGAAGGGCTGCAGGCGATCCCGCATCTGGTCGAAGCCATGGCCGAGCGCGTGCTGGTGGGGGGTGCGCCGTTTCTGGGGATCTGCGTGGGCATGCAGTTGCTGGCGGATCGCGGCGTGGAACACGGCGTCACGCCGGGGCTGGGCTGGATCGGCGGCGAAGTGCGGCTGATCGAGCGGACCGATCCGGCTATCAAGATCCCGCACATGGGCTGGAACGATGTGATCGTCCACAGCCATGCCCCGCTGGTCGAGGCGGGCGAGGCCTATTTCCTGCATTCCTATCACTTCGCGCCAGAGGACGGCCACCATGCCATTGCCATGACCGATCATGGCGGCGGACTGGTCGCTGCGGTGGCGCGCGACAATCTGGTGGGGGTGCAGTTCCATCCGGAAAAGAGCCAGGGCTATGGCCTGGCGCTGCTCCGCAACTTCCTGGAGTGGAAGCCGTGATTGTTTTCCCCGCCATCGATCTCAAGGCCGGGCAGGTCGTGCGCCTCGCCGAAGGCGATATGGACCGCGCCACTGTCTATGGCGATAATCCCGCCGCGCAGGCGATGCTGTTTGCCGAGGCCGGATCGCAGTTCCTGCACGTGGTCGATCTGGACGGCAGCTTCGCCGGCCGGGCCGAAAACCGCGCGGCGGTGGAAGCGATTCTGGCGGAATTTCCCGGCCACGTGCAGTTGGGCGGCGGCATCCGCACGTGTGAGGCGGTGGAGGGCTGGTTCGATCTGGGCGTTTCGCGGGTCGTGATGGGCACCGCCGCGTTGAAGGACCCGGATTTCGTCAAGGACATGGCGAAGGAGTTCCCCGGCGGGATCGTCGTGGCAGTCGATGCCCGCGACGGCATGGTCGCAACCGAGGGCTGGGCCGAGCTGTCCGACGTGCCGGTGGTCGATCTCGCCCGCCGGTTCGAGGATGCCGGGGTCGCCAGCCTGTTGTTCACCGACATCGGCCGTGATGGGCTGCTCAAGGGCGTGAACATCGATGCCACGGTTGAACTCGCCCGGCAGGTCGATCTGCCGGTGATCGCCAGCGGCGGGGTCAAAGGGCTGGACGATATTCACGTGTTGTCGCTCTATGCGCAGGACGGGATCGAAGGCGTGATTACGGGCCGTGCGCTCTATGACGGGCGGCTTGATCTGGCCGCAGCGATTGCGATGGCGAACCGGGGCTGAACCATGACCGTCCGCATCCGTGTCATTCCCTGTCTCGACGTGCGCGATGGGCGCGTGGTCAAGGGGGTCAACTTCGTCGATCTGCGCGATGCCGGGGATCCGGTCGAGCAAGCCCGCGCCTATGACGCGGCGGGGGCGGACGAATTGTGCTTTCTGGACATCAGCGCCAGCCACGAAGGGCGCGGGACCTTGCTCGATGTGGTGCGGCGGACTGCAGAGGTCTGCTTCATGCCGCTCACTGTCGGCGGCGGGGTGCGCACGGTCGAGGATGCGCGGGCACTGTTGCTGGCAGGTGCAGACAAGGTTGCGGTCAACAGCGCCGCCGTCAGCCGCCCCGAGGTGGTGTCAGACATTGCCGAAAAGATGGGCAGCCAGTGCATTGTCGCCTCGGTCGATGCGCGGCGGACCGGTGAAGGTCGGTGGGAGATTTTCACCCACGGCGGGCGCAAGGCGACCGGGATCGACGCAGTGGAACATGCCGTCCGGCTCGCGCAGCTGGGCGCGGGCGAACTGCTGGTCACTTCGATGGACGGGGACGGCACCCAGGCCGGCTATGACCTCGCGCTGACCCGGACCATCGCCGATGCCGTATCTGTGCCGGTGGTGGCGAGCGGCGGGGTCGGCACGCTCGATCATCTGGTCGAAGGCGTCACCAAGGGCCATGCCAGCGCGGTCCTGGCCGCCTCGATCTTCCATTTCGGGACCTACACGATCGCGCAGGCCCACGCTGCGTTGCGCGCTGCCGGTTTGCCCGCACGCGGGTAAAATGACAGCAGTATGAATGCCCTGGCGGCAGTCCCGGCGTGGGACGGTCCCGGCAAAGCGGTTGCGTATGCGGCCTGATCGGCGCAGGCGCCACGCTATGATTGGTCGCACCACATTCCTGATTACCCTTGTCTCCCTGTCAGCAAGCCCTGCCCTGGCGCAGGCCGGGACCACGATCCCCGAACCCAGCGATGCTTTGCTGTTCGGATTGGGTCTGGCCGGGCTGGTGATCGGGCGGCACTTCGCCCGCCGCAAACCGGGCGAGTGATCGCCCCGGCTTGACCTGAACGCGGGCGCGCCGCATGGCTTGGGCCATGGATACGCTGACCCGCCTTGCCGCCACAATCGCTTCGCGCCGCACTGCCGATCCCGCCACCAGCTGGGTCGCCAAACTGCACGCGCGCGGGCTGCCGGTGATCGCGAAGAAGCTGGGTGAGGAAGCGGTCGAAACCGTGATCGCCGCCCTGTCTGGCACCCGCGAGGAACTGGTGGGGGAAGCCGCTGATACGATATTCCACCTGCTGGTCCTGCTTGATGCCAAAGGCGTAACGCTGGACGAAGTGCTGGCCGAGCTTGACCGCCGCGAAGGCACCAGCGGGATTGCCGAAAAAGCCAGCCGGAGTGAGTGATGCCGATCGACCCGACCCTGCCCTATGACGATCAGAACATCTTTGCGAAAATCCTGCGCGGAGAGATCCCGAACAAGACCGTTTACGAGGACGAGTGGGCGCTCGCCTTTCATGACATCAATCCGCAGGCGCCGCTGCACGTGCTGGTGATCCCCAAGGGGCCTTACGTCAGCTGGGACGATTTTTCCGCCCGGGCCAGTGCAGATGAAATCGCCGGGTTCGTGCGCGCCGTGGGGCATGTTGCGCGCGAGGCCGGGCTGGTTGAGCCGGGCTACCGGCTGCTCGCCAACATCGGCCAGCACGGGCATCAGGAAGTGCCGCACCTGCACGTGCATCTGTTCGGCGGGCGGCAGATGGGCATGATGTTGCCGCGGTAATTCCGGCCCATCCGCGCGATTAATCAGCCCGCTCGCCACACCGAGCTTGCCCTGCGACTCGCCCACCGGCTAAGGCTGGTGGCGCAATGACGTCATACCCCGCCCCGCCCTCTGGCCTGATCGAAGGAAAGCTGCATCACTTTGCGGTGCGCGCCTATTTCGAGGATACGGACCTGTCGGGCGTGGTCTATCACGCCAACTACCTGCGCTGGTTCGAACGTGCCCGGTCGGATTTCGTCCGCCTGCTGGGGATTGACCAGCGCGCCGTGAATGAACGCGGGGAGGGGGCCTTTGCCGTGGCCGATCTGTCGATCCGCTATTTGGCCCCGGCGCGGCTGGATGACGGGGTGCGGATCGAAACCACTTGCGATGATCTGGGCGCGGCCAGCTGCCGGATGCATCAGAAAGCCATTCGCGAGGATGGAAAATTGCTGGCCGAAGCCCACTTCCGGATCGGCTTTGTCGCTCCCGATGGCCGTCCGCGCCGGATGCCGCTGCCATGGCGTGAAGCTTTTGCCGGAATTGTCACTGAAGGATCCGAATGACCCAGCTCGAACTGCTCGCCGCCGCCGCCGCCTCTGCCGCGCCGCGTCACCTCAATCCGGTCAAGCTGTTCCTCGATGCCGATGTGGTCGTGCAGATCGTCATGGCCGGGCTGGTGCTCGCTTCGATCTGGGTCTGGGCCATCGTGGTCTCGTTCAGCCTGCGCATGGCCGGGATCCGCAAGCGCACCGACGCCTATGAGAAGGACTTCTGGAAGGCGGCCAACATCGACGAGTACCAGGCGGAGATGGGCAATATTGGTGGCAAGGGGGGCGAAGTGCCGATTGCCCGGGTGGTCGCCGCCGGTCTTGCCGAATGGCGCCGCTCGGTCGGCTCCAAGCCGATTGACCGCGAAGGCACCCGCCAACGGCTCGGCGCGGTGATGGACAGCGCCGTCGCGCTGGAGGCGGACCGGCTGGCAGACCGGCTGAACTTCCTTGCCACGGTTGGTTCGGTGGCACCGTTCGTCGGGCTGTTCGGGACTGTCTGGGGGATCATGAACAGCTTCTTCCAGATCGGCCAGCAGCAGAATTCGTCGCTCGCCGTGGTCGCGCCGGGGATTTCCGAAGCCTTGTTCGCCACGGCCATCGGGCTGTTCGCGGCGATCCCGGCAGTCATCGCCTACAACCGCTTTTCGCACCGGGTGAATGCCTATGAAGCGCGGCTGCAACGCTTTGCTGACCGGTTTCACGCCAGCCTGAGCCGCGAACTGGAGGCGCAGTAATGGCGATCGGCCCCAGCGCCAGCGGACGCCGCAAAGGGCGCGGGCGTGCGCCAATGGCGGATATCAACGTTACCCCGCTGGTGGACGTGATGCTGGTGCTGCTGATCATCTTCATGGTCACCGCGCCGCTGATGAATGCCGGGGTGCCGATTGACCTGCCGGACAGCAATGCCAAACCGCTCGCCCAGGAACAGCAGCCGGTGAACATCACCCTGACCCCCGATGGCAAGCTCTACATCGACCAGTCTGAACTGGCCCCGGGTGAACTCGCTGCCCGGCTGGCGGCCTTGCCACGTGACACATCGGGCAAGCCGCCGCTGGTCACGCTGCGGGCGGACAAGTCGCTCGATTACGGGCGGGTGATGGCCGTGATGGGGGAACTGAACCACGCCGGGTTCAACTCGATCTCACTGGTCACCAACAGTTCAGTTTCAGCCCCCTAGCGCGTTAACCATGGCGCAGCAGTCCCTCCGCAAGGAAGAAGCCCTCGGCCTGTTCGTCGCGATTGCGGCGCATGCCGGGCTGGTCTTGTTCCTGCTGCTCAAGCCTCCCGCCGCGCCCTTGCCCCCGCCCGAACGGATGACCGTGACGCTGAGCGAGGAGGTGGGACTGACCTCCACCGCGCCCCAGGCCGCCCCCGAAGCCGCGCCCGATGCGGGGCCGGTGCAGGGC
>NZ_MWLM01000020.1 GCF_002198665.1 Novosphingobium sp. B 225 | reverse complement strand
AGTCACACTTTTGGGCAGCTGGATGGCCTGCTCTGCGCGGAATTAAGTGGCTTTTTTCAGGGAGTTAGGGAGCAAAGCTGACCCCCTGAAGTCACAGCAATTCCCCCCGTGTTGCGTGTCAACCGGCCCCCCTTGCGCTGCCTGGGTCAGGGTGGGGGCCGGGCTTGCTCAGCCCAGCGCCATCCGCGCCTTTTCGGCCAGTTCGGTGCGGGCCTGGTTGTATTCGGCTTCCAGCCGGTCAACCCGGTCAGCCACGCTTTCAACTGCCTTGACCGCGCCGATGCCCTGGCCAGAGCCCCAGATGTCTTTCCACGCCTTGGCTTCGGTGTTGCCGCCCGAACCAAAGTTCATCGCGCTGGGATCGCTGACCGGCAGGTTGTCCGGATCGAGCCCGGCGGCGACGATCGATGGGCGCAGGTAGTTGCCGTGGACGCCGGTGAACAGGTTCGAATAGACGATGTCCGAGGCGGTTCCGGCGACGATCGCGTCCTTGTAGCCTTGCTCGGCATTGGCTTCGCGGGTCGCGATCCAGGCTGAACCGATATAGCCAAAGTCCGCGCCCATCGCTTGCGCGGCCAGCACCGAGCGCCCGCAGGCGATCGAGCCGGACAGCGCGACCAGCCCGCTGAACCATTCGCGGATCTCCTGCATCAGGGCGAACGGGCTGAGCGTGCCGGCGTGCCCGCCAGCCCCGGCGGCGACCGGGATCAGCCCGTCCGCGCCCTTTTCCACCGCCTTGCGCGCGAACCGGTCATTGATCACATCGTGCAGCACGATCCCGCCCCACTGGTGGACCGCCTGATTGACATCCTCACGCGCGCCCAATGAGGTGATCACCATCGGCACCTGCCACTTGGCGCAGACCTCCATATCCTCATCCAGCCGGTTGTTGCTCTTGTGGACGATCTGGTTGACCGCGAAAGGCGCGGCGGGGCGATCCGGGTTGTCGCGGTTGTGCGCGGCCAGTTCCTCGGTAATCCGGTGCAGCCATTCGTCCAGCACGCCCGAGGGCCGCGCGTTGAGCGCCGGGAAGCTGCCGATGATTCCCGCCTTGCACTGCGCGATGACCAGATCCGGCCCGGAAATGATGAACAGCGGCGAAGCGATGACGGGCAGGCGCAGGCGATCAAACGGAGCGGGAAGGGGCATGCGGGTTCCTTGGCTTAAGCGGTCGGTTAAGCCGTTCATATGAAGCGCGGGCGGGCTTGTCGAGTGGCGGAGTGAAACTGATTTGCGCGGGCCCACTGCACTGCTAGGCTTGGCCCATGACCGCTCTCGTCGAAGCCCTGTCGCGCCATGCCGAGCATGCCTTTTCCAAGGGCCCCTGCGCGGAACTGCGGCTGGTGGCCGGGCACGGGGTAGAAGGGGACGCGCATTTCGGGCGGCTGGTGCAGCACCTGTCGCGGATGAAGCAGAACCCGCAGCAGGCCAACCTGCGGCAGGTCCACCTGATCCACGTCGAACTGCTGGAGGAGCTGGCGGGCAAAGGTTTTGCGGTGGGGCCGGGCCAGCTGGGGGAAAACGTGCTGACCCGCGGGATCGACCTGCTCGGCCTGGCTCGCGGAACCCGGCTGCGGCTGGGGGAGCAGGCGCTGATCGAGATCACCGGCCTGCGCAACCCGTGCCGGCAGATCGACGGCTTCGCCCCCGGGCTGATGGCCGCCACGCTGGATCACGGGCCGGACGGCGCGCTGATCCGCAAATGCGGGGTGATGGCCGTGGTGATCGAGGATGGCACGGTGCGGGCAGGAGACTCCATCGCGCTCGATTCGGTGCCGCTGGGCTTTGAGCCGCTGGAGCCGGTCTAGCTCCAGGCCTGCTGGTACAGCGCCTCGATCTCGGCCTGGTCCGGTACGCGCGGGTTGTTGGCGGGGGAGCCGCTAGCGATCGCCTGTGCGGCCATCACCGGCACCAGCGCATCCCAGCGCGCGCGGTCGATGCCGTAGCTGTGGGGAGTGGGGACGGAAAGGTCATGGTTGACCTGTTGCAGCGCCTCAACCAGCCGCCCGACCGCGCCCTGATCGCTCTCGCCAGCGCGCGCCACGCCCATCGCCCGCGCGCACTGGGCATAGCGGGGCAGGGCCATGGGGGCAGACCACTGCGTCACCAGCGGCATCAGCATCGCGTTCGACAGGCCGTGCGCCACGTGGAAATGCGCGCCGATCGGGCGGCTCATCCCGTGAACCAGCGCGACCGAGCTGTTGGAAAAGGCGATCCCGCCCTGCAGCGCACCCAGCATCAGCGCCTCACGCGCCGCGCGGTTGCCGGGGTCGGCGCAGGCGAGCGGCAGGTTGGGCCAGATCAGCCGCATCGCAGAGAGCGCGGCGGCATCGGAGAACGGGTTGGCGCGGCGCGAGACATAGGCTTCGACCGCGTGGACCAGGCTGTCGATCCCGGTATCGGCGGTCAGCCGCGCGGGCTTGGTCAGGGTCAGCTCGAAATCGACCAGCGCCAGCGTGGGGAGATAGGCCAGCCCCGCGCAGAGCATCTTCTCGTCGGTCTCGGTATCGGTGATGATGGTGAAGCGGGTCGCCTCGCTGCCGGTGCCGGCCGTGGTGGGGATCGCCACGATCGGCAGACCGGGGGCATCCTC
Organism: Novosphingobium sp. B 225; assembly: GCF_002198665.1. Taxonomy (GTDB): domain Bacteria; phylum Pseudomonadota; class Alphaproteobacteria; order Sphingomonadales; family Sphingomonadaceae; genus Novosphingobium. The sequence goes on along the minus strand of NZ_MWLM01000020.1, from coordinate 4,801 downwards.
CTGATGCGGCGCCTTGAGATCGCGCACCGCCACATCGCGCAGGCCCTTGACCGCAACGATCTTGGCCGTGTCGATCGGGCTGCCGCCGCCCAGGCCGATCACGCAATCATGCTCGCCTTCGCGCAGGAAGGCGCATGCCGCCTCAACGCAAGTGACGGTCGGATCGGGCACGGCATCGGCAAAGGTCCGCGCTGCAATTCCGGCACCCGCCAGGACATCCAGCACCCGCTGGAGAATGCCCGATCCGGCGATCCACCCGTCGGTCACGATCAACGGGCGTGAGAGGCCGAACTGGCCGAGCGCTTCGGGCAGTTCGTTCAGCACACCCCCGCCGATGCGGATCGCGCGGGGCAGGTGGATTGCGGCCATGGTCTCTGCTCAGCCCTTTGGCCGGTACCAGATCGGCGAGGTATAGGCGCGTTCCTGATCCTTCAGTCGTGCGCCCGCCGGGGCCTTCAGCTTGAAGCGTGCCATGTCATAGGCGACCCAGCGCGGAGTGGGGATTTCCAGCACGCGGGCATAGTAGAACGCCCGCTCGCCAGGGCGGAAATCCGGATCGCGCCACACGGTATGCAGTTCTGCCGTGCCGATCGTGTTGCGATAGGTTGCGGTACCCAGGTCCACCGTATCGCCCACCGGAGTCAGCTTGCCCTTTGCCAGCTTGCGCCGCGCAGGCTCGCTCCAGCTTACGTCATAGATCATCTCGTGGCTTTCGCCCTTGGCATCGACCCAGCCCTTGATGATCTGGACCCGGTCCAGATTGGCGCCGGTCGGGTCTTTCAGCGCGGAAACCAGAAAGGTCGGCGCGCCCTTGCCCTGGGGCAGGGTGCCGCCCATTGGCACGCCGCGCGCATAGCCGGTGGTAACCCAGTCACCCTTGAAATCGCGCGGAGAAAAGCCCCAACCGCCAAACAGCCGCACGGTCATCCGCGGGCCGGTGGTGGCATAGACTTCGCGCCGCTGCAGCGCATCGAAGATCGCCTCGCGAGTGTTGGCGCTGGCCCAGACTGCGGCGAGGCCGCCAGCCTGATACTGCCAGCCGATCCGCCCTTCCTTGACCCCCGGGTTAACCTCTGTCGCCGCGCGATCAGAGCCGGGGCCTTCGTTGGAAAACTTGCCGAACCAGTTGTCTTCATCGGCCGATGCCAGAGAGGTATGGCTGTCGGTCGATCCGATCATGCCCAACTGATAGGGGTTTGCGCCGGTCTGCGCCTCGATCTGCAGGCCGCGCTTTAGCACTTCGCGGACATATTCGCCGGCAAACATGCCGGGCTGCTTGCGGGTGTTGAGCGGGGCATTGCCGTTTTCCCACCCGGCATCACCGAAATCGGCGAACTCGTCATTGCGCGAGAGATAGGGGTGGCTTTCGCTGTCGCCCTTGTACTGGGTCACCTCGACCAGCGGCTCATGCGCAGCACGGCGGCGGGCCATGGCGGCGGTCAGCGGGCCGCCGTCCCAATTGGTCATCATGAACGCAAGGCCGTTCGAAAGGTTCGAATTGTGCGGGATCGCCAGGGTCTGGCCGCCGGTCGCCTTGGCATAGGCATCCATGTAATCCCACAGCGGTTCCGGGCTCTTGTGCCCATCGGCGGGTAGCGGCAGCACGGTGCGCGCCTTGTCCGCGCCGTCGCGGAAAATCACGTTGCGGTGCAGGGTGTTGCCCTTGGGCTGGAGCGAATATTCGAACCCGACCATAGCGGTGAACTTGCCAGGCTGGTTGTACTGCTCAACCGCATCAAGCTGGCTGTCCCACACCCGCCGCGCGGTGGTGGCCATCCGCTTGGGGTCTGAGAAATCCGGCGGGACCGTCCCCGTGGCGACCGAGGTGATCATTTCGCGGAAGGCCTTGTAAGCCGCAGTGCCCCCTTCATGCATCATCGCCCGCCAGCGCTTCAGGGTGGGATCTTTGATCTGGTCTTCGGGGGTGTTGTACAGATCGGCCGTCACCCCGATCGCGTCGGAATGGTCGGTCACCACCAGAAAGTCGAGCGGGCGTTGCAGCCGGGCTTGGTCCCCGGCCGCGGTCTTGACCGTATCGCCCCGGGCAAAGCGCAGCGCGTCTTCCGGGGTCAGCCGCAGTCCGGCGGCAAAGGCATCAAACGAATTGGCGGTGTGCAGGTGGGTATCGCCCCACAACGGGCGCTGCGGGTGGGCCGAAGTGGCGGGCGCAGTGGTGGTGCTGGTCGTGGCGGTTGGCGCGGCTTGACCGGGCGCGGTGCCGCCACCGGCCAGAGTGACTGCACCGATCGCGGCAATCGCGCCGATCGCGCTGCTGGCATAGAGTTTCATGTATTCGCCTCCACCCTGTTGTCGTCGATCAGCCGAGCAAATGTTCGATGCCATAGAACCGCGCGGCGGTTCCGGCATAGAGTGCGGCTTTCTCATCCGCGCTGGCACCCAGCGTCAGGCGCTTGAACGTGTTCCACAGCACGGCATAGCTCGCACCCCATTTGTCCACGGGGTAATTGCTTTCAAACATCGCGCGGGCGGGGCCGAACGCCTCGATGCAGGTTTCGATGTAGGGCCGCCACATCGCCGCCAGTGTTTCTGACGATAGCCCGGCTTCGGGGCCGTGATCGGGCATCCCGGCAAAGCTCATCGCCAGTCCGCCCAGCTTGATCGACACGTTGGGGCATGCGGCGATCTGCTGGATCATGCTGCGCCAGCCATCAAAGCGTTCGTGCAGCTTGCCGTGATAGCTGCTCATGCCCAGCGGAGTGCCGCAATGGTCAAGCACGATCGGCTGAGCGGGAAAGGCCCGCGCCAGATCGAGCACGTCGCCCAGTTGCGGTTCGAGCAGCCAGGCGTCAAAGGTCAGCCCCAGTTCGCCCAAATGCTTGAAGCCCGCGCGGAACGCGGCGTCGCGGTAAAGCCCTGCGGGGTGATGGAACGGCGGACCCAGCACATCGGGATCGGCATTCCAGGCGGCGGCGTGGCGGATGCCCTTGAAGCGGGATGTGGCGGACATCAGCGCTTCCAGTACGGGGCGCGCGCCGTCGCCCAGGGTCAGATCGGCATGGCCGATGATCGCGGCGCACAGCCGCTGGCTGCCATAGAGCCCGCTGGCGCTTTGCGCGGCAACGCCGTTCACATACTCAACTTCGCCCAGCACTTTCAGCGCATCGCCATAGCTGCCGTTGTAAAACGCGCCGCATTCCATGAACACCGTGCCGATCACATTGTGCCCGCTGGTGGCATCGGCATGCAGTTCGTTGAACGTGTAATAGGGCGATCGCGCAACCGAAGCGACGAAAGGGTGGAGTGGTTCGGGAAAGGCCGCCATCATCGGGCGCAGATCCCACAGGTGGTGGTGCGGATCGATGATCGGCAGATCGGGTTCCAGGATCGCTTCGCTCACAGGGCCTCTCCTTTGTGCTTTGACGTGCAGCTTATGGAGCCTTGTGCGTTTGACAAGCGGTGATCGCGCTTTCATTAATCGCCCGATTAAATAATTCACGGGATAGGAGCACGGCGATGCAGTTTGAACATACCGACAAGGTCAAGGACCTGATCGCCAAGGTCGAAGCGTTCATGGATGAACACATCTATCCCAATGAAGCGGCCTATCACGATTTCGTGACCGATCCGGCCAACCAGTGGCAGGAATGGCCGGGGATGGAAGACCTCAAGCTCAAGGCGCGCGCACAGGGGCTGTGGAACCTGTTCCTGCCGCACGAATACGGGGAATTCTCGCCGGGCCTGACCAATCTGGAATATGCCCCGATTGCCGAAATTCTGGGCCGCGTGCCGTGGTCGAGCCAGGTGCTCAACTGTTCGGCCCCCGATACCGGCAACATGGAAGTGCTGGCCAAGTTCGGCAGCCCGGAGCAGCAGGACAAGTGGCTGAAGCCCTTGCTCGATGGCACGATCCGCTCGGCCTATGTCATGACCGAACCGCAAGTAGCGAGCAGCGACGCGACCCAGCTGGAACTGTCGATCACGCCGGACGGCGATGACTATGTCCTCAACGGGCGCAAGTGGTGGATTTCCAACGCGATGCACCCGCGCTGCGACATCTGGATCGTGATGGGCAAGACCGATTTCAATGCGCCCCGCCATGCCCAGCATTCGCAGATCCTGGTCGAACCGAACACGCCGGGGATCACCATTGTCCGCCATCTGACTGTGTTCGGATCGCACAATTCGCCCGGCGGCGAATGCGAGCTGCGGTTTGACAACGTGCGGGTGCCGAAAGAGAACCTGATCCTGGGCGAAGGGCGCGGGTTCGAGATTGCGCAAGGGCGGCTTGGGCCGGGGCGGATCCACCACTGCATGCGCTCGATCGGGCAGGCCCAGCGCGCACTGGAAATCATGTCGCGCCGGGCTGACAGCCGCTCTGCCTTCGGCAAGAAGCTGGCCGACCAGTCGAGCATCCGGCAGGACGTGGCCAAAAGCTTTTGCGAGATCGAGATGGCCCGCCTGCTGACGCTGAAGGCTGCGGACGCGATGGACCGGTATGGCAACAAGGTGGCCAAAGACCTGATCGCCGCGATCAAGGTGGTTGCCCCGCAAATGGCCCAGACCGTCTGCGACCGCGCGATCCAGGTCCACGGCGGGATGGGCGTGTCCGATGACACCCCGATCGCGCGGTTCTTCACGCTCAACCGCTTCGTGCGGATCGCTGATGGCCCGGACGAGGTCCACATGAGCCAGCTCGGCAAGGCCAAGATCAAGGAATATGTGAGCATGAACGCTCCAATCCTCCCCCCTTGGGGGAGGTGGCCCGCCGCAGGCGGGTCGGAGGGGGCGTGGAGGTCGGCCAGCGCGCCCCCTCCGTCAGCCCTGCGGGCTGCCACCTCCC
>NZ_MWLM01000002.1 GCF_002198665.1 Novosphingobium sp. B 225 | reverse complement strand
TTATGGCTGCGAGATCATCGCCGAGCAGGTCGACTTCCTCGCCAAGGCCAAGGAAGCCACCTCGGACGAGCCCAGGAAGCGGCAGGCCAAGTAGCGCCGCATTACGCCCCGGCGGGACTTCCGCCGGGGCGCTTTGCGCTGTCTGCTTCAGCGTCGAACGCACGTTTGCCTTTGCGGCGGAACAGCACCAGCGCATTGGCTCCCTCCTCCCCACGCAGTTTTGCCGCGACCGTCAGGAATGCGCCGTAGAGCGCAGCGCGGTCGTCATCGGCCAGTTCAACCAGCCCCGCCTTTACGACCAACCCGCCGAGCTCGATTAGCAGGCGGGTTCGTTCGCGGCGTTGAACTTGCCAGTCGCGCATGTCGGTCCTCGCCTTCCTCGCTTCAAGCCGATGCCGCGCCGCTGTCGCGCGCAGCAGCGCCGTTCGGCTTGTCTTGAGCTCCACGCGAAGGCTTGTTCCCCTTGCCTTGAAAGAACGCCGCGCCGCGTCTGCGCCAGCCCTCCTTTTGTGCGCTGTCGCTGCCCGCTGCATCGAGCAGTGCGCCTGCCAGTTCATCGGGATCGAGCACATCAGCGCCGGTCGCCAGGATCAGCTCGCCAAGCTGGCGCACGCGCCGCTCCTTTAGCTGTCTCGCTTTGTCGGCGAGCGCCTTCAGCTCCGAATCGATATCGCGGGGTTTGCGCATTCCATTGTCTCCGTTTGGAGGTGATGCGCCGATGATACGGCTGCACTGGTCCCAATGCAGCAAGGTCAGTGGGACAGTCTGATACGGCTGAGTTCCGAGCGAGAAATTTTCGAGAGAGGGCGCGCTTATACGTCGTGCCGACGCGGCTTCGATGGCGTAACTGGATTGCCGTTATGGCAATCTTCCACTTCAGCGCGAAAGTGATCGGCCGCTCAAGCGGGCGCAGCAGCGTGGCCGCTGCCGCCTACCGTGCGGGCGAGCGGCTGCACGATGAGCGGATCGATCGCGACCACGACTTCACCAGCAAGGCCGGGGTCGTGCACTCCGAAGTGCTGTTGCCCGAAGGTGCGAACCCCGAGCTCGCCGACCGGGAGCGACTGTGGAACGCGGTCGAGAAGGCGGAAAAGCGCAAGGACGCGCAGCTCGCCCGGGAGGTTGAGTTCGCCCTCCCCCGCGAGCTTTCCCAAGAGGACGCGATCGAGCTCGCACGCGAATTCGTCGAGGCAGAGTTCGTTGCCGAAGGCATGATCGCCGATCTCAACGTCCATTGGGATATTGGCAAGGACGGAGAGGCAAAACCGCACGCCCATGTCATGCTGACGATGCGCGAGGTCATCGGCGACAGGTTCGGCGGCAAGGTGCGCGAGTGGAACCGCAGCGAGTTGATCGAGATATGGCGCGAGCGCTGGGCCGATCACGTCAACCGTGCGCTTGCGGAGCGGGATATCGATGCGCGGATCGATCATCGCTGTCTCGCAGACCAGGGCATTGCGCTCGAACCTCAGGACAAGATCGGCCCCGCCGCCTCGCGGATCGGTGGTCGCGGGCTCGAAGCCGAACGGATCGAGGAACACCGCGCGATCGCACAGCGTAATGGGGAACGGATCATCGCCAACCCGGTGCTCGCTATGGATGCGATCACCCACCATCAGGCGACGTTCACCCCGCGCGATCTCGCCGCGTTCATTCACCGCCATAGCGACGGCAAGGAGCAGTTCGATGCTGCGCTCAGTGTAGTACGCGCCTCCCCCGATTTGATTCTGCTCGGCACAGATGGAAGCGGGCAGGAGCGGTTCACTTCGCGGGCCATGATCGAGACCGAGGAACGGTTGCAGCGTTCTGCCGATAAGCTCTTTGAAGGAGAGCGCCACCAGGTCAGTGCGGAGCAGCAAGCGAGGGCCTTGAAACGATTCGAAGTGTGTGGCCTGACGCTCTCCGGGGAACAGCGCGCGGCCTTCGAACATGTCGCTGGCAAGCGCGGCCTGGCTCTGGTCGTGGGCTATGCCGGTACCGGCAAGAGCGCGATGCTGGGCGTCGCCCGTGAGGCCTGGGAGCACGCGGGCTATGCGGTGCGCGGTGCGGCTCTGTCGGGCATTGCTGCCGAGAACCTCGAAGCCGGATCGGGGATCGCCTCGCGAACTATCGCCAGCCTCGAACATGCCTGGAGCAAGGGCAACGACCTACTCAATTCGCGCGATGTGCTGGTGATCGACGAGGCCGGGATGGTTGGCACCCGGCAGATGGAGCGCGTGCTCTCCCGCGCAGCCGATGCAGGCGCCAAGGTGGTGCTGGTCGGCGATCCGCAGCAGCTCCAGGCGATCGAATCCGGGGCCGCTTTCCGTGCTCTCCATGAGCGCCACGGCGGGGTCGAAATCACTGAGATCCGGCGTCAGCATAATGGCTGGCAGCGCGATGCCACGCGCCACCTCGCGACGGGCCGGACCGGGGAAGCGATCCGGGCCTATGACGAGCACGGCATGGTCCACTTGACCAGCACCCGCGAGACCGCACGCGAGGCGCTGATCCAGGGATGGGATGGCGCGCGGCAGAGTGATTCGTCGGCCAGCCGGATCATCCTCACTCACACCAATGACGAGGTTCGCGAACTCAACCTGATGGCGCGTTCCCAGATGCGTCGGGCAGGCGATCTGGGCAACGATGCGACCATCGAGACCGCGCGCGGCGATCGCCAGTTCGCGTCCGGCGACCGGATCATGTTCCTGCGCAACGAGCGCGGCCTCGGGATCAAGAACGGTACGCTTGGCACCGTTTATGCGGCGCATCCGGCACGTCTGGCAGTGCGCACCGACGATGGCCGGAAGGTCGCGTTTGACACCAAGGACTATGCCCATGTCGATCATGGTTACGCCGCAACGATCCATAAGGCGCAAGGGGTGACAGTTGATCGCAGCCATGTCCTCGCAACGCCCGGCATGGACAGCCATGCCAGCTATGTTGCGTTCTCGCGGCACCGCGATGGGATGGACCTGCACTACGGCAAAGATGACTTTGCCGATCAATCAAAGCTGGTCCGACTACTCGGCCGCGAGCGGGCCAAGGACATGGCGAGCGATCACGCCCAAGCCGATCCGGCCAAGGAATTTGCCGAGCGGCGCGGCATCACGTTCCGCGAACGCATTGCTGAAATGGTGCGCAAGGTTCCCGAAAAGGTGCGCGGGATCTTCGACGGCTTTCGGCCAAAGTCAGCCGGGCTGGAAAATGCCCCCGCCCCGCGCTTGCCCGTCAGCGATGAGCGCCGTGCGGTCGAGCGTTATGCGCGCGCTTATCAGGACGTCGCTCAGACACAGGATCGTGGCCAGCCTGTTCTGCCGCATCAGAGTCTTGCCCTGGAGCGCGCGGGGCAGTCGCTGGATGCAATTCGGCCCCATGCTTCGACCGATCTGGCTAGCGCCTTTGCCCGTGGTTCAGAACTGGCGAGCGAGGCTGCTGAGGGGCGCGGCCAGACCGCCATGCGCGCCATGAACCACGAGGCCGAAGCGCGGAGCGACCCAGTCCAGCGGGCCGAGCGGTTCGTAAGCGACTGGAAGCAGCTTGGCGCGGCACGCGAGCAGTTGCGCTCCGATGGTGACCGCGAAGGTGCAGGCAAGCTGGCCGAGCGCATGGCTGCTCTCGCCAAGGGGATCGAGCGCGATCCGCAACTCGAAAAGCACCTTCGCCACAAGGCCAAGGAACTCGGCATCGAACTCCAGGGCGAGCGCAGCCTGGAGCGCGAACTGACCAAAACACTGACGCTCGAACGCTCCCGAAATTTCGGGATGAGCCTCTAGGAGAACTGACATGCAAGAAGATGATGACGGCGAAGTGGAACTGCCAATCGAGCCGGACGACGATCCCGATAATGTGGTGACCGCCCAAACCGAAGCGCCCTCAGATCCTGCCACCGAGGCATTCACTCGGCTTGAGCACCAGCTCGCACTGATGCGCCGCGCGGTCGAGCATCTCGCCGCCGAGCGCGCCGACATCGTGATCCCCGACTACGGTGCAACGCTGTCAGGTATGACCTCGAACCTCGCGGCGATGGACCAGAGCCTTAAGGCCATCGGGCAGATGCCTGCCTTGCAGATCACGCCCGAGGACATGGGCAAGCGGATCGAGCAGACTGCCCGCTCGGCGCGCAGCGACTATGAAGCGACCATCCAGCAATGGCGGATTGCGGCCTGCGGGCTCGAACGGAGCGTGTCAGAAGCGTTTGGCAGTGCGGCCCGGCGCGATGAACAGGTCAGGCGCGAGCGTTGGTTCTTCGGTGCCGGCGCTGCGCTGGCGGCGGCATTGATGTCGTTCCTGCCGGGGATCATTGCCCGCGAACTTCCGGAAAGTTGGCAACTTCCTGAGCGGATGGCAAGGCGCACGCTTGGCGAGCCGACCATCGTTGATGCGGGCATCCGGCTGATACGCTCCGAAAACCCGCCGGTGTGGGCGGCCATATCGGACGCGACAGCAACTTATGGCGCGAATCGCATAGCGATCCAGCAATGCAAGGACGCAGCCCGCAAGACCGGGAGAGCCGTAAGATGCCAAGTTTCGATTGACCGCTAGGTTGGACGCCCCGGAACGGCAGCCCAAAGTCCAAAATTGCCGATGCAGACTCTATCGGTCAGCTTCACCAAGACCAGCAAGTCGCCTGAATACAAACCGCACGTTGTTCATGGCAATCCATCTGCAAAGCAGGATCGGCGAAAACGCAGCCATGGACATGTTCTGACCGAGCATCGCATGATTGCCTTATCAGGAAATGGGACTCTAAATAACGCTAGATATCTCTTCAAAGTTCAACCTTGGAAGTCTGTCGAAAAGCATCTCGGGATCGCCATGGCCGACTCCGCAAAGGAAATTGACTTCACATGTTGTCCCGCCGAAGAATTCCTCTTGAACTTTTTTCTTGTCGAACCCGGAGATCGGCGCGACGTCAAGGCCAACGGCCCTCAGTGCCATGATATAGTAGGCAGCTTGCATCGAGCCGTTGCGAAAGGCCGTCTCTTCAGCGGCCAGTCTATCCCCCTCAAACAGCTTTCCGACCGATAGGTTGTGGGGGAACAAGGCCTCCAGCCTGTCATAGAAATGAACGTCGTAGGCCACGATCAATGCCAATGGAGCATCCAGCAACTTTGCATAGTTACTGGGTGGTAGCGAAGGGCGAAGTCGTTCCCGCGCTGCTTTGGAGCGCAAAACAACCAGCCGCATAGGTTGGCCATTCACAGATGTTGGAGCCAACTTGGCGATGTCGTGAGCTTCAACCAGCTTCTCTGGCGCCACATCCCGTTCGATCCAGCCGTTCTGCGAGCGAGCTTCAAGAAACATCTTGCGGATCAGAGCGTCATCCATAGCTTGAGATCTACGTCACATCGAAATCGAGTAGGTACAGCTTGTCTTCGCAGCAACTTCCGCCGCGTTGACACCAGGCGCCAATTCCACAAGGTCGAAACAGCCTGCCCTGTTGTGACGCTCGAAAACTGCGATGTCAGTGATAATCATGTCCACGACGTTGAGGCCGGTAAGCGGCAAGGTGCACTCTGGGATGAATTTCGGGCTGCCGTCTTTGGCGCAGTGCTCCATCACCACGATGATCTTCCTGACCCCGGCGACGAGGTCCATCGCTCCCCCCATACCCTTGATCATTTTTCCGGGTATCATCCAATTGGCGATGTCGCCCTGGCCGGAAACTTCCATTGCGCCCAGGATTGCCAGATCAATCTTGCCTCCCCGGATCATGGCAAAGCTTTGAGCACTATCGAAATAGACTGAGTGAGACAGCTCGCTGATCGTCTGCTTGCCGGCATTGATCAAGTCCGCGTCCTCTTCGCCTTCCCAGGGGAAAGGCCCAATGCCCAACATCCCGTTTTCCGATTGAAGCGTAACGTTCATGCCTTCGGGAACAAAATTGGCAACCAGTGTCGGAATGCCGATGCCCAGATTTACATAGTATCCGTCGCGCAGCTCCTGCGCCGCTCTGGCGGCCATCTGATCACGGTCCCAGGGCATCAGGCTGCAGCCGGCTGACGAACAGTGCGAAATTCAATTCGCTTTTCGTATTGGCCACCGTCGATCAAACGATGGACGTAGACTCCCGGTAAATGAATTCCGTCAGGAGCCAGTGCACCAGGCTCCACGACCTCTTCCACTTCTACTACACAGATCCGTCCGCAAGTGGCGGCGGGCACGTTGAAGTTGCGCGCCGTTTTACGGAACACCACGTTGCCCGCAGTGTCGGCCTTCCACCCCTTTACCAGGGCCAGATCCGCCAGAATGCCGCGCTCGAGGATGTATTCTTCTCCGTCGAAGTGCTTGGTTTCCTTGCCTTCAGCCACCAACGTCCCGACCCCGGTTTTTGTATAGAAACCCGGGATGCCTGCGCCACCAGCCCGCATCCGCTCTGCCAATGTGCCTTGTGGGCAGAATTCGATCTCGACCTCACCGGCAAGGTACTGTCGTTCGAATTCCTTGTTATCGCCCACATAGGAGGCAATCATCTTGCGGATTTGACGCGAGCGCAGCAGCTTGCCCAACCCCTCACCATCAAGCCCGCCATTGTTGCTGGCAATGGTAAGGCCACTGACCCCGCTTTCCGCGACCTCATCGATCAAGAGCGATGGAATGCCGCACAGCCCAAATCCGCCAGCGGCAATCAGCATCCCGTCGTGCAGTAGCCCTTCGAGCGCTGACTTTGCATCTGAGAACAGCTTCGTCATTTCATCCGAACTTCAATGGACTACGCAACTGTTAGAAACGAGCGGCCTTCGTTTGACGCGAAGAGAATTCGCGCCACACGAAATTCGTCCCCCTGAAGGCGCTCAATCAGAATTTGGCCCCAAAGGTGACACCGAAGGTCCGGCCGTCAGCGAAGGCCACAACGTCCGCAACCGGTACCTGATTGAAAAGCTGGCTGGCATAGGCGACATCGCCCAAGTTTTTGCCCCAAAACATCAGGCTGTAACGATCGTCGGCAAATGAGAGCTTGGCCGAGGCATTGACCAGCGAATAGGCTGGCTGTTGGCTGCGGTTTTCAGGAGCCGAGAACCACTTGCTGGAGTGGAAGTAGTCGCCCGATAATGTCAGCTCCGCTTCGCCCAGCGGCACTTTGTATTCGATACCAAGATTGACCGTCCAATCCGGCGTGTTGGGCAAACGCCTGCCCTTCGCACTGCCGTCAGGCAGTTGGGTAATTCCCCCGGCGGGAAGCGCCGCAGTCTGCGAAATCAGGAAGTCCTCAAACCGGGCATGGACATAGCCTAGGCCGGCAGTCAGGGTCAGTCCTGTCGCGGGCATAGCGGTAACATCCAGATCAAAGCCATAGGTTTTGGCCTGCCTGCCGTTGTACACTGCCGGCAGTCCGTTAATGTACGTGTTGAGCTGGATATCCTTGAAATCATAGTAGTATGCCGAGCCATTGATGCGCAGATGGCGATCGAGCAGCTCGCTCTTTAGACCCAACTCGAACGCATCGAGCACTTCAGGTCGGATATAGGAAGCGACCGCAACGCTGGTCGGATCGTATCCTCCGCTCTTGAAGCCGCGATTGTACGAGGCATAAATCATCACATCCTGATTAAGGTGATGGTCGATCGCCGCTCGCCAGGTCAGCTTGGTCACCTTGTCGCTGCGTGCGGTCGGGCCGAGCGGAGCGTCGAAGACTGGAGCGAGCGAATGGAACACTCCGTTTGCCGCGAAACTTTTCGTTTCAGTGGTCAGTCGCAGGCCGAGCGTAACAGCGGTCTGATCACTGATCTTGTAGGTCGCCTGGCCATAACCGGCAAAGGACTCAGTGTTCTGCCGGGTGGTGAAGTCCTGGATGAAGCCAAGTGCGGGGGCCTGCAACTGAGCCGGAACGAAGCCGCTCTTGCGATTGAAATAGTAGAGCCCCAGAACCCAGTTGAGCGATCCCTGGCCGCTCGAAACCAGCTGCAACTCCTGGCTGTACATCCGATCCGGAACCGTCCCGCTCGCACTCACGATCGGGAGCGGCAGGGATTCGGAGTCAAATGCGAACTTCCAGTCGCCGTGACGGTACGCCGAAATGCTGACAAGCTTGGCCCCGCCGAAGTCGTGGCTGAGATTGAGGCTGACCCCATAATCTTCGCTGTCCGACAGCGGTTGAACATCGGAATTGACGTCAAACTTGTCGCCAGCGAACGCTACTCCGGTCAATGGCAAGGTCCCGGGAGCCGGTCGGTAAGCAGGAAAGCTGCCTTTGATGTGGGTGTAGTCCAGGATCACCGTTGCGCTTGTGTCAGGCCCCAGCTTTGCCTTCCACTTGCTGCGCGCGGCAAACGATTCAGACGCTCCGACATCCTGTCCATTGAACAGGTTCGTGCCGAAGCCGTCGCGGCGGTTCTTGTAGCTGACCGCCAGATCGGTAGCCAATCCGTCTGAGAGGCTGCCGCCGAGATAGGCATTTCCGCTGATCGTATCGCGGTTACCATAGCCAATCTCAGCATTGCCATTGAACGCACCGCCTGGATCGAGTGTTGTAATCTGAATGAGACCGCCGGTTGCGTTGCGACCAAACAAGGTTCCTTGCGGCCCTTTAAGGACCGCAACCTGCTGGATATTGTTGAACGCCATGACGTTGGCACCGGCAGAAGGGAAATAGACCCCATCGACATAGGTCGCGACCGAGTTCTCGTTGCCGGCAACGGAAATTTGGGTGCCAACGCCCCGGATGCGGGGCGAGCCGCCGATCCCGGAAGTCGGGAAAACTAGACCCGGCGTAACCATGCCCAGGTCCGTCATTGTCCGGACGCCTTTACCTTCAAGCGAGTCTGCCGAGAAGGCCGTCACGGCGACCGGTACATTCTGTAACCGCTCTTCGCGCTTTTGCGCAGTTACTACGATTTCATCCAATCCCCCCGCAGTCTCGTCCTTGGGTGCCGCTGTGTCGGACTCCTGAGCAAAGGCTGGCTGCGCAAGGCAAAAGGCCAGAGTCAGAATGCAAACGGACGCAGGCATGGTCACTTTCATCGCAGATCCTCCCAAGGCTCTTCACGAGAGCCGTTTGATTCGGTGTAGGAGGTGCCGTGCAGGTCCGAAAATTGTTATTTCTTATGCCGGGAATACCGTTCAATTATCCTTGATTCAGCACTCAGCCAAGCACTCTGGCTGCAGGTGCATCGGCGGCCAGACAGGGACCTGACTCTCAGCCCCGTACTGCTGTTTTCTCCTGGTTGATCAGACCCTGGATCATCCTGCGCCCCAGGACCGCAGCCTTGTCCGCAAGCAAAAGAATTTCTGGCAAAGTCCCATTTGTGAGCTCGATGCTCTTCTCGATCTCGATCGCGGCAGACACGTCTTCCTCCAACGCCGCCTTAACCATCTCGCTTGAGCGAAACGCCTTCGACAGACACGGCTCGGTATGCGAGAAATTCTGCCCCTCGCCCTGGAAGTAGTGGGAGCTCCTTTCGGTTGCCGGGGTCACGGCATGGATGTGAAGCAATGCGCCAAGCGGCTTTGCTTCGCCCGTTTCGGCATCCAGTGCGCTGATTGAATCAAGTATGACGTGCAGGCATGGCGCGTAGAAATAGCTGACGTACTTGCGCGAGACGAGACCGGAATAGCTCAAAAGTTCAACAAGAAACGGTGGGCAATCAATCGCTGGCTGCGTGAACGTACAGGAAATCCAGTTCTCTCCCGAGGTTACTTCGGGAATCTGGATCGCGCCTCCGCCGTCACCGCCGAAGGTTCCTTTATGAAGAAACGGGACGTGGTTGAGGTCCAGAAGGTTGTCATGGAGGAGTACGTATCGCCCTGGTACGTCGAAATAGTTACCGCCTGCGCAGCGAAACTCCGGGTCCGTCAACTTGGCTTCGAAATGATCCGGAATCAGGGCTTCGTCGGCCAGCTCGGGGTCCCCCATCCATATCCAGACCCATTGCCAGCGCTCGGTGACGGGATAGGTCCGCAAGCGGCAAGCCCCGGGCACCACCTTTTGGGAAGGAACAAGAGTGCAGGCGCCATCTGCCCGAAACCGCAACCCATGATAAGGGCATTCAATCTCGTCGGCAATCAGCTCGCCCTTGGCGAGGGGAAATCCGCGGTGCGGGCAAATTCCGGCAAGTGCCGCAACTGCACCGTCAGTGGTCCGGAAGAAAACAACCGAATCCCCGAGCAGGATGCGTTCTATCGGTGATCGCGTGATTTCCGATGACCATGCAGCGACATACCAATGATTGCGAGGGGCAAAGCTACCGGTCTCAAGTGGGTACATGATCTGCTCCTTGATGGGGTTTCAAAAACGACGCACGTGTTGCAGGCCTGGCGCGACCTGGCGACAAAGCGGTTCAGATCAGCGAATTCGCCTTTGCCCAGCGAGCGATCGCGTCACGCGAAGTTGGCGCGGGACCGAAAAACTGTTCCTGACGCGAAATCTCGGACACGAATTCGCCCTTTCGAAAGAAAAGGAACATCTGCATCAGATCGAAGCCCAGCTCCGAAAACAGCCTTACCGGGCGCGCCAGCAGCCGGAAGACGATCCAGGGCACAGTCCAGATGGATAGTGGCTTGTTGAGAAGGTGGGAAATGATCCGCGCTAACTCTTCCTGGCTCTTGGGACCGTCGCGCCATCCAATGTCGATCGTCTGGTTGACAATCTCGGCGCCTGGGTTGCTGGCTGCACTGGCCAGATTGGCGGCAAGATCGTCGGTCAGCACATAGGACCAGCGGGTCGTCTTGTCCCCGACTGCATAGAACCGCCCCGCTTTGACCGCGTCCGCTACGTAGTCGGCACTTTGGTCGAGGAAGGCCGGGGCCCTGACAAAAATGTATGGAACACCGCTTTCGACAATGAGGTCTTCGGCGACCTTTTTGGCATGGAAGTGCGGCACATCTACCGCCTTCTCGCAGGCGACGATGCTGAGAAAGACGAACCGGCCAACGCCGGCCCGCTTGGCCGCATCAACCAGATTTCTGTTTCCTTGAAAGTCTGTCTCGATGCTCTCTTTCATGTAGCCATTGGCAGAGCTCACCACGACGTCCACGCCGGCCAGCACCTTGTCCAGCGATGCCGGATCCATCAGGTCGCCGCGAACCCATTCGACGCACGTCGCGGCGTCGAAGGGCCGGTCCTTGCGCGACATGGCAGAGACCTTGACGCTGGTGTCTTGCGCCAGATTTGCGAGAATCTTCGCGCCAAGAAAGCCGGTCGCACCGACCAGCAGTACCTTTTTGGGTTCCCCGGACTGCCCCTTCCCAACTGGCTGCGCGATGTCTTGTGGCTTGGTCAAATTGAATCCCTTCGCTGATTCGGCTCACGAATTTGTAAAGATCAGGCCGAAGCCCAGGCGTGCAGCAATTGTTCGCCGGTCCCGGTGCCAAAAACGTAGTGATCAGGGCGGACGAGGACGGCTTTTGCGCCATGGCGATCGAGCCAGCCTTCAAGCTCGGCCTGGCAGAAAGCCAGTGCTGGATCTGACGTCAGCATTATCCGTAAGCCTCCTTGTCCGGAGCCCACCATGGCGACGCGCGACAACAGAATGGCGCCGGGACCGGTTACCTCGTCCAGGCGCGTCGGCTGGTCGCCGCGCGACCAAGGCTGCGGAAAATAGGAACCCGCCCCTTCGGAACCCGGCAGGATCCGGCCCGCACTGATCGGTGGATAGGACGTCGCGCCGTCGGGACTCTTGCCCGCAGCGCGGTCAGCCAGCATGGCCGCATCGCGTGCGGCGGCTTGTTCCGGGTCAGCGACACACACGGTCTGTCCCATGAAGATTGCCATCTCGATTATTCCGCGAACGTTCGGCTCACGCTCGGCCTGATAGGCGTCCAGCGCGTCAGCACTTACCACGCCGTCGATCACGTCGGCGAGCTTCCACCAGAGATTGGCCGCGTCGCGCAGCCCCGAACACATCCCTTGTCCGGCGAAAGGCGGCATCTGGTGCGCAGCATCACCGGCCAGCAGGACCCGTCCGGACCGCCATTGCTTCGCCAGCCGTGCGTTGAAACGGTAAACCGCCTTGCGCTCTATGCTCACGGCGCCGTCAACGTCCCAGGGTCGCAACAATTCGGCGATGAACGAATCTTGCAGCACCGCGTCGGACTGTTCGCCTTCCTTCATCATGAATTCCCAGCGATGACGGCCATTGCCCATCAGCACGCAAGTGGTCGGCCTTGCCGGGTCACAGATCTGCAAGTTGCGGTCAGGCAAACGGGATGCATCAAGGACGATGGTATCGACTACCAGCCATTGTTCGTCGAAACCCAGGTCGTCGATTTCGATCCCCGCTGCCTCGCGCACCGGGCTACGCGCCCCGTCAGCTCCGACCAGATAGCGTGCGCGGATGATCCTCGGACCGTCTGGGGTCTCGAAACTGGCTTCAACGCCCTCTTCGTCGCACCTCAAAGCGATAAAGGTCGACTGAGTTTGCAATTGCGCTTTCGCCTGCCCAGCGAGACGCATGCGCAGCGCGGCCTCAAGCGAAGGCTGGTGGATCATGTTCGAAAATGGCCAGCCCGACGCCCCCGGCTCGGTCCAGTCGAAACTGAGCAGCACTTGCCGGTCAGCGGTCAAAAACTCATACCGGCCGCCTGTTTTGCTGCTCGCCATGACCTCTTCGGCCACGCCGACATTCTGCAGGATGCGCACAACCTCATGATCGATGTGGGCGGCACGCGGGAGAGGATAGATAGCGGCTTCCCGTTCAGCGACGAGCGTCGATACACCCGCGGACGCAAGAAACAGCGCAAGTGTTACACCAGTTCGCCCACCACCGACAACCAGCACATCGCAATCATAACCCGGCATATTCAGACCTTCTCGTCACGCATGGGGGCCTCAATCGCCCCAAGCCCTTCGATCTCGCATCGAACCACGTCCCCTGGGCACAAGAAGCGTGGTGGCTTCATCGCCGCACCCACACCGCCAGGTGTGCCTGTAAAGATGAGGTCACCCGCTTCGAGCGTCATCGCCTGCGAAAGATGGGCGATCTGATCCCAGAGATCGAAGACAAGGTTGCGGGTGTTTGATGCCTGGCGCACTTCGCCATTGACCAGGCACTTGATATCAAGCGTGTGCGGGTCGAGAACTTCATCTGCCGTGGTGAGCCACGGACCGATTGGCGCATGCGTGTCGAACGATTTTCCCAATGACCACTGCGGCGTGGCGTGCTGCCAGGCACGCTCGGTCACGTCATTGCCAACGCAATAGCCGAAGACGTGGTTCGAGGCGTCCTCCCGACTGATGTGCTTGCCACTTTGGCCGATGACTGCAACCAACTCGACCTCGTAGTCGACGTTGGCTCCGCCCACTGCGATCTGGATGGGATCAAACGGTCCGTTCACCGAAGTTGCCGCCTTGGTGAACCAGACCTGCTGCGGCGGCGTACCCATTCCGCTTTCGGCTATGTGATCCGCATAGTTGAGCCCGATCGCAAAGATCTTGCCTGGTCTGGGTACCGGCGCAAGCAGACGCACCGATGCAAGGGGCAGGCCGGGCACCGCTGCACGCCTTGCGGCGATTGAATCCCGCAGCTGCGGCCACTGTCCGATCAGATCGATCATCCCGCCTGGGACACCGATCGGATAAATGCAGTCGCCTTCTATCAGCCCGGTTTCGGGGCCTTTGCCGGTGTCGAACAGGCCAATCTTCATTCTGCTGCTCCCGAAAAGTTGCTCACGGCTGCGACCTCAATTGTCACGCCGTAGTCTTGGCCTGATAGTTATGAACGAAATCCGAGGGGACCGGCGGCCCCCAGTTAGCCATGGCGTCTTCCATGCCGTAGTTCGTCGGCTGCCACAGCGCATGGTCGTCGATGAAATCCATGTCGGAGTAATACTCAAGCCACGACCCCCAAGGGTCCTGGATGTAATTGAAGAAGTTCGATCCGATTGTATGGCGACCGAATCCCCAGTGGCCCTTTCCAGTCTTCTCGGCGAGAGCGTGACCTGCACGGCCAACCTCATCAGGGTCAGCAACCTGGAAGCTGGCATGATGTAGTCCCGTCCCCGGCGACTTTGCAAAGGCCAGAACATGGTGGTCGCTGTTGCGCGTGGCGCAGCAGAAAGCCACGATATCCTGCGCCCTGTCGGCCAGCCCCATACCCAGCGCCTGACAGACGAAATTGACGCTGGCCATGACATCGGGCGTGAACATCGCGACGTGACCAAGTCGCCTTGGCTGCACTGGCTGATAGCTGCTTACTGGAAGCATGGCCGACTGACGTACCCTGACGATCCGGCCGGGGGCGTTGATCGAAAACGGCGGCTCGGCAACGACTTCGGAAAGAGCAGCGCAGTCAATCAGATTGAACAGCACGCCATGTGGATCACGCACCCACAGACCTTCGGATTCGAAACCTTCGGGCGGCGCAACCACGGTGCCCCCGTGGCGCGGCACCAGGTCCTTGATCTCATCGAGCGCTTCGGCGCGCAGACGGACATGATGCAGCCGCATCGGTCCCGCTGACTGGGCCAGGACCACTACGGGCTGAGCACTAGCCCGGCATCGCAGAATCACTTGATCCGCGGTGCGTTCAGCTGTCAGCCCGGCATCGGTGTAAAATCCCGCACCAACTTCAAGATCGGGAACTTCAAGCGCATACCCTGTAAGACCAAGGACCGGCATGATATTTCTCCAGTTCGCGCAGCAATCACCAAGCCGTGGTTCCGCCATCGATCCGAATGTCGGTCGCTGTGATGAAGCTGCTTTCGTCTGATGCGAGGAAGAGCGCAGCCGCAGCCACCTCTTCCGGCTGCCCGGGCCGGGCGAGCATGATCTTGTCGATCATCGGTCCAGCAAATTCGGGCATAGCCAGAAGCTCGCGCGTCGCTCCAGTTTCAATTAATCCCGGTGAGAGCGAATTCGCCCTGATGCCGTGATGGCGACCTTCGAGCGCCAGATGGCGCGTCATCGAAAGCACTGCGCCTTTGCCTGCCGAATGGGCCAGCCCCGGCAACGCCTGGTAAGTTATCCAGGCCGAGACTGAGGCCATGTTGATAATTGAGCCCCCCTTCTTCTGAAGGGCCGGCCACGCAGCCTTGGTCAAATTGAAAACGATATTGACCTCGGCATCCAGCGTGGCAGCGAAGGCCTCGGTAGATAGCTCTTCTATCCAGCCAATGTGCGCATCAGCGGCATTATTGAAGAGCACGTCAAGCTTGCCAAAGGACTCAAGCGCCAGCGCCACCAGCGCGCTGCAGGCTTCCGGGTCACGCAAATCACAGGGTTCCAACGCAACCATCTCGCCGCCCGCTGCCTGGACTGCCTCCACGCAGGTTCGCGAAGTATCGGGGTTAAGATCACAGCCTACAATTTTTGCGCCTTCCCTGGCGAACAGCCTGGCTGCCGCTCCGCCCATGCTGCCGCCGGTACCGGTAATTAGGCAGACCTTGCCTTCAAGCCGCCCGCTCAAGACATGTCTCGACCAGATAGCGGCGTTAGGACATATTCGGTCAGATCTGGGTCAGTTGTCATCTCCGCTTCGAAGGTCTGATTGGAGAAGGGATAAAGCGTAGGAACCCCTTCGTCGTCCTGGTACCAACTGACACATCCACCGGTCGCCCAGATCGTGGTTCGGGCGGCGTCCCGATAGGTTTCCAGAAGTTCGGCCGTCTTGTCCTCACGCGGGGCGATAGCGACGTGCTGCTCGGCCACGACCTCGATAAGCTTGATGATATGCGCGACCTGCAACTCGGCAGTCAGGAACGCACAGACATTCCCGATCGGGCTGAAGGGGCCTTCAACCATAAAGAAATTGGGCATGTGGGGGATGGTCATTGTGCGAAACGCGACAGGACGCTTCTGCCAGATTTCGTCCGTGCGCCGCCCGTCCTCGCCAATCAGGTTTAGCGGGCGGAAAAAGGCCTGGGTGTCGTAGCCAGTGGCAATGACCAGCACGTCGAGCTCGTGAAGGGTGCCATCGACGGTCTTGACCCCGCCTGCTTCGATCCTGTCGATCGGTTCGGTCACCAGTTCGCAGCCTGGGTCCTGGATCGCCTCATAAAACCGGGGCGAAATCACGATGCGCTTGCAGCCAGGTTCATAGTCCGGGGTCAGCTTGCGGCGCAGTTCCGGGTCCTTCACCCGCGCCAGGTTCTCGTGGACGTTCGCTACCAGATAGGCCCTGGCATCGGCATTTCCGCCCAGGATCGCACCGTCGGCAAGCGCAACCATCTCGGCCTTCTGCTCCTCGTACATCTTGACGAGCAACGAAGGATCTTCTGCGAATGCGCGCTTTTCGGCTTCGGAATAGGCCGGGTTGTCCTGCTGGACGACCCACTGCGGAGTACGCTGGAAGACGGTAAGATTCCTGACCTTACCGGCCAACTCGGCGACCAGTTGGGTTGAGGTCGATCCCGTGCCAATAATGCCAATTCGCTTGTCTTCCAGAGCGACTGAATGATCCCACTGCGCGGTGTGGAACTTGGGTCCTTCGAAATCGTCGAGGCCGTCGATGTCTGGAAAATTGGGAACATGGAGATAGCCGGTCGCTGCCAGCAGCACATCGCATTGGAGCGAGCGCCCGCCTTCAAGCTCCAGCGTCCAGGCGGCACCGTCCCAGCGCCCCTCGGTCACCTTGATGTTGAACTGGATCGCCTCGTGAACCCCGAAGTGGCGCGCAGCGCTTTCCAGATAGTCGCGGATCTCGGCGCCCGGCGAAAAACGGCGGGACCAGTTCGGGTTATGGAAGAATGAATAGCTGTAGAAGTGCGACGGGAAATCGCAGTGCAGCCCCGGATAGGAATTTTCGCGCCAGGTCCCCCCGACACTGTCGCCCTTCTCGACGATCACGAAATTGTTGAATCCGGCTTCCTTGAGCTTGATGGCCGTCAGGATGCCGCCCATGCCCGCACCTATGATGACAAAGCGGAGCGGACTTTCCGTAGCCGAAGAATTCTGCTTGCTGTTCATGTTTGCCGTTCCCGCATTGCTTCGGATCACCGATTTCCCGCCCAATTCTCGATGATCGGCGGAGCCGCATCGATCAGGGACATGGCATTGGCGATGATGTGTTGAGCGCCGACCGAGGAATCGACGAGGTACTTGCCCAGAACGCTGGGATTGCGCAGCGACGACGAGACCGAGCCATAGGCGAAGCCGACAACGTCCTTGCACACTCCATGCGTCCAGGTCGTAACCTGACGAACGCGCTGAAGGTCGAGATCGGTCATGGCCTGGCCTTGGCCTGCCAAGCGGTCGGCATGGCTGAACGTATCTAGAGTCAGCGCCCTAGCCGCCTGGAAAAGCGCCTCGTGCTTCATGAACTCATTCTGGAACACCGGCGTTGTCGCGATGCAATCGGGCGAATGCAGACGCTTGCGCTGACTGGCGATCCGGGCCGCCTCGTGCAGCGCGCGGCGTGCCATTCCCAGCATGACCGCAGTATGGCCAGCGCAGACGACAACCATAGTACCCAGCTGCGCAGCGAGTGATTCCCGCTGCGGCTCGGTCCAGTGTTGATTGAAGATCCAATCGGCCGAAATGTCCTGCTCTGGGACCACATAGTCGAAACTGCCGGTGGCCTGCAGCCCGACAACATCCCAGTTTCCGGCAAGCTCAATCTGGTCCTTGGGCAGGAACGCACCGACGACCTTGGGCATGCCGTTGTCCAGCATCACCGGAGCCTCGCCATCCATAACCATGTGTGCGCCGGAAACCCAATCGGCATGCGCGATACCGCTGCCAAAGCTGTGCCTGCCTCCTGCTCGGTAAACGCCGTTGGCAAAGGTGGCCCGTCCGCTTGGCGCATAGGTCGATGCCATGATCGGCTTGTTTGCACCGCCGAACATCCGCTCAATATGGGCATCGCTCGAATAGACCGCCGCAACCATCGTCGCGACAGAATTGGCCATCAACGTCCATGCCGTCGCCGCGTCGGAGCTGGCGACTTCCTCGATCAGCCTTATGAAGGCGGTAGTCTCGACATCCTGCCCCCCCAAATCCGCAGGAACAAGCAGCCAGAACAGCTCGTGCTTGCGCAAGGCCTCAACCACAACCGGCGACATTGTTCCGGAATTCTCGGGCTTTGCCGCTTCAGCCTCGATCAGATCGCGCAGGCTCTCGGCCTTTTTGATAATATCCTGTTCCATCACCAGTTGTCCCACGAAGTGTTATTGCCTTGCGCTGCCTTGGATCCTTCGACTTTCCTCGCCGCGCCCCCGCCGCCAGACATGAAGGTACCGATCACATTGCCTGAGGTAACCGGTACATGAAGCACCGAAGGGTGGTCGGCGTCATGGAAGATCGTCACCCACGAAGACCTCTGCAGAAGCAGGTGCCCCTGCCCCAACATGTCGAACAAGCTATCGACCGGGTCCTGATCCGAAGAACTGATACGCAAACCAATCCGGTGCCCCTTCTCGAAGACATTGGCTGTCGGAACCAGATTTATATCGAAGCGTTGCGGCCCATCCGTGGCAACGGGCTCTGGTTGCGTGAAGTCGTACTGCCACAGCCAGGGCCGCGACTTTTCCATGTTGACCTTGCGCATCGAGCCCTTGAGCCAGCCACGTGTGAGTAGCCGTTGGTTGCCAGATGGGTCGATATCCCAAAGCGAAGCGAACAACAGAAGTTCAGGCTGGGTAGTCGAGGCATAGATCGTGGCGGTCAGCGGCCCGATAACTTCTGTGCGCTCCACCATCGGCGGTGAAGCGAAAGCTACCCCTCCCCGCGCATTGTAGCTGTTGTCCTCATAGCTGCTGCCCCCTTCGTGAGGCCAATGCTCGTGTTCGCTAAGCAGCCCCCGGCCATGAAGGTAGAAAGGGTGCCACACCGTTTCAGGCAGAGGCCAACTTTCGCCCGACTTCCACGAGCCTTCGCCGCCCGTAACAAACAGGCGAACATCAGGCTCATCCATCAATCCTGTATCGTTGCCCTTCAGCCAGTGATCGAACCATCGCAGCGATTCAAATGCGTACTGATAGATCGGTCGATCAAGATAGATCGGTGGACCGACGATCATCTTCTTGGGCGCTGTGATCCGTTCCCAGGCGCGGAATTCCCCGGGCAGGTGTAGGAAGTACATGTCCCATGACGAACCGATCAGGATCGGGACCTTTATGTCTTCCAGGATCGGGTTGCGCTGCTGCCAATAGGGTCCGTCCTGTGGGTTCATCAGCACGTCGACGATCAGGGGATTGGCCCCCTTGTCGGGAGCGGCGATCGCACCTGCCAGTTCAGGCACGGCCAGTATTTCACGATCGGCTCGCAGCATTGCAAGGCGCCGTTCGTATTCGTCCTTGCCAAGGGCGTCCCACGACCAGCCTTTGACCCTCACTCCGGCCAGATGCCTGGACCAGTTCGTCAGGAAGCTGTGGGCAAGAATGCCGCCATGGTAGAACTTGTCGCGGTAGAAATCGGTGTAGCCATATGGCGCGAAGACCGCCTTCAGTGCCGGCGGGTTCTGTGCAGCGACCTGTTTTGCGCAGACTGCAAAATAGGAAACCCCGAACATGCCAACGTTGCCATCGCACCAGTCCTGCTCGGCGATCCAGGCAATGACCTCGACCACGTCCTCGACTTCGCGTGGACTATAATGGCCGTATTCGCCTTCCGAACGGCCCGTGCCGCGCGCATTGACCATGATATGGACATAACCGCGCCGGACAAAGAACTGGGGATCGCCCGCCTCGGCCTGAGCGTTCTTGCCCTGAACCGCCTGTGGGCGCGAAGGCGCATACTGCATTTCGGCATCATAGGCATGCACACCGAGGATTGCCGGAAACCGCCCGGGCGTCGTCGGTCGAAATATCTGGGCCGCTACCCGCACCCCGTCCGACATGGTGATAAGCACATCAAGCTGTGCAATCACCCCATGCTCACGCCGGGAAACCTCCCAGTTCTGTGCGAACACGTGACTTAGTCCGCCAGACCGGCAAGTGCGGCCTCGGCAACCTTGAGATCCAGGTCGGCACTGGCCCCGCTGACACCAATACCGCCGACGCAGCCTCCGCCCACCGAAACCGGCAATCCACCCGCAATGACGGTGAAATTGCTGACCTGCGGCATCGACATGGTCGAACCCTGATCGCTCGTGACGAAGTTCATCACATAGGCAGTGGGTGCGCCCGCCATGGCAGCTGTCCATGCCTTCTTGAAAGCGATGTCCGAGGTCATGACACTGGCCCCGTCCATACGGGCCGAGGCGACAATCTGTCCGGCCCGGTCAACCGCGACCAGGCTCATTGGTATCCCCAACTCGGCCGCCGCGCTGACACCGGCCGCAATCGCCTTCTGAGCTGCAGCAAGCGAGAGGTTCGCAGCGGTAACGGTAATATCGGTTGCGGAGCTCATTGTGGTGTCCTCGATCCCTGTGCACGGATGGGCAAACATCCGCGCCGCCTGATGATTTGCCGATTGGAGCAAGTGCCAGCCCCTCAGCTGAATTTGCCAGCCCATCGGTTCCAAAACGCTAGGCAGCGCGCTGAAGGGTGAGAAATGGTTTGTTTTTATGTGTGCTATTGTTGAAGCTTATCGCGCTGAAGCAATCTTAGCGCCGCACCGGATCAGACAACCGGCGTCATGTTTCTAGCTCCAAAATTTCCCAGAAAACCACGGAACCAGGAATGGCCTGGGTCATTGTCATTGCGTTTGTGCCAGATCATGTGCTGCTCAAGCGGGCCAATCTCGAAGGGCGGCTCGACAATGGAGAGCTTGTCTTGAAGCCAAGGTGCCCCGGCAACCCGGCTTGGTACAATCGCGGTCATCTGACTACCCAGCACAGCAGCAATGGCCAGGTTATAGGTGGGAACGATTAAAGGCGTCTTCGGACGCTTTGCAATGCCAGCAAGGCCGCGCTCGGGCAAGCTCATCAAATTGCCCCCGAACCGGGTTTCGATGTGATCAATCCGGCAAAAGGCGTCAAAATCTAATCCATTGGCGAGAAGCCGGTTAGATGCATCGCCCACCAGTACATAGTGATCGGAGAACAAGGCTTCGTGTGAAATGGATTCAATATCCGAGACTTGCTCCCAGACGCCTGGTTGGAAGACCTGGATGCACAGATCGATCTCACCGTCCTGCAATCGGCGAAGCATATCCGGCGCCACGAACACATCGACCTGGCAATGAACGTTTGGCGCGGCCCCGCGCAGTTCCCGCAGTGCCGGAACTCCAAAAATCTCGGCGATCGAGCTTGACATCAGCAACCGGAAATTGCGGCTATCGCATTGCGGGTCAAAGCCGGAGCGGCTTTCCACCACAGTGCGGATCTGATGCAGAAGCTCCTTGACCGGAATCACCAATTCCCTGGCAAAAGGCGTCAGCTCCATCCGTCTGCCAACACGTTCCAGCAAAGGGTCCGAAAATTGCACTCGCAGCTTTTGCAGCGCAACGCTGACTGCGGGTTGCGTGACGCAAAGGCGCGAAGCTGCGCGAGTGACGCTTTGCTCGCTCAGCAGCGCATCCAGCGCGACGAGGAGATTAAGATCGAGCCCTTCGAAGTGCATCTTTTCCCAAACCGCCTGCCGATCTTTATGGCTGCGAAGCCGGCAGACTACGCGTCGTTCAAGCTGGTCAAGGCTAGCCCAGCGGTCTTGCCGAGTCGAGTCTTACGGCACATCTTCGCGTCACTTCAAATCATCAACAAACTCATGATTTTTAGAGTATTCTTCTCTCAATATAGATCTGAAAAATCAGCGTAGATCGCCATGCGACTAAACAGGCCTTCTTTGCGCGTAACCATTGTCACACCGCGAACTTCGAACTCCTGGTCGTCATTGCGCGTAAACGTGATGATTGCTTCGCCAGCTGCACGATCGGTGTCGCCGATTAGATCACCGTGCCGATGACGCAGCTTCTTGAAGTTCAATGTGAACGACTTGAGAAAACCCAGCACGGCTTCGCGTCCGAGGATCGGCGGATGGTTGTTGAAGTGCAGAGTGATATCTTCAGCGAACCACATGCCGAACCTGTCCGCATCCATTGTATCGACATCTTCGAAATAGTCGGACCACCATTGCATCTGAAATACTCTCCGAATCCTGAACGAGAAACTTGACTCCGCGACCGTCGGCTTCAGTTGGCCAGTGCACCGCCATCAACGGCCAGAGCAATGCCGTTCACAAAGGATGCACGGTCCGAGAGAAGCCATCTTGCCGCCTCTCCTATTTCGGTCGGCTCGGCAAAGCGTTGCATCATGTGCCTTTTCCTGAGCCCATCGATGTGGCCACTGAAGGCGGGATCCTGACTTAGCCGTTCGATCATCGGCGTGCGCACGATGCCCGGAAGGATTGCATTTACCCGGATGCCCTTTGCCCCGAAGTCGGCCGCCGCAGCGCGGGTGACCCCGATCACGCCATGTTTGGCGGCGACATATTCCCCGGCATTGGGAATTGCGATTTGTCCCAATCCTGACGCCGTGTTGACTATTGCTCCGCCGCCGTTGGCAAGCATGGCGCGCGCCTGGTGCTTGATGCACAGAAACACCGCCGTGAGATCGATCTGCATCACCGCGTTCCACTGCGCGAGCGAAAGTTGATCAATTGACGTATTGTGCTGTTCGAGCCCGGCATTGTTAAAAGCGCCGTCGATCCGGCCAAAGTGACTGACAGTCCGATCGACCAACGCCTCTATCGCTTCTTCCGACGACAAGTCGGCCCGCATGAAAATCGCTTCACCACCCTTGGAGCAAATCGCATCGGCAATTGCCTGTCCGGCCTCCACGGCAATATCGCTGATCACCAATTTTGCGCCTGCGCCAGCAAGGACTTGGCAGGATGCCGTACCGATACCGCCTGCACCTCCTGTAATCAGGATCACTTTCCCATCCAGATCCGACATAACAATCCCCTCCAGCGCTGATCGAAGCCAGCCCGTAACTCAGCCACTGCTTCGCAGAAAATTGTTCCGGTTTATGGCAGTCATGACGAATGCCTATTGGCGCGGATATCCCGTTCTTGCTTTCGGTTTTCCAAGCCTACCGACAACAAGCTGCGCAAGCTTCTCTGGCTGTTCCGGCAAGGCCGGGCGCGAAGAAGGCTGTGCGCACTGCGGTAATGTGCGGCTCGGGCGATTGCGATGTATCAAACACATCAAAGAGCGCCTTCGCTACGGTGGGAGGAATCGCGACCTGACCTCCCGATGCGAGCAGGATCAGGCTCGAGACTGACTCGGGGTATTGGGAGGCAAAGGCCCGCGCCAGCCGGTTGCCGAAGGCGTGCCCAATCAGCACCAAGGGTTGGATGGGGTGCTTCCCTTCCACGGCCTTGATCACTTCGAAGGTGTCCCGGGCATAGTCAGCCAGCGTCCGAGCCGCGGGTCCCTTGCTTGCGCCGATCCCTCGCGGATTGATGGCTGCTGTCTGGAACCCGGCGGCCGCAATCCGGGTCGAGAGGTCGTCGAAATCGCTTGCCCCCCTGCCCAGCGAAGGTAGCAGCACAACCAGCGGTCCTTTGCCCCGCAGCAGCACTTCGACCGTGATAGGATCGCTCTCGGCATCGCTCCGGTACGAAATCAACCGACTTGACGCTGCGAGCCGCCAAGCAGAGCTGGTTGCGGCGACTTGACTTGGCACCGCCAGAGTCATGGCAATTGTCCCTAACGCTGTTCTGCGAGTGAGGCAGTGAGTCATTTCGGTCATTGGATGCCCATGCCGCGCCTCAGCGCATCGACGATTGCAGCGCGAAACTGGCGCGAGACCCGCGCATTCGGCACCAGTCCGTCGAAGGCATGATAGGCTCCCGGCACAACCAGCAATTCGACCGGAACTGCAGCGGAATTGAGACGGGCGGCATATTCAATATCCTCAGCGGCAAACAGGTCCAGCCCGCCCACCGCAATGAACGCAGGAGGCAGGCCGGCCAGATCGACGACCCGGGCAGGGACCGAACCGGGGGGAACCGTCGTCAACCCGGGAGCCTGGCCCAGCAGCGCCGCCCAGCCAAACCGATTGGACCCGGCGTTCCACACGAATTGCCCAACGTGTGCAGGCGGCGCGACAGTCGATCCGGTGCGGTCGTCGAGCATCGGATAGACCAGCAGCTGAAAGGCTATCGGGAACTCTCCCCGATCGCGCACGGCAATTGCCAGCATAGCCGCATGACCGCCCCCGGCACTCTCACCGCCGATTGCAATGCGCTTCGGATCGATGCCAAGAGCTGCGGCATTGCCGTGCAGCCAGCGTAGCGCCGCGTAGTTGTCTTCCAGTGCACCGGGGAAACGCGTTTCCGGAGCTAGTCGATAGTCGACTGAGACAATCAGGCATTGGCTCGCTTGTGCCAGCGCCTGATAGGCTGCCGGATACTGATCCACCCGCCCACCAACAAAGCCGCCACCGTGCATGTGCAGATAGGCGGGACTATCCGGCTTTCCGCCAGTGCCATCGATGACCATGATCCGGACATCGGGCGCGCCCTTTGGGCCGGGAATGGTGCGGAACAGGGGCTGCGGAGCAGGAGCCGGTGCAATCGGCCTGGCAGGCAGCCCGCGCATGATCGGAAGCGATTTGGCATCGACGGTAAAGTCTGGCAGCGCTCGCGCAGCTTCGACCAGTTCGTGATCAACCAGCGCGAAGCGATCTGGCTTCGCTGCAGTCCCGGTTGGTCCGGCCCGGGACGTGCCACTCAGACCAAGCGCAACACCGCTAGCGATAACCCCCAAACCAAATTCGCGTCGATCCAGCCTAGTTTGCGCCATCGAATTCCCTTTTCGTCAGACCCGTTCAATCGGCGGCAACCGATAGCGCCCATCGCGGAATTCCTCCCGTGGCCAGTAGGCCCGAAAGCTTAGACTGAAAGGACCGCTCGCGGGCGCAGGCAACCAGTTGGCAGTTCGGTCGCCGCCCGGATCGCTTCGGCTGATCCAAATGTCGAGGCTGCCATCGGAGTTGGTGCGCAGGCCCTTGGTTCGATCCCCAATCGAATAACGGTCGAGCGGGTTTGCCGTAAGATAGAGCTGACCTTCATCAGTCGCCTCGTACATGGTCAGCGACCAGAAAGCCTCGACCGGCGGCGGCGTAGGCAGCTGCAGCCTGTAGGGCCCATCATCGGTGAACAGGCGGCCACTCTCACCTTGCGGCGAAAGGTATAGGGCTTCCTCCGGCGTATTGGCCGCAAGCCCGACCAGCGCGACAATGGCGCGATAGTCATAGTCCTGTTCGAAATTGCCTAGATTGGCCTTTGGATAGCTCCAGCCGTCAATGAAGTGGGCGGATTTGCCTGCGGATACGATTTTGCTGCGGGCTTCGGCAATCCCGGCCTCGATCTCGGCCAAGTCGCTGGCGGATAGCCTGCCGGGATCGAACGGCTTGCCGGGTCTGAGCCCCAGGGCCGCGAAGCGGGCCAGCGCTGTGCGATCCTGCCTGGGCGGTGGATCGGACTGCAGCAACCGGGCCGCGCTTGTGAAATAGTCCGCAGGCGCGGCGTTGCGGCGCGCGTAGCCCCCTGCCGCGGGAATGGCAGGGCCGCTCAAACTGAGTAAGTCCTGCGCCGCGCAGGCAGCGTTCAGATCATCGGGCCCATCGACCAGTATCCGCGCGAGTGCCCAGCCATGTGGCGTGGCCAGGTGGATCGGATTGGGTCCCTTGCTGCGCTGTCCCGGGCCGACCAAAGTAAAGGTTCCACCTTCCGGCCCAATCTCGCGGCTAAAGGTCCGCTTGGAAATGCAAGCGTTGGTATTGGTGTACATATCGAGCAGCTGAACGGCGAGATAGCGGTGCCCGCCGTTAGGGACGGTCAGGGTAACCGGCCCTTGAGACAGATCGAACCAGGCACTGGAAAACAGCGTATCGTTGTTTGGGGCAGTAACCTGTCTGCGCGACGGATCGGTCAACTTGCGGACATGATGGAACCGGTTGACCACGAGTCCGGGTGATTGCGCCTGGCGCGTGTTCGCCATTTCGATCAGCGGCAACGCATAAATCCACGCTTCGCGCGCTGCGCCTTTCAGATCGCCCTGCGCGGCAAGGGCACGTGCTGCGGGCAGCATGGCAATCGCTCCTGTTACAGCCAGAAATGCGCGGCGATCCATTTGTGCAGCTACCTTCATGGCTGGGTCATGGCCAGATAGACCAGTCGCTGCGACAAACCGGGCAGATCGGTCATCCCGGCCGAACCGCCCAGACGCTGGATCATGCCGATGAAGTAGAGGTCATTCTCAGGATCGATCCAAAACCAGGTTCCAGCTGCACCGCCCCAGCTGAGAGTGCCTTTCCCGACCGGCAGGCGCGCGGATTTCGGATCCTTGATCACCATGAAGTCGAGGCCGAAACCCACACCCGGACCAAAGCCGAAAGCCGTGGTCCCCATGCCTCCAACCAGGCCGTTGTCGGGCCGCACGCCTTGTGGAATGACATCCTGCCCCATCAGTGCGATCGTTTCGGGCTTGAGCAAGCGGACCTTGCCCAACTTCCCGCCGTTGAGGATCATCTGGCAAAACCGGCCATAGTCGCTGGCGGTCGAAACCAGTCCGCCGCCGCCAGACTGCTGGCGATTGGGATCAGTGAAATTGAAGTTTGGGGCAAAGCTTGGAGGCAAGAGGACGATCTTGCCGCTCTTGGGATCAAGGCCATAGAGATCGGCGAAGCGGCCAACTTTTTCAGCCGGAACATAGAAGGCGGTGTCCTTCATACCTAGCGGGCCGAGCACGCGGCGCTGGAGATAGGCGCCATAATTTTCACCGGTAATCACTTCGACGATCCGCGCCTGCAGATCGACGGCGATGCTGTAATCCCAACCCTCGCCGGGTTGGAACTTGAGCGGAATGTCGGCCACCTTGGCCGCCACTTCGGCCAGATTTTTCGAACCGTTGACAGCACGCGCGCGGAACATGTCGTCGACCGGATTGCGGCCGAGTAGCCCATAGCCGAAACCGGCCGTGTGGCTCATCAGCTCGCGCATGGTCGGCGGGCGTTTGACCGGCAAGGTGATCGGCTTGCCGGAGGGATCGACACCGGAAATGACCCTGAGGTTGGCCATTTCCGGCAAGAACTTGGTGATCGGATCGTCGAGCTTCCACTTGCCATCTTCGTACAGCATCATCATGGCCACGCCGGTAATCGGCTTGGTCATCGAGAAGATCCGGAAGATGGTCTGGTTAGACTGCTCAAGACCGCGTGCGGGTGAGGCTTGGCCGAACGAGTTAAACGCCACGACCTTGCCGTGTCGGACTAGCATATAGGTCAGACCCGGCACATCGCCCTTAGCAACGACGCCCGACAGGGCCGTGTCCAGCTCCTGCAGGCGAGCGGCATCGAAGCCGGCGACGGCGGTTCGCACGTGCGCGGCCTGTTTTGCGCTGCCCGCGGCGACGGGTACCGCAGGCGCCAGCATCGCGCCCGCTACCGCGAGTGCAATCGAGCGCCGTACCATTGGCCTCATCTCGCCCACGGCTCAGAAATGGAACCGCAGGGTCACGCCATATGTGCGCGGATCGCCGAGTTGGGCTGTCAGCAGGCCGGTATTGCCGACCCCTGGAACAATGTCCGAGAAGTATTGCTTGTCGAACAGGTTCTTCGCCCAAACTGACAGATCCATTCGCCGATTGAGCGCCCGCACTCCAATTCGGGCGTTGGCCAGGTGCAGCGGTTCAAGCTGAGTTGCCGCAGAATACCCGCCGTTGTTCACGGTTGAGCGGTAGCTGTAGTCAAAACCGAGATAGGCCTCCGACGGCGCGCTAAAGACCGTAACCGGCTGCTTGATTTCTCCGCCGAACGAGGCGCTCCACTTTGGAATCCCCGAGATCGGATAGCCAGAGAGGTCGCAGGTGTTCTGATTGCTTAGTTCGAGCGGGCAGGCGCTGGCAGGAAGGTCGATGATCTTTGCATCTGTGTAAGCCAGGGCGCCATAGACCGAGACATTGTCCGCAAGCCGGGCTTGCATGTCGATCTCGAAGCCCTTCGAGCGAACCTTGGGGACATTCGAGAGATAAACGACTGCAAGGCGAGCCGGATCGGCCACCGTTGCCTGGTAGTTCCTGTCATTCTGCAGATAACCGGCCACATTGAAGGTAACGCGGTTATCCAGCAGGGTGGTCTTGAGTCCCAGTTCATAGGAATCGATCGACTCGGGCGCCACGACCGGGCTGATCCCGCTGGCAAGCTGGGTGAGGTTGAGGCCCCCAGAACGATTGCCACGCGAGTAGTTCGCATAGACCAGGACGTTGTTGTTGACGCGGTAGGACAGGTTTGCCGCGCCCGAGACCTTTCCGACCTTACTTTGCACATCAAAGGTGCCGCTCGAAGCAAAGGCCGCCCGGAGTGGTGCAAACGCGGCGAGCGGTCCGGCGAGCGGCAGCCCCCCCGAAGCGACTGCTGAATAGTGGCCGCTCTTGTTGTCATGCGAATACCGCAAGCCGCCTGTCAGACTGAGTGCTTCGGTCAGATGGATCGTCGCCTGGCCATAAGCGGCCAGGCTGGTGGTGCGATAGCGGTTGGTATCGACTTTTGTTACCCCACTCAAAATAAAGCCGGGTAGCGCCTGGCTGACCAGCAATTGGGTCGCGGCCGAACCATAGCTGACGGTCAGGTGCTGATCGATGGTTTCATCATAGAAGAAGAGCCCGGCCACATAGTCGACCTTGTTGCTGCCGGTCGAAGCGATCCGCAGTTCCTGACTGTACTGGTCTTGCCGGTCGGCATTGTCGGCCGCGGCGAAGGCGCTCAGCGGGATGAAGTCGAGATCACCTTGCGGGGTCCAGTTCCAGAAGCGCCATGCGGAAATCGAAGTGAGTGTGGCACCGGGCAGCTCGATATCGATCTGCGCGGAGACGCCGCCACTTTCGTTTTCGATCAAGGGCGCCCGGTCATTCACCGCTACGCGCGCGAAGGGATCGATGACTGGCGTATAGCCGAACAGGCCGGCGATGGTGCGGAAGTTCTTGCCGTTGGCCGGGGCAACGATATCAGCGAGTACCTGAGCGCAACAGTCCTGCTTCTGCTTAGCGTAGTCGCCAATCAAGCGCACTGAAACGTTTGATCCGGGCGTGAACAGCAGCTGCCCCCGTAGCAGATAGCTGTTGCGGTTGTTGAGCTTCTTGCCGGTAAACTGATTGATCAGGGTGCCGTCACGGCTGGTTACCGAGCCGGAAAGGCGCACCGCGAGTTGATCGTCGACCAGCGGCAGGTTGATTGCAGCCTTGCCCTGCAGAAAGCCAAGGTTGCCGACCGTCATTTCGGCATTCACCTCGGACTTAAACTTGGGCTTGGCAGTGGTGACACTGATCGCGCCAGCTGTCGTGTTCTTGCCGTACAGCGTTCCCTGAGGGCCGCGCAGGACTTCGATCCGCTCGATATCGATCAGGTCGAAGGCAGCGGTGCCGGGGCGGTTGTAGTAGACCCCGTCGATATAGAATCCGACCCCGGGATCGAGGCCATCGCTGGCGATCGCGATGTTGTTGCCAAGGCCGCGAATGTTGAGGTTGGTGTTGCGCGGGTTATAACCCTGAAAGCTCAGGCTGGGCGCCAGCTTGGATAAATCGGCGACGCTGGTGGTGTTGGTCCTGGTCAGCAGGTCACCACCGACGACCGACAGGGCCACGGGTATGTCCTGCGCCCGTTCATCGCGGTGACGCGCCGTCACGACGATTTCGTCGCCGCTTGCCGCTGCCTCGTCAGCCGCCTGAGCGTGCGCAGGATTGGCCGCAGCAAAAAGCACTGCAATCGTCGAAGTCGAACCAAATGCGACCTTGCGAAGTACCCTCATGTTTCCCTCCCTGCTGGGTTCGACTCATTGGTCGAATTTGACATATGGGTGTCGTGTTACACCCAATGAGGGGCATGACAAGAGGGTTTTGACAAATGAGTGTCATTTAGCTCTCGAATGCGATATCTGCGAAAGCGGCCGAGTTTAAAATTGCCCCCCATGTGCATTTGCCCTAACGATTTTGACAAATCGGTGCTTATCTGTTGTTCGCTGTCGAAGCTGAATGGGAGCGCCTTGCAGGTAAGAGTCGTGACGGATGACCAGCCAGATTGAATCCGCGACCAGGCGCAGCCGCCATGACTTGATCCTGGATTCGGCAGCGTTGCAGCTTGCCAATTTTGGGGTTGGAACCTCATCTCTTCCGGAAATCGCGGCCTGTATGGGGCTCACGCGATCTGCCCTCTACTACTACGCAAAGTCCAAGGAGGACCTGGTTTTCCAGGTCTATTGTCGTTCATGCGACACCATGGCCGAGACCGCCGAGGCGATCCGATCGAAACCGAGCGATGCTTCGCAAAAGCTTGTCGAATTCGTCCTCAAGATCGCAGGCCGCGAACATATCGATGTCATCGCGCTGTCCGAAGTCGGCATGCTCGGCGTCAAACAGCGAACGGCAGTACTCGAACGCTATGAAGCGGTTGTCTCAATGATTGCCGACATTCTGCGCGAAGGCGTCAATCGCTGCGAATTGCGCGCCTGCGATCCTGAAATTGCTGCGCGAACCATCATCAGCATTGTGCAGCACCTCGGCATGATCAGGGCATGGACACAGTTCAGGGCCACGATCAGCCCACTTGGCGATGCCGTGCCGGACCTTGCGCGGCTTGTTACCGGAACTACTGACCTGCTGCTGAACGGCTGGGCCAAGGACCGGAACCGGCCGATCCCTGTGCAACTGATCGATCTTACGCCCTTGCTCGCTACCAATGTCAGAGCCTTCGACCGGGAGGGTCAGGCGCGAGCGAAGCGCGAGGAGATACTGATCACGGCATCGCGCCTGTTCAACCAGCGCGGCGTTTCCTCAACCACGCTCGACGATATCGCGGCAGAGTTGGGTGCAACCAAGCGCACCCTCTACCACCATGTCGGCGACAAACAGACCCTTCTGTCTGCCTGTCACGAACGATCCCGGAACATCATCAAGCACATCTATAGCGAGTACGATCACCGGGCCGAAGGAGGTGAGGATCAGGCCGAGGCGCACCTCGATTACTTGCGCAGCACGGCCCTGGCGCAGCTGCGACCCGATATCGCACCACTCCGCGCTTCTGTTGGGATCCCTGAACTGGACGATGAAGGCCACAAGGCACACGAAGAGTATGTTCAGTGGCTGCTGAAGATTGGCTCAATCCAGCGAAAACGGCTGAAGGAATGCGATGCCTTGCGTGATCATGATGGCAAGACGCTCCACCTAATCCACATCGGCGGTGTAAACTGGCTCGCCAAGGGTCTTGTGTCGATCAGCGAGGATCGCATGATCGACGTCGCCTGCGAGGTTGTCGATGTGCTGCGCTTGGGCTTGAAGCCGATCACTTGAGCGCGAGAGCGCCAGATTGGAATTTCCTTGACCTAGCTATCTCAAATGCACCGCAATTTCGCTGAGGCGGCGGCCACAACTGCCATCGGCAATGCTTGAAGCGAAGGGCGGCTTTCATGAGCCCGAGTAGGTGGGGCCAACGTCCGAAAAGTCAGTGAATTCAGACAAGTGCCCGAAGCAGCGAAATGCAGTCCTGGCGGGCAAGCTGCACCATTCGCAGATGCGAACCGGGCCCCAGGTCCCGGCCCATCCGGGTAACGATCAGGAGCGTTTGATTGAGCGGGAGGTCGGATTGACGCACTCTGTCCCGCGCTGCGCGCTCCTGAGGGTGCGGCATTTTTGGTATTGACCCGCAGGCACTCTTGCCTCGCTCATTGCCGGATGCCCGCTGGCGCACCTGCGCGCGCGCAGGGCCTCCGTCTGCTTCGCGAAGTTGCAAGGGTGCCGTCCTTGATGGTAGGGCTGCGCTGTCGAAAAAATTGACTGGATTGGCAAACATGGATCCATTTCCAGCCAATTTCGGTGTTGGTAACCGAGCAGGTAACTGCCATTTTTCGTTTTCATATGTTTGTTATATTTTATAAATTTAACCGAAAACATCGAATCCTGTCTCCCCGACCAACAACCTAATTTCAGCCATTCCCGATCAATCTCGAATCTTCCTATAAATGGCTGATTTACATTGATTTATGGCTTATTTTTTGACGCGTTTCGCATCATCCAGGCCCCGGCCAGCGCGTTGATATGATGGTACTGTGTTTTCAGATACCAACATGCTCACCCACACTGCCATACGCGCCCTGAAACCCGGCTGCACTGTCATGGCAGTTGCCGCGTCGGCTCATCGAGTGCTCAAGATCGTGGGCCCGGCTGAGCGGAGCACAGTCGATGATGTTGAATTGCAGCACCGCATCACGGTTGAGATCACCACTGAAATTGGGCTTCCCCATCACCTCCTCCTGACCTCAAAATCAGAATCAAAGGCGTCCAGCAATCTGTGGGCTATTCAAAGTGCCCATTGCCGATCTCTATATTCTTGGCGCTAAAGTCACTCGATGCACGAGCGCCATCGCATGATCCATGATGCCAATGCCAGCCAGATGGACCCGATCCTGTATAGTTTTCGACGCTGCCCTTACGCGATGCGGGCAAGGCTGGCGTTTGTCGTCAGCGGCACAGGCTGCGAACTGCGCGAAGTAAGGCTTTCGGCGAAGCCCGAGTCGATGCTTGTTGCTTCACCCAAAGGGACGGTTCCCGTGCTTGTCCTACCGGATGGTGAAATCATCGACGAAAGTCTCGACATCATGCGGTGGGCCCTTGCCCAGCGGGACCCCGAAGACTGGCTGGAAGGCGATAACCCTGCATTGATCGAGCGGAACGATGGACCATTCAAGCATGACCTCGATCGGTATAAGTACCCTGAGCGTTACGGCGTTGATCCGCTCAAACATCGTGCGATGGGTATGGAGTTCTTGCGGGAACTGGATAGCCGCCTCGGCCGCACAAGCCAGCTTTGCGGACCTGCGCGCTCTTTGGCCGACGCCGCGATTATGCCATTCGTGCGACAGTTCGCTGCCGTCGATCATGAGTGGTTCAGCGATCAACCGCTGCTCCGCCTGAAGGTTTGGCTGGCCGATCATCTCTCGTCAGAGCTTTTCAACATGATCATGCTTCGGGTCACGCCGTGGGTGCCAGGCGATCGACCGGTTTTGCTTACACCGGCTTCGATGCGCTGAAAACCAACGGGAGCCATCAGGACACAACATCGGTTGGCTGGGACCAAATCGTGCACGTTTCGGCTGCCTAGCTCAACTTGCCTGTTCCCCGTCAGAACCAATGGCGCAAATTTGAGGTTGTGATTTAAGTGACCGTCGCTCCGGTGATGATAAGGTGCTACCCGGCACGTTATTGGGAGCGGCGGAAGGAGCAGGATGTGTCAATCAACCTGAAGGTGAATGGTAAAGCAGTATCCGTGGACGCCGAACCGGACACCCCGTTGCTGTGGGTTTTGCGTGAGGACATTGGCCTTACCGGCACAAAATTCGGCTGCGGCGTTGCGGCCTGTGGCGCCTGCTCGGTCCATGTAAACGGGCAGATCATGCGTTCCTGCAGCATCGCCGTCGGCGATGTCGCTGGCAAATCGGTGACCACCATTGAAGGCCTTAAATCCGCTGACGGCACGCTCCACCGGGTGCAGCAGGCATGGATCGATACCCAGGTCCCGCAATGCGGCTATTGCCAGTCCGGACAGATCATGGCGGCTGTCGCGCTGATCCAGCAGACTGGCAGCCCAAGCGACGCGCAGATTGACGAAGCGATGACCAATATCTGCCGTTGTGGCAGCTATCCGCGCATCCGCAAGGCAATCCATGCCGCGACCGGCAAGGCTGCCGCCGCCGCTCAGAATGGAGCTGGATGATGGCTGACAGTCCCACTCCGAACCTTGCTGAAGCTGCCGCGCCGACGCCGGCGAAGAAAAAGGGCTTCAAACGCCGCGCCTTTCTGATCGGTGGTGTGGCGGTCGCTGGTGCCGGATTGTTCGGGATCAAGCTGAGCGATAGCCGCGCCGCGAGCAAGGCGGCCGCGCTGACCACCGGCAAGGGCGAGCATAATTTTGCCACCTGGTTGAAGATTGCCGAAGACGATCAGATTACCATTTACTCCCCGCACACTGATATCGGACAGGGCTCGAACACTGGGCTCGCTCAGATGCTCGCCGAGGAACTGGACGCGGCCTGGGACAAAGTGCGCCTGGTTTCTGCACCTGGCGAACCGGGCTTTGCCAATACCGGGCTCGCGCGCGGTTTCCTGGGTGAAATGTCTGGCCAGTCAGGCATCGTAGCCGGCATTCCGCAATCCTTCATGTCCTTGATCGCGCGTTCGATGGACTTGCAGATCACCGGTGGATCTTCGGCGCTGCGCTATACCGGGCAAGTCACTTTCCAGAAGGTTGGCGCTGCAACGCGGCTGGCACTGATCGAGGTTGCGGCAGAGCGGCTGGGTGTGCCCGCAGCAGAGCTGACCACAGCGGACAGCAAGGTGCTGCACGCCAAATCGGGCAAGTCCTTGCGCTATGGCGAACTGGCCGCTGCCGCCGCCGCACTATCGCTCGACAGTGACCCGCAGCTAAAGTCGCCCAAGGATTACAAGCTGATGCGGACCTCGGTGCCGCGGCTCGATCTGCCCGCAAAGGTCGATGGCAGCGCGCAATATGGCATGGACTTCACCGTTCCCGATATGCGCGTCGCGACGATCATGGCGGCTCCGGTGCGTGGCGGCAAGCTGACCTCGGTTGATGAAGCCCCGGCGATGGCAGTGAAAGGCGTCGAAAAAGTCATCAAGCTCGACAATGCCGTTGCCGTGATCGCCAAGGGCTATTGGTCGGCCCTGGGCGGGCTGCGTGCGCTTTCGCCACAATTCAGCGATGGCGGCAATGCAGGCATTTCGACCGCATCGATCTTCAAGGCCTATGATGATCTGTTCGCCAAGGGTGAGCCTGCTGACGAAGCCGGCGAAGGCGATGTAAAGGCCGCGCTGGGTGCAAAGCCGATCGAGGCCAAATATCAGGTCCCCTTCCTGCATCATGCGATGATGGAGCCGTTCGCGCTGACCGCTCACTTCAAGGATGGCAAGCTCAACCTGTGGGGCGGGATGCAGGATCCGCTGGCCTCGAAAATGTTCGCCGCCAAGGTTGCCGGGCTGGATGCCGACAATGTTACCTTCCATCCCATGCTGATCGGCGGCAGTTTCGGGCGGCGACTGCCGATGTACATGGAAATTGTCGAGCAGGTGACCATGCTTGCCATGCAGCTGCCCTATCCCGTGAAGCTGATCTGGAGCCGCGAGGAAGAGGTGGCGCAAGGGGCCTATCGTCCACAAAGTGCTGCAATCCTGAGGGCCGCCATCGGCACGGATGGCAAGATTGCGGCTTTCTCGAACGATTACGGCCAGCCCGAAAGCGCCGAGTCCGAGACCACTTTCATCTACGACCTGCCAGTGGTCGCGCGGCGGTACTATGAATATGCTTCCAACCAGCAGGCAGGCGCCTGGCGGTCGGTCAATTCAACCCAGCAAGGCTTCTATAATGAAAGCTTCATGGATGAACTGGCCCATGCAGCAAAAGCTGATCCGGTCGAGTTTCGCCGCAAGCACCTGAAGCCCGGATCGCGCCATTTGGCGGTGCTTGATGAAGTGGCCAAGCGCAGCGGCTGGGGCACGCCTTTGCCCGCAGGCGTCGGGCGCGGTGTTGCGATTGTCGAAAGTTTCAAAACCATCGTCGCGCACGTGATCGAGGCGTCGGTCAAGGAAGATGGCAGCCCGAAGGTGCTCAAGGTAACAACGGTGGTTGACGCGGGCAGCATTGTTAACCCCAATGCTGCGGCGGCTCAGATTGAAGGCGGCACAATCATGGGGCTGTCTTCGGCGATTGGGGAAGCCATCACGCTTGAACAGGGCGTAGTGCAGCAGAGCAATCTGACCGATTACCCGATCCTGAAACTTGCCGATGCACCGGCGGTGCATGACATCCATTTCCTCAACAGCGGGGCGCCCATGGGCGGAATTGGCGAACCGGGTGTGCCGCCCGCTGCGCCGGCACTTGCCAATGCACTGTTCGCGGTGACCGGCAAGCGGATCAGGCAATTGCCCTTGCTTACGCAGGCCAAGGCTTGAACGAGCGCCCCGGGACGACGCTGAACAACTGGTCCGCGCTGATCCTTGCGGCTGGTGGCAGTCGCCGGTTCGGCGCGCCCAAGCTGTTGGCGGATCTGGCTGGAGAGCCCGTGCTAAGGCGAACCGCAGGCGCAATCTGCACCGCTGGATTCAGTGAAACCCTTGTTGTGGCCGGCGCAGACTATCCTGCGATAGCGGCCGCGCTGGCCGGATTGCCATGCACGGTGGTCCATGCCCCCGATTGGGCGCAGGGCATTTCAGCCTCCATCCGCGCCGGGATCGCAGCATTGCCGCATGACCGGGAGGGACTGTTCCTGTTCCTTGGCGACATGCCGCTGGTGCCCTGCACGCTGTGCGGAGAACTGGCGGATCTTGCCAAACGCACAGGCTATGCCGCCCGCCCCTTTCGCGGCGATGTGCCCGGTCATCCGGTCGCCTTTGCCAGCGCGGCAGTGGCCGATCTGATGGCGTTGACCGGCGATGCGGGAGCAGGGTCGCTGCTGCGCAGAGCCGGTGCGAAGCTTGGCTATCTGCCGACCACTGATGCAGGTGCCACGCTGGACATAGACACGCCCGCCGCACTGGCCTGTGCCGAACGGCTGTGGAAGTCGCGCATCACTTCGGACATGATCGACAATGCAATGTCCTGCGGTGACTTGCCAAAGCCGTGAAGCCCGATGGGGGCGCGCAGCCGTTCAATGCCCGCTGTACTGACACCCTGCTGCTGTAATCGCTCAATCCGGCTTGGCAGGCGGCTGCGCGCACCGATAGCGCCGACATAAAAGGCATCCGACGCCAAGGCTGCTGCCAGCATGCTCTCATCACTTTCCCGATCGTGGGTGACCACCGCTACGGCAGTCCAGCTATCCAGCGGGAGTGTTTGGGCATCGGCTGAACGCTGGTAACGCAGCCCGGCAAAGGGCGCATTCACGGGTCCTCCCGGATCAACCAGCACCGTTTCAGTCCCGAAATGCAGCGCGAGACCCGCCAACGCCAGTGCGGTTGCGTCGCTGCCTATGATGACCAGCCGCAACGGCGGTTCAAAATGCGCAAAGAAGCTTGTGCCATTCCATTGCGGCAAGCACGGGCTGGTCCTTTCGAAATATCGAGCAACGCGCGTTTCACCATCGCTTTGCCAGACCACGGGTTTCCGGTCGCGATAGCCAGCGAGCAGCGTGGCAATCGCAGGATCATCGATCCTCGCTGGCTCTACCAAAATCGAAATACCCGCACCGCAGGCCAGCTTGATATCGAACCAAGGGCTGCCTTCGCCATAGCGGAGCAGGCGGTGCTTGTTTTTGGCGATGACTTCCCGGCCATGGCGGGCAACATCATCTTCGACACAGCCGCCGGATAGAAACCCCCAGCGCTGCTCATCAGTAATCAGCATTTGCGCCCCGACATCGCGCGGCGCAGGCCCATCGACAGCAACCAAAGTCGCAATGGCAAAGCGATTCAGGCTGGATGACTGTCCCAACAATAGCGGACGGATATCATCAGCAATGTCTTCATGGCGGCGATGTGTCAAAGCTGGATGTTCCCTTGTCGGATGCAAGAGAGCGATGTTTTCGGAAAACAGGATTGCTGTCCAGCCGCCGCTGTGATGCGGGATGATTTTGATCGGTTGCCGGCAGGAGGGCTGGCAGTCAGCCCCATTGTGCAGTGTCCGAACAGTCAGTGGATCAGACAAAGGCTGAAAGCAGGTCTGGAGCTGCCCTGGCTGCGACCTGCTCTAACCGCCTACGCTGACCAGGCCCTGGTCCCGGCCCAACCGGGTTGCGATCAGGAGCGTTTGCTTGAGTAGGAGGATTGATCTCCAGCACCTCACTTTGAAACCGAAGATGACCGGGTAAAGGGTTGCAACAACAAGCGATCGATACATGCTTCACGAGGATTGCGAAATTGGTCGAGCCCGATCGGCATGCTGTCTTGCGGGCGGCTGGGAGCTGCCGTGTAGCTGGCAAACAGCCGGTCCCAGCAAGACAGGTTGAATCCGTAATTGCTGTTCGCCTCGTCCATCAGGGTTGAATGGTGGATGCGGTGCATATCGGGCGTAACGATCACCCGGCGCAGCCCGCGTTCCAGCCAGGGAGGCAAGGTGACATTGCCATGGTTGAACATTGCCGCGCCGTTCAGGACGATCTCGAACAGCAACACAGCCTCGGCACTGGCTCCGATCAGGGCAATCATCGCCAGTTTGATCGCCATGGAAAGCGCAATTTCAAGCGGATGGAACCGCAGCGCAGTGGTTACGTCGAACGCCGTATCGGCATGGTGAACGCGGTGCACTCGCCACAATAGCGGCACGACGTGAAACAGCCGGTGCTGGGCATAGATCGCCAGATCGAGCATTGTGAAAGCCAGCGCCAATTCCAGCCAGCCCGGCCAGTTGACCTGACCAAGCAGGCCCCAGCCGCGGGCCTCTGCCAATGCGGCAAAGCCGGTAGCGGTAACCGGCACGAGCAGCTTGAGCAGCAGGTTGCCGGTCAGTAGCAGCGCCAGGTTATTGCTCCAACGGATCCGCTTGGATAACGGGGAACGGCGCAGCGGCGCGATCCCTTCCCAACCGGCCATTACCGCGAAGATCGCCAAAAATACCGCGGTTCGGATCGCCTCTGGCTGGCCGGTCAGGACATCATCCATCAAAGGTCTGCCAGGCAATCAGCGTGCGTTGCAGCACGGTTAGCAGGCACAGCCCGGCATAGCCAAAGGCAAGCGCCGCAAAATGCTGCGGCAAGAGCGCCATCACAGTAAAGACGATGATCGTTTCGGTGCCTTCCGCCAGGCCGGTATTGTAGAAGAAGCTCTTGCGGCCATGGGCCTGGCTCTCCAGCCCGCGCTTGGCGGCGATGGTTGCGAAAGCCAGAAAGCTGATCCCGGTCAGGATAAAGCTGGCCAGCAAGACCAGCGCTGCAAGCTGGTTGGCCTGTGCCGTCAAGCCAAAGCCTAGCGGCACAGCAGCGTAGAACGTGAAATCGCCAACAATGTCGAGGTAACCGCCAAAGTCGGTCAGCCGGGTGGCCCGGGCGACGGCGCCGTCCAATCCGTCCAGCAGCCGGTTGGCCAGGATCAGCAGCAGGGCAAGGTCGAAGTCTGCCCGCGCCGCCGCGATCCCCGCGCCGATCCCCAGCACGATCCCTGCAAGCGTGATTGCATTCGCACCGATGCCGATTTTGGCCAGCCAGCGCCCGGCTGCATTGAGCGGCGGATCGATCAGCGGGCGGAGTTTGGCATCGAACATCAGCTAGACCGGGGTTACCAGACCGATCACCGCTGCGCCCATGGCCGAAGCGAGGTTGCCGGCGATCCAGCTTTTCATGCCCAGGCTGACCGCGTCCTTGCGCCGCGCCGGGGCCAGGGTCGAAATCGTCGATACCAGCAGGCCGACACTGGCAAGATTGGCGAC
This sequence comes from Novosphingobium sp. B 225, assembly GCF_002198665.1. GTDB lineage: Bacteria > Pseudomonadota > Alphaproteobacteria > Sphingomonadales > Sphingomonadaceae > Novosphingobium. The sequence goes on along the minus strand of NZ_MWLM01000002.1, from coordinate 10,847 downwards.
ATTGCACAGTGCATAAGTGACGATCAGCTTGCTCCGCAGCGAAAGCGCCGCATCTGGCAGCCCGGCAAACTGCATGTAGGCGACATATTCGTTGAGGATCGCCTTGGTTCCCATCAGCGATCCGGCGGTCCCCGCTTCGGCCCAGGGCACGCCTACTGCCCACATAAAGGGGGAAAACAGCCAGCCGAACGTCCGCTTGACCGTGATCGCCTCGCCCGCAATCCACGGCAGGTTGGCCAGGATCTGATCGGTCAGATTGACCAGCGCGAAAATCACGATGATGATCCCGATCACCGCCAGAACCAGCTGGACCCCGTCCATGGTCCCTTTGATGATCGCGTCCATGGTGCTTTCATATTCAACCTCGGCGTCTGGCTCCGCCAGTTGCTGGCTGCCCTCCCCCGGCACCATGATCCGCGCAATCAGGATCGCGGCAGGCAGCGACAGGAACGATGCGACGATCATGTGCCCCACCGCATCCGGCAGCTGCTTGGCCAGCGTGGTCGCATAGAGCACCAGCAGCGCGCCCGAGATATTGGCCATGGACAGGACCATGACCGCAAACAGGTCGGACCGCGTCATCTTCGCGAAATATGACCGCACGATCAGCGGCGCTTCAACCACGCCAAGGAAGATGTTGGCCCCGGCGTTGAGCCCAACCACCCCGGAAACCCCCAGCGTCTTGCGCAGTGCCCAGGACAGGCCTTTGACCACCGCGCGCAGCACGCCCCAATGCCACAGCAAGGCCGTGAGCGCCGAAAAGACAATGATCAGCGGCAGGATCTGAAAGGCGATCACCATTGGCTGCTCACTGCCGGGCCGCAGCACGAAGGGGATCGGCGCGCCGCCCAGATAGCCGAACATATAGCTCGATCCGGCCAGGGTCGCGGTTTCAATCGCGGTCACGCCCCGGTTGATGCCGTCAACCACGCTCCATACCGCCGGAACCCGCACCACGATCAGCGCCAGTACGACCTGCATGGCGATCGCCCCGCCGACCCAGCGCCAGCCGGGCAGGACCTTGCGGTTTTCCGAGAAGGCCCACGCCAGCAACAGGATCAGCGCGATCCCGATCAGGCCCTGGCCCTGCTGCACGACTGCCATCGGCATCAACCCCGCCGCCAGGTGTGATAGCGTTCGACCAGTTTCAGAAGCTTTTGCGGCGCATGCTTCTTCTTCCATTCGCCGGCTGCAAACTTGTTCGCCTCGGCCATGGTGGGATAGGTGTGGATTGTCCCCAGGATCTTGTTCAGGCCCAGCCCGTGCTTCATCGCCAGAACATATTCGGCGAGCAGCTCGGCGGCATGATCGCCGACGATGGTAACACCCAAAATCCGGTCCTTGCCCGGTGGAGTGAGGACCTTGACGAAGCCTTCAGTGGCGCTTTCGGCGATCGCACGGTCAAGCTCGTGGAGCGGGTATATGGTCACCTCGTGTGCCACGCCCTGTTCTGCCGCTTCCTGTTCGTTAAGACCCACCCGGGCAACTTCCGGGTCGATGAAAGTGGTCCAAGGGATCACCCGGTAATCGGCTTTGAAGCGTTTGAACTGGCCGAACAGAGCGTTGACGCTGGCAAACCATGCCTGATGGGCCGCGGTATGTGTGAACTGATATGGCCCGGCCACGTCACCGGCGGCAAAGATGTTGGGATAGATCGTGCTAAGGTATTCATCGGTGACCACGGTCTTGCCGGTTTCTATCCCCAGCTCTTCCAGCCCATAGCCGCTGAGCCGCGCCTTGCGGCCAATGGCCAGGATCAGCGCATCGTGGCCGATCGCTACCTCGGCGTCGCCTGAAGCCGCGATCAGGCTCTTGCCTTCGACTCGCAGCGCCTTGTGCCCGGTCAGCACGGTCACCCCGGAATCCTCGAGCGTCTTGCGGGCCAGCGCAGACACGTCTTCGTCTTCGCGGATCAACACACGCCCGGCGAGTTCGACCTGGGTCACCTCGGCGCCAAGCCGGGCAAAAGCCTGGGCCAGTTCGCAGCCGATCGGCCCGCCTCCCAGCACGGTTATCCGCTGCGGCATGGCATCGCGTCGGGCAAATTCTTCCCACAGGGTATCGCTGGTGAGATAGCCCGATCCGGCCAGGCCCGGCAGATCCGGAACCAACGGTTCAGCCCCGGCGGCGATCACGATCGAGCGGGTCGTCAGCCGCTGAATGGTGCCATCTTCGCGTGCGATCTCGACCGTCCAGGGATCGACGATCTTGGCATAGCCCTTAACCACATCGACCCCCAGGCCGGTGTAGCGTTCAACGCTGTCATGCGGTTCGATTGCAGCGATGATATCGTGAACCCGCTGCATCACAGCCTTGAAGCTGAAGCGCGGATCGCCCGCTCGCAGGCCATAACGATCGGCACGCCGGATCGCCTCGGCAATGCGTGCCGACTTGATCAGCGCCTTGGACGGCACACAGCCATAGTTTAGGCAATCGCCGCCCATCTTTGACGCTTCGACCAGTGTGACTTTGGCCTTCACGGTCGCACCGATCAGCGATGAAACCAGCCCGGCCGCGCCTGCACCGATCACCACCAGATTGCGGTCGAACCGTTTGGGCCTTGACCAGCGCGCATAGACCCGCCGCCGCTTGATCAGCGCCATGATCCACTTCCCCACCCAGGGCAGCAAACCCAGGGCGACAAACGACGCCAGCAAGCCGGGCGAAGCAATGTCGGACAAGGCTTTGATCCGCGCCAGCTGGGTTCCGGCATTGACGTAGACAACCGTGCCCAGCAGCATGCCTACCTGGCTCACCCAGTAATAGGTCCAGGTCCGGATCGGGGTAAGCCCCATCGCCAGATTGACCAGGAAGAACGGGAATGCCGGCACCAGCCGCAGCGAAAAAAGGTAAAAGGCCCCGTCTCTCGCCACTCCATCGTTCACGCCGCGCAGCCGTTCCCCAAACCGCGCCTGGACGCCATCGCGGAACAGATAGCGCGACGCCAGGAATGCCAATGTCGCGCCGATAGTGGAGGCAAAGGAAACGATCAGCGTCCCTGTGGCCACGCCAAAGATGGCGCCCGCCGCAAGAGTAAGGATCGCAGCGCCCGGCACGGACAAGGCTGTCAGGATCACGTAAACGGCAAAAAATGCCGCCGCGACCAGCAGCGGGTTGGCGCGGTAGTAGCCATCGATCGCAGATTGCTGCGTCTTGAGCGCATCGAGGGTAAGGTACTGCCCCAGATCGAACAGAAACCACCCGGCCAGAGCAAGCAGGAACAACCCAGCAATAACGATGCGTTTCAACGGATTACTCCCTGGCAAGATAGTTGCCGATCCTGGGCCGTAGAATGCCCCGCACATTCCAACATGCAACCGCCATTTCAGACGTACCGCGCGCATTAGTATGCACTCACGGCTCTACGACAACAGGAAAGCTGCGTCACGGCAGTTCAGCCAGTGACCGGCCGCCAGTGCAGCCAGAAATGCCTTGTCCGCTCTTTGCGCAGTGGAAGTATTACCAGCGAACGAGCCTGGGCACCGCCAGCCTGCCAATCGCGGCGCTGACCACTACGACTGCGCTGTGCCACAGCCCAATGTGGACAATATCGCTGAAGGTGCAGTGGAACGTGAAAGCGAAAATGCCAAAGCTGCCTGCCGCTATGCCTGTCAACAGCCCGGCCCGTTCAGGCGAAGTCGGGGCACCGCGTCGCAGCCACCAGACCAGGATTGCGAAAGTCAGGATCGAAAGTGCGCAGCCCGAAGCCAGACAAGCCAGGCCATGCCCGGTCGCTGCGGACGAAACCGAACCAACTCCTCTCCCAGTCAAGACGATCGCCGCAGCAATCGGCAAGAGCGCTGCCGTGGCTGCTGCCCAGATCCAACCGTCATAATCGCTACCCACACGGGGGCGACACATAATCACCACGGTAATTGCCGAAGCCAGCCCAAGCACCAGGAACAACCCGGCCGCCAGCAGAAAGACCGGATCGGAACTGGCAGTGCCAAGATCATGGCGAAAACCAAACAGCAAGGCGACCACGGCCAGCGTTATGCCAAGCCCGGCCAGCGCCGAACCCAGCCCGCTTGAAAAGCGCAGCGGACGAACCGGATCGAGGTCCGCGACCAATTGGGCGATCAGGGTATTGGTATCTCGAGGCATCTTCTTCACGCTTTCTCGATCAACGCGGTAAGCCGCTTGAGCCCCCGGTGAATGTTCACTTTTATCAGGCTTTCGCTTTGCCCACAGGCCCTTGACGCCTCGGACACGGACAGCCCCTCGATCTTGACCAGTTCGATCGCCCTGACCTGGGCATCAGGCAATTGAGCGAACAGCCGTTCCAGACTGATCCGGGCCGCAATTGCCGGTTCTTCATCGACTTCTGCCAGATCGACGGCCAATTCGATTTCGTCCGCACGGTATATTTTCCGCAGATGGTCGACCCAACGATACCGCGCGATCGCCGCTAGCCATGGCATGAACGCGCGGGTCGAATCCCACGTGGCGAGCTTGTGATGAAGCGCAAACAAAGTGTCCTGGACAAGGTCGTCCAACTGCCCCGGAGCCACGCGCCGCCCGAAATAGCGCCGGAGCCAAACCTGACATTCGTTCAGTAATGTGCAATAGGCCTGCTTGTCGCCAGCCTGAGCCATCACCATCAGGCGGGCCAGCGAAAGCTCGTCCGCCTTCATGCGGTCCGTCGGCGCATCAAGGGTGCATCAAGCGCAACGCTTCCGCCGCCACGCACTATCAACACCAGTGCAAGCGCCGCCCACAACGAATGGACCTGCCACCAGGCCTCGGGATAGACAAAGATCTGGATAACCAGCGTCATGCCAAGCAGGGCCAGCGCGGAAAGCCTCGTAAACAGGCCAAACAGCAGCAGGATCGGGAACAAGTGCTCTGAAACTGTAGCCATGACAGCGGCAAGATAGCTCGGCAGCGGCACGTTCTTGTATTCCTCCTGAAACAGGAAGTGCGTGCTCTCGCTGATCGAAAACCAGCTGCCTTCATCAACTTTGGTCCGTCCCGATCGCCAGAACACGCCCGCGAGCACAATACGCGTAAAGAGCAGTGTCAAATTCTGCATCATGCAATTGCTGGCCAATGCAACGGCGCGGTCATACCATGCGTACATCTGTTTCATTCAATCGACCTGTTGCAGGGCACCCGCTTCAAGCAGCGCGATGAGTGCCGACATCACACCATCGGGCACCATTTGGTTCTTGCAGTCAGGTTCGCCTTGGCCAGCCAAAAGGTTACCGATGGATACCGAATTTTTCGCCGCGGAAAGGATCGCATCCATTGCCGCAGTTGCTGGAGTGACCAGTACTTCCCCGTCGGGCCGGGTGAGCAGGATCGCATGGGCATCGGCCAGACCTGGCACTTCCACGCCGATCAGTTGGCTTACCGCCGGGGCGAAGCAGCCTGCCGACGCCGCAGGATGCGCTGTTACCGCGATTTCCACCAGCGCCTGCGGATCGATACCGGCCAGATCGGCCAGACGGAGCCATGGCGCCTCGGCGGCATGGTACGCTTCAAGCCAAAGCCATTCAAACCGGGCCAGATCAATCGCCAAGAGATCCCCGCCGTGCTCGGCCAGATGGTCCGGAAACAACTCGCCAATGCCTGCCAGCGCCCGCCCGGTCACTCCCCGCTGCTCAAGGTACAGCCGGGAGTGTGCGTTGAAAGGGCCATGCCCAAGCCATTCCCTGGTACGGGGAAACGTATCTTCAAGCGCGACCAGCCGTGCGTGAGAAATCGTGTTGGCGTGGACCTTCATCCCAGCCAGTATCCGCTCTTGGGAGCCTGCAAACAAATGCTCCGGCAGGAAATCAGGCCCGTGGTCAAGTGCCTGCATCATGGATATCTGAAGCTGTTCAAGCGCAAGCATAAGCCTGGTCCTGCGGCCCGAAGTGCGCATGTTCGCGCATGATTGCTTCGGCTTTGGCAGCTTCGGCAAGGAGGATCGCATAGTCGGGCACGGCGGTGTCCCATTCGATCAGAACAGGGATCCGCCCGGCACGCCTGACGAAGCGCGCGAACAGCGCCCAGGTTAATTCGGAAACTGCCGAACCGTGATCGTCGATCAACAGCATGCTATCGCCAAAGTCTTCGCGGGCATGCCCGGCGAGATGCACCTCGCCAACCAGGTCCGGATCAATTCCATCGATCATCGCCACCGAATCGAATCCAAGGTTGGTTGCGGAAACTTCGATGTTGTTGATGTCGAGCAGCAAACCGCAGCCTGCGCGCTCACACAGCAAGTGCAGAAAATCGCCCTCGTCCATTTCATCCCCGGCAAATGCGAGATAGCGCGATGGATTTTCGATCAGAATGCGGCGTTTCAAGCGATCCTGGACCCGCCCGACCTGAGCGGCAAAATGGCCGAGCGTCTGATCGGTATAGGGCACCGGTAGCAGGTCAGGATAGCGGTTGCTCGCACTGCCGCTCCAGCTGAGATGATCCGAAACCATGGCTGGCTCATAACGGGCACACAGCTGTGCCAGTTGATCGAGTTCTGTCGTATCGCCCCCGCTGGCGCTGCCGAGCGAGAGGCCAACCGAATGGAAGCTAATGGGATAGGCTTCGAAGGCCGCCGAAAGCCAACGATGCGGCGGGCCGCCTGCGCCGAAATAGTTCTGCGGATGAACCTCGAGCCAGGCCGGTGCGGCAAGTGGAGTGGAAATGCTGGCTGACGCGGACTGAAGAGCCTGCGCGTAGTGCTCGGGCTTCAGGCCAATTCCTGGCAAAGGGGGCAATTGTGCCGGGGATTTCATGTCAGCCAGCACCCCGACCCCAAGGCCAAACCCCTGCTGGACGGCGGAAGGAGCGGCTGCAGGGCGACAGCCCTGCAATCGTTCCAACCTTTGGGAGTAACGTTTCACGTGCAGCCAATTCAACATCCTGCCCGTTCGCTTCCGCCATTGGTCGCACAACGCAAACAACAGGTGCTGCGGCGATACGCGAGAGCTGAAGTTGGGTGCCGTTCATCGCATCACCCCCCAAACCGGGTCAGTTATGCGCGCGGAACGGGCTTAGCATGGCCCGCCCGGGCAGTCAGCGATCCGCCCTGCTTCACGCAAGTACCAGCGGGAACAAACTTCCAGGCATTGCCCTGGTAATCGACAGTCGAGGTGCCGGCGCAGCTGGTGCCAGGTCCTGCAGCGCAATCGTTCTTGGCCTTGAGCGCCACGCCGTAGCACTTTTCTTTGGCCGCAGCCTGCTCGCCAGCGGCCGATGCAGGCGAAGCGGCAAGCAAGGCAGCGGCAGCAAGCGAAGCCGCGGCAGCGATACCGTTGGGGGTCTTCATGGCAGTTCCTTTCGAATGGGATGCGAGGCTTACGGCTCTCACAATGTCCAGTTCGAATGGTCAGCGCGGTTGGTTACAGGCGGAACGAAATTCTTGGTTTCGACGTCGGCCATGGATATGATCAAATCGAAGTCCGCTCTGACCTCCGGAACAACAATCAGGCGTCAACCGATTGAACGGCAGGCTTGAAGGCCAGCACAGGGCAGCCGGATGCTTCGCACAGTTGCAGCACAGCGGAGCGATGATCAGCAATTCAGCTGAGAAAAATGGCCGACCGTGAAAGCTGCAAAGAACGCCGTCTCGCGATTTGATCCGCGAAAATTAACTTTTCAAAAAATCTTTTAAATCGCTTTAGTGGTAGCGGAGGAGGGACTCGAACCCCCGACACGCGGATTATGATTCCGCTGCTCTAACCAGCTGAGCTACTCCGCCCCAAAAGGCATCTGACAGCGCCGGTGCGCTGGACAGGCGGCGCACATAGGGGGCGCGGGGCGATTGGTCAACTACCCTGTTTGCCGCGAAAGCGCCAGGTCCCCACCGCCTCCCAATGCGGGTTGCGGTAGATGTGCAGACCTAGGCCAGTGAAGGCGAAATACCGCAGTTTGAGGCGCGGAGCCAGTTCGCGCTGCAGCTTCAGCGCTGCTTCGCGTGCAACCTTGTTCTGGATTGTGATGTGCAGCCGCTTGCCACCCTGGTCCTGGCGGGTCAGCATTTGCCAGAAGTGGCCGGCGATGAAATCGCGCACCGCGAGCATGCCTGGGCTGTGCAGCGCCAGCGCGGTCCCCTGTCCCAGGTCCATCAAACCGGACAGGTCCGCGCGCGGCGCTGCATATTCGCCCGCCACTCGCGCCAGGAAGCGCGGCAGTTCATCCCTGAGCGAGGGTGCGAAAGAGTGGAACAGGGTAACGTGGGCTTGCAGATGATTGCGGTCCCGAGGAAAATGTTCGGCGCGCAGACCATTGGCCCAGGAAAAGATGTCCACTGGCAGTTCGGCGGTGACGATAAAAGGCGCAGGCGGCGAGGCCTGTGGGGGGAGAGGGGGAGACGGCCCTGCCACCTGCGCCACGGCGGCTCAGGCCGCCTGTGCGGGAAGCAGGCTGTCTTCGGTCAGCGCTGCCAGAAGTTTTTCAGGGGCAGTCTCGCCATAAGGGTCGGCATCGCTGCCACCATCGTTGATGCCGGGCTCCTCGAACCAGTGAGTCACCGTGTTGTCATCGACGATCATCGCATACCGCCAGCTGCGCATGCCGAAACCCAGGTGGTCCTTGTTGATCAACATGCCCATCCGCCGCGTGAAGTGGCCCGAACCATCGGGCAGCAGCTTGACCTTTTCAAGCCCGAGGCTCTTGCCCCACTGATACATCACGAAGGCATCGTTGACTGACAGGCAATAGACTTCGTCCACACCCGCGGCCTTGAAGAGGTCATACAGGCGTTCATAATTGGGGCACTGTTCGTTGCTGCAAGTGGGCGTAAACGCCCCCGGGAGCGAGAAGACGACCACCTTCTTGCCTGAAAACTCCTCGCGCACGGGCATATCCTTCCAGCGGAAGGGATTGGGCCCGCCCAGCGATTCGTCGCGGATGCGGGTTTTCAAGGTGACATCGGGGATGGTGCTATTGATCATGACGCTTGCTCCACTGCTTGGCTTGAAAATCAGATAGGCATCGCGAACAAATCGCTCCAACAATTGAATGTGGTTAGTTTGATCGATATATTCGATTAACATCCCTGCTTGCCAAAAGGGTCCTCCTCGCCCCAAGCTGTGGCAAAACAGTTGCAGGAGAGGATCATGTTGCACCCCTATCGCGCGCGCTTGCTGGCGCTGGTTTCGCTGGCTCCGCTGGTCATGGCCGCCGCGCCTGCGCCTGCACCCGGCGCGGCCAGCGAAAAGCCCAAGCCCGCCTCTGCCGCAACGCTGGCGGCGCAGCAGGCAGCGGCCTCCGCCCTGCCCGGCGATGACGGGCGCGATGCGGACTTTGCCACGCGCGGTTACATCGCCACTCCCGCCGATCCGCTGATCCGCGATGCCAAGGGCAAGCCGGTGTGGAACATCGCCGCCTATGACTGGATGAAGGGCGATGCCCCGCCCAGCGTTCACCCGTCGCTGTGGCGCGAGATGAAGTACCTGGCCAAACACGGCCTGTTCAAGGTGACCGACGGCGTGTGGCAGGTGCGCGGGTTCGATATTTCGAACATGACCGTGATCCAGGGCCAGACCGGCTGGATCCTGGTCGATCCCCTGACCGACCGCGAGACGGGCGCCGCCGCGCTCAAATTCGTCAACGAACAGCTCGGCACGCGCCCGGTGACCGCGGTGATCTATAGCCACAGCCATGCCGATCATTACGGCGGCGTGCGCGGCGTGGTGAACGAGGCAGACGTGGCCGCTGGCAAAGTGGCGATCATCGCCCCCGAACACTTCATGGCCGAAGCCGCATCCGAAAACGTCATGGCCGGCCCGGCAATGGGGCGGCGTGCGCTGTTCCAGTTCGGCGGCGGAATCCAGCCCGGGCCGCAGGGCCAGATGGGCAGCGGGATCGGCATGGGCGTGGCCGGCGGCGAAACCACGCTGATCGCGCCGACCGATACGATCAGCAAGACCGGAGAGACCCGCACGGTCGATGGCGTGCCACTGGAATTCCAGATCGTCTCGGGCAGCGAGGCGCCGAGCGAGCTCAACGTCTATATCGTCCCGCAAAAGGCGTTCCTGTCAGCAGAGATGAGCACCTGCTCGCTCCACAACATCCTCACCCCGCGCGGCGCCAAAGTGCGCAACACCCACGCCTGGGCGGGCTTTCTGGACGAAGCGCTGCGGCTTTACGGCCAGCGCAGCGATGTAGTCCTGTCCAGCCACTGCTGGCCGCGCTTTGGCCAGGGTGAGGTCACGCAAATGCTCGCCAGCCAGCGTGACAACTATCGCTACCTCCACGATCAGACCGTCCGCCTGATGAACAAGGGCGAGACGATGGTGGAAATCGCCGAACAGGTGAAACAGCCCGCCGAGCTGGCCGCACAGTGGTACAACCACGGCTATTACGGCACTTACAGCCACAATTCGAAAGCGGTCTATCAGTTTTACCTTGGCTGGTATGATGCCAACCCGGCCAACCTCAACCCCTGGCCCCCGGCCGAACGCGCCAAGCGCAGCGTTGCGGCGATGGGCGGCGCGGCCAAAGTGCTGGGGCTGGCCAGAAAGGTGATGGCAGACGGGGACTACCGCTGGTCCAGCGACCTGCTCAGCCAGCTGGTCTTCGCCGATCCCGCCAACAAGGCCGCGCGCGCGCTGCTGGCCGACAGCTTTGAACAACAGGGCTATCAGGCCGAAAGCGGCATCTGGCGCAACCAGTTCCTGCAGGCCGCGCGGGAACTGCGCGATCCGCTGAAGGGCGGCTTTGCGACCGGCAGTGCAGACATGATCGCCGGGGTCCCCACGCAGTTGCTGCTCGATACGGTGGCAACACGGTTCGATCCGGCCAAGCTGGGCGGGCGCAAGCTGGGGATCAACCTGGTCATGCCCGAACGCAAGGAAAGCGCCGGGGTGGAACTGACCGGCACGGTGATGTTCAACCGCATGCAGCCCCTCCCCACC
>NZ_MWLM01000019.1 GCF_002198665.1 Novosphingobium sp. B 225 | reverse complement strand
GTGGCATTCGCGTAGCGAATGACGGAGGGGCGATTGTCCCCCTCCCCCCTTGCCTTCGCGGCCCCCGCGCCCTAGCGGCAGCCACGCAACGCCCCTAGGAGTACGAAACATGGTCCCCCGTTATGCCCGCCCCGCGATGGTTGCCATCTGGGAGCCGGAAGCCCGCTTCAAGATCTGGTTCGAGATCGAGGCGCATGCCACGCAGAAGCTGGGGGAACTGGGCGTGGTGCCGCCGAGCGGGGCCAAGGCGCTGTGGGACTGGTGGGCGACCAACCCGAAGATCGATGTCGCCGCGATCGACGCGATCGAGGCCGTGACCAAGCATGACGTGATCGCTTTCCTCGATTGGGTCGCGCAGCAGGTCGGCCCCGAAGCGCGGTTCATGCATCAGGGCATGACCAGCTCTGACGTGCTTGACACCACGCTGTCGGTCCAGCTGGCGCAGGCAAGCGACCTGTTGCTGGCCGATCTGGATGACCTGCTCGCCGCGATCAAGCGCCGCGCGCTGGAACACAAGTACACCCCCACCATCGGCCGCAGCCACGGCATCCATGCCGAACCGACCACTTTCGGCAAGAAGCTGGCCGAAGCCTATGCCGAATTCACCCGCTGCAAGGCGCGCCTGATCGCCGCCCGCGCTGAAGTAGCGACCTGTGCGATTTCGGGTGCGGTTGGCACCTTTGCGAACATCGATCCCTCGGTTGAGGAATATGTCGCAGACAAGCTTGGCCTCGCGGTGGAACCCGTTTCCACCCAGGTGATCCCGCGCGACCGCCACGCGATGTTCTTTGCCACGCTGGGGGTGATTGCCAGCAGTATTGAACGCCTGGCGATCGAAGTGCGCCACCTGCAGCGCACCGAAGTGCTGGAGGCGGAGGAATATTTCAGCCCCGGGCAAAAGGGCAGCTCGGCCATGCCGCACAAGCGCAACCCGGTCCTGACCGAGAACCTGACCGGGCTTGCCCGGATGGTCCGCTCGGCCGTGACCCCGGCGCTGGAAAACGTCGCGCTGTGGCATGAGCGCGACATTTCGCACTCTTCGGTAGAACGCTTCATCGGTCCGGATGCGACGATCACGCTCGACTTCGCGCTCGCACGGCTGACCGGGGTGATCGACAAGCTGCTGATCTATCCCGAACGGATGCAGAAGAATTTGGACAAGATGGGCGGCCTGGTCCATTCCCAGCGGGTGCTGCTGGCGCTGACCCAGGCCGGGCTCGAGCGCGATGCCTCGTACCGGCTGGTCCAGCGCAACGCGATGAAGGTGTGGGAATCGGACGGGCAGCTCAACCTGCTAGAACTGCTGAAAGCCGATCCGGAAGTCACCGCCGCACTGTCTGCGCAGGAACTGGAAGAAAAGTTCAACCTCGATTACCACTTCAAGGCGATCGACACGATCTTTGCACGGGTGTTCGGAGAGTGAGGCAAGCCGCCTAGCCGGTGTTGAGAGAGGGCCGGAGCGAACTCCCCTCTTTGGGCCCTTTCCCTCAAGGGGAGAGAGCTAAGCTGCTCTTCCCTTCACGGCCAATCCCGCCTAGCATCGCTGGGATAAACCTCTGGGGGTAAGGAGGCCTTGGGTCGATGCAGGTAATCCGGACGGTCGTGTGGGTAGTGTTGGTGATCGCGCTGGCGCTGTTTTCCATCAACAACTGGCAGGACGTGGAAGTGAAAATCTGGGAGGGACTGATCCTCCAGACCAAACTGCCCGCGCTGGTGATCCTTTCGTTTTTGGCCGGATTGCTGCCGATGTGGTTGCTGGCCAAGGCCGGGAAATGGCGACTCACCCGGCGGATTTCCAGCCTTGAAAACACCGTCAAGGCCACCGCGGTAAGCCAGCCCAGCGCAGTGGCCACCACGACCCAGCTGGAAACCGCCGCACCGGAGAATCCCATCGTATGAGCACCAACCCGATCTACCTCGCCCTGGATTTCCCCCGGCTGGAAACGGCCGAAGCGGTGGCGCGCAAGGTGGCAGGGCATATTGGCGGGCTCAAGCTGGGGCTGGAATTCTTCTGCGCCCACGGCCACCATGGGGTGCATGAAATCGCCAAGATCGGGCTGCCGATCTTCCTCGATCTCAAACTGCATGACATTCCCAATACCGTTGCCGGGGCAATGCAGGCGATTCACGTGCTGGAGCCGGCCATCGTAACCGTCCATGCCGGCGGCGGGCGGGCGATGATGGAAGATGCCAAGGCTGCGGCGGGCGAACATTGCAAAGTCGTCGGCGTAACCCTGCTGACCAGCCTTGATGAAGGCGACATGACCGCAACCGGGATTGGCGGCAACGCGCACGATCAGGTGATGCGGCTCGCCGAACTGGCGCAATCATCCGGGCTGGATGGGATCGTCTGTTCCGGGCATGAAGTGGCCGCAGTGCATTCGCAGTGGAAGGACGGCTATTTGGTTGTCCCCGGTCTGCGCCCGGCCGGCGGCGCCATGGGCGATCAAAAGCGCGCTGTCACCCCGCGCCAGGCGCGCGATGCCGGGGCCAGCGTGCTGGTGGTTGGCAGGCCGATCGCGCGGGCTGAAGATCCTGTGGCGGCCGCGCGGGCGATTGAGGCAACACTCTAGATTTTCCGCTTTGCCCCCACCTCCGTTCGTGTCGAGCGAAGTCGAGACATGCCAGCGCAGAGGTGTCTCGACTTCGCTCGACACGAACGGGTCAGGCTTGCTTGAACTGAGGTAATTCAGCCCAGCGAAAGCCGTGGCAGTGCATGGCCACAGTCATGCCGCGAAGGAGTATTGCAATGAAATCGCTCAAATTCGCTCTTGCCCCGCTGGCGCTTGCGCTGGCCCTGCCCGGAGTTGCCATGGCCCAGAACGTCCAGTCCGGCCCGGTTGTCGCCGCCGGAAACACCCTGCTTTCGGTCAATGGCGAAGGCCGCGCCACCCGCGTGCCGGATCTTGCCGTATTCAGCGCCGGGGTGACCAGCCAGGCTGCCACCGCTGGCGCGGCGATGAGCGCCAATGCCGCGCAAATGAACAAAGTGATCGCCGCGCTCAAGACGGCAGGGATTGCCGACAAGGATGTTCAGACCAGCCAGATCAGCCTCAACCCGGTCTATGGCGACCAGCAGGTCAGCCCCAACGGCACGATGCGCGCGCCGCGCATTGTCGGTTATCAGGCGGGCAACACCGTCAGCGTCAAGCAGCGTGACCTCAAGCAGTTCGGCAAGGTGCTCGACACGCTGGTCGCCTCGGGCGCGAATGAAGTCAACGGACCGAACTTTCAGCTCGACAATCCCGACGCCGCGATGGACGAGGCCCGCGTGGCCGCGATCAAGAGCGCGCGGGCCCGCGCGGACCTCTATGCCAAGGCGGCCGGGCTGCGCGTGGTGCGGATCCTGACAATCAGCGAAGGCGGCGGCTATAGCCCGCCCCAGCCGGTGATGTTCACCAAGGCCGCAATGATGGCCGATGCGGCTCCCACTCCGGTCGCAGCGGGTCAGCTTGATCTGACGGTCAGCGTCAACGTGCAGTTCGAACTGGCGCCCTAAGCGCGCCCGCGCTAACCGGCGGGGGTATGACCACCCCCAAGATCAAGATCTGCGGCCTGACCACGCCTGAAACGCTGGAAGCAGCGATTGCGGCGCGGGCCGACTATTTCGGGCTTATGTTCTATGCGCCGAGCCCGCGCTTTGCCTCGCTGGGCGTGGCGCGCGAACTGACTGAGCGGGCGGCCGGGCGGATCGGCAAGGTCGGGGTCTATGTCGATGCGGATGATGCCACGCTGACCGAAACGATTGCGGCTGCGGGGCTCGATGCCTTGCAGTTCCACGGTTCCGAAAGCCCCGAGCGGGTCGCACAGGCGCGCGCTCAGTTTGGACTGCCGGTGTGGAAAGTGCTGTCGGTCGCAAAGGCTGAGGACATAGCGCGCGCGCAGGCCTATCTGGGCGCGGCGGACCTGATCCTGTTTGACGCCAAGACACCCAAGGGCGCGCTGCAGGGCGGGATGGGGCTGAAGTTCGACTGGTCGCTGCTCTCCGCGTGGAAAGCGCCCTGCCCCTGGGGATTGGCTGGCGGCCTATCGGCGGAAAACGTGGCCGAAGCCGTGCGGCTGACTGGTGCGCCGCTGGTGGATACGTCCTCCGGCGTAGAAAGCGCACCGGGGGTCAAGGACGTCGCCAAAATCGCCGCCTTCTGCGCGACCGCCCGCTCCGCATAACAAAGGGGCGACCTGTTTCCAGGCCGCCCCTTCTCTCGGTGGCAGGTTGAAAGCTTAGAACTTCACGCCCAGCCCCGCGAACACGGCGTTGCCGTCCGGACGGTTCTGGTCGAGGAAGAAGTGGCGGTATTCGACCTTGCCGTAGAGCTTGTTGCCAAAGCCCTGCTGGTAACCGGCACCCGCGTGAACGGTTTCGTTGTTGCACAGATTGCAGGTTTCGGTGGTGTAGCCGCCGGTAGCATAGAGCTTGCCCTGCTCGCTCACCTTGGCGCCGGCGCGGCCGGTAAAGCCCCAGGCGACCTTGGTGCCGGTATCGGCGATCTTGTCGCCCGACACTTCGACACCGGCAAACGTGGTCTCACCCAGATCGAAATCATAGCCCGCAGCCACGCCATAGGCGTCCTGCGTATAGCCCGGGCTCCAGAACACGCCGCCGCGCGCTTCGATGCGGGCTTCGTTCGCCATGGCCGGGGTCGCGGTGGCTGCAATGGCGAGCAGCGGGAGAAGAACCTTACGCATAATCATACTCCTTGGATATTCAGGCCCCTGACAGGGACTGACCGGCAGGTAGAAAGCCCTGCCTTGCGCTGCGATGAATTTGTTGTTCATTTTGGTCGCACGAATTCTTCTTTGTTGCCAATATGCAACATTTTACACTAACATCTGATAGTTAAATTACGTTCAGGCACAGCCGCAACCCCGCGCAATGGCTGGACTTTCACGTGCTGCTCTGCCAAGCGGCAGCGCGTCATGACCCTGCAGAACCCCACGCCGAACACATTTCGCAACCAGCCCGACGAACGCGGCCATTTCGGCCAGTTCGGGGGGCGTTACGTCGCCGAAACGCTGATGCCGCTGATCCTGGACCTTGAGCGGGAATACACCGCCGCCAAGGCCGATCCGGCGTTTCAGGCCGAATTCGACGACCTGCTGGAACACTATGTCGGGCGCCCCAGCCCGCTCTATTTCGCCCCGCGCCTGACCGAGGAGCTGGGGGGCGGGCAAGTGTGGTTCAAGCGCGACGAGCTGAACCACACCGGCGCGCACAAGATCAACAATTGCATCGGCCAGATCCTGCTGGCGATCCGCATGGGCAAGACCCGGATCATTGCCGAAACCGGCGCGGGCCAGCACGGAGTTGCCACCGCTACGGTCTGCGCGCGGTTCGGCCTGCCCTGCGTGATCTTCATGGGCGCGACTGACGTTGCCCGGCAGCAGCCCAACGTGTTCCGGATGAAGCTGCTCGGCGCAGAAGTGGTGCCGGTCACCGCCGGAGCCGCGACGCTGAAGGACGCGATGAACGAGGCGCTGCGCGACTGGGTCGCCAATGTCCACGATACCTTCTACATCATCGGCACCGCCGCCGGCCCGCACCCCTATCCGGAACTGGTCCGCGATTTTCAGTCTGTGATCGGCAAGGAAGCCCGCGCACAAATGCTCAGCCGCACCGGCCGCCTGCCCGACCTGCTGGTCGCCGCGATTGGTGGGGGCAGCAATGCGATCGGGCTGTTCCATCCGTTCCTGGATGATCCCAGCGTCAAGATGCTGGGCGTGGAAGCTGCGGGTTACGGCCTCGACAAGGATCACGCCGCATCGCTGGCGGGTGGGCGTCCGGGGATCCTCCACGGCAACAAGACCTACCTGCTGCAGGACGGTGACGGCCAGATCATCGAAGGCCACTCGATCAGCGCCGGGCTGGACTATCCCGGCATCGGTCCTGAACACGCCTGGCTGCGCGACGTCGGCCGGGTCGATTACACCAGCGTAACCGATGTAGAGGCGCTCGACGGGTTCCAGCTGCTGTGCCGGACCGAAGGGATCATCCCCGCGCTGGAACCGGCCCACGCCATCGCCGCAGTGAAAAGGGTCGCGCCGACGATGCCGAAAGACAGCATCATCCTCGCCAACCTGTGCGGACGGGGAGACAAGGACATCTTCTCGGTCGCCGCACACCTGGGGGTGGAGCTGTAGCAAAGCCCTCTCCCCTTCAGGGGAGAGGGTTGGGAGAGGGGGAATGCGCGACCANTCCCCCTCTCCCAACCCTCTCCCCTTCAGGGGAGAGGGTTGGGAGAGGGGGAATGCGCGACCAACGCCTGACTGCTTTCGCCAAAGCAAATCGCAAGGCAATGTCCGAACCAGCAACCCGGATGTGGCTGCAATTGCGAGCCGGTCGATTTGAAGGGATAAAGTTTCGAAGGGAAAAGGTTATCGGTGAATACATTGCGGATTTCGCGGCAAACGATCCCAAGCTGGTGATCGAAATCGACGGAAACACGCATGACATCGATGATCCACGCGACACGATCAGGACCCGCTATCTGGAATCGCAGGGGTACCGGGTGCAACGTTATACAAATGTGGAAATCATGCAGAATCTAGAGGGTGTTTTGATCCATTTGACCTCAATTTTGGCCGAGATGCGGCCCCCTCTCCCAACCCTCTCCCCTGAAGGGGAGAGGGCTTTTAAGCCGCTCCCGGTTCAAGGTATCAAAGGGCCACAGGCATGACCCGCTTCGAACAAGCCTTCGCCAAAGGCCCCGCTCTCGTCGCTTTCGTCACCGGGGGTGATCCGACGCCTGATGCCACCGCCGCGATCCTCGACGCTCTCGTCGAAGGCGGGGCTGATGTGATCGAGCTCGGCATGCCCTTCACCGATCCGATGGCCGATGGCCCGGCGATCCAGCGCGCCAATTTGCGCAGTCTGGGTGCGGGCACCACCACGGCGGACATTTTCGCCATCGCCGCTGCTTTCCGGGCGCGGCATCCGCAAGTGCCGCTGGTGCTGATGGGCTATGCCAATCCGATGATCACACGCGGGCCGGAATGGTTCGCGGCTGAATGCGCCAAGGCCGGGGTCGACGGGGTAATCTGCGTCGATATTCCGCCAGAGGAAGATCCTGAGCTAGGCCCCGCGCTGCGCGGCGCGGGCGTGGCGCTGATCCGGCTGGCCACCCCCACCACCGATGCGGCGCGGCTGCCGGCGGTGCTGGAAGGGTCTTCGGGCTTTCTTTATTACGTCTCGGTCGCCGGGATCACCGGTATGCAACAAGCCGCGCAGGCGAGCATCGATGAAGCCGTCGCCCGGATCAAGCAGCACGCCAAAATCCCCGTCGCGGTCGGTTTCGGTGTGCGCACACCCGAACAGGCCGCCGCCATTGCCAAGGTTGCGGATGGCGTGGTGGTTGGCTCGGCGCTGGTCGATCTGGTTGGCCAGCACGGCGTGAATGCGGCCGGCCCGGTGCGCGAACTGACGCGGGCGCTGGCGGATGCAGTGCATTCGGCGCGGGGGGAATAGTTCACGCAGAGGCGCAGAGGAAAAAAAGGAGGCGCAGAGGAGTTGCGCCAGCGGCGAAGCCGCTTTCTATCCGAACCTTGCGATTGCCGTGAGCTTTGACATTTGAGCCGCCTGCGGCGGTTACCACTGTGTCTCCGCGCCTCGCTTTCTTCCTCCGCGCCTCTGCGTGAACCATTCAAACACTTCCCCCCTCGCAAACGCCCGAACACTCCGCTAAGGCCCCAAAATGAGCTGGCTAGATCGCGTCCGCAATTCGATCCCCTTCACGACGAAGCGGGACACGCCCGATAATCTCTGGATCAAATGCCCTGCGTGCAGCGAAATGCTGTTCACCAAGGAGTATGAGGATAACCAGAACGTCTGCCCGCGCTGTGATCATCACGGGCGGATTGGCGCGGACGCGCGATTTGCGCAGTTGCTGGACGCCGGGTTTGAAGTGCTTCCCACCCCCAAGGTGAAGGAAGACCCGCTGAAATTCCGCGACCAGAAGAAGTACCCTGACCGGCTGAAAGCCGCACGGCTGGCCAATCCGCACCCCGATGCGCTGACCAATGCGCTGGGCGCGATCGATGGGCAGAAATGCGTGCTGGGGGTGCAGGATTTCGCCTTCATGGGCGGATCGATGGGCATGGCCGTGGGCGCAGCATTCGTTGCCGGGGCTGACCGCGCGATCAAGGAAAAGGTCGGCTATGTGATCTGCACCGCCGCCGGGGGCGCGCGGATGCAGGAAGGCATCCTCAGCCTGATGCAGATGCCCAAATGCACCGTGGCGATCAGCCGCCTGAACCGCGCGGGCCTGCCCTATATCGTCGTGCTGACCGATCCCACCACCGGCGGCGTCACTGCCAGCTATGCCATGCTGGGCGATGTCCAGATTGCCGAACCGGGCTGCCTGATCGGTTTTGCCGGCCAGCGCGTGATCCAGGACACGATCCGCGAGAAACTGCCCGAAGGCTTTCAGCGCGCGGAATATCTGCTGGAGCACGGCATGATCGACATGGTCACGCACCGCCGCGATTTGCGCGCAACGCTGGCATCGGTGCTGGACTATCTGGGTGCATCCAAAGCAGCCTGATTCCCCCCTCCTCTTGAGAGGAGGGGCAGTGAGACTTGGGCCTGCGCAGCAGGCCTTAGTCGCAGCGGGGTGGTGCTTGCGCGATGCGCCGCGCATGCCGCCACCACCCCCAACCCCCTCCTCTAAAGAGGAGGGGGCTTAAGGTGCGCGACTTCGCAATCTCGGATAACCCGCGCGTCCAGGCGCAGCTCAACCGGCTGGGTGCGCTCAGCCTGCCGCAGGGGCGGATCGGGCTGGAGGTGATCCATCAGCTGCTGGACCGGCTGGGCAATCCGCAGCGCCAGTTGCCGCCGGTGTTCCACGTCGCGGGCACCAATGGCAAGGGCAGCACCTGCGCCTATCTGCGCGCCATGCTGGAAGCACAGGGGCTGACCGTCCACGCCGCGACCAAGCCGCATCTGGTGCGGTATAATGAGCGTATCCGGGTGGCGGGCAAGCTGATTGATGACGAATTGCTGGCCGACCTGCTCGGCGAAGTGCTCGATCTGGGACAAGACCTCTCGCCCAGCTTTTTTGAAGTGACCACTGCCGCCACGTTCCTCGCTTTCAACCGCGTGCCTGCCAATGCCTGCGTGATCGAAGTGGGCCTGGGCGGGCGCTTCGATGCCACCAATGTGCTTGATGGCCAGGCCGCGTGCGGGATCGCCACTTTGGGGATCGACCACAACGAATTCCTGCTGACACCGGAACAAGGCGTGCCGCAGGAACCGCTGTGCCGGATTGCGTTTGAGAAGGCCGGAATCGCGCGGCCCGGCGTGCCCTTGGTGACGCAGGCGTATCCTACCGAGGTCACCCGCACGGTGATCGAACAAGCGATGATCGCGGGCGCGAAAACCGCGATCCGGGGGCTCGACTGGTTTGCCGATGTGGGCGAGCAGATCGCCTATCGCGATCGGCACGGTGAATTGACCTTGCCGCTGCCCGCGCTGGCCGGATCGCATCAGGCCGATAATGCCGCGCTGGCGGTGGCGATGCTGCGGCATCAGACGCAGGTTGCAGTCTCGGCAGAGGCGATGGCGCAAGGCATCCGCGCCGCGCGCTGGCCGGCGCGGTTGCAACTGCTGGGTGCAGGGCCGCTGACGGCACTGGTGCCGGGGCGGCGGGTGTGGCTCGATGGCGGGCACAATGTCGATGCGGGACTGGCGATTGCGCGGTTTTTCGGAGCCGAACCGCCGTTCCACCTCATCACCGGGATGCTATCCAGCAAGGATCCTGCCGCGATTGTCGCGCCGCTTAAGGGGATGCTGCTAAGCCTGTCGGTGGTTCCCGCGCCCGGGCATGACGCGCATTCGCCTGAACAGATCGCCGCCCATGCCGACTTGCCGGTGCGCCCGTTCCCCGATGTCGCGGCAGCGCTCGCCGCGCTGCCACCTGAAGGCGACGTGCTGATCGCGGGCTCGCTTTACCTTGCGGGCGAAGTGTTGCGGCTCAACCGCGAATTTCCCGACTGAGCATTTTCCTACAAGCCGCGAATTTGCTAGGTCTGGCACTGCTCTTTGACAGCGTTGATCCAGCCAGATGAACGAATTCGCCTGAAAACAGCGAATCCGTCACCTTTTGCGTCTAAAGCTTTGTTTTGCAATCCTGAATCGGGGTGACAGGGATGTAACCTTTTGTCACCCTGTTGTCCGCCTATCGGCCCGCGCTGTCCGCGCCCATTCCAGCGCGCTCAGCAGCACGGCGACCATGCCCAGGCTCGCAGTCAGGTAGAACACCGGAGCATAGCCGCCGGTATCGATCTTTTCCCCGATCGCGGCCCGACCGAGCGATCCGACCAGAAACGTGAGCGAGGCCAGCAGCGAAAACTGCACCGCCGCGTGGGATTTTGAAGTGATTGAGGACAAGTAAGCGGTGAAGGCCGCCCCGGCGAAGCCACCGGCCAGGTTCTCACCCGTGATCGCCAGCAGCAGGCGCGAAAAGCGGTCATCCGAACCGAAATTGGCGCAGAGCCAATAGAACCCGGTGGCATGGCCGAACCGGTCCAGCCAGACCCCGCCTTGCGCCAGATCGGCGTAAAGCAGGTTGCTGATCGCGGACACGAACGCCGCGAACACCAGCGTACCCATCCGCCCGATCGCGGCAAAGCTGACCGCGCCCAGCGTGATCCCGGCCATGGTCATGCCCACCCCAAAGAACTTGCTGGCAATCGCCACCTCGTCATTGGTGTACTTCAGTTCCTGCAGGTAGAACGGCAGGGCAAAGGGGCCCCAGACGCTGTCGGTCAGGCGGTAGGTCAGGATAATCCCGAAGACCAGAATCGACGCCCAGCGCAGCCGCCCGACCAGTTCACCCAGCGGTTCGATCAGCGCGCGATAGGCATGATCGAGCGGATTGGTGTGAACCTTGGTCGCGCCATCCTGGGCGGAAAAGCGCCCGGTGCGCTGCCAGTGGCCCATCACCGCGGCGATGATCGCCGGCAGGATCACCGTGGCGATGACGATCAGGGGGCCTTTGAACTTGACGAAATCGCCCGAATTGGGCCGCTCGCCCGGCGCGGCGCCGAGCGACTGAACCATGAACACGATCACCATGGCCAAAGCCCAGCCCCACAGCGCCCCGACCAGACCCAGCGCCACGGCCCGCACCCGGGGCGGCAATCCTGCCAGGGCCTGTTCGTTGGTCTGGGTCTGCTCAAACGGAGTGTCAGGGGCCAGCCAGCTGGCCACCATCGCCAGCAGCATGAACATGCCCATCCAGAAATAGACCGCCGGCCAGCCGATCCGCGCCGCCATGACCAGCGCCAGAGCCCCGCCCATCAGCGTCGCCAGCCGGAACCCCAGCTGGTAGATCGCCGACAGCACATCCAGCGTCGCCACATCGTCCGCAACCTCGACTCGCCAGGCGTCAATCGCGATGTCCTGGGTCGCGGCGGCAAAGGCGGCCAGTCCGGCCAGCAGCGAGAACCAGCCCAACGCGGCATGCGGATCAAGCCGCGAAAGCACGATCAGGACCAGCCCGACCAGCGCCTGGATCGGCACCAGCCAGCTGCGCCGCCGCCCCAGCTTCCACAGCCCCGGCAGCCGCACCCGGTCCACCACAGGCGACCACAGGAATTTGAACGCATAGGCCAGCCCGATCAGCGAAAAGACACCCATCGTCTCCAGATTGACCCCGGCCTCTCCCAGCCAGGCATAAAGCGAACCCAGCAGCAGCACATTGGGCAGGCCTGCTGCCATGCCCAGCACCAGCATCACCCCGGTCTTGCGGTTGCCGAATGCCGATACCAGCAGCCGCAAGGCCCCCGGTTGTTCAGTGCTCTGGCCTGCCATCTTCCCTCCAATCCGAATCCGGGGCACATTAGCCACAAAGGAAGGATTGGATAGAGCCATGTCGCAAACCGCCACTCTGCCCGGCCACGCGCCGACCCCCGGGCAGCTCGCTCTGGCCGAGGCGATCCGGCAGGGCCGGACCCGCCAGGCCGGTGCAACCGCGACGGTCCCGGCCGCGGTCTATACCGATCCGGCGTACTGGGCCCGCGAACAGGCACTGATGTGGAGCCGCGCGCCGCAAGTGCTGTGCCCTTCGGCGCTGCTCCCGCAAAGTGGCATGGCCGTGCCGCATGACGCGACCGGGCGCCCCTTGCTGATCACCCGTGATGCGGACGGCCAAGCCCACGTGTTCCTAAACGTCTGCCGCCACCGCGGCACCCGGCTGGTGGAGGGCAGCGAGAGCGTCTGCGCCAAGCGGATGACCTGCCCTTACCACGCCTGGACCTTTGCTCTGGACGGGCGGCTGCTCGCCCTGCCCCGGCCAGAGACGTTTCCCGGGCTGGACAAGGCGGACCACGGCCTGGTCGAACTGCCCAGCTGCGAAGCGGGCGGGCTGATCTGGTTTTCACCGCAGCCGCAGGCCGACTTTGGCGATGCCCGCACCCTCGGCCTCGATTTCGATGCCTTTGCGCTGGGCCAGCTGCACCTGTTCCGCCGCCGGACGCACGAAGTCGCCTCGAACTGGAAGCTGATCATGGATGCCTTCCTGGAAAGCTACCACGTCGCCCGGCTCCACGCCGCGACGATCGGGCCGTTTTTCAAGGACGGGGTGACCAGTGGGGACCAGATCGGCCCGCACCAGCGCAGCCTGGTCGGCCGCGCGGCAGAGCTGGAGGGGCTCGATCTGACCGACATGGCCGTGCTGCGCCGGACCGGGACATTTGCCTATCAGCTCTATCCGGGCACCGTGCTGGTGATCAGCCCGGATTACATCAACGTCATGGCGCTGTGGCCGCAGAGCCATGACCGCACCCTGGTCGAGGATTTCATGCTGATCCCCGAGGAACCCGCCACCGACAAGGCCCGCGACCACTGGGAACGCAGCTGGCAGCTGCTCGACGACGGGGTCTTCGCCAGCGAGGACTTCCGCGCGGCGGCACTGGGGCAACAGGGCCTGACCAGCGGCGCGATCCCTCACATCACGCTTGGCACACTCGAAGCCGGGATCCGCCGCTTCCACGAAATCTGCGAGGAGCAGATGGCGCTGGCCAAAGGATGACAGTGCGGCGGTGATCCGATTCCCCCTCCTCTTAAGAGGAGGGGGAATCGGATCACNCCCCCGACCCCCTCCTCTGAAGAGGAGGGGGAGTCCTGAAGGCCAACCTTTCCCCCAAACCCCTTTGCGGCTATGGGCCAGCGATGACCACCCCAGATCCTGACCGCCAGGGCGACCGCATCGCCAAGCTCCTCGCCCGCGCCGGCATTGCCAGCCGCCGTGAGGTTGAGCGGATGATCGCCGAGGGCCGGGTCAAGATCGGCGAGGAGGTGGTCACCACCCCCGCCACCTTGCTCACCAGTCTGCGCGGCGTCAGCGTGGACGGCAAGCCGGTCAAGGCCCCCGAAGCCGCCCGGTTGTTCGTGTTCCACAAGCCTTCGGGCCTGATCACAGCCGAGCGTGACCCGACTGGACGCCCGACGATCTACACCGCGCTGCGCAATGCCCTGCCCCCCGGCTCGCCGCGGCTGATG
Source organism: Novosphingobium sp. B 225 (assembly GCF_002198665.1). Lineage (GTDB taxonomy): Bacteria > Pseudomonadota > Alphaproteobacteria > Sphingomonadales > Sphingomonadaceae > Novosphingobium. The sequence goes on along the minus strand of NZ_MWLM01000019.1, from coordinate 1,971 downwards.
CCGGTCGGGCGGCTCGATCTCAACACCGAAGGGCTGCTGCTGCTGACCAATGACGGCGGGCTCAAGCGGGCGATGGAACTGCCCAGCAGCGGCATCCCCCGCACCTACCGCGCCCGCACCTATGGCGAGATCAGCCAGAACCAGCTGGAGGGACTAATCGAGGGGATCGAGATCGACGGGATGCACTACGGCGCAATCAACGCCAATATGGAACGCCGCACCGGCCGCAACCAGTGGATCGAACTGACCCTGACCGAAGGCAAAAACCGCGAAGTGCGCCGCGTGCTGGAGCATCTGGGGCTGGAAGTCAGCCGCTTGCTGCGCACCAAGTACGGCCCGTTCGAACTGCTTGATCTGCCGCGCGGGCAAGCGGTGGAAATCCGCCAGGTCGAAGTGGAACAATTCGTCAAATCGCTCAAGACCACGCCCAAGCCCGAGCATCCCAATCCCCACAGCCAGCCCGCCAAGCCGCGCTCAACCTGGTCGAAGGACGGGCAGGCCCCGGCGCGCGGCGGCAAGGCTCCGGCCCGGCCCGGCCCTCGCGGTGCGGCGCGTCCGGCACGTCCGGCCCGTGGAGCCCCGCGCAAATGAGCCTGCGGATCATCGCCGGGCAGTGGCGCGGGCGCAAATTGCAGGCACCGGCAGGCGAGGTTACCCGCCCCACCGCCGACCGCACCCGCGAAACGCTGTTCTCGATGCTGCTCTCGCGGCTCGGCACTTTCGAAGGGTTGAGCGTGGCCGATCTGTTTGCGGGATCGGGCGCGCTGGGGCTTGAGGCGCTGTCACGCGGCGCGGCCAGTTGCGTGTTCGTGGAGCAGGACGCGGCCGCCATCCGGGCGCTGCGCACCAACATTGCCAACCTGCGCGCCGCCAGCCTCTGCGATGTCCGCGCCGGGTCAGTACTCGCGCTGGGGCCGGTCAAGGCGCCGCTCGATCTGGTGCTGCTCGATCCACCGTACCATTCCGGCGCGGGCGTGGTGGCGCTCGACAAGCTGCGGCGGCTTGGCTGGATCGGGGAGCAAACCTGGATCAGCCTGGAAACCGCGCACGATGAAGAGCCGAAGCTCAAGCTGTTCGAAGCGGTTGCCGATCGCAAAGTCGGCAAGGCGCGGCTTACTCTGCTGCGGTTGACCGCTTTGCCAGCACCAGACCCAGCAGACTGAGCGCTCCGGCCAAAGTCAGCAGCAATCCGGCCTGCGCGCCGTACCCACTGGCCGCCAGTTGCTGCGCGCCCAGCGGGGTCAGCGCCCCGCCGATGATCCCGCCCAGATTGAACGCCAGCGAAATCCCCGAATAGCGCACGGTCACCGGGAACAGCGTGGGCAACCAGCTGCCCAGCGGGCCATAGACCAGCCCCATCACGAACAGCGCGATGGCCAGCGTGGCAAACACCGTCCACAGCGATCCCGATTGCAACCCCGGTCCAAACACCAGCCCCAGCACCATGCAAGCCAGCGAGCCCGCGATCAGGACCTTGCGCGATCCGACCCGGTCCGCGCGGATCACGGCCAGCAGGATCCCGACCGCGAAAAAGCAGTTCGCGGCAAGCTGCACCCCCAGGAAGGTCTCACGGCTGTAACCCAGCGCCGTGGTGCCTTGGGCCAGGGCATAGGCGGTGGACAGATAGAACACCGCGAAACAGGCCACCGCCCCCGCCGTTCCCGCCAGCACCGCACCGCTATGATGCCGCAGCAACTGCGCAATCGGCACGCGCGGGGGTGCCTTGTGCGCCAGAGCATCGCGGAACGCAGGCGTTTCGGCGATCCGCAGCCGCACCCACAGGCCAAGCCCGACCAGCAAGGCGCTCGCCAGAAACGGAATGCGCCAGCCCCAGCTTTTGAAGTCCGCATCCGAAAGGCCCAGCCCGAGCAGCAGGAACAGCCCGTTGGCGGCCAGAAAGCCCAGCGGCGCACCGAATTGAGGGGCCGAGCCAAACCGTGCCTCCCACCCCTTGGGTGCATATTCCACCGC
>NZ_MWLM01000018.1 GCF_002198665.1 Novosphingobium sp. B 225 | reverse complement strand
TCCCCTTCAGGGGAGAGGGTTGGGAGAGGGGGCGTTGCCAATCCCCCTCTCAACTCCGGCTAGTTCGCTTCGCTCTCAAGCCTGCGTATCTCTCCCCTAAAGTGGCGAGAGTAATGTCCGCAATGTGGTCGCATCCGGAATGACCCCTTCCGAAGCGACAGACACGCATGCCGCCGCAATGACGCCGGGCGGCGCAGTCACTTGCGCCCCCAGTGCCACTTCCACCCTCCCTGTGTGCGTTTGTGGACCAGCAGCAGGAACAGCGTAGTGCAGATCACGAATACGACCAGAGCCGAAACCCGCGCGCCGCCCTGCGCATGGGCGGAGAACCGGCCCAGTCCGGCCAGCACGCCCAGATAGCTCGCCAGCAGCACCCAGCCCTGCCAGACGATCGGGCGGCCCGCGCCGATGCCATAACGTTTGGCGGCGAACCACGGGCCGGGGGTAAGAAATCTATGCAGCATGGTCATTCTCCTTTCGGCGGCCGCCCGCGCCGGGGCGGGTCGCTGGCCGCGACCTTGATCCCGCGCCGGGCTAAAGCCTCGCGCAGCAGCACCTCGACCTCGGCATTGACCGAGCGCAGGTCTGCGGCGGCAGCGCGTTCCAGTGCGGCGTAGAGCGCCGGATCGAGCCGCAGCGGGAAGGCTTTCTTGGGGGCGGGGGGCATCGGCGGTCAGATCAATAGAGCGAGCCTGCATTGACCACCGGCTGGGTATCGCGTTCCCCGCACAGCACCACCATCAGGTTGCTGACCATCGCGGCGCGGCGTTCGTCATCCAGTTCGACCACATTCTTTTCGCTGAGCATGCCCAGCGCCATTTCGACCATGCCGACCGCGCCTTCGACCAGGGTCTTGCGGGCGGCGACCACGGCTTCGGCCTGCTGGCGGCGCAGCATGGCCCCGGCGATTTCCTGGGCATAGGCCAGATGGGTAAAGCCGCATTCATCCACCGTGATCCCGGCCAGCTGCAACCGCGCGATCAGTTCGCTGCGCAATTCCGCGCCGACCTGATCGTGGTTGCCGCGCAGGGTCACTTCGGCATGGGTGAAATCGTCATAGGGATAGCGCGAGCCGATGGTCCGCACGGCGGCTTCGATCTGGACCATGACGAAGGCCTTGTAATCATCGACATCGTAGAGCGCCTGCGCGGTATCGACCACGCGCCAGACCACTTGTGCCGCCATCTCGATCGGATTGCCGCGCAGGTCGTTGACCTTGATCTTGTCAGAGATCAGGTTGTTGGCGCGGACCGAAATCTTGGTCTTGCCCATCCACGGCCAGACCCAGCGCAGGCCGGCCTGCCGATCGGTCCCGCGATAGGATCCGAACAGGGTGATCGCCGCGCCCTGATTGGGCTGCAGCATGTAGAAACCCTTGGCAATCAGCACCAGCAGGATTGCGATGGTGAAATTGCTGAACACAAAGCCCAGCACGTCGCTGTCGCTGGGTTCGGTATTGGCGATGGCCATGACTCGCCAGCCAAACAGCAATACCAGCGCGAGAAAGACCAGCAGCATCAGATAGCCACTGGTGCTCCAGGCGCGGGTTTCGCGGCTGGACAGCATGGCGGGATGCGAATCGGACATCGGGATTCCCCTTTAATTTGATATCACATTAATATCGTAATTCACCGGTCCGTCAACCGGCTTTGCCAAAGGGGCTTGAAATCCTGCGGCGTGGCCCTAGATTGTTCCTTGCGGGACCGGGCCCCTCTGGCGCGGCGCAGTTGCCCTTATGGGAACTTCGCCACGTGATGTCGGACCGCATCGGATGCATCCGATGCCATGGTCCGGGGTCTTTCCCCCCATCCTCGACCTTCTGGCCAGGCTCGGAGCATCCGATCGTACTGTTTTGTTACGATAGGGAGCTTACCTGCGATGTCTGACCGCGTTTTCACCTTGCTGGAACGCCACCAACGGCTTGATGCCGCCCTGCGCACCGCGCAGCAGCGGCGCTGGGTCGATCCGATCGAGATCGTCCGGCTGAAAAAGCTCAAGCTGGGGATCAAGGACCGGCTGGCGCGGCTTTCACGCCGCGGCCTGCGGGTCAGCCATACCTGAACCACGCCTGCCAGGCAGACCGGCACCGGGACCGCCGCGATCGCAATCGCGGCGGCTTTCCGGTCATCTGAAGAGAGGACCACTTGATGAAATACCGTATTACCGCCGCCTGTGCCGCCCTTGCCGTGATGGCCAGCGTCGCCCCGGCTCTGGCCGGAACCGCCAAGGGCAAGGCGCAGTGCCAGATGCTCAGCGCGGCCAAGCTTGACGATCACTTCGCCCGGTTCAACGCCGCCTGGGCGACCAAGAACCCCGTTACGGTGACCGCGCTGTTCGATGACGATGCCGTGCTGCTGGCCACTCTCGCCAATGCGCCGCGCACCGATCATGCCGGTGTGCGCGACTATTTCGTCAAGTTTCTGAAAGGCAGCCCGGTGGGCCGGATCGATACTTCGACGATCAAGTCCGGCTGCAACTGGGCGATGCGCAGCGGGACCTGGACAGTTAGCCTGACCGATGCCGCCACGGGCGCAAAAAGCGATGTGAAGGCGCGCTACAGCTTCCTCTACCAGTTCGAAGACGGGCAGTGGAAAATCGAACACCTCCATTCCTCGGTCATGCCGGAAAAGGTTGGTGCATGATCGGGGCGGCAAAGATTTCCCGGTTCCGGGGTTGATATTGGACCAATCCAGTCTAAATTGACACCCAGCCGACCGAACCACAGAGTCGCGCGCCAGGTCCCTCCCCTGGCGGGCGTCCGGATCGGACGGATCGGATGCTGCCGTGGCCATACGGGGCGGGCTCCTGACCCACCCCCCATCCCAATCGGGACCTGCCCCAGGCCCGGCACATCCGATGAACAGCGCAGTACGGAGCAGCGGTGGACCACTGCTCCGGCTGCGCTTTTTGATTCGGGCCGGGCGGGTGCGTGAACCAAAATCCCGAACCGCCTCTAATGCTCCCGGATCACCCGCAGGAACGCATCGCCATAGGCTTCGAGTTTGCGGGTGCCGACCCCGGTGATCTCGCCCAGAGCGCTCAGGCTGGCGGGGCGCAGCGTGGCCATTTCGCGCAGGGTCGCGTCGTGGAAGATCACATAGGGCGGCAGGCCCGCTTCCTGCGCCAGATCGCGGCGCAGCGTGCGCAGGGCATCGAACAGCGCATCGCCGATGGGGTTGACTGCGCCGCCAACCCGCTCACGCCGGCTGCGGCGGGCGGTGCGTTCGGGCTTGGCGGCGATCGCCAGCATGACCTCGGCTTCCCCTTTCAGCACCGCGCGGGCATCGCCGCCCAGCATCAGCCCGCCATGCTCGGTCGGCAGCAGGCTACCCCGTGCCTGCAGCGCGCGGGCCAGCGCGCGAAGCAGCGGGGCGTCCTCGGCCGGGACGATCCCGAACACGCTCAACTGGTCATGCCCGCGCTGGACCACGCGTTCGTCGCTTTGCCCCAGCAGGACCTTCTCGATGTGGCCATACCCGAACGATTGCCCGGTGCGGTACACGGCGGAGAGGAATTTCTGGGCGAGCTGTGTCGCATCGCGGATCCCCGGCGCGTCGAGGCAATTGTCGCAATTGCCGCAGCGCTGCGGCGGATCTTCGCCAAAGTGGCGCAGCAGCAGCGCGCGGCGGCAGCCGCCGGTTTCGACCAGGGCGGCCAGTGCGTCGAGCCGGGTGCGCTCCCCTTCGCGCCGGGCCGGATCAACCTCGCCCAGGCGGTGGCGGGCGCGGGCGAAATCGTCTGCGGCCCACAGCATCAAGGCCGTGGCCGGATCGCCATCGCGGCCCGCGCGGCCGGTTTCCTGATAGTACCCCTCGATCGATTTGGGGATCCCGGCATGGGCGACGAAGCGCACGTCGGGCTTGTCGATCCCCATCCCGAAAGCGACCGTGGCGACCATCACCATGTCTTCGCTGCCGACAAACCGCGCCTGATTGGCGGCGCGCACCTCTGGCGGCAGGCCCGCATGATAGGGCAGCACCGGGCGGCCGGTGGCCTTGGCCAGCTTGTCGGCCAGGTCCTCCACTTTCTTGCGGGTCGGGGCATAGACGATCCCCGGCCCCGGTTGTTCGGCCATCAGCGTGGTCAGCTGCCGCACCGGGTTGTCGCGGTGGCGGATCGCGTAACGGATGTTGGGCCGGTCAAACCCGGCCACGATCAGCCCGTCTTCGGCAATCCCCAGCTGGGCGAGCACGTCGGCGCGGGTCTGGGCATCGGCAGTGGCGGTAAGGGCAAGGCGCGGGACCTGCGGGAACGCATCCATCAAAGGCCGCAGCGCGCGGTAATCGGGGCGGAAATCGTGGCCCCATTCGGAAACGCAATGCGCCTCGTCAATCGCGAACAGGCACAGCTGGGCGGCGGCCAGCAGCTCGCGGAAATGGCCCTGGCTGGCGCGTTCGGGGGCGACGTAGAGCAGATCAAGCTCACCGGCGCGGAACCGCTCGATCGTTACCTCGCGGTCCAGATCGACGCTGGTCAGCGTGGCGGCGCGGATCCCGTTGGCGGTGGCGCTGCGCAGCTGATCGTGCATCAGCGCGATCAGGGGCGAAATCACCACGCAGGTCCCCGCCAGCATCACCGAGGGCAGCTGATAGGTCAGGCTTTTGCCCGCGCCGGTCGGCATTACCGCCAACGTGCTTTGCCCGGCCATGACGCGGTCCACCACCTGATCCTGCACCCCGCGAAACGCGGAGAAGCCGAAAGTGGCATGCAGCTGGTCGAGCAGGGCGGAAGTCACCCCGGCGCTATGGCAGAACCACCGCCCGGCGCAATCCGAACTGGCTCCGCCCCGGTGGAAACCCCTATTTCGCCGGGATCGGCCACAGGCGCGACGGGCTGATCGTGCGGAACCAGACGATCACGTCATGCCCCATGGTGGCCGGTAGCGGGATGTCGCCGGTTTCGGGATTGTACTTCTGCCAGTCCGCCGGAACCACTCCCCACCCGGCCCAGCCGCGCCAATAGGGACGGCCGGCCCAGGCATCGAGCAGCGCGCCCTTGGGCCGCGTCGACAGGTCAATCCACAGCGCCTGCGCCCCGGTCTGGTCGAACAGATGGCCCAGCTCGCCCGGCCGGTTGTTGGGCAGGCGCAGCACTTGCAGCGACTGGCCCTGCGATGCCTTGGCCATGTCCTCCGCGCTGGCCAGCCGGCTGGCGTGAAAGGCACCCCCCGACCAGGTAAAACCCAGCGTGGCATAACCATCGCCCAGCTTTTCACGCAGCAGCGTGCCAAGCGTGGCAAAGCCCATGTCCCTGGCGATCTGGGGCAGGTCTTCCATCACATGGCTGTCATGGGCCCAGATCGCGGCGCGCTCTGCGCCCCCCAGCATGCCGATGGCATTCGCCGCCATGAACCGGTCGCGGCGGCCATAGTAGCTGGCGTCAGCCCTGGCCTTGTCGGCATCGGCGCGCTCGAATTCGAACACCTGGAACGCCTGCCACGCAGTTTCCGCTGCCCAGCGCGCTGCGTCGAACCCGGCATCGCTCCTCGCCCGCGCGGGAGCGGCAGCGAACCACGCGCGCAGTTCCCCACTGGCGGCAGCGGCCTTACCCACATCTGCCTTGGGTGCCTGCAGATACCAGTCGAGGAACCGGCCCGGCTCGATCTTCCCAGCGGGGATCAGGCTGCCCAGCCCGCCGCGCAAGTGCCGCGCTGCCGTGGAATCGAACCGCGAAACAAAGCCCAGCGCCATGGCCGCATCGCGCCCGCCGTCCTGATCGTCGATCCCGACCACCCGCACCTGCCGCTCGCTCTGCTGGTTCCAGCCGCGCAGCCACAGCAGCAGCCCGGCAAATTCGTCATCCTTCCAGATCCGGAAGAACGCGCCGCCCCGCACCAGCCGCGCCGGATCGCCAGTGCCGCCGCGAACATAGCCGTCAAACGCCGCCCCGGCCGCGCGGTTGGCTTCCAGCACCAGCACGTCGATCTGGCCCGCCCGCACCAGCGCCTTGATCAGTTCGGCCTTGAACGCCTGATCCTGATGCCCGCCATGGGTCGCCTCGCCAATCCCGACGATCCGCGCCCCGCTCAGCCGTGCCACCAGCGGGGCCAGCTCTGCCTCGCCATAGGCACCGGGATCAAAGGCATGGCCAGAAGCCCTGATCCAGTCCACTGCCGCCGCTTCTTCTTGCGCGGTGGCGAGCACCAGCGCGGGCGGAGCAGACTGAGCCGCCAGCGCGGTTGGGAGCAGCAGCGCGGCCAGAACGGCAAGTCTCAAACCAATGCGCAATCCGCTCTCCATCGCCGGTCCCGGTGGCCGCAGGATGCTGTGTCCGTCCGGTCCTGACAACCGGCTTGTAACGGCGGACAATCGGGTAGAGCCTTGCCCCGCAATCCGCCGATTCGCGCGCGGGGCAAAGGGGACGGCCATGGCCAAAGATAATCCAGCATTTCCAGTTGCAACCGCTGTAACCGGCTGGACCGACAGCACCGGTGAGGTTTCGCTGCGGGTCTATTCAAGCGACGGTTACATGGTCAAGGAACGCTGCCAGACCGGTGACGACGCGTGGTACGATGGCAATTTCAGCAAGCCGGGAAGTCAGGTTTCCGCCTTCAGCTGGCTTGCCAAGGACGGGGCCCATATCCGCGTCTATTGCACGATCCAGGACAAGACGACCGAGTGGTGCTACGATCCGGCCACACTTTGGACCCAGGGCACTTACATTACGGTCTGACGCGCGCTGCCACCGCTTCCTCACGCGCAGTGAAGGCGGTTTTGCCGGTGGGGGCATCGGGCGCGACCTCAGTGGTGAAAAAGGCCAGCCCCCGGCCGGTCAGCGGGTCCGTCCACAGTCCGCTTTTGAGGCCATAGGCATCGCCCGAATGGCCCAGCCGCGCTATGCCATCGCCGAACAGGTCATCGCGGCATTTCTCGCCCCGGCTGCCGATGCGCTGCACCGCCAGGCCATAGGCGCAGAAGAACCCGCTCGCCGCGCCGTCTTCGCCCAGACCGTTGCTGCCATCGAACCGCCAGCGCGCCTGCGTCATTTCGACGTAAGCGCGGCCAGACAGGAACCCCGCGCCCTGCCGCCCCAGCATTTGGCCGATCCGGGCGAGATCGCGCATCGAAATTCTGAGCCCCCCTTGCGGGGAAAACAGCGCGCCGTTGTGGCCGGGGACATAGCTGGACAAATCACAGGCCCCGTCTGGCCCGGTTGCAACCAGACAATCGGGCAGCTTGCCCTTCAGGTCATCTTTCGCCACTTCGCCGCTCGAACGGTACAGCACCACCGCGCGCGCCGTGGCCCTGGCCGAACAGCCCGACCAGTTGAAACAGGCATCAAGCTTCAGCGGTTTCAGCACCAGTCGCTGCATCAGCCGGTCAAACCGCTCCCCGCTGACGCGCTCCATCACGCTCGCCACCACCGGAAAGTTGAGGTTGGTGTAATGGAACCAGCCGCTGCCGGGTGCATGGGCACTGTCCCATACGTGTGGATCGGCCAGCCGTTCGCGCAGGGTCATGCCCAGCGGGATGATGTAGAGCTCACCCCCGTCGCTCAGGCTCGACTGGTGCGACAGCAGGCGGCGCAGCGTGATCGGCATGTCCGGGAAGGCCGGGTTGCGCAAGGTCCAGCCGAGATAGTCCGACACGTCACGGTCCAGATCAAGCTGGCCCTTGTCCACCATCCGCATCACCCCCAGCGTGGTGACCAGCTTGGAAATCGAGGCAATCCGCACCGGATCGTCCGCCGTTACCGCGCGGCCCGTCGCCTTGTCGGCCAGCCCTTCGGCCAGGACCGGAGTGATAGTCTTGCGATCGAACCGCATCGCGACGCTGGCGGGCTGCGCCATGGCCGAAGCGGACAGACTGAGCGCGGCGAGCAGGGCGGGAAGGCGCAGCATGGGGCGAGTGTAGCAAGCCCGCCCGCGATGACAATTCCTCCCCGTGCCGGGGGGGACTTTGGTTTTGTTGGCGTGACCGGTTTTGGGTTCGGGTTCACGCAGAGGCGCGGAGGAAGAAAAGGAGGCGCAGAGATGGTGCGCTGAGCCGAAGGCTCCTGAATCATCCTGATGCCGCGCTTTCGGCATCCCGGTGAATTGAAAGCGGCTTCGCCGCAAACAATACCCCTCTGCGCCTCTTTTCTTCCTCTGCGCCTCTGCGTGAACCATTCCCCCGGGGCCGCCCCGCACTCAGTCGAGATTGGGCCGCAACCAGCGTTCCACCGTCGGAAGGTCCATCCCCCGCCTGGCGGCATAATCTTCCACCTGATCGCGGCCAATCCGCGCAACGCCGAAATATTCGGCCTGCGGATGGGCAAAGTAGAAGCCCGATACCGCCGCGGTGGGCAGCATCGCCTGGCTTTCGGTCAGCACGATCCCGGCATTCTCGCCCGCGTTCAGCAAGTCGAACAGCACCGGCTTGAGGCTGTGATCGGGGCAGGCGGGATAGCCGGGGGCGGGGCGGATGCCGCGGTATTGTTCGCGGATCAGCGCCTCGTTGGTCAGCTGTTCGCCGGGGGCATAGCCCCACAGCGTGGTGCGCACGTGCTGGTGCAGGCGTTCGGCAAAGGCCTCGGCAAAGCGGTCGGCCAGCGCTTTCAGCAGGATGTCCGAATAGTCATCATGCGCCGCCTGGAACCGGGCGAGGTGCGGCTCGATTCCGTGGATCCCCACTGCGAACCCGCCGATCCAATCGCCATCAGGATCGATGAAATCGGCGAGGCAATAGTTCGCCCGGTCGCGGCTTTTGCGGATCTGCTGGCGCAGGAATGGCAGGCGGACATGCGTAACAACCCCATCTCCGTTCGCATCGAGCGAAGTCGAGATGCCGCGCTCAGGTGTCTCGACTGCGCTCGACACGAACGGAGCAAGGGGCTGGTGGATGGTGACGTCATCGCCGTCCCGCGCGCAGGGCCAGAAGCCGACCACGCCGCGCGCCGTCAGCCATTTTTCGCTGACGATCCGCTCCAGCATCGCCTTGGCGTCCTTGTACAGCGCCCGCGCGCTTTCGCCGACCACCTCGTCGGCCAGGATCGCGGGGAAATTGCCGGCCAGTTCCCAGGCGCGGAAGAACGGGGTCCAGTCAAAGCATTCGACCAGATCGGCCAGATCCCATTCGGGGAAAGTGTGCAGGCCGGGTGCTTCGGGCGGCGGGGCTTTTTCCGAAAGGTCGGCTTTGAAGCCATTGGCGCGGGCGTCGGTCAGGCTGAGCAGGATCGACGGATCCTTGCCCGAACGGACGTCGCGGATGTGCTGATATTCCTCAGCCGTGGCCTTGACGAAGGGATCGCACTGGGTGTCGGACAACAGCTGGCTGGCGACACCGACCGCGCGGCTCGCGTCGAGCACGTGGACCACCGGGCCATCATAGGCCGGGTCGATCCGCAGCGCGGTGTGGACCTTGCTGGTGGTCGCCCCGCCGATCAGCAGCGGAATGGTCAGCCCCAGGCGCTGCATTTCCTCGGCCACAGTGACCATTTCATCCAGGCTGGGGGTGATCAGGCCGGACAGGCCGATGATGTCGGCCCCTTCCTTTTGCGCGGTGTCCAGGATCGTGGTCCACGGAACCATGACGCCCAGATCGATCACTTCATAACCGTTGCACTGCAGGACCACGCCGACGATGTTCTTGCCGATATCGTGAACATCGCCCTTCACGGTGGCCATCACGATCTTGCCTTTGGCCTTGGTGCCTTCCTCCTTCGCCGCTTCGATGAACGGGATCAGGTGGGCCACGGCTTTCTTCATCACGCGGGCCGATTTGACCACTTGCGGCAGGAACATCTTGCCGGCGCCAAACAGGTCACCCACGGTGTTCATGCCTGCCATCAGCGGGCCTTCGATCACTTCGATCGGGCGGGCGTGCTGCTGGCGGGCTTCCTCGGTATCTTCGACCACATAGGCGTCGATGCCCTTGACCAGCGCATGTTCCAGCCGCCGCACCACGTCCCAGCCGCGCCATTCCTCGGCTTCCTTTTCGGCCTTGGCGTCGGTGCCCTTGAAGCTTTCGGCAATCGCGATCAGGCGTTCGGTCGCGGTCAGTTCACCTTCCACCGGACGGCACAGGATTACATCCTCGCAGGCATCGCGCAGCGCAGGCGTGATCTGGTCATAGATGTCGAGTTGCCCGGCGTTGACGATCGCCATGTCGAGCCCGGCGGGAATCGCGTGGTACAGGAACACCGAATGCATCGCCCGGCGCACCGGTTCATTGCCGCGGAACGAAAACGACAGGTTGGACAGCCCACCGCTGCAATGGACATACGGGCAGCGCGCCTTGATCTCCGCCACGGCCTCGATGAAATCGAGCGCATAGCGGTCATGCTCTTCGATCCCGGTCGCGACGGCGAAGATGTTGGGATCGAAAATGATGTCTTCGGGTGGGAAACCGATCCCGACCAGCAGTTTGTAGGCGCGTTCGCAGATTTCGACCTTGCGGACCCGCGTGTCGGCCTGGCCCTTTTCGTCGAACGCCATCACCACCACCGCCGCGCCGTAATCGCGGCACAGGCGCGCGTGGTGCAGAAAGGCTTCCTCGCCTTCCTTCATCGAGATCGAATTGATCACCGGCTTGCCCGAGACGCATTTGATCCCGGCTTCCATCACTTCCCACTTCGAACTGTCGATCATCACCGGCACGCGGGCGATATCGGGTTCGGCGGCGATCAGTTTGAGGAAGGTGGTCATCGCGTGGGTCGCGTCGAGCAGGCCTTCGTCCATGTTGACGTCGATGATCTGCGCGCCGTTTTCGACCTGCTGCCGCGCGACTTCGACCGCCTTGGCATAGTCGCCCGCCAGGATCAGCTTCTTGAACGCGGCCGAGCCGGTGACGTTGGTGCGTTCGCCGATGTTGACGAAGGCAGAGCCGGTCGGGCGGGGGGTGTTTGCAGTATCATTCATAGTCAGATTTCCGTTCGCATCGAGCGAAGTCGAGATGCCGCATGCCCGTGTCTCGACTTCGCTCGACACGAACGGAGCGGGGCGCTTCAGGCGGCGATAATGAAAGGCTCCAGCCCGGCCAGCCGCGTCACCGGTTCAAGCTGGGGCACCGCGCGCGGCTCAAGGCCCTTAACCGCTTTGGCCATCTCAGCGATATGCGCCGGGGTGGACCCGCAGCAGCCGCCCAGCACGTTGACCTGGCCATGCGCGGCCCAGTCGCGGACCATGGCGGCGGTGGTTTCGGGCATTTCGTCGTACTCGCCCAGCTCGTTGGGCAGCCCGGCATTGGGATAGACCATGATCAGCGCGTCGGCGATTCCGCTCAGCGCGCGGACATGCGGGCGCAGCTGCGCCGCGCCGAAGCTGCAGTTGAGACCCACCGTGACCGGGCGCGCATGGCGCACCGCGTACCAGAACGCTTCAACCGTGTGGCCCGACAGGTTGCGGCCTGACAGGTCGGTGAGCGTCATCGACAGCATCAGCGGCACTTCGCGGCCCAGCTCGCGCTCCAGCCGCTTGACCGCCATGATCCCGGCCTTGGCATTGAGGGTATCGAATATCGTCTCGATCAGAATGAAGTCCGCCCCGCCTTCAACCAGGGCCACGGCCTGTTCGTGATAGACGTCCACCAGATAGTCCCAGTCGATCTCGCGGTAACCGGGATCGTTGACATCGGGGCTGAGCGACAGGGTCTTGTTGGTCGGCCCGATCGCGCCCGCGACAAACCGGGGCCGTCCATCCTTTGCCGCATATTCATCCGCCAGCCGCCGCGCGATCTGGACATTGGCGAGGTTGAGTTCGCGCACCAGATGCTCGGCGCCGTAATCGGCCTGGCTGATGCTGGTCGAATTGAAAGTGTTGGTTGAAAGGATGTCCGACCCGGCTTCGAGATAGGCGCGCGAGATGCTTTCGATCACGTCGGGGCGGGTCAGCGCCAGCATGTCGTTGTTGCCCTTTTGCTCACGCGTCAGGCCCAGCGATCCGGCATAGTCGGCTTCCCCCAGTCCCCAGGTCTGGATCTGGGTGCCCCAGGCTCCGTCCGAAATCAGGACGCGCTTGGCCGCCTCGGCCAGCAATTGTTCACGCACGGTCATTGGCTCGGTTCCTTGGCGCGCAGGCCCAGCAGGTGGCAGATCGCATAGGTCTGGTCGGCGCGGTTGAGGGTGTAGAAGTGGAAGTCGCGGATCCCGCCCTGATAGAGCCGGCGGCACTGGTCGGCAGCGACCGCAGCGGCGATGTGCGCGCGCGGGCCGGGCAGCGCATCGAGCCCGTCGAACAGGCGCATCATCCAGCCGGGGATTTCGGTGGTATTGCCGCTCATCCGCCGGATCGCGGCGAAATTGGTCACCGGCATGATTCCCGGCAGGATCGGCGCACTGATCCCTGCGGCGAGCACCCGGTCAAGGAACCGGAAATAGGCGTCGGTCGAATAGAAGAACTGCGTGATCGCCCGGCTCGCCCCGGCATCAAGCTTGCGCTTGAGGTTGTCGAGGTCGGCCGATGCACTGACCGCTTCGGGATGCACTTCGGGATAGGCGGCGACGGAAATGTCGAAGGCATGGCGCGCTTTCAGTCCGGCGACCAGATCGGCGGCGCTGGCATAGCCTTGCGGGTGCGGTTCGAACCGTCCGCCGATCCCTTCGGGCGGATCGCCGCGCAATGCGACGATGTGGCGAATGCCCGCTTCCCAATAGCGGTCGGCAACTTCGGAAATTTCGTCCTTGCTTGCCGCAACGCAGGTCAGGTGCGCGGCGGCGGTCAGGCCGGTTTCCTGGACGATCCGGGCAACCGTGGCGTGGGTCCGCTCACGGGTGGAGCCGCCCGCGCCATAGGTGACCGAAACGAAGCTGGGGCTGAGCGGGGCAAGTTCCACCACGGCGTCCCACAACTGCGCTTCCATCGCCTCGGTCCTGGGCGGGAAGAATTCGAAGCTGACCCGGAAATCGCCCGGAATGGTGACGAACAGCGGCCGGTCTTCAACCCCGCGCAGGGTGCTGGCGGGGCTCATGCCAGGGCGGCCTGACGGGCGTTTGAATTGTGCGGCATGGCGCTGCGCGTGCCGATCCAGATCTTCACCGTCAGCGGCTTGCCCGGCAGCGCCAGCGGCGGCGCGGCGGCGAACCCGGCATCGCTCAGCAGGGCGAGCATCTGCTCGTCCGAAAAGCCCAGACGGGCGTGGGCGTGCTGGCTGCGCAGCTCCTCGCGGTCGTGCGCGGCGAAGTCGATCACCGCGACGCGCCCGCCGGGGCGGGTCACCCGTGCGGCTTCGGCCAGCACCAGTTCGGGGGCCTGGGCATAGTGCAGCACCTGATGGAACAGCAGCGTATCGAACTGCCCGGTGCCAAATGGCAGCGCGGTGAAATCGCCCTGAACCAGCTCCAGCTGCTCGGGCGCCAGCCCTTGCAGCCGGGCGCGGGCAAGGCGGAGCATTTCCGGGCTCTTGTCAAACCCGGTAACGTGCCGCGCCTGCGGGGCAAACAACTGCGCGATACGGCCCGTGCCTGTGCCGACATCCAGCAGCGCGCCCAGATCGTCGGCCAAAGCCTGGCCCAGCGCGGCTTCAACCAGTTCGTCGGACAGGTGCAGGCTGCGCAGTGTGTCCCATTCCGCGGCGTGGCGGGCGAAATAGGCCTGTGCGCTGGCTTCGCGCGCTGATCGGATCGCGGCGAGATGGCGGCGGTCCTCTCCGCAGCGCGCGGCAAAGCTGGCGTCATCGCGCTCCGCCACCGACAGCAGCGTCGCGGCGGCGGCGCCCAGCGGCGGGGCGCGGTGTTCCCCCACCGCGCTGCGCAGGAATACCCAGCTGCCTTCCTTGCGGCGTTCGGCCAGCCCCGCATCGCACAGGATCCGCACGTGGCGCGAAACGCGCGGCTGGCTTTGCCCCAGCACTTGCGCCAGTTCGCCCACCGCCAGCTCCATATGCGCCAGCAGCCGCATTATCCTCAACCGGGTCGGATCGGCCAGGGCGCGCAAGGTGGTGTCGATCTTCATTGCAGTGCGATATAAAGAAATCTTTATATGATGCAAGCGCGGCGCGACAGACTGTGGGCAAGGCGCGCCAAAGTGGTTGGAAATTGCGCGGAAAAGCACTAGATTCGCGTTCAAGTCGCTATCTGTTCCCACCATGCCAAGGGGCCTTCGCATGAACAAGCTTGCCATTGCCGCGCTTTCCGCCACACTCGTCCTCTCGCTGTCCGCCTGCGGCAAGTCTGACAGCGCCAAGGAAGAAGCTGCGGCCCAGAACGTTGAAATGCCTGCGGAAGAAGCCGTGACCGACGTTAACGCCGCACCCGTGGCCGATGCTTCGGCCGGGGCTGACGCCGCCGCCGCGCCCAGCGATGCGGCTCCGGCAGGCGAAGCCAAACAGTAAGTTTTCACCAGTCACCGAGGGCGGGCGGCGCAGGGGGCAACCCCCGCGCCGCCCGTTTCCGTTTTGCCTGCGATGCGCTATACCGGCGCGATGCGGTACCTGATCCTCCCCCTCGCCCTCATCGCGCTGGCCGCCTGTTCCAAACAGGACAATGCCCCCGGTCCCGGCGGGGTCAGCGTGGGCGAAGCCAAGGCGCTCGATGAAGCGGCCGAGATGGTCGAGGGCCAGCGCCTCCCGGCGGATCAGACCGGGGCGGCACCGGCGGTGACTGCGGCACCTTCAGAGAAGAAGCAGTAAATCCTCTCCCTTTGGGAGAGGTGGCCCGCCGCAGGCGGGTCGGAGAGGGCATGGGCGGTGCAAGACCCCCCTCCGTCTCGCTGCGCGAGCCACCTCCCCCAAGGGGGGGAGGATTGGCCAGATCAATCCAGCTGCACTTTGCCGCGCCCGGCTTTCACTGCGCCGCGCAGCTTCTTGCCCGCCAGCCGTTGCTGCTTGCCAACCCGGTTGAGGCGGCTCTTGGCCCGGGGCTGAGGCAGGTTGTGGGCTTCGGTCAGCAGCTCGGTCAGCCGTTCGCGGGCGTCCTGGCGGTTGGCGTCCTGGGTGCGGAACCGCCGAGCGGTCAGCACGATCTCGCCGCTGGCGGTCAGCTTGCTGCCCGCGATCGCCTTCAGCCGCTGAAACACCGGCACCGGCAGCCGCAGGGCATAGATGTTGACGCGCAGCTGCACCGCGGTCGCCACTTTGTTGACATTCTGCCCGCCGGGTCCGGCCGAAGTGATGAAGCTTTCGGAAACCAGCGCCTGGGCGCGGGCGATCACCTCATCCATCGCTGAACCCCAGCGCGATGAAATCGGCGGGCATCGGCGCCATGGCGGCAATCGGAGCCTTGCCTTCGCGCGGCACGGTCAGCCCGGCGGCGTGGAGCATGGTCCGGCTGGCCCCCCGATCATCGCCATAGACCGGATCGCCCAGCAGGGCGTGGCCCAGCGCATGGGCCGCATGCACGCGGATCTGGTGGGTGCGCCCGGTTTCGGGGCGGAATTCGATCAGGGTCAATCCGTTCAGCCGCTGCAACACCCGCCAATGGGTGATCGATGGCTTGCCCTTTTTCGCGGCGATCATCCGCCACCCGGCCTCGGCGCTGCTGATCTTGGTCAGCGCAAGGTCGATCGTCCCTTCATCGCCCGGCGGATCGCCCGCCAGCACGCCGAGATAGCGCTTTTCCACCTGCCGCGCCTCGAACGCGGCGGAAAAGCGCCTCAAGGCCTTGGGATTGCGCGCCAGCAACAGGCAGCCCGAAGTATCGGTATCGATCCGGTGGACCGGCACAGGCGGGCGCTGGAACCCCAGCTTGAGCGCCTCCAGATGGTCCTCCAGGCTCCGCCCCCCGGCGCGCGGACGCTCGATCGGCAGGCCGCCGGGCTTGTCGATCACCAGCGCTTCGCCGTCTTCGAACAGGATGGGGATGTCATTCACAGCAATTTCCAATCCCGGCCCCCATACCCGCTTGGCCCGGGCTTGTCGAAGGCATGGGTTCAAGCCAGCGCCGCTGCAATCCGCCGCAGCGCTTCGGCCAGCTTGGCATCGTCGGCGGCAAAGCTGATCCGGAACCCCGCCGCGCCGCCGAACGCCGATGCCGCGACCACCGCGACGCCGTGTTCCAGCAAGTGCAGGCACAGCGCTTCATCATCGCCGAACCGGTCCATCAGCGGCGCGGCATCGACCATGCAATAGAATGCGCCATCGGGCACCGGGCAGGACAGGCCGGGTACTGCATTGATCGCGGCGACCACGCTGTCGCGCCGCACGCGAAAGCGTTCGCGCCAGTCCTCCAGAAAGTCCTGCGGGCCTGAGAAAGCGGCAACGGCGGCGGCCTGGCTGATCGATGCGGCATTGCCCGAACTGTGCGATTGCAGCCGCCCCATTGCGGAAATGAGCCACTGCGGCCCCGCTGCTACCCCGATCCGGAAGCCCGTCATCGCGTGGCTTTTCGATACACCCGAAACGGTCAGGATCCGGTCGGCCAGATCGGGGCATTCCACTGCCAGCGTGGCGTGCGCGCCGGGGGTATAGCGCAGCGGGGCATAGATATCGTCGGACAGCACCATGACCTGCGGTTGTCGGCGCAGCACTTCGCCCAGCGCGCGCAGTTCGGCGGCCGGATAGGTCGCCCCGGTGGGATTGCCCGGAGAGTTGAGCAGCAGCCAGCGGCAGTGCGGGGTGATCGCGGCGTCCAGTTGCTCCGGGGTGATGCGAAAGCCGCTTGTCGCGGTGGTCGGCAGATCGACCACTTCGGCCCCGGCAAACCGCACGATCTCGGGATAGGATACCCACCACGGGCTGGGCACCAGCACAGCATCGCCCGGGTTCAGCGTAGCCAGCAGCGCGTGGAAGATCGCCTGCTTGCCGCCCGCGCTGACAATCACCTGGCCGGGCGGCACAGCAATCCCAAGGTCGCGGGAAAAATGCAGCGCGGCCGCTTCGCGCAGCGCCAGAGTGCCGGGGACCTGCGTGTATCGGGTCTCGCCCGCATCAAGCGCGGCCTTGGCGGCTTCGATTACATGGGCAGGCGTGGCAAAGTCCGGTTCGCCCACGGAAAGCGAGATGATGTCACGCCCGGCGGCGCGCAGTTCGATTGCGCGGTCGGTCATCGCCGTGGTGCGCGACGGCGCGATGCGTTGCAGTGCGGCGGAAATCATGCCGGCAGATAGGCCGGGATCAGTCCGCGCAGGGCATTGCCGATCAGGAAGCCGTCGCCCAGATCGCGCAAGGTCAGCTCGGCCTCCACCGCGCGTCCGCTGTCCAGCAAGGAACGGCGCAGCACGCCCGGCAGCAAGCCCAGCCGCGCGGGCGGGGTCAGCAGCTTGCCCTCGCGCTCGACAAACAGGTTGGTAAAGCAGCCTTCGGTCAGCAGGCCATCATCGCGCAGGAACAGCACTTCGCTGGCTCCGGCGGCCTGGGCGGCTTTCAGCCCGGCGTCATAAAAGCCGCGGTCGGTGCTCTTGTGGCGCAGCCGCCAGTCACCGCTGTCGACCGGCAGGCGCATGACCGCGCAAGGGGCGGGATCGGGCAGGGCGGCGGGCAGCTCGGCCACTTCCAGCGAATAGGCCCCGCTGCGCGCGGCAAGCAGGCGGACCTTGCTCGGCCGGTCGATTTCAAAACACAGCGCCTGGATCGCGTTGCGCACCGCGTGGCGATCAAACGCAAAGCCCAGCTCCGCCGCGCTGGCCTTGATCCGTTCGAGGTGGAGTTCAAGCAGCGCGATTCCCGCCTCGGGCGTGAACCGCATCGTTTCGATCAGATCGCAAGCCGCCGCGTTAAGCCGCACGAACCCCCCTTTGACCAGGCCTTCCCGCCATTCATCCAGTGCTTCGCTGTCCGCGACGATGGCCGAACCCACGCCCAGCACCGCCTTGCCGCGTCCACCCTCGCCGGGCGTCAGCCGCAAGGTGCGGATTGCCACATTGAAGGCCGCATCGCCAGAGGGATCGATCCGCCCGATCGCCCCGCAATAGGGCCCGCGCGCATCGCGTTCTACCGCCTGGATCAGTTCCATCGCGCGGATCTTGGGCGCGCCGGTGATCGAACCGCAGGGAAACAGCGCCCGCAACATGTCAATCGCGCCTTTGCCCGGTTGCAGCCGTGCGCGCACCGTGGTGACCATCTGGTGGACCGTGGGATAGCTTTCAACCGCGAAGGGCCGGTCCACCTTGACGCTGCCCGCCTCGGCCACGCGGCTGAGGTCGTTGCGCATCAGGTCAACGATCATCAGGTTTTCGGCGCGGTCCTTGACCGATGCCGACAGCTCGTCCTTCAGCCGCGCGTCTTCCGCCGCATCGCGGCCGCGCGGGCGCGTGCCTTTCATCGGCTTGACCATCGCGGTCCCGCCCTTTTCGGCGAAGAACAGTTCGGGCGACAGGCTCAGCAGCCAGTGCGACCCGTCGAACAGCACCCCGCCATAGCCCGCCCCCGCCGCCGGGCGCAGCGCGGCATAGAGCGCCAGCGGATCGCCGCGATAGGACCCGGCCAGCGGAAAAGTCAGGTTGGCCTGATAGATGTCGCCCGCCGCGATCGCTTCCTGCAAGGCGGCAAAGGCGGCGGCGTAGTGCCCGGGGGACACTTGCGGTTCGACCGGGCCGATCTGCGCCAGCCCCGCCCCGCCTTCGCGCGCCAGCCAGGCGGGCACATCGGCGCTGTCGATCGTTTCGTGCCCGGCAAAAGCGGCGAACCACAGCAGCGGCCCGGCGGCGCCGGTGCGGGCATCGGCCATCGGGGCCAGCCGGGGTTCCAGCGCCAGTCCCGCTTCATAGGCCATATAGCCCGCTAGCTCGCGGCCTTCGGCGCGCAGCGCGTCCAGCCGGGCCAGCGCCGGGGCGACCTCTTCAGCGCGGCGCGCGACCACCACTTCGAGCGGGCCGCGATAGAGCCGCGCGGCGCTTGCCCCATGGGGGCGGGCATCGTCCAGCAGGATGAAGGGCGTGGTCATGCTGGCGGCTTCTAGCCGCGTTGCGCGCGCCTTGCAAAAAGCTGCTCGCACAGCGGGCTTTCCCGCACTATTCAAGCCGCCAGAGTCGCTTGGAGTATTACATGGAAGAGATCTACATCGGCCTTGGCGCCAACGGTGAGCGTCAGGTGCTGAAGCTGAGCCGCGCCAACCGCCACGGGCTGGTGGCAGGGGCAACCGGCACCGGCAAGACCGTGACCCTGCAGACCATGGCCGAACAGTTTTCGCAGGCCGGCGTCCCGGTGTTCCTGGCGGACGTGAAGGGCGATCTTTCGGGCATCTCGATGTCGGGCAGCCATGAATTCAAGCATGCCGACGTGATCGAGGGCCGGGCGAAGGAACTGGGGATCGATCCGTTCGAATATCACGATAACCCGGCGGTGTTCTGGGACCTCTACGGCGAACAGGGCCACCCGATCCGCACGACCATCTCGGAAATGGGCCCTTTGCTGCTCAGCCGCCTGATGGGGCTCAACGAAACCCAGGAAGGGGTGCTGCAGATCGCCTTCAAATGGGCCGATGACCAGGGCCTGCTGCTGCTCGACATGGATGACCTGCAACAGGTGCTGATGACCTGCGCCGAACAGGCGAGCGAACTGGCGACCACCTATGGCAACATTTCCAAGGCCAGCGTCGGCACGATCCAGCGCCAGCTGCTCGCTTTCGAAAGCCAGGGCGCGGACCGGTTCTTTGGTGAACCTGCGTTCGAAATCAACGATTTCCTGCGCTGCGATGAAAACGGCAAGGGCATGATCAACGTGCTCGCCGCCGACAAATTGATGCAGAGCCCCAAGCTTTACGCCACCTTCCTGCTGTGGCTGCTGTCCGAACTGTTCGAAGCGCTGCCCGAAGTGGGCGATCCCGAAAAGCCCAACCTGGTGTTCTTCTTTGACGAAGCCCACCTGCTGTTCGACGAAGCACCGGCCGCGCTGTTTGACAAAGTCGAACAGGTTGTGCGCCTGATCCGGTCCAAGGGCGTGGGCGTGTTCTTTGTCACCCAGAACCCGATCGACATCCCCGAAAAGATCGCCGGGCAGCTTGGCAACCGGGTCCAGCACGCGCTGCGCGCCTTTACCCCGCGTGACCAGAAGGCGATTCGCGCTGCGGCGGAAACCTTCCGGATCAACAAGGATCTCGATGTCGAAACCGTCATCACCGAACTCAAGGTAGGGGAAGCGCTGGTTTCGACGCTGGACGATGAAGGCGCGCCCACCGTGGTCCAGCGCACCAAAGTGGCTCCGCCGCGCAGCCGGCTGGGCCCGGTCACGCCAAAGGAGCGCGCGATCATCCAGTCGATCAGCCCCTATGACGGCAAATATGATGAAGCGGTGAACCGCGAAAGCGCCGCCGAAGTGCTCAGCCAGAAGACCCAGGACGCCGTGCAGGCCGCGCAAGTGGTGGACGAACAGGGCGAAGAAGCCCAGCGCGCCCAGCCGCGCGCAACCCCCAGCATGTGGGAAAAGGCCGGCAAGGCCGCGTTCGGGGCCGCTGCGGCTTCGGCCGGCACGATGATCGCCCGCAAGATGAGCGGGCGCAAGACGGGCGGCTCGCCGGTCGCTTCGGCGGCCAGCGCGGCGGCGGGTGCGATCGGCACGGCGCTGGGCGGCCAGCTGCTCGGCCGGTTCGCGCGCGGGTTGCTGGGCGGATTGTTGCGCTAGCGGACCATTCATCGGACAGCGTGGGTCCTTGGTCGAGCGGGGAGGTTGCATTTGCTCCCCGGCTCCGGCCATGCTTGCGGCATGATCAAGCCCTTGCTGCTCGCCGCTTCGGCGCTGGCGTTTGTCGCCAGCCCAGCCCTCGCCCAGAACGCTGCTGCCCAGAACGCCGCTGCCCAGACCGCGCCCACCAACAGCGCGCCTGCGCCAGCCGTGGCCGTGCCCACGGGCCAGCTGACCCAGGCCGCGCGGCCCACGGCCTACCGGCTTGACCTGACGGTCGATCCCGCCGCCGAACGCTTTTCCGGCCATGTCGAAATCGATGCCGTGCTCAAGGCCGCTGGCAGCACACTTGATCTGCACGCGCGCGATCTGGTCATGCGCCGGATCACGGCGACCGCCGGGGGCAAGACTGTTGCCGCCACCTGGCAGGATATGGACCCCAGCGGGGTTGGCCGCCTGACCTTTGTCGAACCGGTTCCGGCGGGGCCGGTCACGCTGGCTTTCGATTACGATGCCCGGTTCAATTCCGGCCCGGCGGGCATGTTCCGGGTCAAAGTGGGGGATGATTGGTACAGCTGGACCCAGTTCCAGTCGATCGATGCCCGCGCCGCTTTCCCGGGGTTTGATGAACCCGGGTTCAAGGTGCCCTTCACTGTCACCCTGCGCACCCCGCCAGGACAAGTGGCGGTCAGCAATGCCCCGCAAGTGTCGAGCAGCATCGAAAACGGGCTCGAAGTCCACCGCTTTGCCCCCACCCTGCCGCTGCCCAGCTATCTCATCGCGATGATGGTTGGGCCGTTTGCCGTGGCCGAAGGCGCGGTTCCGCCCAGCCCGCAGCGCGCCGCGCCGCTGCCCTTGCGGATCGTTTCGACCCGCCAGAACAAGGACAAGCTGGCTTTCGCGCTGGAAGGGTCAAAGGGGATCGTTACCCTGCTGGAGAAGTATTTCGACCAGCCGTTCCCCTATCCCAAGCTTGATCAGATCACCACGCCGATCCTGCCCGGCGCGATGGAGAATGCCGGGGCAGACCTTTATGCCGATCCGATCCTGGTGATGGATGAACAGGCCACCACCGGACAAAAGCGCAATTTTGGCATGATCGTGGCGCACGAACTGGCGCACCAGTGGTTCGGCGATCTCGTCACCCCGGCCTGGTGGGATGACATCTGGCTCAATGAAAGTTTCGCCAACTGGATGGGCTACCGGATCGGGGACGAATGGCGGCCCGATCTCAACATCCGGGCCGGGGCCCTGGCCGAAGGCTTCAACGCAATGAACACCGATGCCCTGGTGGCGGGCCGCGCGATCCATACCCCGATCCCCACCAATGCCCAGATCGACGAAGCCTTTGACACGATCACTTATGGCAAGGGCGGCCACGTGGTGGCGATGATCGCGGGTTACATGGGCGATACCAAGTTCCGCGACGGGGTGCGCCGCTATATGGCCGCGCACAAATACGGCAACGCCACCAGCCAGGATTTCTTCGCCGCCATGGCCGATGCCGCGGGCGATCCACGGATCGTCCCGGCGATGCAAAGCTTTACCGATCAGCAGGGCGTGCCGCTGGTAACTTTCAGCGGCGGCAAGGACGGGCGCTATCGGGTTGCGCAAAGCCGCTATGCCCGGCTGGGCACCACCCCGCCCGAAACGCGCTGGGGCGTGCCGCTATGCCTGCGGCGGATCGGCGCGGCGCAGCAATGTCAGCTGCTGACCGAGCCGGGCGGCGAAGTGACGCTGCCGGGACAGGGTGCGGTGATCCCGAATGTCGGGGGCACCGGATACTACCGGTTCGAATTGCCGGCAAAGGATTGGGATGCGCTGATCAAGGTTGCCGGATCGCTCCCCGGGGGCGAGGCGCTGGCGCTTGGCGATTCGCTGCTCGCCAGCTTCCGTGCCGGGCGTGCCAGCGGATCGCAACTGGTGGCCGCGGCGCGCAGCCTGTCCGCCAGCAAGGACAGTTACGCCAGCGAAGCCGGGATCGATTCGCTTGAAACCCTCTACAATTCTGGCGTTATGGATGATGAGGCCAAGGCACGGTATCGCCGCTTCATTGGCAAGCTTTATGCTCCCCGGCTGAAGCGGCTGGGGTTTGATCCGCGCACCGGGGCCTATGCCGGGCAGGATCCCGAAGTCAGCCAGCAACGCGAACAGATCGTCCGCCGATTGGCCCGGACCGGGCGCGATGCGGGGGTGCGCCAGCAACTGATCGCGGCAACGCGGGCCTATCTGGGCGGCGATGCCAAAGCGCTCGATCCGGCCTGGTTCGATATGGCGCTGTCGGCCTGGATCGACCAGGGCGGACTGGTTGCGGCCAAGGATCTGGCCGAACGCGCACTGGCCTCGCAGGATCCGCTGTTCCGCCCGCAGGCGCTGGAAGCCGTGGGCAGCAGCGGTGCGCTCGGTATCGCCAAATGGGTGCTCGACGAATTCAAGGATGACCGTCTGCGCAAAAGCGAGCGGCTTGGCCTGGTCCGCAGCGTGATCATGGCCGGCGGGACCCGTGACATGGGGTTTGACTGGCTCAAGGCCAATTATGACCAGCTGAGCCGGGGCGGCGGCGGGATCTTCTTTTCCGCGCGGCTGCCGGGCATGGTCGGCGGATTTTGCTCGGTCGCCCGGGCGGACGAGGTTGCCGCATTCCTGCGCCCGCAACTGCAGGGCAAAACCGGCGCGCTTGACCTGGAACGCACGATCGAACGGATCCGCTCCTGCGGCGTGCTGAAGGAGGCCCGCAGCGCCGACATTTCGGCGGCGATGAAAAAGCTGGGCTGAGCGGTCTGCATCCTCCCCCCTGTGGGGGAGGTGGCAGGTGCGCAGCACCGGACGGAGGGGGCAGGGTCTGTGACCTAGGGTCAGGACCTATTAACCGCGCCTTCGAGGCGGCAGAATGGCGAACAGATCGGACGCAAATTCCCGCCGGGAAGGCTGGTTGCCTTTCCAAGGGGATTTGTGTCCGAGATGGAAGCCATTCTGCCGTCCCGCAGGGATTTGGCCAGAATGGCTCNCCTAGCTCTGAGCCATTCTGACTCAAACCTCGAAGGCGCGGTTAATAGGTCCTGACCCTAGACCGGCAACGCGATTGTGGCGGTCAGGCCAGCTACGCTGCTGTCCGGATTGAGCCGGTTGACCAGCACCAGCTTGCCGCCATGCTGTTCGGCAATCGCGCGGGCCAGGGTCAGGCCAAGTCCGGCCCCGCCGGTCAGGCTGTTGCGCGAAGGTTCGCCGCGGGTGAAGGGTTCCAGCATACGCGGCAGATCGGCCTCGGGAATGCCGGGGCCGTCATCCTCGACCCGGATCAGCGCCTGCCCGCCTTCGCGCAGCAGGCTGACCCGCGCCACTGTGCCATAGCGCAGGGCATTGCCGATCAGGTTGCGCAGCGCGCGCCGCAGCCAGGTGGCGCGCAGCGGCATGACCAGCCGCTCGCCGGGGGCCAGAGTTACCGGTTCGCCCATGTCCTCGTATTCCTCGGCCACTTGCGCGACCAGCGCGGACAGGTCCGCAATCTCGCGCGGGTCGGTGGGGCGGCCAACCCGGGCGAGGCTGAGGATGTCATCAAGGCTGCGGGTGATGTCCTCGATCGTACCGGCCATCTTGGCCCGCTCGGTTTCGTCTTCGACGCTTTCGATCCGCACCCTGAGCGCGGCGAGCGGGGTTTTGAGATCGTGCCCGATCGCGCCCAGCATCACGTCTTTTTCATCCAGCAAAGTGGCGATCCGGCCTTCCATGGCGTTTTGCGCCAGGATCAGGTGGCGGATGTCATCCGGGCCTTCGGGTTCCAGCTGGCCATCAGCCTGGCGGGTTTCGGCAAAGCGTTCGAGCCGCCGGGTCAGGGCCTTGAGCGGGCGGGTGATCCGCCCGACGATAAAGGCGATCACTCCAACCAGCAGGCCATACAGCAGCAAGGTCTGGCCCAGGATAGTGGCAATCAGCGCGCGTTCGACCCGGGGCACTGGCACGCGCACCACCATCCAGTTGCCCGTCGGTTGCAGCTGGATTCCGGCTATCAGCAAGTGATCGGGCGGCGGCGGGCCGCGGTGGCCGATCACTGCGGCGCGGGCGGCCATGCGGCGGGCCATGCGCGGGTCTGCTTCCAGCGCGCGGTGGGTGACGATCACATCGCCCACCGCGATCCCCTGGTTGATCATGATTTCGCGCAGTTCCGCCTCGGCATCCGCGGAGCGGCGTTCGCCCGCGCGCAGCGGGGTCTGCGCGGACAGTTCGATCCGCAAATGGCGCGCGGCGCGGAGCAGTTCGGGGGGATGCGGGCCGGAGCCCAGCCGGGGGCCATGGTCATCCCCGTCGCGGCCCGCCCGCTCGCTTTCGCGGTTTGCGCCGACCAGCCGGATCGCAGCAGTGTGAACCAGGGTCGCTTCGCGCCGGTCAGACTGGGCGCGCCACAGCAGCGCGGTGCTGATCGCCTGGGCTGCCAACAGCGCAAGTGCCACGGCCAGCAGCAGCTGCCCCTGCAGGCTGCGGGGGGCGAGGCGGGATGACAGTGCACGCAGGGACGGGCGCGCCATCACTCCGCAGCCCGCACCTTGCGGACATCGGCGGCGAGCATATAGCCGCCGCCCCAGACGGTCTGGATCAGGGCAGGATTGCGGCTGTCGACCTCGATCTTGCGGCGCAGGCGGCTGATCTGGTTATCGACCGCACGGTCAAACAGATGCGCCTCGCGGCCCTGGACCATGTCGAGCAGGCGGTCCCGGTCCAGCACCTGGCGTGGGTGTTCCAGAAAGGCCATCAGCAGCCGGAATTCGACCGAAGAGATCGAAACCATCACCCCTTCGGCATCGGTCAGCCGCCGCTTCAGCGGATCGAGTTGCCAGCCGTCGAATTCGAACACTTCGTCCTCGACCGGCGCAACCGGACCTTTAGCCGCGCGGCGCAGGACCGAGCGGATTCGGGCGACCAGCTCGCGCGGTTCGAACGGTTTCACCACATAGTCGTCTGCGCCGATTTCCAGCCCGACGATCCGGTCGGTCGCTTCGCCCCGTGCGGTCAGCAGGATGGTGGGGATCGCCTGGCTTTCGGACAAGTGGCGGCACAGCGACAGCCCGTCCTCGCCCGGCATCATCACGTCAAGCAGGACCAGATCGGGACGGGCATCGCGCAGCAGACTGCGGGCCTCGGCGGCGCTGGCGGCCTGGGTTACGGCAAACCCCTGGCGCGACAGATAGTCGGCCAGGGGTTCACGCAATTGCTGTTCGTCATCGACAAGCAGCAGGCTGACCGGGGTTGCCGTGTTCATCGCGGACGGGGCCAGCGCAGTACCATTCAGTTGCCCGGCGGGGGCGGCGGAGGCGGCATGTCAGCGCCGCCATGCATGCCATGGCCGCCGTGCATGCCCTTCATCTTGCCCATCATGCCGCGCATCTTTTCATGGGCAGCCTTGCGTTCTTCCGGGGTCAGCTTGCCATCGTGGTTGGCGTCGGCCGTATCGAAATGCTTGGCATGAGCAGCCAGGAATTCATCCTTGCTGACGGCCTTGTCCTTGTTCGTATCGGCCATGTGCAGCATCATCATGCCGCCGCCGTGGCCCATGCCTTTGCGTCCTTCACCGCGCCGGCCGTGTTCGCCGCGTCCACCGCGCTCACCCGGCTGATGCGCGGCATTGAATTCATCGCGCGAGATCGAGCCGCTCTTGTCGGCATCCAGCTTGGCGAAATGTTCCTCCATCCGCTGCGCGCGGTGCGCTTCGCGGTCAGCGGAATCGAGCTTGCCATCGCGGTTGGCGTCCATCTTGTCGAACATCTGCACGGCCATGGTCTGAGCTTCGGCCTTGGTCACGGTCTTGCCGGCCATCGGATCCATTTTGCCCATGTCGTGGCTTTGCGCCAGCGCCACGGTGCCGGCCAGAGCCAGCGCGGCGGCCGAAAGGCCAAGGGTCAGTTTCTTCATCGGTGAAATCCCATCCACTAAAAGGGTGAAGCCGCGAACCCCGGGGTGAGGGGGAGGGGGGAACCAAAGGGCCCACGACTTCCTGTTCACCGTTCTAGGGGCGGCATGTCACCCAATTATGCCGCATACCGGTCAATTTGTCGCCATTTGTCGCAGCCGTGGCAAGCCGTTCATCCGGGGTTTAGCGGGGGCGGCGGGTCTGCCGCCCCGGCTAGGGGATCACCCCATCACGAAAGCGTTGAGCTTGTTGCCGTCAGGATCGCGGAAGTATCCGGCGTAAAACCCGTCACCGCGCGGCCCCGGCGCGCCTTCGTCAGAACCGCCGTTGTCCATGGCAATCTGGTAGAGCCGGTCAACCTGTTCCTTGTCGCGCGCTTCCAGTGCGACCATCACCCCGTTGCCGACAGTCGCGGCCTGCCCGTCATAAGGCTTGGTCGCCGCAACGCCCGCGCCGCCGCCGGGAGTGCCCCAGGCAATGAATGTCTCAAATTCCATCATCCGCCCGGTGCCCATTTCAGCCGCCAGTGCATCATAGAACTTCGCTGCGCGGGGCAGGTCATTGGTGCCCACGGTTACATATCCGATCATTTCGCGTTCTCCCTTCGATTCGCTGTGAGAACAATACAGGAACAAATTCGTCCTACAAGGGGGTACACGCCGCCTTCAGCCAGTCCAGCGCCGCGCCGTCCAGCTGCGGGGCCAGCATGGCCTCAACCTTGGCGTGATAGGCGTTCCACCACTCCACCTCGCCCCGGGTGAGCAGGCTGCAATCGACCAGCGCGGCGTCGATCGGGGCGAAAGTCAGGGTTTCGAAGCCGAAGTATTCACCCTCCATGCCTGCGATCTCGCGCGGTTCCACCAGCACCAGATTTTCGATGCGAATGCCGAAGCGGCCAGCCTTGTAGTAACCCGGCTCGTTCGAAAGGATCATGCCCGGCAGCAGTTCCTGCCCGGTCCCGGCCTGACCCCCGGCGGCCTTTGCGATCCGCTGCGGACCTTCGTGGACTGACAGGAAACTGCCTACCCCGTGGCCGGTGCCGTGGGCATAGTCGACTCCGGCCTGCCACAGCGCATAGCGCGCGCAGGTATCAAGCTGTGCGCCGACCGTACCCCTGGGGAACACGATCTGGTCCAGCATGATGTGCCCCTTGAGCACACGGGTGAAGCGATCCTTGTGTTCCGCCGTTGGTTCACCCAATCCATCTGGCGTCCCGATCCAGACGGTGCGGGTGATGTCGGTCGTGCCGTCGGCATATTGTCCGCCAGAATCGACCAGATAGACCGAGCCCGGATCAATTCTGATGTTGGACTGTTCATCCACTTTGTAGTGCGGGCTGGCGGCGTGCGGTCCAGCGGCGCTGATCGTGTCGAACGAAGTGTCGCGCAGCAGGCCGGTTTCCTCACGGAAGGCCTGGAGCTGCGCCGCCGCACCCAGTTCGTCCACTCCGCCTTTGGGGGCTTCGATCGACAGCCAGTGCAGGAACCGCGCGATTGCCGCGCCGTCGCGGGCCTGCGCGGCGCGGTGGCCGGCCTGTTCGACCGGGTTCTTCTGCGCTTTCGCCAGCACGGTCGGGTCGGTCAGCGCCACCACTTTGGCCCCGGCCCCTTCGAGCGCGGCAAACACCGCCTCAACCGCGCGTTCGGGATCGACTGCGACCTGTTTGCCGCCCAGCGCCTGCAATTGCGGAACAAAGGCCTCGCGCGGGCGCACGGTTACGGCATTGCCCAGATGCGCGCGCAGCTCGGGCGTAACCTTTTCCTCGGCGATGAACAGTTCGGCGGTGCCATCGGCATGGGCCAGCACAAAGCTTAGCGCCACTGGCGTGCGGCTGACGTCCGAGCCGCGCAGGTTGAGCAGCCAGGCCACCCCATCGAGCGCCGAAATCACCGCCGCGTCGAGGCCTTTCGCTGCCAGCCATTCGGCCACTTCGCTGCGCTTGGCTTCGCTCGATTGCCCGGCCAGCTCGCTCGGATGGACCAGCGCTGGGGCGGGTGAGGGCGCAGGCTGATCGGCCCAGATGGCGTCGATCGGATTGCCCTGCACCGGCACCAGCTCTGCCCCCTTGGCCGCCAGCGCCGCGCGGGTGGCATCGACCCACGGTTTGCCGTGCAGCCACGGATCGAACCCGATCTTCGCGCCCGCCGGGGCTTTGTCTGCCAGCCAGGCGGTGACCGGGGTGGCCGGAACCGACTGATATTCGAACAATCGCCCATCAACCTGTTCGCGCACCTGCAGGGTATAGCGCCCGTCCACGAACATCGCGGCCCCCGGACCTTCAGCAGGAACGTCGGTCAGCACGGCGGCGGTTCCGGCTGAACCGCCAAACCCCGTCAGCCAGGCCAGCCGCTGGGCATAGTCACCCACGTATTCGCTCATGTGTTCGTCCGAAATCGGCACTACGAACCCGCCCAGTCCGCGGGCCTTCAGTTCCTTGCGCAGCGCATCGAGCCGCGCTTCGTGTGTGTTCATCAGCATATCAGATCGAGTCCTGCTTGCGGGGACAATGGCTGCACCATAGAGCGGGTGCATGACCCTGACCACACCCCCCGTCGCCAAGAAAGTACCGCACGTCGAAACGCACCACGGCATCGCTGTAAGTGATGACTACGCCTGGCTGCGCGATCCGCTTTACCCAGAGGTCAAGGACGCCGAAGTGCTGGCGCATCTCGAAGCCGAAAACGCCTGGTTCAAACAGCGCATGGCCCCGCAGCAGGGCACGATCGACACGCTGTTCACCGAAATGCGCGCGCGGATCAAGGAAGCGGACAAGTCGGTCCCGCAGAAGGATGGCAATTACCTCTACTGGATCGAATTCGAACAAGGCGCGGAATACAAGAAGTGGTGGCGCCGCCCCGTGGCTGGCGGCGCGGATCAGCTGATTCTTGACGAAGTCGCGCTGGCAGAAGGCCACGAATACTTCCGGCTTGGCGCGATTTCGGTTTCCAGCGATGGACGGCTGCTCGCCTGGGCAGTCGATGACAACGGTTCGGAACGCTTCACTGCCCGGATCAAGGATCTGGCCACCGGTGAAGAGCTGCCCGATGTGATCCCCGGCACGCTGTCCGGGCTGGTCTGGGTCGCGGGTGACAAAGGGCTGGTCTACAGCCTTGCCAACGAACAGTGGCGCACGGACAATGCGCGGCTGCACTGGCTGGGCCAGCCGGTGGAGAGCGATGTCGAGCTCTATCACGAAGACGACGAAGGGTTCCGCGTCGGCTCGTCGCTGTCAGCCAACGAACAGTGGCTGATCATCGGCACGTCGGACCATGAAACCAGCGAAGTGCGGCTGGTACCCGCCGCCGATCCGCTGGCCTCGCCATTGCTGGTCAAAGCGCGCCAGACCGGGGTCGAATACGATCTCGACCTGAATGGCGAGACTTTGTTCATCCACACCAACGACACGCATGAGAATTTCCGCCTCGCCACCGCGCCGCTCAGCGCGCCGGGCGAATGGACCACGCTGATCGAAGGCAGCGATGCGTTCTATCTGACCGGATTTGATCTGTTCCGCGATTTCTACGTGATCGAAGGCCGCCGCGCCGGGCTCGATCAGATCGAGCTGCGCTATTACGATGATCCCGCGCGGATTGAACCGATCGTCTTTCCCGAAGCGAGCTATTCGGCCGGACTGGGGGACAATCCCGAATGGGCGGTTACCACGCTGCGGCTGTCCTATGAAAGCATGGTCAGCCCGGCCTCGGTGCTCGACTATGATCTCGCCAGCCGCACCATGACCACGCTGAAGGTGCAGGAAATTCCATCCGGCTACGATGCCGCGCTCTATGCGACCGAGCGGCTGGAGATTACCGCGCGCGATGGCACTACCGTGCCGGTATCGGTGGTCTATCGCCGCGACCGCACGGGTGCGGGTCCGCTCTATCTCTATGGCTACGGCGCTTATGGCATTGCGATCGAACCGGGTTTTTCGACCACCCGGCTCAGCCTGCTCGACCGGGGGTTTGCCTATGCCATCGCCCATATCCGCGGCGGGGACGATCTGGGGCGGGCCTGGTACAAGGCCGGCAAGCTCGAACGGCGCACCAACACTTTCACCGATTTCGTCGACGTTGCGCATGGCTTGATCGATCGCGGGCTGACCCGCGCCGGGCAGATCGCGATTGCGGGCGGATCGGCCGGGGGCGAGCTGATGGGCGCGGTGTGCAATTCCGATTCCGAACTGTGGGGCGCGGTTGCGGCGCATGTCCCGTTTGTCGATGTGCTGGCAACGATGCTCGATGCCTCGCTGCCGCTGACGCCGGGGGAATGGCCCGAATGGGGCAACCCGATCGAGGATCAGGCCGCGTTTGAGCTGATCCGCAGCTACTCACCCTATGATCAGGTCCGCGCGCAGGCCTATCCGCCGATCCTGGTCACCGCCGGGCTCAACGATCCGCGCGTGACCTATTGGGAACCGGCGAAATGGGTGGCGAAACTGCGCGAGCTCAAAACCGATGGCAATGAGCTGCTGCTCAAGACCAACATGGGCGCGGGCCACGGCGGCAAATCGGGCCGGTTTGAAAGCCTCAAGGAAACGGCGGAAGAATTCGCCTTTATCCTGTGGCAGCTGGGGGTTCGGCCATAGCGGTAAGCGCAGGCGGCAGCGAGACGCGGTATTGCAATGCTTCGCGCACCAGCAGCAGGACTATGTCTTCCAGTTCGGGGGTAAGCATGGCCAGCTTCTCGTAAAGCTCCGGCACTGAACGGATCAGGCCGTAACCGGCCTCCTGCCCGAACTTCGGAATGCGCGGGGGCAGCGGTTTTACGTCAAGATCGGGGGTGACCTGCCAGACCATGCCCAGGATCCGGCTGTTGAACACGGTCTGCAGCCGCATCGCATCGCTGGCCAGCAGTTCGGCCGGCAGCAGCGAGAGATAGCGCGCCGCAGCCACCGCCGCGCCGCGTTCGCGCCGCTGGATCGACAGTTCCAGCCAGTTGAGCGCACGGCGCAGGTCTTCGCGCGTGGCCTGCCCGGCATGGGCAATCAGATAGTCATAGCCTTTGGTGGTCAGTTGCCATTCCGCCGGGTTCTGCGAAACCGCGCCCCAGAAGTAATCGACCGCATCGGCCAGCGTTTCCAGCTTGCCATCATCGTATTTGAAGATGCCGTTGCCGTTGACGATCAGGGCCTTGGCACCTGGCCGTTGCTGGCTGAAATTGACCCCAGGCTTGAACCCGCGCTTGCCGGTGCCTTCGTCGCCGATTTTCCTGTCCATGGCTCACCTGTATCTTGCGAACCGTGCGGTTGTAGCATCGTGCTCCTAACAGAGCATTGCGATCCCGTTGTAAACCCGGCATTCCCTGCGGCGATGTCCAACCGCCATGCCATGACCTTCACCGCCCAGCCGCAGCACATTGACGAGCTGGGGCATGTCAACAATGCGGTCTGGGTTGACTGGATCCAGCAACTGGCCACGGCGCACTGGTCCACGGTGGCCGCGCCTGAACACCAGGCCGCGTTCATCTGGGTCGTGACCCGGCACGAGATCGACTATCGTGGCAATGTGGGTCTGGGCGATGCGGTTATGGGGACCACCTGGATCCCCAAGGCTCCCACCGGTGCCCGGTTTGACCGGCGGGTCGACTTCACCGATGCGGCGGGCAAATTGCTGGTCAGTTCCAACACCACCTGGGCCATGATCGACCGTGCCAGCGGCCGCCTCGCCCGCGTACGTGACGATGTAACCGCGCCGTTCCGACCATTCGGCGATGAGGAGAGTGCTGCATGAGCGAGATTTTCCTGCGCCCGGTCGGCTGGGTGCGCGGTGGGCGCGTGGCGGCAGAAGATGACGCCTGGGACGCAGAGCGCGCCGCGATCGAACTCGACACTGGCTGGCTGGGCGCGGAAGCCTTGCAGGGGCTGGACGCGTTCAGCCACGCCGAAGTGCTGTTCCAGTTTGACCGCCTGCCCGAAAGCGAAGTGGTGCTGACCGCGCGGCACCCGCGCGGCAATCAGGACTGGCCCAAGGTCGGCGTCTTTGCCCAGCGCGGGCGCAACCGGCCGAACCGATTGGGAATCTCGGTCTGCCGGATCACGGGCGTTGAAGGCACGCGGTTGCTGGTAGCGGGGCTGGATGCGATCGACGGCACCCCGGTGCTGGATATCAAGCCGGTCATGGCCGAATTCCTGCCGCGTGGAGAACTGCGCCAGCCAGACTGGTCGCGCGAATTGATGGCCGATTACTGGTAGGGACCGCGTTTATGATGACCTGTCCGCTCTCTCCCGTTGGCCTGCGGCCGCCTTCGGCCCCAGGGGAGAGATACGCAGGCTTGCTCGCTTGCCGAAGTTGAGAGGGGGCCGGAGCGCGCTCCCCTCTCTGGGCCCTCTCCCCTCAAGGGGAGAGGGTTATCCGTTCCCCCCATAACAGCAAACGGCCCGGCCCTCTGGTGAGGACCGGGCCGCTTGTCGCTAGCCTAAGTCAGAGCCAGGTTTAGAACTTGGCTCCGGCGCGCAAACCGATGGTGCGCGGGTTGATCGGCACGATATAGCCGCGCTGGCCGCACGAGCCGCACTGTTGGAAGCGCGAGACCTGACCGCGTTCATCGAACAGGTTCTGCACGAACAGTTCCACGTTGAACTTGTCCAGCTCTGCCCCCAGCGCCAGGTTGACGGTGGCATAGGCCGCCAGATCACCCAGCTGCGCCGCCGGGCTGATCACGTTGCCGCTGAAGGTTTCGAACACCGCGGTGCGGATGTCCGAGCTGGCCTTGCTCTGGTAAGCGACGTTGATCTGGCCATAGGGCTTGGTGCTGCCCATTTCGCCGGTGTAGCGCATGGTGCCCGACAGCTTCCACTGCGGGGTGATCGGCAGGCGGGTGCCCTTGGCTGCCGAAACCATGTTGCCAGCCCCGGCGCAGGCATAGGTCGGGTCATCGATGATGCACAGGTTCTTGAGCGTCTTGGCATCGGTATAGGACCCGGCCATGTTCAGCGACAGACCGCCACCGTTATAGGCCAGATCCATTTCCACGCCGCGGATCCGGGCATCGGGGCCGTTGTGGATTTCGGTGAAGCTGTTGGCGCCCAGATACGAGAACTGGAACTTCTTCCAGTTCTGCTGGTAGATCGCGCCGTTCAGCCGCAGACCCGGAGCCAGCGTGGTCTTCCACCCGAATTCATAGTTGATCAGGTAGTCCGGTTCATAGGGGGCCACGTCCGCGCGGCGGTTGATCCCGCCGGGGCGGAAACCCTTGGACACGGTGGCATAGACCATCGCGGTGCTGCTGGGCTTCCAGTTGGCGTTGAAGCGCCAGGTTACCCCGTCACCCTTGGCAACAACCGGATCGATCTTGCCGCCGTTCCATACACCCAGGTTGGTGCAGGGGCTGCCCGCCACCGAAGCCGGAGCCAGTACCGCAGCCGCAGTCCCCGCCACCGGGCGCAGACGCGAACCGCTGGTGGTGAAGCAGCCCGCCACACCCGTGCGCGAGCTGCCTGCCGCGTTGTACGGAGTGGTGGCGAACAGGCCCGCCGGATCGCGGCCAAAGCCGAAGAAGCCGATCAGGTTGTTGTCATACTTGAACGCGCGGATCCCGCCGGTCAGCGTGACCGTGGGGGCCAGATCGTAGCTGACTTCGCCGAACGCCGCATAGTCCTTGTCAACGCGGTGCTGCTGGGTCAGCCACAGGGTGCCGGGGAAACCGTTGACCGACAGCTTCGGAGAAAGGTTCGCCACCTGGTAATCCTGGTGGATGTCGTTCGACTGGCGCTGATAGAACAGCCCCGCGACGACCCGCAGCGGCTGATCCGAAGGCGAGGCGATGCGCAGTTCCTGGCTCAGCTTCTTGAAGTGATCACTGCCGACCACCTTCTGGGTCGGGTTGATCGTGTTACCTGCCGAATCCCCAAAGTAGAAATAGCCCGCAAGCCCGCCGACCGAGCTGTAGAGCGAATCGTAAGCTTCGGAATAGTCGGTGTAATCGCTTGAGCTGGCGGTCTTGCGATCAAGATAGGCACCGGCATAGGTCAGGTCCCAGTTGCCGATCTTGCCTTCGATGGTCAGCGCCGCCTGGACGAATTTGTCGGTGCGGAATTCGGGGAAGAAGTGCTGAACCTTGAGATCGCCCAGGCTGTCATCATAGCCGTAGGAACCGTTGCTCTTGGTGTTCTGGTACATGACCGCCGGCGTCGCGGTCCAACTGTCGTTCAGATCGACCTTCAGCGCGGCGCGGCCGCCATAGCTTTCGGTGTCGTTGTAGTTCTTTTCGACGAAAGCGGTGTTGTTCATGCAGATCCCGCCCGGCTGGGGCAGGAAACAGCGGCTGCCGGCGACATTGTCGATATAGCCGCCGTCGCGCTGGTAAAAGCCCGAGACGCGCAGCGCGGCGCTGCCCGCCAGCGGGGCATTGATCATGCCTTCGATCTTGCCGCCGATGTCGCCATTGCGCACCGTGTTCACTTCGCCATCGACGCGGCCTTCGAACCCGGCGGTGCTGGGCTTGTTGGTGATGATGCGGATCGTGCCGGCTTCGGACGATGCACCATAGAGCGTGCCTTGCGGGCCAGACAGGCTTTCGATCCGGGCGATGTCATAGATATGGACATCCAGGTTGCCGCCGATCGTGGTGACCGGCTGTTCATCGAGATAGACGCCGACCGAAGGCAGCGAGCCCGAGTGGTTGCCGTCCCCGCCCGAAGCGACACCGCGCATATAGATCACGCTGTTGCCGGGCGTGCCCGAGCTCTGGAACGAGACCGAGGGGAGCTGCTGGGCATAGCCCTTGAAGTCCGAGATGTTGAGCTGATCGAGCTTGGCCGTGCCCAGCGCCTGGATCGAGATCGGAACCTTCTGCAGGCTTTCCGAACGCTTTTGCGCGGTGACGACGATTTCGGTGGCGTCAGTTTCCGCATCGGCTGCGGCGTCCTGGGCCAAAGCCGGGGCCGCGGTGAGGGCGGTGGTGGCGAACAGCGCGGCGAAAGCCGTGCGACGTGTGGCGAGGCGCATCAATATCCCATCCTTGAATGCTGCGAATGCGAGACCCTGATTCGTGGTCACGCCGCAGTCAAGCAAGGCTCGTTAACATTCCTGTCAATCTGCTGGATGCGTTGCAGATTTATCACGCCTCTGGCGCCTCGGGATAGGCGGGCAGAACCGGGCCCAAAGCCGCTTCAAGCGGGCCAAGGAAGGGGGCAAAGTGTTTCCAGGCCTCGGTTCCGTCGCGAAAGATCGGCTGGCGCACCTGTTCACTGCTGGCAGTGCGCACGGCCCGTTCGGTTTCGTGGAACGCCAGACAAGCCGGTTCGAACGGCACGCCGATATAGTCCAGCAGGCGGCGCACTTCGGTTTCGGTATCATCGACCATGCGTTCATAGATCACGCGGTGGACCTTGCCCGGCTGAACCCGGTCCAGATGCGCCATCAGCCGGACATAGTCGGCATAGTACCGCCCCATGTCGGCCAGATCATAGCTGAACGCCTGCCCCTTGGCGAAGTGCTGCTTGAAGTTGGAAAAGCAGCAGCCGAGCGGGTGGCGGCGGGCGTCGACCAGTTTCGCATTGGGCAGGATTAGCCGGATGAACACCGCATGGACCCAGTTGTTCGGCAGTTTGTCGATAAACAGCGGCCGCCCGGTCTTGCGCTGGATCCGGGTGCGTTTCAGGAACTCCTCACCCCGGTTCAGCAGTTGTTCTGCCGTCAGTCCCGGCAGGCTCAGCGGATAGTCCTCCTCGCGCCGGGCCAGCGCGGGAATGTCGGGCAGCTCGCTGGTGCCCTCGATCTGGCTGTGGCTGGACAGGATCTGTTCGACCAGTGTCGATCCGGCGCGCGGCATGCCCAGCACGAACACCGGGTCGTTCGCCTGACAGCCCTGGCCGGCATGGGCGGCAAAGAATTCCGGCGTGGCGATTTCAATCAGGCGGTCGACAAAGCGGGTGGTTTCATCCGCGTCCCAGGGTTCCGATTTGCGGCGCAAGGTGTTGCCGGAGGCATAGTGGGCAAAGGCCGCAGCGTGATCGCCGCGATCCTCCATCGCCTTGCCCAGCGCGAAATCGATCTGCACCCGGCTGTCCTCGGGCAGCTTGGGATCGGCCAGTTGCTGGCGCATCACTGCAACTTCGTCGTCGGTAAAGCGGAAGGTCTTGAGGTTGGCCAGGCTCCACCAGGCCTCTCCCAGGCTGGGCAGCTGCTCGATCGCACGGCGATAGGCGGCCACGCCATCGGCCTGCCGCCCTACCGTTTTCAGGACATGGCCCAGACTGGTCCAGATCCGTGGCTGTTCGGGTACGCGGGCCAGCACCCGCTCATAGGTCGCGATAGCCTGGTCGAACTCGCCAACCCGGCCCAGCGCGGCGGCCATCAGATTGCCGTGGGCCGGATTGCCGGGTTCCTGTTCGATTAGCAGTTCCAGTTCATCCAGCGCTTCGGCCGGGCGGTTCTGGCGGTAGAGCACCAGGGCCAGATTGGCCCGCGCGGCGGTGAATTGCGGGGCCAGTTCCAGCGCGCGGCGCAGCAAGTTTTCCGCATCTTTGAGCCGCCCCAGCCGGCCCGCCAGTTCGGCGAACATCCGGATCGCCTCAACATCTTCGGGCAGTTCCTTGAGATGCGCCCGAAGCAGCGGTTCGGCGCGCGGCAGATCGTTCTCGTTCATTGCCATGGCGGCTTCGATCAGCCGGGGATGGCGGTTGTTCAGCAGATCCTGCCACGAACGGGAAGCGGGTTGGGACATGCCAGCCATGAAACATGGTGACGCGCCGCGATCAAGCGCTACGTTCGCTCCTGAAGTGATCGGCGGGGGATGACGCAATGACAGCTGCGCGAACGAAAGGCCTGGGGTTCTGGGCGCTGTTGGCGCTGGTCGTCGGCAACATGATCGGTTCGGGGATCTATCTGCTGCCCGCCAGTCTGGCCCCGCTGGGGTGGAACCAGATGATCGGCTGGCTGATTTCGATCACCGGGGCCATGGCGCTGGGCTATGTTTTCGCGCGGCTGGGGGCGAAGATTCCGCTGTCAGGCGGGCCCTATGCCTATGCCAATGCTGCCTTCGGCCCGCTGCCGGGTTTCATGACGGCCTGGTCGTACTGGGTGATGAGCTGGGTCGGCAACGGGGCGATTGCCGTCGCCGTGGTCAGCGCGCTCGACCACATCTTTCCCCGGATCGGGCAGACGGCTGGCTTGCCCGCTGTCTTGGCGGTGGCCTGCGTATGGCTCGTCACCTGGGTCAACATCCGCGGGGTGCGCGCCGCTGGGCGGCTGCAGGAAGTGACCGTGGTGCTGAAACTGCTGCCGCTGGTGCTGCTGATCGGGCTGGCGCTGTGGCTGTGGCTGAGCGGTGCGCCGCGCGCGCCCGATCCGGGGATCGCAATTACCGGCAACAGCGTGGCCAATGCCGTCGCCCTGACGTTCTGGGGCTTTCTCGGGCTCGAAGCGGGGACCGTGCCCGCTGACAAGGTAGAAGACGCCGCGCGCAATGTACCGCGGGCCACGCTGATCGGGGTGTTGCTGACGGGCGCGATCTATCTGCTGATTTCGGGCGCGTTCGCACTCTATGTTCCGGTCAGCGCTGCGACAGGTTCACCCGCGCCGATTGCCGACTTTCTGGGGCTGCATTTCGGACCCGCGCTGGCCAACATGGTTGCGCTCTGCGCTGCGATCAGCGCTTTCGGGACGCTTAACGGCTGGGTGCTGGTCCAGGCCGAAATGCCCTGGGCGATGGCGCGCGGCGGGGTGTTTCCGGCCTGGTTCGGGGTTGAAGGCCCGCACGGCACCCCGGTGCGCTCGCATCTGGTGTCGAGCAGCCTGCTGACCCTGGTGACCTTGCTCAATTACCAGAAAGGCACGGCCGAACTGTTTGCGTTCATCGCCTCGGTCAGCCTTGCCGCCGGGCTGCTGACCTATCTGATGAGCGCGCTGGCGGCGCTGCGGTTGCAACCGGGAGACCGCCTGCTGGCGCTTGCCGCCGTGA
This sequence comes from Novosphingobium sp. B 225, assembly GCF_002198665.1. Classification (GTDB taxonomy): domain Bacteria; phylum Pseudomonadota; class Alphaproteobacteria; order Sphingomonadales; family Sphingomonadaceae; genus Novosphingobium. Next base: position 29,584 of record NZ_MWLM01000018.1, on the reverse strand, counting down.
TCGCCTGTGGCTTTACCGTTTGGGCCGAATACGGGCTTGGGCTGGAAGCGATCGCCTGGGGGACCTTGCTGATCGGGGCCGGACTGCCGGTGTACTGGGCGGTCAGGAGCGCAAGATCTTCCGGATGAACGGCCGATCAGCCAGGATCGCATGGGCCGCGTTGTGGCCGGGTGCGCCAGTCACCCCGCCGCCGGGATGGGTGCCTGCGCCGCACATGTAGAGCCCCTTGATCGGCCCGCGATAGTCGCCATGCCCCAGCACAGGGCGCGCTGCCCACAGCTGATCGATCCCCATCGTGCCGTGCATGATGTCCCCGCCAATCAGCCCGAATTTGCGTTCCAGATCCCACGGTGAATGAATCTGGGTGGCAATCACGCTGGCTTTGAAATTGGGGGCATGGTCATTGACCGTATCGATGATCAGGTCCGCCACCTTGTCGCGGTTGGCATCCCAATCGACCGTGGGATCGAACTGCTGGCAGAACAGGCTGGCGACGTGCTGGCCCGCAGGGGCCAGACTGTCATCCACGGTGCTGGGGATCTTGATTTCGACGATCGGCTTTTTCGACCAGCCGTGCTGCTGGGCATCGATGAAGGCCTGATCCATGTAATCCATACCCGGCGCGATGATGATCCCGGCGGTGTGGTGTTCCGCCTGGGCCGAGCCCGGCAGCACGCTGAAGGAAGGCAGTTCCGACAGCGCGACATTCATCCGGAAAGTGCCTGAGCAGGTTTTGAATCCCTTGATCCGGCGCTTGAAATCATCGTCCAGGTCGCTCTGGTCAACCAACTGGCGATAGAGCAGCGCCGGGCCGGCGTTGGAGGCGACAATGCTCGCGGCGATCTCCTCGCCGCTTTCCAGCTTCACGCCCTTCACCTTGCCGCCATCGACCAGCACTTGCGCCACCGGGGCTTCCAGGCTGATCTCCACCCCCGCGAGTTCGCAGGCCTTGGCCATCGCCTGGGTGATTGCGCCCATGCCGCCGACCGAGTGCCCCCAGGCCCCCAGCTTGCCGTTCACTTCGCCGAACACGTGGTGCAGCAGGACATAGGCCGAACCGGGGGTCGATACCCCGGCATAGTTCCCCACCACCGCGTCAAACGCGAAAGCACTTTGCACATAGTCATGCTCAAACCAGCCATCGAGGAACTGGCGTGCCGACTTGGTGAAGATGTCGAGCAGGTCGCGCTGAACCGACATATCAAGCTTGGCCATCGGCCAGCCCTGCTTGGCCGCAGCCATCAGCGCGGGCAGCCCGCCGCCCAGGTTGGGCGGGATCTGTAAGGAAAGATCGCGCAGCACATTGGCAACCTTTTCCAGCGCCGCATCATAGGCCGGATAGGCCGCCGCATCCTTCTTGGAAAAGCGCGCGAACTCCGCTTCGGTTCGGCCCGGCCCGCCGCCCAGCTTCACATAGTCGTTCTCGAACGGGAAGAAGTTGGAGATCGTGCGTTCGATCACGCGGTAGCCATGATCGTGCAGCTTCATGTCCGCGATCACTTTGGGCCGCAGCAGGCTGACGGTGTAGCTGGCGGTGGAGTTGCGGAAGCCGGGGTGGAATTCTTCGGTCACCGCTGCGCCGCCGACAATGTGCCGCCGTTCCAGAACGCGCACCCGCATTCCGGCCTTGGCCAGATAGAAGGCACAGGTCAGGCCATTGTGGCCACCGCCGATGATCAGCGCGTCATAAGTCTTGGTCATGCGAAACTCCCCGAAATTCTCCACCTTGCGTCCGGATCAAGCGAAGGTGGCCTGATTGGCTTGTTCTATTTGCGGCTCCACCCGGCAGTGGGCGCGAAGGGCTGCCTTGCCTCCGGGATCAACGCGCGGATCTTGCGGGCAAAGCTGCGCAGGCAAACCTCGCTGGTAGCGATCGGCCCGGTGCCATAGCTCTTGCTGGCCATGCCTTGCTGCACGCGGCTGATCAGCCAGGTATCCTCGGCATTGACATTGCGGTTGATCCGCCAGTTGGCATAGCGCACCGCCTTCATTTCGCGCCGGTTGTCGGGCAGGCAATAGGCCACTTCGCGCAGCAGGCAGGTGGTGGGGCTGATCGGCAGCCACTGCATGAAATCGATCTGGTCGGCGTAGATGTCGAACGCCATGTTCGGCCACAGCTTGTAATAAAGCCAGCGCCCGTGCGCCGCTTCGGGCAGGTGCTCGACCCGCGGCAGGTAGGCGCCGTAAACCTTTTCCCAGAAGTTCTGCTTCTCGTTTTTGACCACGTCGCCATAGAGCCGGTCGGCCCAGCCATGCGCCTCGATCCGATAGGTCTTGCCGACCAGGCGGCTGAGCCCGTCATGGGCCACCGGAATGTGCAGGTTGTCCGAATAATTATCGCCGACGTTCTTCCAGTTCACGTCGCGCGGGCGGTGCCGGACCGGGCCCATGCTGCGCATGTCTTCGAACCGGTATTGTGCCACTTCGGCTTCGAACGGGGCCATCATTTCGGCGACCCCGGGGAACCCGGCATCTTCCAGCCGGACAAAGATGAAACCGTGCCAGATTTCCAGCGCGACCGGGGCCAGGCCGTTCTCCTCAAGCTTCAGCGTGGGGTATTCGCCTTTCATCGGTACGCCGGTCAGCCGCCCGTCGGTTTCATAGACCCAGGCGTGATAGGGGCAGACCAGCTTTTTGGTGCAGCCCGAAGGCCCTTCGACCAGCCGCATCGCGCGGTGGCGGCAGACATTGGTGAAGGCCCGCACTTCGCCATCTTCGCCGCGGATCACGATCACGCTTTCGCCCAGGTAGTCGAGCGTCTGGTACTGGCCCGGCTCGGCCACTTCGCTGACATGGCAGACGATCTGCCAGCTCGGGCGAAAGATCCGCTCGATCTCCAGCGTCAGGAATTCCTCGTCGGTATAGATCCAGCCCGGCAGCGAAAAGTCGGCGTCGGGATCGACGTCGTGGCTTTCGATTTCGGCAAAGGCGTGGTCGAGCTTGGTCATATCGGGCGAATCCGGATTGCTTGTTGGACGTTCGTACAACAAGTGCTAGAATGCCGCAAGTGAGCACCAAGCCCGCCCTTACCCGCGCCGAACGCGCCTATACGCGGGCCGAGCCCGATGCGCGCCGCCACAGCCTGATCCTGGCCTGCGCGCGGGTGCTGGCCCGCGAAGGAGTGGGCGGCACCAGCGTGCGGGCGATTGCGCTGGAGGCCGGGGTCTCGCCCGGACTGGTCGGGCATTACTTCGCGGGGATCGATGCGCTGGTCGCGGCGACCTATGCCGAGGTCGAAAGCCGGGTCAGCGAAGCACTGGATGCTGCATTGGCGCAGGCCGGGTCCGATCCGCATGCGCGGCTGGAGGCCTTCGTGACGGCCAGCTTTCGCGCGCCGATCGCCGATCCGGAGCTGCTCGCCACCTGGATCGCCTTCTGGAGCCTGGTCCGCGCCCGCCCGGGCATTGCCCGCCAGCACGACGAACAGTACGCCGCCTTCCGCTTGCGGCTGGAACAGCTGCTGGCCGATTGCGGAGTGCCTGCCGCCCGGCTGCGCCGCGCCGCGATCGGCGTGACTGCCCTGGTCGACGGGCTGTGGCTCGAACTGTGCCTGTCCCCGCAGGCATTCGGCGCGCAGGAAGCCGCCGAAATAGCCCGCGGGGCGTTGGCCGGGATTACTTCGACAGGTCGGTAAACAGGCTCAGGAAATAGACCACCCCCGGCTTCACGTTGCTGAGCGCGACGCGTTCGTTAAGGCCGTGGGCGTAATCGTCCGAATCCTTGCTGAAAGTCGGGCTGGCACCATAGCTGGGTACGCCCAGTGCGCGGTACCACATCGAATCCGATGCGCCTGATGCCTGGCTGGGGAAGATCGGCAGGCCGGGATGGATCTTGCGCATCGCTTTTTCCGCCGCCGCGATGAAATCCGCGCGCATCGGCGAGGCGGGGGAGGAGATCGAATCTTCACCGCTGATCGCGGTTACCTTCAGCCCCGGCATGGCTGCGACCTGTTCCAGCACCTTGCGGATGTCCTCGCGGCTGTGCTCGGGGAAGACGCGGCAATTGATGTTCGCGGTGGCGCGCTGTGGCAGGGCGTTCTGGGCATGGCCGCCGGTGATCAGGGTTGGCACGCAGGTGGTTCCAACTTTGCCCACGGTGGCCGGATTGGCGCGCAGCACGGCCAGCGCGGCCGCATCCTTGGGGTTGGCGGCGAAAGCGCGCATCGCGGCGGCCAGGGCAGGATCGCTTTCAAACTGCGCGGCCTGTTCGAAATAGGCCTTGGTCAGCGGGTTCTGCTCAGCCGGGAAGCGATAGGCGCCGATCCGCGCGACCGCTTCGGCCAGCTGGGCAATCGCGTTTTCGGGGCGCGGCGCGCTGGAATGGCCGCCGGGATTGGTCATTTCCAGCTGGTAATCGTCATAGGTTTTTTCGGCGCCCTGCCAGGTCCAGTACAGCGCCTTGCCGCTGGCATCGTCCAGCGTCCCGCCGCCGCCATCGATATTGATCACCAGTTCGGATTTCTTGAGCCGTTCGGCAATGATCCGCCCGGTCTTCATCGTGGTTTCCTCGTCGCCCGAGAATTGCAGGACGATGGTGCGCTTGGGCTTGTAACCTTGGCGGCGCAGCTCGATCAGGCTGGCGGTGGCCAGCGCTGCGTCGAACTTCATGTCGCTCGCTCCGCGGCCGAACAGATAGCCGTTTTCCTCCACCGGGGTGAACGGATCGCGCTCCCAGTCAGCCGGTTTCGCCTCGACCACGTCGATATGGCCCGAAATTACCAGCGGCTTGAGCTTGGGGTCGCTGCCCGGCCAGGTGGCGATCAGATAGGCAGTATCGTCAACCGGCACGATTTCTACCTCGTCGGCCTTCCATCCGCCTGCGACCAGCGCCTGCTTGACCAGCAGCTGCGCCTTGTCGGTCTGGTTGCCGGGGCCCGCGACCGAACGGATCGCGATCAGCTGTTTGGCCAGGTCGAGTGTCTGGGCCTCTGCCTGGGGATAGGCTTTCGCGTCTTTGGCCAGGCTGGGCTGGGCCGTGGCGGCAAGCACGGCGGCAAGGCTGATCAGGTGGGGCAGGCGCATCGACGAATCTCCTTTGGGCACCGGCTTAGTGAGCCGCCGGAGCAAAGAGAAGGGTGCAGTGGTGAAAATTGCGCCGCACTAGGACCGTGTTAACTCCGTTGCGGCTATGGGATCAGGGTTGCAACAGGCAGGATCGAAGATCAGGGCCATGATCAGCCAGCAGGCGCCGCGCGGCGCCGTACCGGCACATTTGCAGGACTGGGTCGATCGGCGGCTCGTCAACACGCATGTCCGCATTGTGCGGATGATGGTGCTGGGGACCTTGCTGAATGCCTGCGCCATGCTGCTGGTCCTGTTTGGCGAGGTCGCCACGGCGCAGCTCACCTTGTTCGCGGCTTCGACTGCATTGGCGGGATTTCACCGGTTGTGGATCGCCGATCCCACTGGCCCGCATCGGGATCGAGTGCACCGCCAACGCCGGGATTTTCGCTGGAACGCATGGTGGATGGGGCTCAACCTGGGTGTGCCGCTGGCGCTGTGGCTGCCGCATGTGCCGCCCGGCGCGCAATTGCTGCTGGCGGTCTGCGGGATCGCGCAGCTTGCTTCGGCGGCCTATACCATGCGCACCCTCCCGCTTTCCGCCACGGCCTGGATCGCGCTGCAGACGCTGGGACTGGCGGTCGGCCTGGCCTGGATCGGCAGCGCGCCAACCACCATCGCGGTGCTCGTTCTGATCGCTGCGGCGGGCATGCTGATCCGCATGGCATTTATTTCGCACCACCTGTTTATTGCCCGCCTGCTGGCCGATCGGGAGCTGGCGACGAGCAACTGGACCGTCCAGGTCCTGCTCAATGAATATGAACAGACCGGATCGGACTGGCTCTATGAGCTTGACCGCGAGGGGCGCCTGATCAACGTCACCGCGCGGTTTGCCGATCGTGCGGGCCGTGCGATCGACGCGCTGGAAGGGCAGCCCTTTGCAGCACTGTTTGGCGCGGATGCGATCCGCGACACGCTGACCGGCGCGCTGACAAGCCGGCGTCCGCTGCATGGCGCGATCCTGGCGCTGGCCAACCCTGGCGGCACGGTCCAGCGTTGGTGGTCGGTCAGCGGCCGACCCAGCCAGGCCGCCGGGGGCGGACGGGTTGCCTGGCGCGGGCTGATTTCGGACGTGACCGATCATCGCATGGCCGAACGCCGCGCCCAGCAAATGGCGCATTTCGATGCCCTGACCGGCTTGCCCAACCGCACCTTGTTTGACCGTACCCTGGGCGAACTGGTGGAAGAACGCGGCCCGGACGAGGCGGTGGCCTTGCTCCATCTCGACATCGATCATTTCAAGGCGGTCAACGACGAATTCGGCCACCCTGCCGGGGATGCCTATCTCAGGATGTTCGCCAATCGCCTGACCGCCGCACTTGAAGCGAGCGGGCTGGGCGGGGCCCGGCGCATGGTTGCGCGGCTTGGGGGCGATGAATTCGCTATCGCGCTGGTCGGCAACGATGCCTGCGATCACGCCGCGCGGCTGGCCGGGGTGCTGGTCGAAACCATGGCCCAGCCCTATGCGCTGGATGATCTGGACATTGCCGGGGGAGTCAGTGCGGGCCTCGCGCTGGCACCGCTCCACGCGGACGACAAGCAACAGCTGTTCTCTTACGCCGACATGGCCCTGACCCGCGCCAAACGCGATGGCCGGGGCACCTGGGAAATGTTCGAACCCGGCATGGACGAGGCATTGCACGAACGCCACGCTTTGGCCCGCGACTTGCGCCATGCGGTTAGCCGGGGCGAGCTGCGCTTGTTCCTGCAGCCGTTGATTGACGTGCCGAGCGAGGCCAAGACCGGCTATGAAGCACTGCTGCGCTGGCAGCATCCGGAACGCGGCCTGGTCCCGCCCGACCAGTTCATCCCGATTGCCGAGGAAACCGGACTGATCGTGCCGGTCGGCGAATGGGTGATCCGCACCGCCTTTGAAGAAGCTGCACGCTGGCCGGGGGGCGAGACGATCTCGATCAACCTCTCGCCGCTCCAACTGTCCAGTCCCAACCTGATGCCGCTGATCGTCCATGCACTGGCTGAAACCGGCATCGACCCGGCCCGGGTGGAATTCGAGATCACCGAGGGCGTGCTGCTCAACAATTCGGAAGCCAATATCGCGCTGCTGGGCAAGCTGCACGATCTGGGCGTGAAGATCGCGCTGGACGATTTCGGCACCGGCTATGCCTCATTGAACTATCTGCTGACCTTTCCGTTCGACAAGATCAAGATCGACCGCCGCTTCGTCAACGAACTGGAAACGCGCGAGGAATCGCGGGCGATCGTGGCAGCGGTGATCGCGCTGGCCAACCAGCTGGGCATGTGCACGCTGGCCGAAGGGGTGGAACAGCCCGAACAGCTTGCCCAGCTACGCCGCGATGGTTGCCGGATGGTGCAGGGCTGGCTGTTCGGCAAGGCCCAGCCGAGCGAGCATTATCACCCGCGCGCCGCATTGCCGCCCGCGGCCCCGGCAGCACGTCTGCCGCGTGCCCGGCGCACGGCCCCGCTGCCGCCGCGCGCCGCGCGCCGATCATCCGGGCGTTAACCTTTCCGCGTTAGCTAGTCCCGGCACGGAACGGTGCCGGATTGCCGCTGGATTTGCCCGGCAGGCATGGCAGGTTGTCCGTCCGGATTGGTGTCGCGAGGAATATGATGGGCCTGAAACTCAACGCTGGAACGGGGATTGTCGCCGGTTTCGTGCTGCTGGTCGGCGCGGCCGGAGCATGGCTGGCCCATTCAACCCAGCCCGAGGCGAGCACTTTGCCGCCCGATCTGGGCGCGCCGGCGGATTTCGCCCAGCCGCAAGGCACCGCGCCCCAGGTGGCACAGGCCCCCGCCCCTGCTGCTCCCGCGGCCCCGGTTGACGAACGGTTTGTAATCAAGCGGGTCCTGCCGATCACCGGGCCGATCAAATATGGCGAATGGCACTGGGATGCTGCCGGGGTGCCGCAAGGCCCGCTGGTGGTGACGGTGGACCTCGATGCCCGCGTCCTTTCGGTGTTCCAGGGCGGCTATGAAATCGGCGCGACCGCCGTGCTGCTCGGCACCACCGAAAAGCCGACTCCGCTGGGAGTCTTCCCGGTCAAGTGGAAGGCCAGGGACCACCATTCGCGCACTTATGACAATGCCCCGATGCCCTTCACCATGAACCTGACCGATGATGGCGTGGCGATCCATGGGACCAAAGTGGAAAAAGGCTATGCCAGCCACGGCTGTGTTGGCGTGCCGAACGATTTTGCCAGGAAACTGTTCCAGATCGCCGAGGTTGGGACCAAGGTTTACATCACCAAGGGCAAGATGGTCGGCAAGGGTGATTCGCTGATCTGATCTGCCGGCCTGCTGCACGAAGCAGGATTTGACACTCCCCCCGATCGCGCGGTTAATGGTGCGGTTAAATCGGGAGAGTCAGACCATGTCCGCCACCAAGGCCTGGGGTGCCACGGCCCCTACCGCGATCCTCGAACCGTTCGAGATCGACCGCCGCGCACTGCGCGACGAGGACGTAGCCATCGCGATCGCCTATTGCGGGGTGTGCCATTCAGACCTTCATGCCGCGCGCAATGATTGGGGCCGGACCAATTATCCGTTTGTGCCAGGGCATGAGATTGTCGGCACGGTCAGCGCGGTCGGCGCCGGGGTTACCAAATTCAAGGCGGGAGACAAAGTCGCGGTCGGCACGCTGGTCGATAGCTGCCGCCACTGCGACGCCTGCGAGGAAGGCGAGGAGAACTATTGCCGCAATGGCTCGACCGGCACCTACAACGGCAAGGACCGGATCGATGGCAGCCCGACCTATGGCGGCTATAGTGCGGCCATAGTGGTGGCTGAACCGTTTGTGCTGCGCCTGCCCGACAGTCTCGACATGGCGGCCGCCGCGCCGCTGCTCTGCGCCGGGATCACGACCTACAGCCCCTTGAAGAACTGGAACGTCGGCCCCGGCACGCGGGTCGGGGTGATCGGCCTTGGCGGCCTTGGCCACATGGGGGTAAAATTTGCCAAGGCGCTCGGCGCGGAAGTGACCATGATCACCACCAGCCCGGCCAAGGGCGACGATGCGAAAAAGCTCGGCGCGGACCACGTGCTGGTATCGACCGACAAGGCGGCGATGAAGGCCGCGACCCGCAGCTTTGATTTCCTGCTCGATACCGTGCCGGTCCAGCACGATGTCACGCCTTACCTGTTCCTGCTCGACAAGCAGGGCACGCTTTGCATCGTCGGGATGATCGAAATGATGCCCAGCTTCCATTCGGGCCTGCTGCTTGGCGGGCAGAAAGCGGTGGCCGGATCGGGCGTGGGCGGGATCGCGCAGACCCAGGAAATGCTCGACCTCTGCGGTGAGCAAGGCATAACTGCCGAGATTGAACTGATCCCGGTCAGCCAGATCAACCATGCCTTCGAACGGATGGAACGCGCTGATATCAAATACCGCTTCGTCATCGACATGGCGACGATCTGAAAGGCCCTGACATGACTCACACCGTGGACCTCTACTGGTCGTTCCGTTCGCCCTATTCTTACATCGTGGTGCCCAAGCTGCTTGAGCTGGAGCGGGACTTTGACGCGAAAGTCAATGTCCGCCCGGTGCTGCCGATCGCGGTGCGCCAGCCGGAATTTTTCGCCAATTCCGATCCCTTGTGGTTCACCTATCTGATGCGCGATTGCGTGCGCTCAGCCGAATTTGCCGGAATGCCGCTACGCTGGCCGCGCCCCGACCCGGTGGTGATGGACTTTGCCACCCGCACCTATCCCAAGGAGCAGCCCTATATCCACCGTCTGACCCGGCTCGGCCAGCTCGCGGCGGAACGCGGGTTTGGCCTGCGGCTGCTGCGCGCAGTCAGCCACACGATCTGGTCGGGCGAGGTCGATGGCTGGCACGAGGGCGACCACCTGGCCAAAGCCGTGGCAGAGGCCGGGGGCGACCTTGCCGAAATGGACGCGGCGCTGGCGGCTGAGGCTGACCGGCTCGACGCCGCAATCAAGGCCAATGAGGCCGACCAGCGGCTTGGCGGGCATTACGGCGTGCCGCTGATGGTCCATGATGGCGAACCGTTCTTCGGGCAGGACCGCTATGACCAGCTGGTCTGGCGGATGCGGCAAAAGGGGATGGCAGAACGTTAGAATATCCTTTGTCACAATAGGAGGAAGCTGAATGATCGGTGCTTTGCTGGCACTTGCCGCTAACACACTGGCCGCACCCGTCGATATCGGTCCCGAGCCGACGATGGATGAATTTATCGCAATCGTCGAACCAGCGCTGATCACCGAAATGCCCGCGTCCAAGGAGGTTACCTTTGTCTGGCCATATCGCCTTCTGCCCGGCGGGATTGGATATTATACTTGCGGGAAGGTCGGCACATTCAAAGGCCGGGTGCCGCGCGAAGAAATCTGGGTCAGTGCGGTCGTTGCGAAGAGCAAGACGGTAAACACGCAATGGTCGACCAAGAATGGGATGCTGGCCTGGATCTGCAAGCGCAGCGTCAAGAAGGGCGAACTGATTCCAAGGGGATAGACTAACCTCCCGGGCGTCGCCGCGGCGCGCGGGTAAAGTGCCAGCCGTCCGGCATGGCCCGTGCCACCAGACCGCCGATCGACATGGGTTGCCGCGCCAGCAGCGTATCGAACAGCCGGGCCACGGCGCTGCCGCGCGGGGGCTCGCCGTCGAGTTCGGTGACGATTCGCGCCAGCACCCGCATGGCCACCGCGCGCGGCGCCTTTGGGCGATAGGTCAGCCCCATCGCGCTGCGCTCGACGCATTCGCTCCATTCGCGCTGTGCGGCCCAGTCCAGCGCCTGATCGGCGTCGGCCAGATGCGCGGCGCTGGCAGCCAGCATTGGCACGTCGATCCAATCTGCCCCGGCCAATGCCTTGCGCAGCCGCACCCGGTCAAACCGGTCATCGTGGTTGGAGGGATCCCGCGCCGTCGCGATCCCCGCCGCATCCACCACCGCGCCAAGCTCCCCGCGGCGCCACCCGAGTAGCGGGCGCAGCAGCGGCAGTGCGGTGCCTGGCACTTGCCCGCGCGCGCGCACTCCGGCCAGCCCGGCCACGCCGCTGCCCCGGTTGAGCCGGGCCAGGAGGGTTTCGGCCTGATCGTCGGCATGGTGTGCGGTGGCGAGGGCTGCAAGTCCGCGCTCATCCATCCACCCCGCGAGGGCGGCATAGCGTGCGGCGCGGGCTTCGGCCTGGACATTTCCTGGCTCAACCTGAACTGGCAGCACCCGGTGCGGCACACCAAGCTTGGTGCAGATCGCCGCCACCATCGCGGCTTCCTCCGCCGCTTCGGCGCGCAGGCCATGATCTACGGTCGCGGCTTCGATCCGGTCCGGCAAGGCGGCATGGGCCAGCAGCAGCAGCGCCAAACTGTCCGGCCCGCCTGACACGGCGAGGCCCAATCTGCCATCACCCGCCCACAACGCGGCAAGGTCTGCCGCAAAGCGCGTGGTCAGTTCGGGATCGGCCGCACTATCAATTGCACTTGGTTCCGGCGCGGGTGGCATCGTACTGCGCTTTGAGCCGCCCGGCAGCTTCCGCCGGGTAGTCATCGGCGAACTGCGACAGTGCGACGCAGGCGCGGTTGCTGTCCTTGAGCTGGCGCATCGATTCGGCCAGGAACAGCAAGCTGTCCGGTGCGCGGTCACCCTTTTTCCCGGCCTGATAGTTCTGCAGGAACCAGCTTGCCGCCTCACGCGGGTTGCCTTCGTCCAGATAGGCGCGGCCCAGCAGGTTGCGGGCATAGCTGACGCGGGTATGCTTGGGATACTTCTGCAGGAACAGCTTCAGCTGCTGCTCTGCCTCGGGATAGAACTTTTTCTCCCACAGCCGGTAGCCATAGGAATATTCATCATCGCCCGCGTCGGCCGTGGCCGGTTTTTCAACCGCCTTTACCGCTGCCAGCCGCTGCGCTGATGGGGTTGCTGGTTTCGTCGTCGCGGCGGGTGTGGTTACCGCCGGTTTGGGGGCCAGCGCAGGGGGGGTAATCGCCGGGGTCGTAACAACGGGCTTGGGCACCGTGACCGCAGGACTGGCTGCGGGATTGGCCGCAGGGGGTGTGTCTGTCACAGCCGCCGCATTGCTGGCGGAAAGCGCCGCCACCCTGGCTTCAAGCTGGACGATCTTGTTGCCGCTGACTTCCTGCTGCGCCGTCAGCCGGGCCAGCTGTGCTTCCACCGCATCCATCCGCGCGAGCAGATCGGTGATCGGGGTAGAGGCCGGAGTGCCCGTGGTGGTGGTCGTGCCGGCGGCACCGGACTGGACCAGCGGGGCAAAGTATTTGCCGTCCCCGCCAGGGAACACTGCCCGCTGCAATGCCGCGATCTCTGCCTCAAGCTTGCGGATGCGGACTTCGGCGCTGTCGCTCGTGCTTTGGGCCAGGGCCGGGGTGGCGGGCGCAGCCAGGGCCAGAACCAGGGCTAACAGGGGCTTGGGGAGGATGGGCTTGTGCATCATATCTGTCCGTCTAGCTGGATCTGCCATGGGCCGTGCCGCAGCGCGGCCGAACCGGCGATTAACCACCGCATTCAGCCATGCCGCAGCCCGGCCGTGCTGTCGAGATGGGCAGAGCCGCTATCCGCAGGCTTTGCGTCAGGTTGCGGCGGGAGCCGGGGCCTGAACCTGGGCAGCGGGTACGGCTTCGATCGGGGCGGTCAGCGGGGCTGGTGCGGCCTCGGTCGTTGCCTCACGCCGGGGACGCGGCGCGGCGCGTGGGCGCTGGCGCTCGGCGGCAGGGGCCACTGCCGGTGCGGTAGCAAGAGGTGCGGGCGGAGCCGCGCCGCGCGCCAACAGCGCCGCCGCCGTAACCGGCACGTCTTTCATCGTGCGCTGGACGTCGGACAGCCGGGGCACGGCTTGACCGCCGATGGTGATCGCCAGCTGATCAGGCCGCGCGGTCCACAGTTTGACCTCGGGCAGGTTCGCGGGAACAGCATAGCTTTCGCCCAGCGCCAGTTCCTTTTGCAGCAACTGGTTGCCCGCGCCGTCATAGAATTTGACCCATACCCCCTGGCTTTGCGCGGTGAATACCACCGGGCCGTTGGCTGGCGGGGTGGCGGGGGCAATGGCCGGCGCTGCGGCTGCCGGGGTCGGGCTTTCTTCAGGCAGGATCGAGGGCAGGGATCCGCCTGGCGCATAATAGCTGCGCCACAGCGCGAAGCCGGCCAGCACCATGATCAGGGCCACCAGGGCGGCAAGCCAGGCAAAGCGCGCGCTGGGCACACGGGCCGGATCGCCGGGTTCAAAGGTCTGCGCCGGGCGGCGCTGCTGCTCAGGCTCGGCCACAGCAAGCTCTGCGCGGACTGCTGCGACGATTTCAGCCTCGTCCATGCCCAGCGCCTTGGCGTAAGTGCGCGAAAAGCCAACCGCATAGGCCCGGGCGGGGAGCGAGCCATAGTCGCCGCTTTCGATCGCGGCGAGATGGCGTTCGGGAATCCGGGTCTGGGCCGCAACCTGTTTCCGGGTCAGCCCCGCGGCCTCACGGGCCCGCACGAGCTTGTCTCCGGCACTGTCCAGCGGCAATTCCGCTTCCGCGACCACTTCTTCCGACATTACGACCCCAAATTCGTTGCCTTTGCGGCATCTGCGCGGTCCGCAGGAACCCCGTTTACTATCCAAAGTCAACGGGTTTCGGCGCGTTGCGGGCTGCCTGTCGGCAAGATGCCCGCGAAATGTGACAGGCTGGTGATTGCCAGGCCGCGGCTATTCGATCTCGATCCCGCGTTCCTCGGCCCAGCGGGTCAGCGCCTCGCGCAGGTTGGGCGGCGGGGCAGAGAGCCACTGGTTCATGGCGGCAGTGATTTCGGCAAGATCGATCTTGCGGACCAGTTCCTTGATCGGTCCGACCGAAGCCGGGGTGATCGACAGGCGGCGGATCCCGATGCCCAGCAAGGCCAGCGCTTCCAGCCGCCGGCCGCCCATCTCGCCGCAGACGGTCACGTCAACGCTGTGCCCGACCAGGCTCAGCTGCACCCGCTTGAGGAACCGCATGATCGAAGTCGACAGCCAGTCATAGCGTTCGGCCAGCTTGGTATGCGAGCGGTCGGCCGCGAACAGGAACTGGGTGAGATCGTTGGTCCCGATCGACAGGAACGAAAGCCTGGGCGCCAGCACGTCAAGCTGTTCGGCCAGCGCCGGCACTTCGAGCATGGCGCCATAGCGGATCGCTTCGGGCAGCAGTTTCTTTTGCCCTTTGAGGTACTTGCGCTGGCTTTCGAACACTTCGCGTGCAGCGTCGAATTCCCAGGGTTCGGAGACCATCGGGAACATCACGTTAAGCGTGCGCCCCGCCGCCGCTTCCAGCAGGGCGCGGGCCTGAACCTTGAGCAGCCCGTCGCGCTCCAGCGCCACGCGCAGTGCGCGCCAGCCCATCGCGGGGTTTTCCTCATGCTCGCCGTCGTTGTGGCGCAGATAGGGCAGCACTTTGTCCCCGCCGATGTCGACCGTGCGAAACACCACCGGCTTGTCGCCCGCGGCATCCAGCACGTCACGGTACAGCCGGGTCTGGCGTTCGCGCGCCGGGAGCGTCGCGGATACCAGGAACTGGAATTCGGTGCGGAACAGTCCGATCCCGTCGGCCCCGGTCAGCGACAGATTGGGCATGTCATCGCGCAGCCCGGCGTTCATCATCACCTTGATGCGGGTGCCGTCGCGGGTGAACGGTTCGACATCGCGCAGTGCGGCATAGGCGGCCTGGCGTTCCTTGCTTTTGGCAAAACGCGCTTCAAAGGCTTCGGCCATGGCGGGCAAGGGGCGCACGGTGACATTGCCCTGATCGCCATCAAGCAACAACTGGTCGCCATCGCGGACCGTTCCGCGCAGCGAGCGCACCCGCCCCAGCACCGGGATACCCATCGCCCGCGCCACGATTACCACGTGCGCGGTAAGCGATCCTTCCTCAAGCAGTACGCCTTTCAGGCGCCGCTTGTCATATTCCAGCAGTTCCGCCGGGCCCAGATTGCGCGCGATCAGGATCGTGTCGCTGCGCAGCCCCATGCTGGCGGCAGTGCCCATCTGGCCCGAAACGATCCGCAGCAGGCGGTTTGCCAGATCTTCCAGATCGTGCATCCGGTCTGCCAGCAAGGGATCGTCGATCTGGCGCATCCGCATCCGGGTGCGCTGCTGGACGCGCTCGATCGCGGCCTCGGCGGTCAGTCCGCTGTCGATCGCCTCGATGATCCGGCGGCTCCAGCCTTCGTCATAAGCGAACATGCGGTAGGTCTCGAGCACTTCCTCATGCTCACCGCCCACGCCGAATTCGGCCTGGCTGGCCATCCGGTCAATTTGTTCGCGCATCTTGTCAAACGCCAGATAGACGCGCTGCAATTCGGCATCGCGGTCTTCGGCCATGACGTGTTCGATGGTGATGCGCGGCTGGTGGTACACCGCGCTGCCCACGGCCAGCCCCTTGACCAGGCTGAGCCCGGTCAGCCGCTGCGGTCCGCTGAGTTGGGGCGAAAGGCCAGCCACCTCTTCCTCGTCGACCAGATCGGCATTGGCAATCAGTTCCGACAGCACCATGGCCACGGTCTGCAGCGCCTCGATCTCAACCTCTTCATAGCGGCGCGGATCGACGTGCTGGACGCACAGCACCCCGACCGAGCGCTCGCGCCGGACAATCGGCACCCCGGCGAAGGAATGGAACTTGTCCTCCCCGGTTTCCGGGCGATACGAAAAGTCCGGGTGCGCGGTCGCTTCGGCCAGGTTAAGCGTTTCGACGTTGCCGCCGATCGTCCCGACCAACCCTTCGCCGATCGCCATGCGGGTCACGTGCACTGCTTCCTGCGCCAGTCCTCTGGTCGCGAACAGTTCAAGCATGCCTTCGCGCAGCAGGTAGATCGAGCAGACTTCGCTATCCAGTCCCTCGCCAATGATCTCGACCACCTGGTTGAGTTTGGCCTGGGCATGGCTGCGCGATGCCATGACATCGTGCAGGCGGGTCAGGATCGTCCGGGCGGCGGAAACGGCGCTGGGTGCGGGCATGCAGGCAGCCTAGCCGAAACCACGCCGCTTGGGAACGTGTGTGGTCCGATGCGGATACGAATTTATCCCGGCGGTCGGCCGACCCCGCGCGGGACCGGCCAGTTTCGCTGCAACCGGGCTAAATGTGTTCGATTTCCTCCTTGATCCGCAGCTTTCGCTTCTTGAGCGATTGGATCATCGCAAGGTCAGGCAGGGGGCGGTTCATTTCTTCGCGGATCTGGCGGTCGATTCCGGCGTGACGCTGCTGCAATGCACTGACATGCGACTGTTCCATTGGACTGTCTCCTTGGTCATAACCCATCGGGCTGGCAGAACCACCAGACGGGCCGACTCGGAACCCGCCTGGGGGTCGCTGCGATTGTCATGCAAGCATATTAAGCCTATCTTGCGAAGCATGTTCGTATTCCCCTGCGACGGAATGATTCCGCCGTGCGATGGGTGGGATGCGAACAGGTATGAATCCGTAAGTTGCCAGCTTGCCGGGAGGCCGCGTGAACGAAGATGAAATGCGCAAGCGGCTGGAAGTGCTGCGGATCGAACATCGCGATCTTGATGCAGCCATCGATGCGCTGACCGCGGCGGGCAGCATCGACCAGTTGCAGATCGCGCGGCTGAAAAAGCGCAAGCTCAAGCTGAAAGACCAGATGGCGCTGATCGAGGATTACCTGATCCCGGATATCATTGCGTAATCAATCGGGTGCGCCAATCGCATCCGCGATTGGCTTGCAACACCGGCCCGCTCCCCCGGCCCAACCACCCATAGGGTACCATCAGCGGGTGGTTGGGCCGGGGGAGCGGGCCGGTGTTGCAAAGGGAAAGCCGGATGGCTTTCCCGCACCCAACAAGAAACGTCCCCGCGCGGGACAGTCCCAAAATGGTGTGCGAAACTGCCGCAAGGGCAGTTGGCAGACAGGGTCGGCTGTGACTATCGCGGAACCCTATGGGGAAACCTGCGAGCATCAATCCGCGGATCATCGAAGGTCTGTACTGCGAAGCGCTTGTCCTGTCGGACGAAGTGCGCGCGGCCTTTGCGCTGTCCGGACGGATCGATGATGCCGCCGCTGACGAGGACGAAGCGAAGATTGCCTTGTCGTGCGAAGCGCTGCGCACCACCACGCGGATGATGCATGCGGTGGCCTGGCTGCTCAACCACCGGGCTTTCTTCAAGGGTGAGCTCAGCGAATTCCAGCTCCGCCGTTATGGCAAACTCGCCGATTTCCCGGATAGCGATCCCGCGCGATTGGCCCTGTTGCCCGCCGCGACCCGTGAACTGGTCCAGGCGACCGAGCGGTTCCACGCCCGGCTCAAGCGGATCGACAACGGCTGGCGCGAGCGTGACGCCAACATGCCCAGCGCGATCGCTGCACTGCGCAACCGTCTGGGGCTGGCCGCTCGAACCTGAAGCCTGTTTCAGTAAGGTTGGAACCGTGCATCACCGGCCCGCTCCTCCGCCCGGCGACGCTTCGGCGGAAACGATCCGGATTCAGCGCGGAGCGAGCTCGCCCTTTGCAATCAGATCGGCATCGGATCCTTCGGGCGCCTGCGGCAGCTTGCTGACATCCAGTTCATAGATCGGCGGCGGAGCCCAGCCGCCGGTGATGCAGCCTGGCTGCCCCTTGCACGAACCCCGATCCAGCTGCGGCGCGCGCGGCACCCCGTCGTTGAGCACGAGCTGCGCCTCGCGCGAGTTGGGATCGCTTTCGGCGGTCGAGGGCACCCGCAGGTCCTCGCCGCGATCGACGCAGACCACGATCTCCTCACCGTCGCGGCGGCGGCAACGATCACGCGGGTCAGACACGCCATAGGTCTTGCGGGCCTGTTCGATCATTTCGCTTACCCGGCTGTCCACCGGTTCGGGTTCGGCATGGGCTGCGACCGCGCAAAGCACGGCAGCGCCGGTCAGGACTGCGGTCAGGATTCGCATGCGCCACCCATGGGGTTGAAGGGCGGACCAAGAGCGGCGCGGCGCTTAATCCCCCCTGAACCGCACCGGGCCGTCCAAGCCCATGGACAAGCGGCGCGCGCCTGTCTAAGCGGCCAAGCAACATGTTCTTACATACGTATTCAAAGGAAAGCAGCCCGCGATGAGCTCCGCAACCAGCAGCACCGTTTCGACCCCCGCCAGCGATGTCCTTGACCGCGTCCTTGTGCTCGAAATGGTGCGGGTCACCGAAGCGGCGGCGATTGCAGCGTCCAAGCTGATCGGACGGGGCGATGAAAAGGCGGCGGATCACGCTGCAGTCGAAGCGATGCGTGCTGCGTTTGACGAACTGGCAATCGACGGCACTGTCGTAATCGGTGAGGGTGAGCGGGACGAAGCGCCGATGCTCTACATCGGTGAAAAGGTCGGTGGCGCGATCGGCACCGGGCCCCGGATCGACATCGCGCTCGATCCGCTGGAAGGCACCACGATCACCGCCAAGGCCGGGCCGAACGCACTCGCCGTGCTGGCCTGCGCCGAACAGGGCAATCTGCTTAACGCGCCGGACGTCTATATGGACAAGCTGGCGGTCGGTCCCGGCTATCCCGAAGGGATCATCGATCTGGCCAAGAGCCCGACCGAAAACGTCAAGGCGGTGGCCGCGGCCAAAGGCGTAGAACCCAATGAAATCATTGTCTGCGTGCTGGATCGCCCGCGCCATGCCGATCTGATCGCCGAACTGCGCGGCCTGGGCTGCGGGGTGGTCCTGATCGGCGATGGCGACGTCGCCGGGGTGATCGCAGTGACCAACGAAGATACCAACATCGATCTCTACATGGGTTCGGGCGGGGCGCCGGAAGGCGTGCTGGCGGCCGCCGCGCTGCGCTGTGTCGGCGGGCAGTTCAACGGCCGTCTGCTGTTCCGCAACGAAGATGAAAAGGCCCGCGCCCGCAAGTGGGGGATCGAGGACCTGAACAAGATCTATCTGCGCGATGAACTGGCCAAGGGGGACTGCATCTTCGCCGCAACCGGGGTGACCGACGGATCGCTGCTCGACGGGGTCAAGCGCCGCAAGGACGGGACCATGACCACCCACACCGTGGTGATGCGCGCCAGCACCGGCACGGTCCGCTGGGTCCAGGCTGAACACCGCAAGGTGCGGTAAGGCAGTTCAGCCGGCGAACTTCGCCTGCGCTGCTTCCCAGCTCAGGATCGGTGCGGCGATCGAACCATCGCGTTCCTGCGCGACGGTCGGATCGACGTAGATCATGTTGTAATCGTTGGCCTTTAGCCCGTATTCCCACGATGCCGGAACAGCGACGATGCCGACATCAAGCGTCATCGCCCGCTCGGTTTCCGCGATCAGCCAGTGCTGGTTGTGATGCCGGTCGGACATGGTGATGGTTTCACCCTTGCGCAAAGTGCCATCGCGGGTCGGCCGCAGCAGGACGGCATTGTCGAGATCGCGCAGCCGGTCATGCGTGCGGGCATGAAACCGGCCATCGACCACCAGATGTGCGGACACCATGTTGTTGTGGACATGCGGGATCACTACGCCGCCCTTGCGCAGGCCAAACACGCGCACGAACCAGCGCTTCATTCCCGCCGCGCCGATAATATCGGCGGGTAAGAGCGGATCGGCGGTTTCAGCCAGGGGCGAATCATAGGCAAAGCCTGCGGTCAGCCGGTCAAGGTCAAGATAGGCGGCCAGTTCATTGACCGGTACGGTTGCATTGAGCCGTTCGATTGCGGCCTGCCAGCCCAGCACGTCGATCGTCCCGGCGCGAAGCTCGTCCTTGGCGGCAACCACGCCTTTGGCCCAGGCCTTGATCACGTCCGGTCGCTCGCGCGCCCACAGCTGCCGACCAGCCAGGGCTGCGACCAGCAAGGTTCCGCTGGCGATGCCCAGCAGGGCACGGCGATCCACCGCTGGTTTGCTTTGGTCCATCCGCGGATAGTACAGCCTGCCCGCCAACAGGCAATATCCCCAAAAATGCCATGCCCGCAGCCGCACTCTTGTTGCATTCATTCCGCGCTTGGATAAGGCCGCAGACGGGCTGAACAGCGTTTGCAAAGGGCACTGGCATGAAGATCGTCGCAGGCAACTCCAACCTGCCGCTGGCACGCGCGATTGCCGGCTATCTGGAAATGCCGCTGACCGATGCCAGCATCCGGCGCTTTGCGGATGAGGAAGTGTTCGTCGAAATCCATGAAAACGTCCGCGGTGAGGACGTGTTCGTGGTGCAATCCACCGGCTATCCCAGCAATGACAATCTGATGGAACTGCTGATCTGCATCGATGCGCTGCGCCGTGCATCGGCCAAGCGGATCACGGCGGTGATGCCCTATTTCGGCTATGCCCGGCAGGACCGCAAGCCGGGCCCGCGCACGCCGATTTCGGCCAAGCTGGTTGCCAACCTGATCACCACCGCCGGGGCGGACCGGGTGCTGGCCGTTGATCTTCACGCCGGGCAGATCCAGGGCTTTTTCGATATTCCCACCGACAACCTCTATGGCGCGCCGGTGATGGCGGCGGATATCCTCAGCCAGGGTGACAGCAGCAACGTGATGGTGGTTTCGCCGGACGTCGGCGGCGTCGTCCGTGCCCGCGCGCTGGCCAAGCGGCTGAGCAATGCTCCGCTGGCGATCGTTGACAAGCGGCGCGACAAGCCGGGCGTGTCCGAAGTGATGAACATCATCGGCGATGTGCGCGGCAAGGACTGCATCCTGATCGATGACATTATCGATTCGGGCGGCACGCTGTGCAACGCCGCGCAGGCCCTGATCGATGGCGGGGCGGCCTCGGTCCGCGCCTACCTCACCCATGGGGTACTCTCGGGCAAGGCGGTGGAGCGGGTCAACGCTTCGGTGCTTAAGGAACTGGTGATTACCGATTCGATCCAGCCGACCGCAGAAACGCTTGCATCGGATCGCATCCGCATCCTCTCGATCGCACCCTTGGTGGGCGAGGCGATCCACCGCATTGCCGAGGAAAGCTCGGTCTCGTCGCTGTTCGATTGATGGCCTACGAAGCTGAACTCGCGCTCGCCCACCGCCTCGCCGACGCGGCAGGGGCGGCGATCCGGCCATTGTTTCGCACCGGGCTCGGCAGCGAGCGCAAGGCGGACCGCTCCCCGGTGACCGAAGCGGACCGCGCCGCCGAGGAAGCGATGCGCGCGCTGATCAAGGCTGCGTTTCCGGACGATGCGATCCATGGCGAGGAATTCGGCGCGACTACCGGCTCGTCGGGGCGGACCTGGGTGCTCGATCCGATCGACGGCACTACCGCTTTCATGGCCGGCCGCCCGATCTTCGGTACCCTGATTGCGCTGGTCCAGCAGGGCTGGCCGGTGCTGGGGGTGATCGACCAGCCGATCCTCAAGGAACGCTGGGTCGGGGTGACCGGGCAGCCAACCACCTTCAACGGCCAACCGGTCCGCACCCGCCCCTGCCGCGATTTGGCCGATGCTGCGCTGGCCACCACCGGGCCGCATTACTTTGACCAGCACGACGGCGATCACTTCATGGCGTTGGCGGCGCGGACCGATCACAAGCGGATGGTGATGGGTGGGGATTGCTACAACTACGCCATGCTGGCTTCGGGCCATGTCGATGTGGTGTGCGAGGCGAACCTCAAGCTGCATGACTATGCGGCGCTGATCCCGGTGGTCGAAGGAGCGGGGGGGCTGATGGCGGACTGGAACGGTGAGCCGCTGCATGCCGCCAGTTCGGGGCATGTCCTGGCGCTGGGGGATCCGGCGCGGCTGGAGGATGTGGTTGAGGCATTGGCCTGTCATCACTGAGTTGGTTGATGAAGTGCATCCGCGCGAATCATAAGCAATACTGATGGTTTCCATCGAAACTAGTTTCAACTGTGACTTTCTCGTGACAGTCTGACGGCAAAAGCCCCCGCGCCGCGTGGCAGACTCTTGCGCTTTGCGGGGATCGGGATCAGCAGGCCCGCCAGCCCCGGCCGCCAATCAGGCGGCGGGCTTCGCTTTAGGGAGGAACCATGCGAACCCAACCGACCCACCGCCATGCCTATCGCCGCTATCTGCTGGCAGGCATCGCCGCCCTGGTTGTGACCAGCCCCGCGCTGGCCCAGGACGCCGCCGAGGAAAATACCGGCAACGAAATCGTCGTCACCGCCACCAAGCGTTCGGAAAGCCTGCAGAAGGTGCCGTTCTCGATCAACGCGCAGACCGCCAAGGACATCCAGCGTTCGGGTGCCGTCACGCTTGAAGACCTGTCGCGCAACGTCGCGGGCCTCAACGTCCAGAACCTCGGGCCGGGTCAGAGCCAGGTCTCGGTGCGCGGCGTTTCCGCCGGGCAGGTCGTGCGCGATCAGCCGGGCGTCAAGGAACAGGTCGGCGTCTATCTCGACGAATCGGTGATCTCGCTGTCGCTGTTCACTCCGGATCTTGACCTGTTCGATCTCAACCGCGTCGAAACCCTGCGCGGCCCGCAGGGCACGCTGTTCGGTTCGGGCTCGGTCGGCGGCACGATCCGCTACATCACCAACCAGCCCAAGCTGGGCAGCACCGAAGGTACGGTCGAAGCCGGGCTCAACCAGATCGACGGCGGCAGCCTCGGCGGTGAGCTCAAGGGCGCGGTCAACGTTCCGCTGGGCGAAAAGGCTGCCCTGCGCGCGGTCGGTTACTGGACCCATTACGCCGGTTTCATCGATGCAGTCGGCCCGGCAGCGGGCAAGAACGTCAACGATGGTGATCGTTACGGCGGCCGCCTCTCGCTGCTGCTTGAACCGTCGGAAGACCTGCGGATCACGCCGCGCGTGATCTACCAGAAGGTGGTCAGCAACGGCTTCAACCGTTCGGAAGTGTGGAACCTCTACGCTAACCCGCAGACCACCAGCGTTCCGGCCTATACGTTCGGCAAGAACGAACAGTATCTGAAGCTGCGCGAAAAGTTCAGCGATGAAACGGTGATCGCCGATCTCAAGCTCGAAGCCGACCTGTCGGACAGCGTCGCGCTGACCACCGTCTCGTCCTATTCGCACCGCGACATTCTGGTCAGCCGTGATGCCAGCGCGCTGACCGGCTCGGTCTCGGTCGATCTGGGCTTCCCGGCGGCCGGTGTGCAGCTCGCCTCGAACCTGCGTGACACCACCAAGCTCGACACCTTCAGCCAGGAACTGCGCCTCGCCTCAACCGGCGACGGGCCGTTCCAGTGGGTCGTCGGCGGGTTCTATTCGAACATCAAGCGCACCTATGATCAGCGCCTGCCCACCCCGGGTTATGACGCGTTCACCGATGCGCGGTTTGGCGCGGGCACTTCGGCGGCAGTGGCCAACGGCTTCCCGGCCAACTCGCCCTACAACGCGCACCTGCCCTACAGCATCAAGCAGTACGCGGTGTTCGGCGAAGCGACCTGGCAGCTGACCGAGCGGTTCAAGGCGACCGCCGGTGCGCGCTATTACGACTTCAATGAAGAACGCACGTTCAAGTCGGGCGGGCTGTTCTCGAACGGCGACAACCAGAGCGACAAGACCAAGTCGGACGGTGCCTCGCCGCGCCTGATCCTCAGCTATGAAATGGCGGATGGGGTGACGGTCAACGCGCAGGCGGTCAAGGGCTTCCGCCTGGGCGGGGTCAACGATCCGCTCAACGCCGGGCTCTGCACCGCGGCTGACCGCGCGCTGTTCGGCGGCTTCCAGTCCTACAAGGACGAGTCGCTGTGGGACTATGAAGTGGGTCTCAAGGCGCGGGGCAAGGGCTTTACCTTCAATGCGGCTGGTTTCTATAACAAGATCAGCAACCTGCAGGTCACGCTCGATGCCGGCAGCTGCTCGTCGCGGATCGTGTTCAACGTGGCCAAGGCGCATTCCGCCGGGGCCGAATTCGAACTGGGGCTGGCTCCGGCTGACGGGCTGAACTTCTCGCTGTCGGGCAGCGTGATGGATTCCAAATTCGACACGACCCTGCCGGGCGCGCTGACCGCCGCCACCGGGATCCGCGATGGCAACCGTCTGCCCAGCGTGCCGAAGTTCCAGATCACCGCATCGGGCAGCTATGAATTCCCGGTGTCGGATACGGCCAAGGGCTTCGTCAATGCATCGGTCCAGCACGTTGGCAACCGCTATACCCAGCCGGCCGATCAGGAAAACAATCCGCGCACTTTCGTGCACGGCCTGCCGTTCCTGGGCGCACCTGCCACGGCTGCAACCACGCTCAACCTGAACCTGCCCGGCTATGAACTGGTCAATTTCAGCGCCGGCGTGGAACTGGACGGCGGCCTGACCGTGACGGCCTATGTCAACAACCTGCTGAACGAGAACGCGCTGCTCTCGTTCGACCGCGAACGCGGCGGCCGCGCGCGCCTGGGCTACCAGGTCAGCCAGCCCCGCACTTTCGGGATGAGCGTCCGCAAGACGTTCTGATCGCGGGTTTCGTGATGCGAAAAGGGGCCGGGGCTGCAGATGCAGCTCCGGCCTTTTTTGTTGGGTGCGCTGATCGCCTCCGCGATCAGCTTGGCCTGGCCGGCCCGCTCCCCCGGCCCAACCACCCGTTTAAGGTACCCTGTGGGTGGTTGGGCCGGGGGAGCGGGCCGGCCAGGCCAGGGAAGGCCGGATGGCCTTCCCGCACCGCCGTCAGGCGGAGAGAGCCGCTTTCACGAATTCCGCCGCGCGCATGCCGATCATGATCGACGGGGCATTGGTATTGCCCGATACCAGCCGCGGCATGATCGAGGCGTCGGCCACCCACAGGCCGTCAACCGCGCGGGCTTTCAGCGTGGGATCGACCACACTGGCCGCATCACCGCCCATCCGGCAGGTGCCGACCGGGTGATAGATCGTATCGGCGCTGGCGCGGATTGCGGCATCGAGTTCGGCGTCGCTCATTCCGGCAATCGGGTTGCGGGCCGTGGGGCGATAGGCGGCCAGTGCCGGGGCCTCGCAGATCCGCTCCATCAGCCGCGCGGCCCCCCGCAGCAGCGCGATGTCGCGGTCGTCGCCCAGGAAGTTGGGATTGATCGCCGGGGCCTGTGCCGCATCCTTGCTGTGCAGTTTCACCCAGCCGCGGCTGTCCGGGCGCAGCACACAGGCGTGGACCGAAAAGCCGGGCGCGCGCACCACGTCGCGGCCATGGTTCTGCACGATCCCGGGGATGAAATGGTACTGGATGTCGGGTGCCGGGCTGGCCGGATCGATCGTCCAGAACCCGCCCGCTTCGGCAAATGGGGTGGTCATGGTGCCGCTGCGGTGGCGCACATATTCGACCAGCGATTTGGCCATGCGCCACATGCTGGGCAGGTTGCCGCCCATCAGGTCGGGCGAATTGGCTTCATAGGCCAGAATATAGTCGCAGTGATCCTGCAGGTCAGCGCCAACGGCCGGGCAATCGGCCACCACGGGCACGCCCATTTCAGCCAGATGTGCCGCCGGGCCGATCCCGGACAGCATCAGGATCTGCGGACTGCCGAATGCCCCGGCAGACAACACCACACCGCCGCGCGCACGCACCACTTCGCTGCGCCCGCCGCGCCGCACCTGCACCCCGGTGGCGCGGCCATTTTCGACCACGATCTTTTCCACCAGGCAGCCGGTGCGAATGTCCAGATTGGGCCGTCCCCGCGCCGGTTCGACAAACGCGCGCGCAGCAGACCAGCGTTCACCGCCGCGCTGGGTCACCTGATACAGGCCAAAGCCGTCCTGCTTTGCGCCGTTGAAATCGGGATTGACCGGCAGCTGCAGCTGGCTGGAAGCTTCGACAAAGGCGCGGCTGGCCGGGCTGGGCCAGTGCTGGTCGCTGACCGACAGCGGCCCGCCGCTGCCATGCCAGTCATCGCTGCCGCGCTCATTATCCTCGCAGGCCCTGAACCATGGCAGCACATCGGCGTGGCTCCAGCCGGTGCAGCCCAGCGCGGCCCAATTGTCATAGTCCCAGTGGTTGCCGCGGACATAGAGCATGGCATTGATCGCGCTGGAACCGCCCAGCCCCTTGCCGCGAGGTTGATAGCCGCGCCGCCCGCCCAGCCCGGCCATCGGCTCGGTCTCATAGGCCCAGTTGGCGCGTTTGGGCAGGGCCACCAGCATGCCGGGGGTCTTGATCCGGAAATCGTCGTTGCGCCCGCCCGCTTCGATCAGGCAGACGCTGCGCTTCGGGTCTTCGCTCAGCCGCCCGGCCACTGCGCTGCCCGCGCTGCCGCCGCCGATCACGACAATGTCGAATTCATCCATATCCTGCATCCCGCGCTTGTCTTTGGTGCAGGGTTAAGCCTGCGCTCAAGCCAGCGCAATCCCGGTTGGCGCGTCAATGCGCGGAGGTGTTGCCGGGCGCGGGAGTGTTGCTGGCCGTGTCCGGTGCTGGACCGGGCTGATCGTCCTTGGGGATGGTCCACTGCAGCCTGGCCCGATAGGTTGCCTTGATCGGCTCACCTTTGGCATTCAGTGCGGGTTTGAAGGGCGGGCGGCGCATGGCGCGCTGGCACGAAGCGGCATCAAGTTCGGGCCACCCGCTCGATTCAACGATGGTGCAGGCTTCGGGACGGCCCGCTTCATCAACCGCCAGCCGGATTGTCGCGGTCCCCTCATGCCCTTCGCGCAGGGCTTGCACCGGATAGTCGTCAGCCACTTGCGCAGGCTGGGCGGCGGCGGGTTGAACTGCCGCCGTTGCCAGTGCCGCCAGCGCCACAATGGTGCGCGGACCGGTCATGCCGGGATAGTCTCGTCGCCGTCTTGCCGCTCCTGCCATTTGGCGCGGATCATGTCAGACGTGTCGCGGCTGCCATCGTGGGTCCAGCCCGGTTCACGCAGCAGATAGCCCAGCTTTGCGCCCCATGGTGCGGCCCACAGATCCTTCGCGATGCCGATCCATTCGTGGAACGCGGCATGCAGCAGGTTGAACGTGCCCAACTGTTTGACGATGCCATAGCGGATCGTGATCGCGTCCCGCTCGGCCTCAAAACTTCCGAACAGTTTGTCCCAGACGATGAAGACCCCGGCGTAATTGCGATCAAGGTAGAGCGGATTGATCGCGTGGTGGACGCGGTGGTGGCTGGGGGTGTTCATCACGCCTTCGAACCAGGCCGGAAAGCGGCGGATCGCTTCGGTATGGATCCAGAACTGATAGACCAGGTTTACCGCGCCGCAGGTGGCGATCATCACCGGATCGAAGCCGATGAAGGCCGGCCAGATCCGGAACACGAATGACAGCGCGAAGAACCCGGTCCAGGTCTGCCTGAGGGCAGTGGACAGGTTGTAGTGCTGGCTGGAATGGTGGTTGACGTGGCTCGCCCAGAACCAGCGGACCCGGTGCCCGGTGCGGTGCGCCCAGTAATAGTTGAAATCATCCAGCACAAAGCACGCGGCCCAGGCCCACCAGGCCCAGCCGATCGTGGCGATGCGGTGCTGGAACAGCCACACCGCCGCCGCCGCGACCACGCCTGCGGTCAGCGCGCCAACCGCGGTGCTGCCCGTGCCCAGCGCGAGCGAGGTCAGCGTATCCTTCGGTTCATAGGCGCCGGGGGCCCGGCGGCGCGCCCAGAACATCTCGATCACGATCAGCAGGATGAAGAACGGGATCGCCAGTTCGACCGGGCCCAGCTTGTCCATTGGCTCAGGCCCCTCCCAGGCGGCGCAGGCTGGCGGCCCAGACCTGGGCTTCGCTGCCCAGATCCAGCGTGACCTGGCCAAATGTTTTCTCGCCGGTGCCGATCGTCAGGAAATTGCGGTCAAGCCGGGCAAAGGCGTGGCTGTCGAGCAGCCGTGCGGCGAATTGCGCGCCGTGGCGGCGCAGCAGCATGACCCGGCCCTGGCCATCGCGCAGCAATGCGCCGATCCCGGCCCGGTCCAGCGCCACCTCCTGTGCGGCAAATCCGGCGAGCGACAGCGCCGCCAGCTCGCGCGCTTCGTCCTCGCCTTGCAGGCGGACGTCGTCGCCCAGCCGCAGCTTGGCGGCAAGCAGGGCAACCAGCAGGATGGCCACTATCGATCCGGCCAGCTGGATCAGGGCAAAAGGAATGGCGGGCATGGCGCGCGGTGCTACTTGCCCGGGGCCAGCATGTCCATCAGCGCCGCGACGGGCGAGAGGTCATAGCCGGCCTGGCCTGCCAGCCGCGCCAGCTCGGCGGGGTTTTCGCCCCGGCTCGCCTCGGCCAGCGCCCACAGCAGGGTAGAGCGGGTGCCCGAACGGCAATAGGCCAGGATCGGCGCATCAGTGCTGGTCAGCGCCGCCGCCATGGCCGCGACCTGTTGCTGCGAGAAACCCGCGTGGGTCACGGGGATCGCGACATAGGCGATCCCTTTGTCCGCGCAGGCCGCGGCAATCGCTTCGCCCGGGGTCTGGTCATCGCTTTCGCCTTCGGGGCGGTTGTTGATGATCAGGCCGATCCCCTGGGCGGCGGCGGCCTCCACCTCGTCCAGGGTGATTTGCGGGCTGGCGTAGAGGCGCGGGGTGAGCTGGCGGAACACGGCGCTCACCCCTGCTGGGCGCGTTTGCGCGCGCGGCGGTTGCGCGACACGATGTTAAGCGTTTCCACCCCGGCCGAGAAAGCCATCGCGGCATAGATGTAGCCCTTGGGGATATGCACCCCGAACCCGTCGGCGATCAGCACCGCGCCGATCATCACCAGGAAGGCCAGCGCCAGCATCACCAGCGTCGGATTGTGTTCGATGAACTTGGCGAGCGGATCGGCGGCGATCATCATCAGGATCACGGTGATCACCACTGCAGCGATCATGATCGGCACTTCGTCGGTCATCCCCACTGCGGTCAGGATCGAATCGACCGAGAACACCAGGTCGAGCGCGATGATCTGCGCGATCGCCGAGGAGAACGCGATCTGGCCAATCCCCTTGTCATGATCAAGCAGTTCACCGCTGACCCCTTCGGGATCGATGTTGTGGTGGATTTCCTTGGTCGCCTTCCACAGCAGGAACAGCCCGCCCGCAATCAGGATCAGGTCGCGGCCGGAAAAGGCGGTTTCAAACCCCGGCTCGCCATGCGCGCCGGTCGGGCCGGTAATGCCCAGATCGAACAGCGGAGTCTGCAGCGTCACGATCCAGCCGATCAGCAGCAACAGCGCGATCCGCAGCCCCAGCGCCAGCCCCAGTCCCACGCGCCGCGCGATCTGTTGCTGGTGCGGGGGCAATTTGTTCGACAGGATGGCGATGAACACCAGGTTGTCGATCCCCAGGACCACTTCGAGCACGATCAGGGTGAGCAGGGCGGCCCAGGCGGCCGGATCGGATAGCAGACTGATGATTTCCATGGATGCCTCTGTGCCAAGCCCCGATCCCGCTGGCAAGGTGTGGTCGGCGCGCGGGATTTCAATCCGGAAAATTCGACTTTGTCACACTTTGGTGCTGGCAGAAATGTCACACTTATCCCTACGCCGGGCGAAATCGGCGCTTTTGCGTGAATCCGTTCGCCAATGTTCCCAATATCGGATAACAGGCACAGTGCAGCGGAGAGGGCCTTGGCGATTCTCACCCTGTTGCCTGGCGTGATTCGTCCGCGCACCAGGCAGTTTATTCTGGGGCGAAGCGAAGGTTTGTTCGGGTTTATGAGTTTTGACAGAGGGCGTCGTGGTCGGGGCCGCGACAAGCGGGACGGTTTCGGCGAGGAAGGTTTCGATCCCTTCTACAGCGGCGGCGGTGGCGGCGGTGACCGGTTTGGCGGCGGCGGCGATCGCGGTGGTTACAGCGGCGGCGGCCGCGACCACCGCCGCCGCCAAA
>NZ_MWLM01000017.1 GCF_002198665.1 Novosphingobium sp. B 225 | reverse complement strand
CCCTCACGCAAACCCCACAAATGTCGCTGCCTCGTCCACGCTCTTCCTGGGCGGGACCACTGCGTTGACGGGGAAGCTGACTAAAGCCGTTCGGCCAAGAATGATCTAAACCACCTGCCAAGCAGGAATCCGCAGACTGCCCCGGCGCTGGGCCATAACGGTCCAAACGCATATTCGAGTCCACTGGTTGATCTGAGGTTTTCGGGCTGATGACCCTGCCACCAGGCGATGAAAAAAATCATGCCAATCGGGACAATAAGCAAAGCAATGCATCCTGCTTTCTGCCGGGAAATCAGAATTCCTACAATCAGACCAATGATCGCGCCAATAAGCAAGGAGCCTTCAATGGTAAGCAGAATTCTTTCCAGATCAAACATGGTTCGAACATAGACCATTCAGAGCAAGTGACAATGATGTTTGCTTGATATGGTGCCAGTAATCCGGTTGCCCCGGAAATATGCAAAGTTAGATGCGGAGGCATTTTTTGCGCTACGGGCGCGGGTTCGTACAACCAACCCCCCGTCACCCCGGGCTTGACCCGGGGCCTAGCTGCCTTTGGCGGCAGTGCAGCATGCTCTGACGCCCGCAGGAAGAAGCTGGACCTCGGGTCAAGCCCGGGGTGACGTGGGGGGGAGGGCAGTGGGAGCTATGGGTGAGCGCAGGATTGGCCGCTACCCCCTCACGCAAACCCCACAAATGTCGCTGCCTCGTCCACGCTCTTCCTGGGCGGGACCACGGCGTTGGCGGGGAAGCTGTCATCCGGCCAGCCCAGCGCGACCGCTTTCATGATCACCTGATCGTCCGGGATCCCGGCGTGTTCGCGCACCACCGGGCTTTGCATGATGCCCTGGCTGTTGATCACGCAGCCCAGCCCGCGGGACCAGGCGGCGTTGACCAGCGCGGTGGTCACGGCGCCGCAATCGAACGGGGTGTCGTCGCTGCCTTCCAGCACTTTGTCATAGGTGATGATGACGCAGACCGGGGCGTCGAACTGGCGGAAACCGCGCAACACCCAGTCCTGCCGCGCGTCCTTGTCATCGCGTTCGATCCCCATTGCGCCGAACAATTGCTTGGCAACATCGACCTGCCGTTCGCGGTGGACCCCGGCAAAAGGCACGCCTTTGCGGAATTCGCGGCTGTCCGGTTCGCCCGCCAGCGTGCGTTCGGTATTGCCGCGCCGGATCCGGGCGAGCGGTTCGCCAGTGATGACGTGGAAATTCCACGGCTGGGTGTTCATCGAACTGGGCGCACGCATCGCCAGCGCCAGCACTTCCGCGATCAGCTCACGCGGGACCGGCTTGTCGAGATAGCCTCGGATTGAGCGGCGGCCCATGATCACGTCATCGTATTGCATCGTTATTCCCTCTGAAAACTTATCCCAGCACCAGCACGTTGTTTTGCCGCAGGATCGGGCGCGCGGTGCGCAGGGCCATGGTGTCGGTGCCGCCGGTGCGGGTGAGCAGCGCGGTCAGGCGGTCCCTGGCCGCGCCGTCCAGCCCATCGGCCATGGCCTGCGCGCGGGCCAATTGCCACAGCGAATGCGGCTGGCTGCCACGCTCCATCGTTACCCCGCGCCAGGCATAGCTGACCCGCCCGACATGGGGATGGACCTGCCGCTCACCGCTTTGCGACACCAGCGTGCCGGGGGCGGGATCGCTCAGACCCGCAAGCCAGCGGTCGAACTGGGCCACGTCAGCCGCCAGCCCGGGGCCCCAGTGGGCAAAGGCCACCTTGAGCACCGCTTCCAGCGTTTCCGGGATCGCATCATCGGCGGGATAGTCACCGCCGGGATCGGGATAGTCACTGTCCGGGATCTCGGCCACGTTCATCCGCTCGGTCCAGCGCGCGACATTGGGCGCCGTGGTGCGCATCAGCATGGCGGGCACCGGATCGCGCGCGAGGTGGGCATAGAGCGGGGCCATCATGCCAAAGTCCGCCGCGCTCGGCCGCCCGCCCAGCAGATAGGGATGCGCCCGGAAATGCGCTTCCAGCACGGCCAGCAATTCGGCGTAGCTGTCTTCCATCGCCGGGATCACCGCCGCTGTGACGCCCAGGTTGGGCAGGAAGCCCGCGAACTTGCCCATCAGCATTTGCGCCGTGGCCAGCCGGTTTTCATAGGGCATCGTATTGGGGATCGCGCGGGCGAATTCGACCTGCAGGAACAGGTCCTGCCGGTCGCGGTAAGACCAGCGGTAATGCATGGCGAGGGGGAGCAGATAGTTCGAGCCGAACGCGTCCAGAAATTCCGCCACCACCCGCTGCACCGCGCCCGCCGGAGCCAGCACCACGCCTTCGCCTTGTGCCTCGACATGGTCGATGATCGCGGTGGTATCCTGGATCAGCTCACCCTGCGGCGTGCGCACCACCGGGGCGACAAAGTGCCCGATCTGCGGAACGACCGTTCCCGCGAAATACGGATCGCCCACCAGCACTTCATCAAACGGCACCTGTTTCTTGATCAGGTAGGACCGGGCCTTGCCGGTATAGAGCGAATGGGGCGTGCCCCACAGGGTATAGCGGCCGGTGGCCATGGCAATTGGTTCCTCCCTCACTTCATCAGACCATCGGGCCTTCCCCAATCCTCCCCCCTTGGGGGAGGTGGGCCGCTGGAAGCGGCTCGGCGGGGGGACGGCAATCGGCCCAGGCCCCCTCCGCCAGTCCTGCGGACTGCCACCTCCCCCAAGGGGAGAGGATTTGAGGAAGCATCAGCCGAATCCCGATGGTCTCTAGGGTGTGAACCCTAAACGCTCTGCCGCTGCGATCAAGTCTGTGCGGCGATGGGGGGCGAGGCGATTGGCGCGCGCGCTATAGACATCGACCAGTGCGGCCCCCGCCTTGGCCGGGCTGCCCGCGTCGAACGGCGGGGCGGGATCGTATTCCAGCGCCAGCTGCACCGCGCGGGCGTGGTCCTCTCCCGCGATTTCGGCGATCAGGGCCAGGGCAAAATCGATTCCCGCGGTCACCCCGCCGCCGGTGGCGCGGTTGCGGTCAATCACGTGGCGGGCCTGAACCGGTTCGGCCCCAAACAGGGCCAGCAGATCGTGCCAGGCCCAATGCGTGGTGGCCCGGTAGCCGCGCAGCAACCCCGCCGCGCCCAGAATCAGGGCCCCGGTGCAGACCGAGGTTACCCACTGCGCCTCTGCGCCGACCTGCCGCACCCAATTCAGCGCTTCCTGGTGGTTGATCACATCGGAAATGCCCATTCCGCCGGGCACGCACAGCAGATCGGCGCGGGGCACTTCGGCGAACGTCGCGGTCGGCACTATGCTGAACCCGGCATCGGTCGGCACCGGATCGCGGCTGGCCCAGACCAGATCGACCCGCGCATCGGGCAGGCGTGAAAGGAACTGGGCGGGGCCGGTCAGGTCAAGCTGGGTGACGCCGGGGAACAACAGGAAGGCCAGGTGCATGGGTGTGACGCTATCAGGTCAGGCGGCCAGCTTCCAGCAATTGCGACCTGCTTTCTTGGCCGCATAGAGCGCCTGATCGGCGCGGCGCAGGGCCGCGTCGAACTGCGCGGGTTCATGCAGCTGCGCGCAGCCGATCGAGGCAGACAGGTCAATCCGGCCGGGCCAGTGCAGTCCGTCGGTCAACTCCTCGATCCGGGCGCGCAGATCGTCGGCCACTTCGCCGGGCCGTTCGGTGCGGTCCAGCGCGGCCAGCACGATGAATTCCTCGCCGCCCCAGCGCCCGGTCATGCGCCCGTCCTCTTCGATCTCCCACTGGGTCAGGGTGGTGCCCAGCGCCACCAGCACGCCATCGCCCATGGCATGGCCATAGCGGTCGTTGATCCGTTTGAAGTGATCGACATCGATCAGCATGACAAAGCAATCGCGATCGGCCCAGTCGCCTGCAAAGCGGTGCAGCGCCTGTTCGAACGCGCGGCGGTTGCGCAGCCGGGTCAGGGTATCCTGATCGGCCAGCCGGTTGGCCACAGTCAGCGCCCGTTCCAGCGCCATGTTGGTCTGGTTGAGCCGGGCCGCGATCCGGCGGCGGCGGATATCGAGCACGATCCCGCCGCGCGCCTGGCGGCCCACTACCCGCGCGAAATAGAAGATCGTCACGCAATAGATCAGGAAGCCCAGCGGCAGCAGCAGCCCGACCGTGCCGGTCAGCGCATGGATCTTGGGCGCCAGACCCAGGCAGCCACCCAGCGTGCTGGCAATCAGCGTCTTGGGGTGAAAGCTGGCTGAAACGATCGACAGGCAGATCGAAAACAGCGCGATGATCGCCAGCAGAAAGGCCATGAAGCTGACCGAGCTGCCGATCACCAGCGGCCAGGTCAGCGCGCCCCAGACCAGATTCGACAGCCCGACATTGCCGATCAGCCGCCGCTGGAACGCGATGCTGGGGGATCCTCTCGCAATCTCCTGCTGCAGGGTCCGGGCCAGCATGTTGGCTTCGACGAACAGCGCCATGCGTAGCAGGGCGATGCCCGCCAGCATGTGGGTGTTGGCCACATGGGGGGCCAGCAGCAAGGCCAGCATGATCACCGCCGCCCCGGCATAAGTGCCCGAACGGACTTGCTGGGTGACCAGCGCGAACTGGGCCCATTCGATCTGGCGCAGCAGCGGGGTCGATGCCGGGGCATCGGCTGGCGGCAGGGTCTGGTCGGGCGATCCGGTCACGGGCAATCCTTGTGGTTCTGCCGCGGTCCTAGCCGCCCGGCTGTTCACCAAGCGGTAAGTTTCGCCCTTTCGATCCGCTTAATATCCACAGCCGCAATTCTACCGATCAGCGCATCAGCAGGATCGAGATCCGGCGATTGCGCGGGTCTTCGGGCTTGTCGCGGACCAGTGGTTCGCGGTCTGCCACGCCTTCGATCTTGCGGAACCGCGGTTCGGCGATGCCGTCGCGCAGCAAGGCCTGACGGGTGGCTTCGGCGCGTCCGGCCGATAGCGACCAGTTGTTCGCCCCGCCGCTTTTCCATGGCAGCGAATCGGTGTGACCGCGGATCGACAGCGAACCCGCTTCCGGGGCCACCGTCTGGCCGATCGCGTGGAGCAGGTCGCTCGCCTCGCCGGTCAGCACCGTGGTGCCCAGCTGGAACATCGAAAAGTCGGCATCATCGACCAGGTCGATCCGCACCCCTTCGCTGGTGTCAACCATCCGCACCTGCTTGGCCAGCCGCGCCAGCCGGGCGCTTTGCTGCAGCTTGGCGGCCAGCTTTTCCTGCATCTTGACCACCTGCTTGCTCTTGTCGCCGCCCTCCTTGGGGCCGCCGGTGGTGTCGCGCGGGATGGTCATCGATTTGGTGCCGGTCTGCCCGGCGCGGTTGGGATAGTTATCGACATCGGTGATCGACGAACCGCCCAGCATGCCGTTCGACCCGGCGCTTTCCTGCTTCAGCTTGACCAGGGTGGGGGTGAAATAGTCGGCAATCCCCTTGCGCTGCTTTTCGGTGGTCGCGCCCAGCAGCCACAGCAGCAGGAAGAACGCCATCATCGCGGTCACAAAGTCGGCATAGGCCACCTTCCACGCGCCGCCATGGTGGCCGCCTGCGACCACCGTGATCTTCTTGACGATAATCGGCGGCGGCGGCGGTTCATTCTTGCCGCGCGCGTTGGGTTTGGCAGCCATGGTTTAGCGTCCGCGCAGGCTGTCGAGCAGTTCGGACAGGCCGGGGCGGAAATCGTGGCCCAGGCCCGAACGCGCGCTTTCCACCACCAGCGGCTGGGGCCAGCCATGCAGGCTGGCGATGATCACTTGCTTGACCGCAT
Source organism: Novosphingobium sp. B 225 (assembly GCF_002198665.1). Taxonomy (GTDB): domain Bacteria; phylum Pseudomonadota; class Alphaproteobacteria; order Sphingomonadales; family Sphingomonadaceae; genus Novosphingobium. The sequence continues at coordinate 5,024 of NZ_MWLM01000017.1, read as the reverse complement.
GAAAGATCTGCTCGTCTGCTTCGATCACCTGCTTGAGCCGCCCGGCCATTGGCGCGACCATGCCATAGGCGAGCAGCACCCCCATGAACGTGCCGACCAGCGCCGAACCGATCATGCCCCCCAGCACGCTGGGCGGTTCGTCGATCGAACCCATGGTCTTGACCACGCCAAGCACCGCCGCGACGATCCCGAGCGCGGGCAAGGCATCGGCCAGGTTCTGCAGCGCGTGCTGGGGTTCGTGCATTTCGTGGAAATGCTGCTTCATCGCATTGTCCATCACTTCTTCCACCGCGTGGACTTCCAGCGTGCCGGAAGAAACCACGATCAGCGTCAGCGTATCGGCGATCAGCGCGACCAGTTCCTTGTTGGCGAGAATCCGCGGGAATTCCGCGAAAATGGCCGATGTGGACGGATCGGTGACATGGCTTTCCAGTGCCACCGGACCTTCGCTGCGCAGCATCTTCATCAGCTTGGTGGTCAGGATGATGACGTCGATGTGATCCTGCTTGGTGTGGCGCGGGCCTTTGAACACTTTGCCAAAGCCGCCGGCCAGCGCCTTGATCCCGTGCATGTTGTTGCCGGTAACGATCGCGCCTGCGGCCGCGCCAAGGATGATCAGCATTTCGTGCGGAATCGCGTGCAGCACCGGCCCCAGCGCCCCGCCGGTAAGCGCAAAGCCGCCAAACACCATGACGATCAGGATGACGATCCCTATCCCAGCGTACATATTTCAAAACCCCCAAACGAACTTACAACCGGCCTGACGCCCTTCAGCGGATCAGGTCGAACAAGGACAGGCTGGCCAGCTTGGCAAAACTGGCCTGGCTGGCTTCCAGAACGGTCATCACCTGCTGCAGCTGAGTAATGGTCGAGGCGAGTTCCGCCCCGCCGACTTCGGCTTCTTCATTGGCACGCAGTTCGCCCAGTTGCAGGCGGCGCTCGCCAACCAGATCGATCCAGTTGAGCCGCGCGCCCACCACCGTCTGCGCGGTGGTGATGCTTTCAAGACCGGTGTCGAGCAGCCCCAGCGCATCGCGCGCGGCCTGGGCCGGATCGGCCGCCGCGCCGTTCAGCGCATCGGCCAGACCCTTGACCAAGGCGTAAAGGTTGGTCCCGGAAAAGTTCAGGAATTCTGGCCCGGTCAGCCCCTTGGTCACGGTCTGCCCATCACCCAGCGGCAGCTCGGTGGCGGTCGGCGTGCCATCATATTGCAGGGTTCCGGCGGCGGTCAGTGAAAAGGCATTGCCCGCGGTTTGCCCGCCGAACAGCGCATGGCCCGTGCTGTCGCGCGAATTGGCCAGGCGGACCAGTTCGTCCGACATCTGGCTGAGCTCGGTCGCGATCCCGCTGCGCTGGGCGGCGGTCATGGTGCCATTGGCGGCCTGGGTCGCCAGTTCCTGCGCGCGGATCACATAGGCAGAGAAATTCGAGAGGGCGCTGTCGGTCAGGGTCAGGTCGGTGGTGGCGCGCGCCGCAGTGGTCTGGTCGATCGCCGAAAACTGGTCCGCGCGCTGCAGGCTGCGCAGCTGTGCCGCGCCAACCGGATCGTCGCTGGCCTTGGTTAGCCGCTGCCCGGTGCTGAGCGAGGTCTGCAAGGCCTCGGCCCGGGTCCTGAGGCTCGACAGGTCAAGGCCGGAGCGGTCGTAAAAGGCGCTGGTGCTGACAAGGGTCATCGGCTGGGCTCCGCTATCACTTCAGGGCAAGCAAGGTGTCGAACAGGTCGGCGGCGATCTGGATCGCCTTGCCATTGGCCTGGAACGCCTGCTGAAAGCGCACCAGATTGGCGGCTTCCTGATCCAGATCGACCCCGCTCTGCTGTTCAAAGGCCAGCTTGGCCGCGCTGGCGATGCTGTCGAGCGCCTGGGCCGTGGTCTTGCGCCCGGCCACGCCGCTCGACACGGCAAACAGCATCCCGTCGAGGTCCTTGGCGACCCCGGCGGAACTGAGCGCGGTGCGCATGGCTTCAAGATTGGCAGGATCGCGGCTGCCGGGACCTGCGGTCGAAGCCGCCGTCGCGATCTGGCTGCCGCTGGTCAGATTAAGCGTGATCCCGGCTGCGCCGCTGCCGGTGAACATCGCAATGCCCGCGCTGCCATCCAGCGCCACCCCGGTGCCTTGCGCGCCATTGGCGGCGGTCATCAGATGACCCGCGATCACATCCAGCTGATCCTTGTTATCGCGCACCGCGATCAGGGCCTGGGCTTTGCCCGCCAATGATCCGCCCGCCACCGTTACCGGCGCGCCATCCAGCGTGAAAGAGATCGTCCCGTCGCCGCCGGTGACCATGGCAAAGGGTTTGGCCGTGCCGCCCTGAACCAGCGGCGCGCCGCCGATCCGCACTTCGACCGCCTGATCCACGCCGATCGAGGTGGTGATGTCGGCATAGCCGGACAGTTGCTGCATCAGCTGGTCGCGCTGATCGAGCAGCAAGGTCTGGTCGCTGGTCCCGGCTGCGGTGCGGTTAAGCTGAAGGTTGACCCGCGCCAGTTCGCCCGACAGCGAATTGACCTGCGCAGTGGCGTCGGTCGCTTCGAACCGCAGCCCCGCGCCGACATTGTCGAGCGCACTGGCGGCAATGTTGAACGTCCGCGCCAATGTGCGCGCATCTTCCAGCGCGGCGGCGCGCAGCGAAAGGTCAACCGGATCGGCCACCAGCCGTTGCAAGGACCCTTCAAACGCGGTCATTGCCGGATAGACATTGGACTGGTCGATCGCGGATTCGATGTTTTCGAACCCTTTCAGCTCGCTGCCTGCGCGGGCCGCGTCCGATCCGGTGCGGCGCAGTTCGCTTTGCCGGAACAGATCGGCGTTGCGCTGAATGCCCGCCACCCGCACCCCCGACAGCGAAAGATCCCCGATCCGCGAATAGCCGCCTGCGGCGGCCATTTCAGACAGGCTCACGCTGCGCCGGACATAGCCTTCGGTCGCGGCATTGGCGATGTTCTGGGTGGTCACTTCCAGCGCCGCACGCGCGGCCTTGAGCCCGGAGGAACCGATGTTGAAAAGGTCAGAGGCCATGGGTCAGGTCCTTCCCGCCGCAGACGCGGGGGCATCCAGCCCGGCTTGCCGGGCCAGCTGGACTTCGATCATTCTGGCCAGCCCGAACGATCCCGCCTGCGCCGCCGCATCGGCAAAGTGTTCGTCCTGCATGGTGCGAAAGGTTTCCAGCGCCTGTCCGCCCAGCAGCGGTTCGCCAAAGTCCGCCTTGCGCGCGGCGGCCAGCATCTGGCGCACGAACATCGCTTCGAACTGTTTGGCCACGCCGGCCAGCTTTTCACGGTCGCTGCCGTGGCTACTGACCAGGCTGCCGGCCGCCAGCATCGGGGATGAAACTGCGGTCATATCACCACCATTTCGGCTTTCAGCGCCCCGGCCTGTTTCAGGGCCTCGAGGATCGCGACCAGATCGCTGGGGCTGACGCCCAGCAGGTTGAGCGCATCGACCAGTTTGGCGAGCGACGCACCGGGCTTGAACAGGGCAACCTTGCGGCCTTCTTCCTCGGCCGACAGGGTGGAGCTTTGCTGCACGGCGGTCTGCCCCCGGCTGAAGGCATTGGGCTGGGAAATGGTGGGCTTTTCATCGATCCGCACGGTCAGCTTTCCGTGGCTGATCGCTGCCGGGGCAAGCCGCACCGCGCTGTTGATCACCACCGTGCCGGTGCGGCTGTTGACGATCACCCGCGCCGGGGTTTCCGCCGGGGTCACGTCCAGCATCTCGATCGCGGCCATCATGCTGGCGCGGGCATCGGCCTGCGACGGCAGACGCAGCGCCAAAGTGACGCCGTCCTCCACGCTGGCGGTGCCGGGGAATGCGCGGTTGACCGCATCGCGGACCCGCGCGGCGGTCAGGAAATCGGACTGGAACAGGTTCCAGCGCAGGCTGTCGGCGCTGTTGAACCCGGTTTCGACTGTGCGTTCCACGCTCGCCCCGTCGGCAATCCGGCCTACGGTGGGGATGTTGACCGTCAGCTTCGATCCGTCCGCGCCCGAAATGCCGAGCCCGCCGACGGCGAGATTGCCCTGCGCCATGGCATAGATCTGCCCGTCCGCCCCATAGAGCGGCGACATGATCAGCGCCCCGCCGCGCAGGCTTTTGGCTTTGCCCAGCGCGCTTACCGTCACGTCGATCCGCTGGCCGGGCTTGGCGAAGGCGGGCAGATCGGCAGTGATCATCACTGCGGCAGCGTTTTTCAGGCTGGGGTTGATGCCCGCAGGCAGCTGCACCCCGACCCGCCCGGACACGCCGCGCATCGCCTGCGTCACATATTCCAGACTGTCATCGCCGGTGCCGACCAGCCCTACGACCACGCCGTAGCCGGTCAGCTGGTTGGTTCGCACGCCCTGGTACGCACCCAGATCGCGGATCCGTTCGGCCATGACGGCGTGTGGCAGCAGCAGGGCGATCACCACGGCGATCAGAGTGATGGGGCGAAGCTTCATCTCCACCCCCTCAGAACGGACTGATCATGTTGAAGAACTTGCTCAGCCAGCCTTCCTTGCCGGCCCGCGCGACGCTGCCGTTGCCGGCATATTCGATCCGCGCATCGGCCACGCGTGAGGACGCGATGCGGTTGTCCGCATCGATGTCACTCAGCCGCACGATACCGGCGAACTGGATCCATTCCTGGCCCTGGCTTAGCAACAAGCGCTTTTCTCCGCGCACCAGCGCGGTGCCGTTGGCCCGCACTTCAGCGATGGTAACGGAAACTTCGCCGGCCAGCGTGCTGGTCTGCGAGGCATTTCCCTGACCGTTGAACGACGATTGGCTCGACGCTTTAAGGGCATTGGGGTTGAGGAAGCCGAGCGGGCCGGTGGTCGGCGGGGTAATCGAAGCCCCACCGTCGCGCTGGGTTTTCGATCCTGCGCTCTTGGTGGTGGTGGTCTGCTCGACCAGCGTGATCGTCAGCGGATCGCCGACCTGGCTGGCACGGTTGCCGTGGAACAAGGGGGCATAGCCCGTTGCCACATTGAAGATCGCGCCATTGGCCTGCTGCGGCGGAGCGGCGGGCGCGGGCAGGGCGGGTT
>NZ_MWLM01000016.1 GCF_002198665.1 Novosphingobium sp. B 225 | reverse complement strand
CCGCCAGCAACCCCGCGCCGCCCAGCAGCACCTTGCGCCGGTTCGCCATTATTCGCGCCCCGCCATGAAGCGGATCAGCGCGCGCAGATCATCGGGGGTGCATTCAAAGCATTGCCCGCCGGCCGGCATCGATCCGAACCCCACCAGCGCTTCGGCCAGCAGCGCTTCCTCGCCCTTGGCCCAGCGCGGATCCCACTGGGTGCGGTCCCCGGTCAAAGGTGCGCGCGAATCCGCGACGGTGTGGCAGGCCTTGCACGATTGTTCGTAAAGCCCCGCCAACCGCGCATCCGCAGGCTTCAGCGCCGCGCTCTCCGCCGGGGTCAGCGGCTTGGCCGCCGGTTGGCAGGCGGTGAGCGCTAGAAGGAACAAGACCGGGAATCGCTTCAACATTTCTCTTCTCCCCGCGACAAAACCTAGCTATCGCTATATTTATGTCAAGCCCGCCCCCAGCCCTGCGCCAGCCGCGCCAGCAACGCAGTGTGGCGACGCGGGAAAGGCTGCTGGACTGCGCCGGGCACTTGCTGGCTGAATTGGGAGTGGACCGGCTTTCGACCAATCTGGTGGCCGAACGCGCCGGGGTTTCCCCGCCAACGCTGTACCACTATTTCCCGGACAAATACGCGCTGCTGCGGGTGCTGGGCGAACGGCTGATGGCGGCGCAGAACGCGCTGGTGCCTTTGGATGCCTTGCAGGATGAAGCACGGATCGCGCAGGTTCTGTCCGATCATGTCACCCTGACCCGTGCCAGCCCCGGAGGCCCTTGGGTGATGCGGATGCTGCGCGCGGTGCCGCAGCTGGCGCAGGTGCGGCTGGCCAGCCACCGCGCGCTGGCGGCGGAACTGGCGCGGGCCGCGCTGGCGCAGGATCCCGCCGCCGATCCGGCCCGCGTGGCCCGGCAGGCGCGGCTGTGCGTAGATCTGGGCTATGCGGCGATAGAGCTGGTGCTGGACGAACCCGAACTCGATGCTGCGGCACTGATGCACGATGCCGCGCGAGCGATCCGGGCCCTGCTGCAATAGCGGACAGCTACCCATACGGGTAGCGCTGCGGCGCGCGGCAAGGCGCATCAATCAGCAGGCCCGCACAGGAGGCTTGCCGCTTGACCGTTCCCAAACCCCGCATGCCCCTGCTGTGCGCTGCCGTGCTGGCCGCGCTTGGACATGGTGCGGCACTGGCGCAGACGGCTGAGGCTGCAGCGCAAGCACCCCGGCGGATCGATTTTGCAGCCGAGCAGACCATGCCCCCGCCTCCGCCGGTGATCGCGCCCTATCAGCATGGCCCGCAGCGGCGGATCGATTTTGCGGCCCCGCTGGCCCCGCCCAAGCCGCCCACTGCCCGGCCGCCCTATGTCCACGGACCGCCCCGGCGGATCGATTTTTCTGCGGAGAGAACGCCATGACGCCTTTGAAATTTCGGCCCCGCCCGGCCGCCGCCGCGCTGACCGCGCTGCTTGCCCTGGGCAGCGGCGCGGCCCAGGCGCAGTCGATCCTCGACAGTGTCAAAAAGGCGCTGAACCCCAGAACCGTGCTGGAAACAGCCGTGCCGCATTGCCCCAGCGCGGCCGATCCATCGCATGTCTATGGCTATATCGCGCTGGTCGATCCGGCCACCGGCAGGACCTGGATTCCCTATGTCCTGCGCGGCGATTGGGCATCCCCCATTTCGGTGGTCAATCTGATTAGCCGCTTCCGTTCGCGCAGCGACAACAACGTCACCGCCGAACTGCGCCATGAAAGCGGCGCGGCGATCATGTCGGTTCGCCGGGGCCCCGATGGGAAACCGGATGGCATTCGCTATACCATCGCCCTGCGCGGAGATCGCAATGCCGGTGCGCCGGCGGTCACCGACCCCATGTCCAGCAGTGTGACGATCGCCTACAATCCCGATCAGTGGTGCTTCGACACCATTCTGGTCAATCCGATCAACAACAGCCACGGTTATCAGAACCTGCAACCCCGACCGGCTGGACAACCCCTGAACTTCCCCGATGCCGCGCGCTGCGATGCGCAGAACAAATGCTATGACGCCGCGGGCAACGAGATTTTCCCGCCGCAACCGAGCGGATCGTCGTAAACCGGAAAAACCGGTCCCGATTGATGCGCGATCTTGCCTGCGCGGCTGGCCGCTTCAGCGTTTTCCTACACGCCGCGGACCTGCTATAAGGGGGCCGCTCTTTGACAATTGAATAACCACCGCCAGCACTGGCCCGCAGGCTCTTCTTTTTCGGAAAGAGCGCATGTGTCACCTTATTTGCGACAAATAGCTGAAATCATGGAATAAATTACCCGGACACAGTGTCACCTTGTTGTCCGGGGTGTCCGGGCCAAGTGCTTGAAAAGATTGAAGCCGGGTGCGGAGCGCCGGACGAAGTGTCACCCGGTTTTCCGGGGCATTCAGGCCCCCGCGATCACCCCGAACAGGTCATGTTCGTCGGCATCCTCGACCGTCACCGACACCATCTGCCCGGCCTCCAGCCCCTCGGGCACGTTGCGCAGATAGACCGCCCCGTCGATTTCGGGCGCATCGGCCTGGCTGCGACCGGTCGCGCCAAGATCGCCGTCCTCGTCGGGCTCGCCCACTTCGTCGATGATCACGGGGATCGTGCGGCCCACCTTGGCCTGCAACTTGGCCGCGCTGATCGCCTCGGTCCGGGCCATGATCCGCTGAAAACGCTCTTCCTTGACCTCTTCCGGCACGGCCCCGGGCAGGTCATTGGCCGCAGCCCCGGCAACGGGTTCGAACCGGAAGGCCCCGACCCGGTCAAGCTGGGCTTCGTCGAGCCAATCGAGCAGGTACTGGAAATCGGCCTCGGTCTCGCCCGGAAAGCCGACCACGAAGCTGGAACGGACGGCAATATCGGGACAGACCTCGCGCCAGCCGCGCAGGCGTTCCAGCACCTTGGCCTCGTTGGCCGGGCGCTTCATCGCCTTCAGCACGCTTGGCGCGGCGTGCTGGAACGGAATGTCGAGGTAGGGGGTCAGCAGCCCCTCGGCCATCAGCGGGATCACCGCGTCGACATGCGGGTACGGGTAGACGTAGTGCAAACGGACCCACGGCGGCATGCCGTCGGCAGTACGCAGTTGGCCCAGTTCGCGGGCCAGATCGGTCATGTGGGTGCGCACCGGACTGCCCTTCCAGTCGCGCTCCTCATGCCGGACATCGACGCCATAGGCCGAAGTGTCCTGGCTGATCACCAGCAGTTCGCGGGTGCCCGCCGCGACCAGCTTTTCCGCCTCGCGCAGCACCGCGTCGATCCGGCGGCTGGCGAGTTTGCCGCGCAGCTGCGGGATGATGCAGAACGAGCAGGCGTGGTTACAGCCCTCGCTGATCTTGAGGTAGCTGTAATGGCGCGGGGTCAGCTTGACGTCGCCCTGCGGGGTGAGGTCGACGAACGGCCCTTGCGACGGAGGCGCAGCCTGATGCACCGCCTCGACCACGGCCTCGTACTGGTGCGCGCCGGTCACGGCCAGCACTTGCGGGAACTTGGCGCGGATCAGCTCGGCTTCGTTGCCCATGCAGCCGGTCACGATCACCCGCCCGTTCTCGGCGATAGCCTCGCCGATCGCGGACAGGCTTTCCTCCTTGGCCGAATCGAGGAAGCCGCAGGTGTTGACGAGCACGACGTCGGCGCCCTCGTAATCGGGGCTCATCGCGTAGCCATCGGCGCGCAATTTGGTGAGGATGCGTTCGGAATCGACCAGCGCCTTGGGGCAGCCGAGCGAGACCATGCCGACGCGCTTTTGATCGGGAATTGTAGAGGCCATGGCGGCGGCCCCTACACCTTCGCCGCCGGAAAGGCTACAGTGCGGGAAAGGAGACGCTGATGGGTCCGATCAACTGGCTGGCCGTATTGCTGGCAGCGGCAGTGGCAAGCGCCGTGCTGTGGCTGTTCTGGCGGGGCAGCAAAGTGCCGGTCTGGGCCTGGGGGCTCAGCCTGGTGCCCGCTGCGATGCTGGGGCACGCGCTCGCCCGGATCGGGGCAGACAAGCTGGCCGCGAAGCCGCAGCTGTTCTGGATGCAGTCGAGCGGCTTGGCACTGGCGATCGTGATTCCGGCGCTGTGGCTGGCGGGGCTGAAGGCCGGAACCCCGGCGCGCGAACTCGGCCGGGACAGCGCGGCGTTCCTGCTGGCCTACCTCGCGATGGGCGCGGTGTTCCGCTTGCTGGGTTAGTCGGCCTTCGGCAGATACCGCGCGGGGTTGAGCGCGCCGCGGTTGTGCCGGATTTCAAAGTGCAGCTGGGGCTCGGTGGCGAGCCCGTCCTGCCCGTTGAGCCCGATCCGCTCACCCGCCTTGACCTTGTCACCCAGTTTGACGGTGATCTTGTCGAGGTAGGAATAGACCGTGGTCCAGCGCTTGCCATGGTGAAGGATGACGGTCTTGCCGTATTCCTTCGGCCCCGGCCCGGCAAAGATCACGGTCCCGGCAGCGCTGGCACGGACGGCTGTGCCTTTGTCGGCCAGGATGTCGATCCCGTCGTGGAACGCCGCCTTGCCGCTGCGGGCCACGAACCCCCGGCGGACCTTGCCGCTGACAGGCCAGGCGAATTTGGCGGGCGGATCGGCATCGTCCACATCCACGCTGGGCGCGGCGGCGGGTTTGGTGGCGACGGGTTTGGCAGTAGCGGGGGCGCTGGGTGCAGTGCCTTTGGCCAGGGTCGGAATGGCAAGTTTCTGCCCTTCCTTCACTGCCTCACCGCTCTTGATGCCATTGGCAGCCGCAATCGCGGACCACGGCACGCCATAGTCCATGGCGATCGAGAACCCGGTTTCCCCGTCCTTGACCACATGGGTCCGGCGGCGCGGGATGACCAGTTTCTGCCCGGCCTTGACCGCATAGGGTGCCTTGAGGCCATTGGCCTCGATGATCAGGATCCGGGGCACTTCGGCGCGCGAAGCGATCCCGCCCAGGGTCTCACCGGGTTTGACCACGTGGCTGGTCTCGGTCTTGGGATCGGGCGCTCCCGCAGCCATCAGCAACAGCGCGCCCGCCGCCAGCAGGGCCGCCGCGCGGCGCATCAGGCGAACCGCTCCGCCAGCTGGGCCAGCGAGGCATTGTGGGTCAGATCAAGCTGCAAGGGTGTCACTGATATGTACCCGTCCTGGATCGCTTCAAGGTCAGTCTGGTGCCCCGGGGTATGCTCAATCCCGTGGAGCCCGAACCAGAAGTACTGGTAGCCCCTTGGATCGGTCCCTTCAACCACCGATCCGCGCGCATAGTCATGAAATCCCTGCCGGACTACGCGGATTCCCTGAACCGCAGCGGCCTCGATCGGCGGAAAGTTGATGTTGACCAAGGTGCGCTCGGCAAACGGCAGGCCCAGCAGCGGCGCGATCACTTTGGCCCCCCAGGCTTCGGCGGCGGCAAACGGCACACGATCACCCATGCCTTCAGCCGCATAGACCTGGCTCAAGGCGATCGAGCGGATCCCCGCCAGCGCGCCTTCGATTGCGGCGGAAACGGTGCCCGAATAGGTCACATCATCGCCCAGATTGGCCCCACGGTTGACGCCCGACAGGATCAGGTCGGGCTTGCCCGGCATGACCTTGCGCAGCGCCATCATCACCGCATCGGTGGGGGTGCCGGAGACGGAAAAGCGCCGCTCGTCATGCTGGCGCAGCCGCACCGGACGGCCCAGCGTGAGCGAGTGCCCGGCCCCGGATTGTTCCTCTGCCGGCGCACAGATCCACACGTCGTCCGAAAAGGTCCGCGCGATCTTTTCCAGCACTTCCAGGCCGGGTGCGAAAATGCCGTCATCGTTGGTCAGGAGAATACGCATCAGGTGTCTTTCAGGTTCAAGAGGGCACCAGCGTGTCGATCCCGCCCATGTACGGTTTCAGCGCCTCGGGCACGGTAACGGAGCCATCCTCTTGCTGGTAATTCTCCAGCACCGCCACCAAGGTCCGCCCCACGGCGAGCCCCGAGCCGTTGAGGGTGTGGACGAATTCCGTCCCCTTCCCGCCTTCGGGCCGATACCGCGCGTTCATCCGCCGCGCCTGGAAATCGCCGCAGTTGGAACAGGACGAAATCTCGCGATAGGCGTTCTGGCCCGGCAGCCAGACTTCGAGATCGTAGGTCTTCTTGGCACCAAAGCCCATGTCGCCGGTGCAGAGCAGCACCTTGCGATAGGGCAAGTCCAGCGCCTGCAGCACGGCCTCAGCCGCCCCGGTCATCCGCTCGTGCTCGGCGGCGCTGTCTTCGGGGCGGACGACGCTGACCAGTTCGCACTTTTCGAACTGGTGCTGACGAATGAACCCACGTGTATCCTTGCCCGCCGCCCCGGCTTCGCTGCGGAAGCACAGCGTCAGTGCGGTCATACGGATCGGCAGGGCGGCTTCGTCGAGGATCTGGCCCATGACAGAGCTGGTCAGACTGACTTCAGCCGTAGGGATCAACCAGCGACCATCGGTGGTGCGGAACAGGTCATCGGCGAATTTCGGCAGCTTGTCGGTGCCGTACATCGCTTCGTCACGAACCATCACTGGCGGGTTGCATTCGGTATAGCCGGCCTTGGCGGTCTGCGTGTCGAGCATGAACTGCCCCAGCGCGCGGTGCAGCCGGGCCATCTGGCCGCGCAGGAAGGTAAAGCGTGCGCCGCTCATCGCCGCAGCCGTTTCAAAGTCCAGCCCCAGCGGCGACCCCAGATCGGCATGTTCCTGCGGGGTGAAGGCAAATGTGCGCGGAGTGCCCCAGCGGCTCACTTCCACGTTTTCAGCCTCATCCTTGCCATCCGGCGCATCGGCGCCGGGCAAGTTGGGAATGCGCGCCAGCATGTCGGTGAGCGCGGCGAGCAGATCGCGATCCTCAGCCTCCAGCGCGGGGAGCGTGTCCTTCAGCGCGGCGACTTCGGCCTTGAGCCGCTCCGCCTCGTCCTTGTCACCCCGGCCCATCGCCGCGCCGATCAGCTTCGAAGCCTCGTTGCGGCGTCCCTGCGCCTCCTGCATCCGGGTGGCGACACCGCGCCGCTCACTGTCCAGCGCCAGGATCGCGGCCGATTGCGGGTCCAGCCCGCGCCGGGCCAGACCGGCGTCAAAAGCTGCGGGGTTCTCACGGATAGAGCGAATGTCATGCATAGTGCGCAGGCCTATGCCCGCAAGCGGCCACGCTTTCAACCGATGCTGGGGATTACCGAAGGAATGGTGGGCGCGACAGGGATTGAACCTGTGACCCCACCCGTGTGAAGGGTGTGCTCTACCGCTGAGCTACGCGCCCATTCCGTTCGGAAGCGCGCCCTTAGAGCGGTCCGCGCGAATTGACAAGCCGCGTTGAGCATCTAAGGGCGCATTCATGAGCGAACAAACCACCAGCGGCGCAGACGTGCCCCCCGATCACCTGGCGATCCACCCCAAAAGCCCGCATTTCGATGCCGATGTGCTGCAGCGCGGCGTTGGCATCCGGTTCAAGGGCGTGGTCCGCACCAATATCGAGGAATACTGCATTTCCGAGGGCTGGGTGCGGGTTCAGGCCGGCAAGACCATGGACCGTAAGGGCCAGCCGCTGACCATCAAGCTGAGCGGCCCGGTAGAAGCCTGGTTCGAAGACCTGGGCGATAATCCCCCGGTGGCCAAGGCCTGATCGATCAGATCCCCAATTTGGTGCGAATGATGTCGCCGATCGGATCGGCGCTTCTCGGTGTGTTCGCTTTGGCAAAGGTCAGCCCGCGCGGCGGGGCAATGCCCTCGCCCTTGGGCGCCTTGCCGCGATAGATGAAGCCCTGCACCGGCCAGCGCGTGCCGCCCAGATCGCCGATCGGGGCATACCACACGCGCACTTCGCTCCAGTCATTGTCGGGCGAAACGTCCACCGCGCGGACATTGTCCTCAATCTGGCCGCGCCGCCCGTTGATCGGGCTCCAGTTGGCATGGCGAATCAGGATCGTGCGCGAATCAATGATCCGGCTGACCGCCGCCACGTGGCCCAGCGTGGAGCCGCCGTGCGGGCGAAACGCCATCACGGCCCCCACCTTGGGCGCAGTGCCCCGGGCATAGCGGCCCGCAGCCTGTTCCCACCAGGTGTGGGCATCGCCAAAGATCATGATCCCGCTGACCTGCCGCGCATAAGGCACGCATTGCAGGTAGGGCGGCAGCATCGAGCTGCCCCCGCCCGAAACCGAGGCGCTTTCATCCAGTGCGATACCTCTGGCCTGCACCGAACCGGCCGCAACGACCAGTCCCAGCCCCGCCAGGGCAATTCGAATCCATCCCGTCATGGACAGGGTAAATGGCAGGTCAAGGTTAGGGGCAACCTGCGCGGTGTGGTAAACAAACCGGCAAGAATTTGCCCCGCAGGCGGCAATACCTTGCAAATTGGCCCCGCTGGGGTCACTTGCAGCCCATGGCCCTGCCCCAAGTTATCATTATTGGTCGCCCCAACGTGGGCAAAAGCACGCTGTTCAACCGGCTGATCGGCAAGAAACTGGCGCTGGTTGACGATCAGCCCGGCGTTACCCGCGACCGCCGGTATGGCGAAGCGCATCTGCTGGGCCTCGATTTCACCATCGTCGATACCGCCGGGTGGGAGGATTTGGACGCCAACAGCCTGCCGGGCCGGATGCGCCAGCAGACCGAAGCTTCGCTGGTCGGCGCGGACGTTGCGCTGTTCGTGATCGATTCGCGCGCCGGGCTGACCCCGATGGACGAAGAGATCGCGCGGTATTTGCGCCAATCGACCGTACCGGTGGTGCTGATCGCCAACAAGGCCGAGGGCCGCGCGGGCGATTCCGGGCTTTATGAGGCGTTTTCGCTCGGTTTCGGGGAGCCAATCGCCTTTTCCGCCGAACATGGCGAAGGCCTAGGTGATCTGTTCGCTGCGCTGCGCCCGCATCTGGAAGGCGCAGAGCCGGAAGATGACTATGGCCTGCCCGAGCAAAGCGGCGACGAAGATGAGGAAGTGCCGAGCGGCCCGCTCAAGCTCGCGATCGTCGGGCGGCCCAATGCCGGCAAGAGCACGCTGATCAACGCGCTGCTGCGTGAAGACCGCCTGCTGACCGGGCCAGAGGCCGGGATCACCCGCGATTCGATCGCGGTCGACTGGTCCTGGACCGATCCCGACAGCGGCGAGGAACGGCCGGTCCGGCTGATCGACACGGCAGGGATGCGCAAGAAGGCGCTGGTCGTGGACAAGCTGGAGAAGCTTGCCGTGGCCGATGCGCGCCACGCGGTGGATTTCGCCGAAGTGGTGGTGCTGCTGCTTGATGCCACGCGCGGGCTGGAACATCAGGATCTGAAGATCGCCAGCCTGGTGCTGGAAGAAGGCCGGGCGCTGATCGTGGCGATCAACAAGTGGGACGTGGCCGAAGATGCCAGCGCCCTGTTCAACGGGATCCGCTCTGCGCTGGACGAAGGGCTCAGCCAGGTGCGCGGCCTGCCGGTGCTGTCGGTCTCGGCGCGGACCGGCAAAGGGCTCGACCAATTGATCAAAGCCGCGTTTGAACTGCGTGACGCCTGGTCAAAGCGGGTGCCGACCGCACTGCTCAACCGGTGGTTTGATGAAGCGCTGGGCAAGAACCCGCCCCCGGCCCCCGGCGGCAAGCGGATCAAGCTGCGCTATATCACCCAGGCCCGCGTGCGCCCGCCCAGCTTTGTGCTGTTCGGCACCCGGCTGGAGGAACTGCCGACAAGCTATCAGCGCTATCTGGTCAACGGCATGCGCCGCGACCTGGGGTTCGATGCGGTGCCGGTGCGGCTGACTTTGCGCAGTTCGAAGAACCCGTTCAAGAAATAGGGCGGCGGCGCAACGGCAGCGCTTTCCATTCGGTCAGGCTGCGCCACAACCACTCCAGCGGACCCTGGCGAAAGTGCGCGAGCCACGGGGCGGACCAGGCCAGCATCAGCGTCCAGCCAAGCAGGACAAACCCGGCCTGCGCAGCCGTGCCATAGTGCCCGAACCGGCCCAGCCCCCAGCCATAGAACAGCGCGGTCATCACCAGACTGGTGCCGATGTAATTGCTGAACGCCATCCGCCCTGCCGCTTCTAGGCGCCTCCCCAACGCAGAGCTCAGCAACTGCGGCATCGCCAGCATGGCGAGCGCCATGTAACCCAGCGCCATGGCCAGATGGGCAAAACCCAGGCCGTAACCGATCGCGAAATGCATCGCGGTTTCGGGCCAGTGATTGAGCGCAGACCAGCCCGCGAACCCCAGCGTCGCGAGGCCGCCCAGCCCCAGCCNACCGCCCCAGCCCCCAGCCCGCCAACTGGCGCAAGTTCCGCCGCTCCCACTCACCCGCAAAGAACCCGCTGGACAGCAGGGCCATGCCCAGCAGGACATAGGTCAGCGTTTCACCCATGATGAACGCCGCCCCGACCAGCGGCATATAGGCGCGGCTTAGGGTATAGACGAAGCGGTCATGCCAGCTGCCGGTCAGGGCGCCGGCCTTCTCGCGGTCTTCCTCGCGGTAATAGGTGATCGTTTCGGCATGACTTCGGGCCTGCTCCGCGCTGGCCGTGCCGCTGCGCACGGCGGCTTCGGTGCTGAGCGAAGGATACCACTGGGCCAGGTTTACCGCCTGCCACAGCGAGAACACCAGCAGCGCCGCAACCACCAGCGCGGTCGGTCTGGCGCGCGGCAACAGCAGGGCAATGAACCCGGCCATGGCATAGATGAACAGGATGTCGCCCGACCACAGCAGCAGGAAGTGCAGATAGCCAAACAGCGCCAGCCAGACCAACCGCCGCGCCTGCAGCAAAGTGCCATCACGGCGGGCCGCTTCGGCACGGTCGATGAACAGCACCATGCTGGCCCCGAACAGGATCGAGAACAGCGCCCGCATCTTGCCTTCGAACAGCACTTGCTGGACCATGAAGGCCAGGTGATCCGCCGCGTTGCCCGGGCGCGGCAGATCGGGGGAATAGTTGCCGCTATCCGGCCCGGCGAACCCGGCAATATTGACCGCCAGGATGCCGAGCACGGCGATCCCCCGGATCAGGTCAAGCGCCGCAATTCTTTCGCTCGCCGCGCGGGCCTCTGGCCGTTCGCGCGCCGCGCTGTCCATAGGCTCAGTTCCGCACCGCGATGCAGGACTGGCCGCTGGCGCTCAGCCTGCCGCAAGCCGCGCGCGCTGCCGCCTCGCTGGCAAAACCGCCGGCCTGCAGCTTGATCACTGCCCCGGCGCGAACGTTGAGCCGGGCATGCCCGGCCAGTTCAGGACGCCCCTTAAGCTTTGCCCACAGGGCGTCGGCATTGGCTGGCTGCCCAAACGCGCCCAGCTGCACGCGCCAGGCTCCGCCTGCTGCCGCTGCGGCGACCGGTGCGGACGGCGGCGGTGCCATCACGGCAGGAGGCCCGGGGTTATAGCCCGGAGGCGGCCCGGCATGGACCACTGGCCGCGGCGGCGGGGAAACCACTTGCGGGCGGGCATAGTCCGCCCCGGCGGTGGCCGGACTGCTGCCTGCGGCCACCCTCGCCGCGGCGGATACCGGATCAGCCGAAGCAACCACTATCGGAGCGCGCACTGGCGCCGCAGCCGCGACCGGCGGGGTTGAAGAAACGGTTGCTCCCAGATCGACCGCCGCCAATTGCCGGGCGCGCGTTGAATCCGCGTCGCTCTGCAATTGCGCGGCCAGGGCCACGGCCTGTTGCCGCTGCTCCATCGGGACATATTTATCCATCTGCAACAGTGCGTTCTGGGCCGCTTCCAGCCCTTGCTGCTGGGCCAGACTGACCAGCGCATAAGCCCGCACCGGATCGCGCTGGACGTTCTCTCCATTATAATGTGCCAGCCCCAGCAGATACTGCGCACGCGGATCGCCGCGATCGGCCGCCGCGCGGATATAAGGCAGCGCCTGCAGCCGCTGGCCGCGCTGGAACAGGAACAGGCCGTAATTGTCCGAAGCCTGCAAATGTCCCAGGGTGGCCGCCCTGCCATACAGTTCTTCGGCTTTGGCCATGTCCTGCTTCACACCCTGACCCAGCTTGTAAGCCTGGGCGAGGTTGAACATCGCATCGGCATCGCCGCGCGCAATATCGCCCTGCCATTCACGGACCGCAGTGGCATAATCCCCACGCCCCCAGGCATCGACTCCGGCCTTGTTATCGGCCAGCCCCGGCGCTTCGGCCAGAGTCAGTGCCACAAGCGCGGCGGCGAGTTGGAAAGTTTTACGACCCATCGGAAAATTCCTGTAGCCAAGCTGGTGGTAACCTTTGGGTGTCACAAGTCTCACCCATCTGGCCCCAAGCCAGCACCTCATAGTGCTTAACTGGCATAGTGAATGACTGGTTAGCAAAGCATTTATCCCGATCATCTTGCGTCCTGCGGTCTGATAACAGGGCGATGTTAACCCAAAATTAGGAACGATCTGCGATCCCCCGGGGCAAGTGAAATTGGATTGTCCGCGTTTCTAGGGGGATTGCTGTGCGCGTATTGGCTTTGGCTTCGCAGAAGGGTGGATCGGGCAAGACGACCTTGTCCGGACATCTGGCCGTGCAAGCTCAGCTTGCCGGGGCTGGCCCCGTGGTCCTGATCGACATCGACCCCCAGGGTTCGCTGGCCGATTGGTGGAACGAGCGCGAGGCGGAATTCCCCGCTTTCGCCCAGACCACCGTCGCCCGGCTTGCCTCGGACCTGGCTGTCCTGCGCCAGCAGGGCTTCAAGCTGGCGGTTATCGATACCCCGCCCGCGATCACCATGGCGATCCAGAGCGTGATCGCGGTCGCCGAACTGATCGTTGTCCCGACCCGCCCCAGCCCGCATGACCTGCGCGCCGTGGGCGCCACGGTTGACCTGTGCGAACGCGCGGGCAAGCCGCTGATCTTTGTGGTCAACGCCGCCACGCCCAAGGCCAAGATCACTTCGGAAGCCGCCGTTGCGCTGTCGCAGCACGGCACGGTTGCTCCGATCACCCTGCATCACCGCACCGATTTCGCCGCCTCGATGATCGATGGCCGCACGGTGATGGAAGTCGATCCCAACGGCCGCTCCGCTGCCGAAGTGGTATCGCTGTGGAACTATATCTCGGACCGGCTGGAAAAGAATTTCCGCCGCACCGTCTTCGCCGCTCCCAGCAGCGTCGCGGTGATGCCCGGTGTCCATCGTCCCGCTGGTGGCTTCGGCCGCCGCGTAGCCGGTTCGTGACGGAGTGCTGGGGGGCATGTCCGAACCGAAACCTCTCGCCTCGCTCAGCCCGAGACTGCTTGCCCGCAAGGGTGGAGCCCGTCCGGCGATGCGTCCGCAGCTCACCCCGCTCAGCCATGACGCGCTGGCCCATCAGATCGACGATCTGGGCTGGAACGACATGGGCCACGACCACCTGGTCCACGAGGACGAAGTCCAGCCCTATGAAGGGCCGGCCGACGTGGTAGCGATCGAACCCTCGGCGCCGATCCCGGCCCCGGCGGTGCCCGTTGTGGTCCGCCAGCAGCAGGATGTGGCCCGCCGCGTCGCCCAGCCGCGCAAATCCGCGCTGGATGACGGGCGCCGCGCCGCTTTCACTCTGCGGGTCGATTCCGATCGTCACCTCAAGCTGCGCCTCGCCTGCGCGGTGCGCAATCGCAGTGCGCAGCAGCTGGTGACCGAAGCACTCGACCGTTTGCTCGAAGATCTACCCGATGTGGCCGCTCTGGCCGCCCAAGTTGCCGACAAGCGGCGCCGCTGATTTACAGAGAAGGGAGCTTCCCATGACCTCCAACCGCATCCGTAGCAAGATCCTGCCGCTCGGCCTGGCCGGGGCAATTGCCGCACTGGCCATTGCCGGCGCCGGGATAAGCCAGACCGCGACGGCCAAGCCCAGCCCGGACAAGACCGCGCAGGCCGCCCAGACCGCACTGGCCAAGGGCCAGGTCGACAAGGCGATCCAGCTGGCCGAAGGGCTGGTTGCCGCTGCCCCGCGCGAACCGGCCTATCGGGCGCTGCTGGGCCATGCCTATCTCAAGTCCGGTCGCTTTGAATCGGCAGTGACCACGTTCAACGACGCGATGAAGCTGGGTGACAACACCTCGCGCACCGCGCTGGGCCTCGCCCTCTCCAACGTCGCAGCAGGCAAGCCGCGCGATGCCGTGGCGATCCTGGACGACTGGCGCGATGCGATCCCGGCGGCTGACCTGGGCCTGGCCCTGGCCCTGGCCGGTGAAAGCAGCCGCGGCGTGGCGATCCTGTCCGACGCGCTGCGTTCGGGCGATGCCAGCGCCAAGGTCCGCCAGAACCTCGCCTATGCCTATGCGCTCGACGGGCGCTGGCGCGATGCCAGGGTGATGGCGGCAATGGATGTTCCCGCTGACCAGATCGATGCACGGCTGAGCGCCTGGGCCGAAAAGTCCAAGCCCGAAGACGCCCGCTTGCGCGTTGCCGGGCTGCTGAACGCCCCGATCCGCGCCGACGGCGGCCAACCGACCGCCCTGGCGCTGAGCGACAACCCCCCAGCCGAACAGCTGGCTGCCGAACAGAGCGGCGCAGCCCTGGCTGCCAATCTGGTGGCGCAGGCCCCGGCGGCTGCAGCCGAACTGCCCGCCGCCCAGCCCGCTTCGCCTGAAGCCGCTGCCGCGCTGGCCAATTATGCGCCGGTCGGCGCACCCCCGGCCCCGGTCGAGGTTGCGGCTCCGGTTCAGGCCCCGATTCCGGCCCAGCAAAGCTTTGCTGCCAGCTTCGCCCCCACC
>NZ_MWLM01000015.1 GCF_002198665.1 Novosphingobium sp. B 225 | reverse complement strand
CCTCCGCCTCGTTTCACTCGGCACCTCCCCCAAAGGGGGAGGATTGGTTAGTCCTTCGCCCTTGGCGCGCACTCATTCCCGCTCTAAGCTGCGGCGCATGAAGCGCTTTGCCACCGTCAGCCTCGCCCTGTCCCTCAGCTTTGCCCTCGCCGCTTGCAGCGGCGGCGGGCGACCCAAGGGGCCGCCGCTGCGCCCGGTGGCCAATCCCGGCGGCGTGATCGCGGCCGAGATCGGATTCAACCAGCTGGCCCAGGAAAAGGGCCAATGGACCGCCTTTCGTGCCACTGCCGCGCCCGAAGCGGAAATGTTCGTGCCGCAGCGGGTCAAGGCACTCGATTTTCTGAAGGGCAAGCCCGATCCGGCCCATGCGGTGAAGTGGCAGCCGCATCTGGTCTGGTCGAGCTGTGACGGCTCGCTCGCAGTCACGCACGGAGCGTGGCAGCGCCCGGATTCGACTGGCTATTTCACCACGGTCTGGGCGCGCGGGATCGACGGCAATCTCAAATGGATCCTCGATCATGGGGACCGGCTCCCCGTGGCGCTGTTCGCGCCCGAGATGATCAAGAGCAAGGTTGCCGAATGCTCAGGCAAGCCAGGCGTGCCAATTACGGCTCCGGCCGAAGGAACCGATTTCAAGCAAAGCGTTTCGCGCGACCAGACCGTGCTGGTCAGCTCCGCCGTCACTCCGGATGGCGGACGCACCGTGACCGTGCGGCTGTGGAACGGCACCACCCATGAAGTGGTGCTGCAGGAAACGGTTGCGGCGGGGGGCTGAGGCGCGGTGATGCTTGACCTGTTCTTCTCGGCCTTCATCACGCTGTTTGTGGTGATCGATCCGCCCGGTTGCGCCCCGATCTATGCCGGACTGGTCAAAGGCGCGCCCAATCGGCTCGCGGTCAGTATGGCCTCGCGCGCCTGCGTGATCGCAGCACTGATCCTGGTGGTCTTCGCCCTGTTTGGTGAAGATCTGCTGGGCGCGCTGCATATCGAGCTCAACAGCTTCCGCATTGCCGGGGGGATCATGCTGTTCGTGATCGCGCTGGACATGGTGTTTGAAAAGCGCACGCAGCGGCGTGAAGAACGCGCCGAAAAGGTGCGTGAGGACCATGTCGAGGATGTCTCCGTCTTCCCTATGGCCATGCCAATGATCGCCGGGCCCGGCTCGATCGCCACGATCATGCTGCTCACCGCCCGCGCCCACGGCACGCCTGAAACGCTGGTCGTATTGGCCGCCCTGGCCGCCGTCCTGTTGCTGACCTTTCTTGCCCTTGCCGCCGCTGGCCCGCTGATGAAGCTGCTCGGCACCCGGGTTGAGGCTGTGATCACCCGGCTCTTGGGGGTGCTGCTGGCGGCACTCGCAGCGCAATACGTGATCGACGGGATCAAGGCGGTGCTGGGGTAGTCGGGAAAGGGAGAGGCAGGCGATGACCGTCGATGATGCCCAGACACAGGTGCGCGCGGCCTTCGTTGGCGGCGGACCGGGAGCGATCGTGTCCGGCCTGGTCTGGCTCGCGGCCGCATGGGTTCTGGCGCAAGGCACCCGAGATCAGGCTTTCTCGACCCTCTTCCTTGGCGGTATCCTGATCTTTCCGCTGAGTTCGCTAATCTGCAGGTTTGGTTTCGGACGGAGCGCTTCGGTAAAAGGCAACCCGCTTGGTCTCGTCGCCTTGGAAAGCACGATTGCGATGATCGCTGGGTTGATTGCTGCGTGGCTCATGCTCGCGGTCCGGCCCGTGGCGGTCTTTCCAGTTGCTGCCTTGGCGGTTGGCACCCATTATTTCGCATTCAAGACTGCCTATGGCGACCGCACCTTCTGGGTGCTTGGCGCAGCATTGACCATGGTGGGCTGTGCGGGATTGTTCTGGCTGCCGGGGCGCGATGTGCCGCTGATGCTGGCGTTTGCCTTGATCGAACTGGCGTTCGGGCTGATCCTTACCCTGCGCGACCGGGGCGGAACTGCACCTACTGCAGTGTAACCCGTCCATCATCACGGTCACGTCGACCGAAGAACTGCATCAGCTGCACCAGCAGCTCGCAGCGCTCCTTGATCGTATCGGCCTCGATCAGCGCCTGCTTGGCGGCAAGATCGAACGGGGCGATCTGACAGACGCCGTTGATCAACGATTCGTCGTCAAGCCGGGTCACCGCATCCCAATCGACCGCATAGCCCTGAGCATCGGCAAAGGCGCGGGATTCGCGTTCGAACAGGGCGCGTTCGACCGGGGCGAGTGCGGGCAGCGGTTCCTCGGGGATCAGCTCTGCTTCGATCTGGCGGAACTGGGTGGTGACATCCAGCTCGCGGAGCAGGCGGAACCGGCTTTCCCCTTCCAGCACCAGATTGAACCGCCCGTCGTCCAGCGCTTCGACCTCGCCGATCTTGCCAAGGCAGCCGATCCGAAACAGCGGCGCGCCGTCCTCCGCGCGCTGCGGCTGGATCATTCCGATCCGCCGGTCGCGGGCCAATGCGTCCTGCACCATCGCGCGGTAGCGTGGCTCGAAAATATGCAGCGGCAATTGCAGGCCGGGAAACAGCGTGGCGCCGGGCAGAGGGAAGATCGAGATTCGCACCGCTTCGCGTCCGGCTGCCGTCAGCCGAACAGCAGCAGCGACAATCGCCGCCGCTGGCCTGCAACCCACGGGTCTTCCAAACCGACCGCTTCGAAGATTTGCAGCAGCCGCGCCTTCGCCGCGCCTTCGTTCCATTCGCGATCGACCTGGATCATAGCCAGCAGCTTGTCCGCCGCCGCGTCGCGTTCGCCTGCGGCAAAGGCGGCTTCGGCATAGGCCAACCCCGCAGCCATATCGGCCGGATCGGCCGTCGCGGCGGCGCGCAGCGCTGCCAGCTCGCTATCTTCAGGCTTGTTGCGCGCAAGGGTCAAGGCCGCGAGTGCGCGGTGCACTTCCGGATCGGCGGCCAATTCCTCTGGCACAAGCGCCAGCGCTGCCTCGGCCTGCTCGATCTCACCGGCAGCGATCAATGCGCGCAGCAAGCCGCCTTGCGCGGCGGCATCGTGCGGAGCCATTTCGACGATTTGGGCATAGATCCCCGCCGCGCGCGGCGCGTCACCTTCACCCAGGACTTCCTCCGCCATGGCGACCAATGGGGCGATGTCCTGCTTGGGAGCCTCGCCGGGATGGATCGGCAATTTGGCGAGCAGCTGGTCAAGGATGCCCTTCAGCTGCGATTCGCTGCGGGCATTGGTCAGGTCGGCAACGGGCTGGCCCTGAAACATCGCATAGACTGTGGGGATCGAGCGCACCTGGAACTGCGCGGCGATGAATTGCTCTTCATCGACATTGACCTTGGCCAGCACCACGCCCTTGTCGGCATATTCGCCCGCAACCTTTTCCAGCACTGGCGACAGGGCCTTGCACGGTCCGCACCATTCGGCCCAGAAATCGAGAATCACCAGCCCCGTCATCGAAGGTTCGACCACGGTTTTGCGAAAGCGATCGACCGCTTTCTGTTCGTCGATATTCAGGCCCATGCTTGCCACGGCGCACCACTCCATGCGGGAAACGGGATTTGTCGCCCCAATGTGGGACTTTGTGCCCCTTTGTGAAGGGCTAATGCACCTTTGTCACCCGCTTGCGCAGCAAACCCAATTTTCCGCTTGGCAAGCCCATGCCCCTTTGCTAACCGCGCGCCTCCACCCCGGACCACTGCCACACGGCAACGGTTCGCAGGCGTTCGAGCGGGCGTAGCTCAGGGGTAGAGCACAACCTTGCCAAGGTTGGGGTCGAGGGTTCGAATCCCTTCGCCCGCTCCAGTTTTCCAACATCACTGCGATGTCAGAGCGTTTTGATGATCGCGCTGAAGTCCAGTCCGCCGTTACCGGCTTCAGCGAACCGGGCGTAGAGTTCCTCGGCGCGCTGGCCCATCGGCACTTGCGCGCCGGCGCCCTGTGCGGCTTCCATCGCCAGTTTGAGGTCTTTGAGCATCAGCGCGGCTGCAAAACCGCCCTGATAGCCGTTGTCCGCCGGGCTTTGCGGGCCGACGCCGGGGACCGGGCAGTAGCTGGTCATCGACCATGACTGGCCCGAGGCCTTGCTGGAAATGTCGAAGAAGGTCTGCAGATCGAGCCCCAGCTTGTCGGCCATGGCAAAGGCTTCGCAAGTGGCGATCATCGTCGCGCCGAGGATCATGTTGTTGCAGATCTTGGCGGCTTGTCCGGCGCCGCTGACCCCGGCGTGGATCACGGCCTTGCCCATCGCGGCAAGGATCGGCTCAGCGCGGGCAAAGGCCTCGGCGCTGCCGCCGACCATGAAAGTCAGCGTGCCGCCATTGGCCGCCGCGATCCCGCCCGAAACCGGGGCATCGACCATCGCGTAACCCGCAGCACGCGCTGCGGCTTCAACCTTGCGCGCGGTATCGACATCGATGGTCGAACAATCGAGCAGCAAGGCGCTGGTCGGGGTCTGGCCGATCACGTCCGCGCCATAGACCGAATCGACGATCGCCCCGTTGGGTAGCATCGAGACCACCGCCTCCGCCCCCTGCACGGCCTCCCGCACCGAGGTGTAAGTCTGGCAGCGGTTGTCGCGCGCACGGGCCAGCGCATCCGGGCTGAGATCGAAGGCGTGGACCTCATGCCCGGCCTTGACCAGATTCGCGGCCATCCCGCCACCCATGTTGCCGAGGCCGATGAAGGCGATTTTCATAACACACCCAGTTCTGAGAGGAATCCATATCCACCAACGAAGAGTGCCAGTGGACCAAGAATCGAAATCATTACGAGCTGAAATCGCTGTAACCACCGATCAAACCGGTTGAGTGGCAGTGGCTCAGCGCCGGTCGCCTTAAGGATGCCCGCTTCGAGAAGGCTGATGCTCTCCTGATTTCGATGTCGCCAACCAAGGATTGCTAGCCATGAAAACAGCGCACCTACGCCAGTCAAGACGAGCGCAAAGATCACTTTCCCGTCCAAACCCCCGGCCGCTTCTCGATAAAGGCGGCCATGCCTTCGGCCTTGTCCTCGGTCGCGGTCAGGACCTGGAAGATCCGGCGTTCCATCAGGATCCCCTGATCGAGCGTGGTTTCGAACGCGGCGTTGACCATTTCCTTGTTGGCCACGGCAGCGAGCGGCGGCATCGCGGCGATTTCCGTGGCGGTTTTGAGCGCTTCTTCCACCAGCGATGCGAGTGGCACCACGCGCGCCACCAGACCGCTGCGTTCGGCTTCCTCGGCGCCCATCATCCGCCCGGTCAGGCACATTTCCATCGCCTTGGCTTTGCCCACGGCTCGCGTCAGGCGCTGGCTGCCGCCCATGCCGGGGGCCACCCCCAACTTGATTTCGGGCTGGCCGAACTTCGCGTTTTCGCTCGCGATGATGAAGTCCGCCATCATCGCCAGCTCGCACCCACCGCCCAGTGCAAAGCCATTGACCGCCGTGATCCAAGGCTTGCGGGTGGTCTTGACCAGATGACTGGTCCAGCGGCTGAAGAAGTCGGCGCTGTAGAATTCGGCGGCGGGCTTTTCGGCCATTTCCTTGATGTCCGCGCCCGCAGCAAAGGCCTTCTCACCCGCGCCGGTCAGCACCGCGCAGCGCTGGCCGGGGTCGGCTTCGAACGCGGCAAAGGCCGTGATCAGTTCTTCCAGCACCGCCGAATTGAGCGCGTTGAGCGCCTGTGGGCGGTTGAGCGTGATCAGCGTCACCGCGCCGCGCTGTTCGACAAGGATGGTCTCAAAGCTCATAGGGGTTTCCATTCGTTGCCTTCACCCAAGGGGGCAAAGATGCTGTCGATCAGATCGGCGGTGACGCCTTCGGGCGTTGCCGGGTTCCAGTTCGGCGCGTTGTCCTTGTCCACGATCACCGCCCGCACGCCCTCGGCAAAGTCGGGCAAGGTCAGGACGCGGCTGGCCACGCGGTATTCCATCACCATGTTGTCGGCGAAAGTCTCGCAGGCCAGGCTGTCCGCCAACTGGCGCAGCGCGACCTTGCAGGTCTGGGGCGACTTGGTGCGCAGCGTGGCCAGCTCCTTCGCCGCCCATTCGCTGTCATCGGCTTCCAGACTGGCGAGGATATCCTCGTAGCGGTCCGAGGCGAAATGGCGGGCGATCAGCGCGGCGTTGCGTTCGATCCGGGCTTCGGGCGGGGTCACGGCGAGCGCCGCGAGCGCCTGCGCCGGATCGTGGCCGTGGGCGAGCCGTTCCTTGGCTTCGGCCAGCGCGTCATGCGGCAGGTAATGCGTGGCGAGCCCGGCCCACTTGCACTCCGCCCCGTCGAGCCGCGCGCCGGTCAGCGCAAGGAACTGTCCGATCCGCCCCGGCAGGCGCGAGAGGTACCAGCCGCCGCCGACATCGGGGAACAGGCCAATCCCGGTTTCGGGCATGGCATAACGCGTGTTCTCGGTCGCGACGTGGAACCGCGCCGGTTGGCTGATCCCCACGCCCCCGCCCATGGTGATCCCGTCCATGAAGGCGACGACCGGCTTGGGGTAGGTGAAGATCAGGTGGTTGAGCTGGTATTCATCGTGAAAGAACTGCCGCCCGGAGGCGCCGCCATCGTTCAGCGCGGAATTGCGCAAGAATGCGATGTCTCCGCCCGAACAGAACCCGCGCCCTTCGGCATGATCGATGATCACCACACTGACGGCGGGATCGTCCCGCCATTCGAGCAAGGCGGCAGTCATCGCATGGACCATCGGCAGGGTCAGCGCATGGATCGCGGAGGGGCGATTGAGCGAGAGGAACCCGGCCTGGCCTTCGCGGCGGATGATTACGTCTTCACTCACACAAAGCTCCGTTCACATCGAGCGAAGTCGAGATGCCGCTCACCTGTGTCTCGACTTCGCTCGACACGAACGGACAGTGGGGCACAGGTCCGGTCATTGCCGCAACAAGTCCCGGCCAACGATCATCCGCATTACCTGGTTGGTCCCTTCAAGGATCGAATGGACGCGCAGATCGCGCCAGAACCGTTCGATCGGATAGTCCTTGAGATAGCCATAGCCGCCGAACAGTTGCAGCGCATCGTTGACGATCTTGCTGCCGCTGTCGGTCGCGAGCCGCTTGGCCATGGCGGAAAAGCGGCTCTTGTCGGGCGCACCCGCGCTGACCTTGCAGGCAGCGAGGTAGAGCAGCGCACGGGCTGCTTCCAGATCGGTCGCCATGTCGGCCAGCATGAACTGGGTGTTCTGGAAATCGGCGATCGGTTGTCCGAACTGCTGGCGTTCCTTGGTGTACTTGATCGCCTCGTCCAGACAGCGCTGCGCCCCGCCGAGCGAGCAGGCCCCGATGTTGAGCCGCCCGCCGTCGAGCCCGGCCATGGCAAAGCGGAAGCCTTCACCTTCCGCGCCGACGCGGTTGGCCACGGGGACGCGGCAGTCCTCGAAAATAACCTGCGCGGTGGGGCTGGCATTCCAGCCCAGCTTCTTTTCGGGCGCGCCGAATGACAGGCCGGGTGTGCCCTTTTCCACGACCAGACAGGTGATGCCTTTGGCCTTGTCATCGCCGGTGCGGACCATGGCGACATAGACGTCGTTATAGCCCGCGCCCGAAATGAACTGCTTGGTTCCGTTGAGGACATAGTGATCCCCGTCGAGCCGCGCGCTGGCTTTCAATGCTGCCGCGTCAGAGCCCGAACCCGGTTCAGTCAGGCAATAGCTGGCAATCTTGTCCATGGAGACCAGATCGGGAAGGAACCGTTCCTTGAGCGCGTCCGACCCATACGTGTCGATCATCCACGCAGACATGTTGTGGATCGAGATGTAGGCTGATGTGGCCGGGCAGCCATAGGCCATCGCTTCCATGATCAGGGCCGCTTCCAGCCGCCCGAGGCCAATCCCGCCGCTTTCCTCGGACACGTAAATCGCGCCGAAGCCCAGCTCACCGGCGGCCTTCCACACGTCCACCGGGTAGTGGTGCGTCTCGTCCCATTCGGCGGCGAACGGCGTGATCCGGTCCGCCGTAAACTTGCGCGCCATATCCTGAATGGCGAGCTGGTCGGAGTTGAGGGAGAACTGATCGGTCATTTGCTGGCGGTCTCTTTCAGCACCCGGCGTTGAAACAACTGGGTGGCAACGGCTTCCCCGATCCATAGCGGGGTCAGCGGGGGGTCGATATTCTTTTCCCAGGCCATGGCGCCAGTCAAGGTGCCTCCGGCATAGGCCACTTCGGGCATCGCCTGGTTCAAGGGATCGGCAAAGGCCCGATCAGCCGTGACAATCGTCCAGCCAGCCTTGCGCAATTCGGCAACCAGATCGGCCACGAACAGAGCGGCAAGATCGGTTTCGTGGAGCAGCAAGACGTGGGCGGGCGATCGGCCAAGGGTGCTGCGCGCCATGGCATCGTGGTATTCCACGGCGCTCAATTGCATTTGCAGATAGAGGCGGCGCAGCGCTTTCATATCGATTGGCTTCCCGGCTTTGCGGGCATCGATGCACAGTTGTTCAAGGTGCCAGTCCACGCCGTCCGCAGTGACATACCCGTTGCGCAGGCCGCGTTCCGCCAGGCCTGCGCGAACCTTGTCGCGCTTTGCCTTGTCGGTGCCGCCTTCGTCCAGATAGGGAAAGCGGAACCACGGGCGATACCCGGGCCGACCCTTGAGCCAGAGCGCCGCCTTGTCTACATCGGCGAGGTAGTCCTCCGCACTCACGGCTTGCAAGGCCGGATGCGAAAACGAGTGATTGGCGATCACGTGCCCAGCCGCGACATAGGCTGCAATACGTGCTTCCCCGCCCAGACCATCGGGTTGTTCCAGCCGCCCGGGATTGATGAAAAACGCGGCCTGCCGCACCTTGACAGTGCGTAGCGCTGTCAGCAGCCGGGCAGACCGCTCCTCTGGCGTGAAAAAGGCACCGCGCTGGCGCGGTACGTCATCGAAAGTCAGAGCAATGCGCTTGCCGCCTGCCACGGCAGTGGCAGACTGCAACAGCAGCAAGGCTGTCAGCAGCAGGCGGATCAGCGGCACAGCTTACCCCATGGTCGGAATGATGAAGGCGTTGCTACCATCGCCGCCGCCATCGGGCCAGCGGGCGGTGATCTTCTTGAGCTTGGTCCAGAATTTCAGCCCTTCCATCCCGTACTGGTCGGTGTCGCCAAAGCCCGAGCGTTTCCACCCGCCGAAGCTGTGGTAGGCGACCGGGACCGGGATCGGCACGTTGATCCCGACCATGCCGACATTGACGCGGGCCGCAAATTCGCGGGCGGCGTGGCCGTTGCGGGTGAAGATCGCGACACCGTTGCCATACTGGTGCTGGCTGGGCAGGCTGAGCGCTTCCTCGAAATCCTTGGCGCGGACAATCTGCAGCACCGGGCCGAAGATTTCGTTCTGGTAGCTGGTCATTGCGGGGGTGACCCGATCAAGCAGCGTCGGGCCCATGAAATAGCCCGCCTCGTGGCCTTGGAGCGTGAACCCGCGACCGTCGATCACCAGTTCGCTGCCTTCGTCCACTGCGGTCTGGATCCAGCGTTCGATGCTGTCCTTGTGCTGGGCGGTGACGACCGGGCCGTACTGCGCTTCAGGATCGCTCGACACTCCGATTTTGAGCGCGTGGATCGCCGGGATCAGCTTGGCCTTGAGGCGTTCGGCAGTGTCTTCGCCCACCGGCACCACCACCGGCAGCGCCATGCAGCGTTCACCGGCACTGCCAAAGGCCGCGCCGCACAGGTCGTTCACCACCTGATCCAGATCGGCATCGGGCATGACAATGCCGTGGTTCTTGGCCCCGCCCATCGCCTGGACGCGCTTGCCGGCGGCCACGCCGCGCGAATAGACGTATTGGGCAATGTCGCTCGACCCGACAAAGCTGACTGCCGAAATCGCCGGGTGATCGAGGATCAGGTCAACCATTTCCTTGTCACCGTGAACCACCTGGAAGATGCCTTCGGGCAGGCCCGCCTCCAGCCACAGCTCGGCAATCCGCACCGGCACCGAGGGATCACGTTCGCTCGGCTTGAGGATGAAGGCATTGCCCACAGCCATGGCCATGGCGCCCATCCACAGCGGGATCATGGCCGGAAAATTGAACGGAGTGATACCCGCGCCGATGCCCAGTGGCTGGCGCAGCGAGGTCACGTCGATCCCCGGCCCGGCACCGTGAGTGTAATCACCCTTCAATACGTGCGGCAGGCCGCAGCAGAATTCGACCACTTCCAGCCCGCGCTGGATATCGCCCTTGCTGTCGGCAATCACCTTGCCGTGTTCCGCGCTGAGCAGCGCGGCGAGTTCGTCCATGTTCTTTTCGACAAGCGCCTTGAAATCGAACATCACCCGCGCGCGGCGCTGGGGGTTCATCGCCGCCCAGGCCGGCTGTGCTGCCTGCGCCGCCGCCACCGCGCGGTCCAGCGCATCGGCTCCGCCCAGCACCACTTCGGCCTGCTGACCGCCGTTGTTGGGATCCATCACCGCATGCTTGCGGGCATTGGCCAGCCCGGCCGTGCCGCCGTGGATGAAATGATCGATCATGCGCATGGCAACTATCCTCTCGAAACTGCTTTGCGAGTACCCCTGCCGTCAATAATAGGTGCAGGCAATGTGCAATTTTGCCGGATGGACATGCAATAATGCAGGGAACTGACTGGAGCGATCTGCAGGCCTTCCTCGCCATTGCCCGTGCCGGGCAATTGACCCGCGCCGGGCGTGCGATGGGACTGGATGCCACCACCATGGGCCGGCGGCTGCGACGGCTTGAAGGGCGGCTTGGTACAACCTTGTTCGAGCAGACCCGCGAAGGCCAAGTCCTGACAGAAGCCGGGGAAGCCCTGCTGGTGCAAGTAGAAGGCATGGCTCAGGCGGCCGGCACGATCGATGAAATCGGCGGCGCGGTGGCGGGCGGATCGCAGCTGTCGGGCGCCTTGCGGATCAGCGTATCCGAAGGTTTCGGCACCTGGTTCCTCTCGCGCTTCGTCTCGGACTTTGCCGCGATGCACCCGGCACTGACGCTCGATCTGGTCGCCAGCAGCGGATTTCTAAGCCTGTCAAAGCGTGAAGCGGACATTGCGGTGATGCTGTCACGGCCCAAGGCCGGACCGATGCTGGCGCGCAAGCTGGCGAATTATGCGCTGCGGCTCTATGCCAGTCCGGCCTATCTTGCGGTGCAAGGCACGCCTGCGCGGCCTGCTGATCTGGCCGGATCGCACCGGCTGATCGGCTATATTCCGGACATGATCTATGCCCCGGAATTGCGCTATCTCGATGAATTCCATCCCGGCCTGTCGCCGCAATTGCGCTCGTCCAGTATCAATGCCCAGCACCAGCTGATTGCCACCGGGGCCGGGATCGGCGCCTTGCCTTGCTTCATCGGCGATGCCGACCCGGCACTGGCCCCTGTCTTGCCAGATCGGCGGATTGAACGGTCGTTCTGGCTGGTCACGCACCGTGATACGCATCAACTGGCGCGGATCCGGGCGGGCAAGGAGTGGATCCTGACGACAGTGCAGCAGCACCGCGAACTGCTTTTGCCTCCCCAGACTTGACGGCGCGGGCGGCAAAGGCGCAGTCAGCGTGCATGTCCGGCTTTCTCTTTGCCCTGTTGGCGGTGTTCCTCGCCGGGATCGGTGCGCGCGATCAGGTGCTGGTCGCGGCGCTGTCTGCGCGGCAAGGCGCGCGGCCGATGGCGCTGGTGGTCGCGCTGGTCTGCGCCATGGCCAGCGGCGCGCTGGTGGCATGGCTGTCAGGGATTGCCTTGCCCCGGATGGGGCCGGTTCAGCGCCAGATGTTCGCTGCTCTTGCGCTGGGGCTGGCTGCGCTTGAGATGCTGTTCGCCCGCAAGACCCGGGTGCCCGTTGAGCCAACCCATTCGCTTGGCGCGTTCGCCGTTGTGTTGCTTGCCCAGCAATTGACTGATGCAGCCCGGTTCCTGATCTTTGCTATTGCCGTGGCCACTTCAGCCAACATTGCTGCTGGCTTGGGCGGCATGCTGGGCGGGGCGGGAGTGGTTGCGGGA
>NZ_MWLM01000014.1 GCF_002198665.1 Novosphingobium sp. B 225 | reverse complement strand
GGGTGGAGAATCTTTTGCAGGGGTGCGGGCGGGACTCGTCTGGCCGCAAAACTGACTCGCCTCGTCGCCAGTCGATTGTCGTGAGCGCGGGGTTGGATTCTCTAGGTCTGTCGGGCCCAGCGCCCTTTGAATTTGACGGGATCGGAACGGATTATGGCAGGCTTTCGGACCTTGCTGCGTGGAGCCATGGCGGGGCTGGTGGGGGCACTGGCCCTGGCGGGTGCCAGCCCGCTTGCTGCGCAGGTTCAGTCGGTCGATCCTGACAAGGCGATTGATGCCGATCTGAACAAGACCGCCGCGGCCGCTCCCGCACCGGTTACCGCGGCCCCGGCAGCTGCAGTGCCTCAGGCAAGCCCGGCGGCGGCGTCCACTCCGGTTGATCCCGCCGCCCCGGCCAGCCCGGCTCCGGCTGGCGGAACCTACAAGCAGGATGACCTGATCGGTGCGGCCGAAGGCGTGTTCGGCAAAGGGGCCAAAGGCCTGGCCGACCTGATCAAGGATCTGCTCAAGAAACAGGGCGAACCCAATGCCTATATCGTCGGCCGCGAAGGCGGCGGGGCGATTGCAGTGGGGGTCCGCTATGGTTCGGGCACGCTGTTCCACAAGGTCGAAGGGCAGAAGCCGGTCTATTGGACCGGGCCTTCGCTCGGCTTCGATCTTGGGGCCAATGCCGCCAACACCTTTGTGCTGGTCTACAATCTTTACAACAGTGAGGACCTGTACAAGCGGTTCCCCGGGGGTGAAGGGCAGGCCTATCTGGTGGGCGGATTCCACGTCAGCTATCAGCGCCGCGGCGATGTGGTGCTGATCCCGGTGCGTGCCGGGGCCGGGCTGCGGCTGGGGCTCAATGTCGGCTACATCAAGTTCAGCCACAAGCAGCGCTGGCTGCCGTTCTAGGTCCTGATCCTAGGCCGGGGTCAGCAGCCGCCACAGGGTCAGCACGGCTACGCCCAGCAGAAACAGGGCAGCAAGCGTCAGCCTGAACGCCTGCGCAAGCCAGGAACTCCCCTCGAACATCGACCCTCAACCCAGGCCGCAGTTGATCCGCGCTGCCTGCTCTGGCCGCGCCTATTGTCGGCAAATCGGCGGAAGGAAAGAGGTTTCTGGCGCGACCGGGATTGCGGTCAGTCCGGGCGGGATCCTGACAGGCGCTCAGCCAGTTCGGTGCGCCCGCCTGGCTTGAACCCGTGCATCCCCATCCACCACTGCAACGCGATGATCCCGCCTTTGGCCGGCTGGAGCAAGCTGATCAGCAGCACCAGCGCGATCGTTACCGACAAGGTGATCATCTGCCACAACGGAAGCTCGCTGCTGCCGATCGCGATCATCACGGGGGCCATGACGTGGCCGGTGACGATGATCGAGACATAGGGCGGGAAATCGTCAGCCTGGTGCAGAGTCCAGTCCTGCCCGCAGCCGGGGCAAAGCGCGCTGGGCTTGAGATAGCGCGGAAACAGGTGCTTCGCCCCGCAGCGCGGACACAGGCCGCGTGCGCCGCGCAGCATCGCGGCGGAAAGCGTGGCGGGCGGGTTGCTGTTGCTCCAGGGGGTCATGGCAAGGTCCTTTTTCATGACCAACCGCCGAGTGCAAGCATGCAATCGAATCCGGCGCATTTCTGCGACAAAGCGCTTGCCCCGGCCCGCCCGGCGGGGCTAAGGGCGCGCCATGCTCGACCAACTGGAACAACAGCCCGCCGATGCGCTGCTCGCGCTGATCAAGCTCCATAACGCGGACCCCCGGGCCGACAAGATCGACCTTGGCGTCGGCGTCTATCGCACCGGCCAGGGCGATACCCCGGTGTTCGCGGCGATCAAGGCGGCAGAACAGAAGCTGATCGATACGCAGGATTCCAAGGCTTACCTTGGCCCCGAAGGCGATATGGAATTCGTCCACGCGCTGATGCCCTATGTGTTCGGCGCAGCCGATCCCAGCATGGGTGGGCGGATCGACGGGATGCAGACCCCCGGCGGCACCGGCGGGGTGCGGCTGGCGGCGGCGCTGGCGCGCAAGGCCGGGGTCCAGCGGATCTGGATGGGCGTACCCAGCTGGCCCAACCATGCCCAGATCCTGGCCGATCTGGGGCTTGAACTCAAGACTTTCGCCCATTCGACGCCGCAGGGCGTGGTCGATATGGACGCGCTGCGCGGCGCGATTGCCGCGGCTGAGCCGGGCGATGCCATGCTGCTGCACGGCTGCTGCCACAACCCGACCGGGATCGATTACAGCCACGCCGATTGGGACGAGATCGCCCCCGCGCTCAAGGCCAAAGGGCTGCTGCCCCTGCTGGATCTGGCGTACCAGGGCCTGGGCTTTGGCATGGAGGAAGACGCCTATGGCGTGCGCCGCGTGCTGGCCGAAGTGCCCGAAGCGCTGATCGCCTACAGCTGTGACAAGAATTTCGGCATGTACCGTGACCGGGTCGGCGCGGTCTATGCGATGGTGGCTGATCCGGCGCAGCTGAACGCCGTACTGTCCAACGGCCACTCGCTCGCCCGCGCGGCCTGGTCGATGCCGCCCGATCACGGCGCGGCGGCGGTGCGGATCATCCTGCAGGATAAAGCCCTGACCGCGCTGTGGCTGGACGAGCTGGACACCATGCGCACCCGGATGCGGCAAGTGCGGGCACGCCTGGCCGAGGCTGGTCAGGCCGGTTCGGTCAACCTTTCCCCGCTTGGCGGGCAGAGCGGGCTGTTCTCGATTGTGCCGCTGACGGGCGAACAGATCCTCAAGCTGCGCAGCGACCACGGGATTTACATGGCGGGTTCGGGCCGGATCAACATTGCCGGGCTGACCATGGGCAACATCGACAAATTCATCGCTGCTGTCGCGGCGGTAAGCGCCTGAGCGATGGACCGCCAGCCGGTCCTCGAAGGGGAGCGGCTGCTGCTCCGCCCGCTGCGTGCGGATGACTGGCAGGCGCTCTACGCCGTCGCCAGCGATCCGCTGATCTGGCAACTGCACCCCGCCCATGACCGCTGGCAAGAGCGCGTGTTTCGACCCTATTTCGAGGACGCGCTGGCGCAGGGCGGGGCCGTGGCCGTGATTGACCGGTCCAGCGGCGCAATCATCGGATCTTCACGTTGGCAAGGCCACGATCCGGCCCAGGGTGGTTCGGTGGAGATCGGCTGGACCTTCCTTGCCCGCAGCCACTGGGGCCGCACATGCAACGAAGAGATGAAGCGGCTGATGCTGGCCCATGCCTTCCGCTGGGTCGATCGGGTCCACTTCCGGGTGGGCGAGCACAACCTGCGCTCACGCGGAGCGATGGTGCGGATCGGCGGGCGGCTGACCGAACTTGACGGCGGCGTGGTTGAAACCGCCAGCGGCCCGGCCCGGCACGTGGTCTATGAAATCACCCGGGACAGCTTTGCCAGCGGGCCGCTCTGCCAGCGGTAACCGGCCGGAGTGGACACGCAACCCCAGGCGAATTGTTGTGAACTTTGCCGCCCCGTTTTCGCTGCAATAGATTGAAATTTAACACGGAAAACACGCGCATGCGCAGCGCGTGACGGGCGCAATGTGTGACTTTCCCTTTGCGCCATTTTCCGGACGAGGCCTGTCCGCCCCGCCAGGGTTCCACCGTCCCCACGCCGCGCCCGGCACTGGGCCAGCCCTGATCGAACATCGACAATGTCAAAGAGGCCCGGCCACAACGATTCGTCGGGGGGCCGGGGCGAGAGTGACAGTTTGGCGGCGTGTAGGAAAATGGTTCTGCGGAACTGCGCACCTGCCATCACCAATCCAGGCACCATCACCATGCGGGTGGCCGGTGGTTCCGGCCATCTGCGGCGCGCTGAACAGGCTTCGGACCGTCACGCAGGCTATGTCTTTCGAAATAGGTCTGCCCTTTATTGTATGCCAGGCAAACGACTTGCCCCGGAACTGAACAGATATTTCGAACCGACAAAGTAAATCCCCCGATTTGGACGCAACTCTGTTCTAAGTCATTGTCTTTGCCAATCATCAGCCTACCCTTGTTCTAACGGTCGCAGCCCCAAACCCCGATCTGCTCAGCGCGGACCAAGCGGAGTTGCCGGAATGCCTGATGATCGACTGATCCGGGAAATCGCCGATGCGATCACGGCGCACATGGTGTGGAAGCAGCGGCTGATCGATGCGATCACCAGCGGCCAGTTGCGCTTCAGCCCGATCGCCGCCGGGTCCGACCGGGAATGTGCCTTTGGCAAGTGGCTATTGGCTGACAAGCTTGATCCGCAGGTCAAGGCCAGCCGCCCCTACGCCGTGGTCCAGCGCCTCCACACCGCTTTTCACCGCACCGCTGGCAAAATCCTGACCGATGTTGAGCAGGGCCGGATCAAGGATGCCCAGCTTGCCTTGAGCCGCGAATTCGAAGCCCAGTCCGACCTGCTGATCCGCGCGCTGCAAAAATGGCGGCGGGAACTGGTGGGGTAGGGCGCGCTTCTACAGCCGGGGATACAGGTGGGGACACGCTATTGCGTGCCCCATGCGACAGAGCAATCGTGGGCAGCGATTGGCATGTGGCTGGATAGGGTGGAGTTTGGGGGTTAAGTAAACTGTCACCGTAATTATGTCACCGTAATTACGTCACCGTAGTTCCCACCGTAATTCCAGCTCCGTAATTCCCCAGGAGAGTGGCTACTTCAATTACGCGGTGTCACCGTAACTCTCTGGCAAACGTGGGCCAAAGCCCAAGGGTAATTAGGGGTTTACGGACGTGTCACCGTAATTGGTAATTGTAAGG
>NZ_MWLM01000013.1 GCF_002198665.1 Novosphingobium sp. B 225 | reverse complement strand
CCGTCACCCCGGGCTTGACCCGGGGTCCAGCTTCTTCTTGCCGGCGTCAGAGTATGCCGCACTGCCGCCAAAGGCAGCTAGGCCCCGGGTCAAGCCCGGGGCGACGGGGGGTTTTGGCTGTTCGCCCCACCCCCAAAACCCATTTTCCTACACGCGCCGAACCTGTCATAAAATCCGCCGCTCTTTCTCATTGTCGGTCCGCATTTCCTGTCTTCAGGGCAAAAACGCCCTCAAAAACGCAGATCTGTCACCTTTTTTGCCGCAAAGTATTGGCGGACAAGGAAACTCTGCCCGGACAGGGTGTCACCCTGGTGTCACCTTGTCCGGGTGGCGTAACCCAAAAAGGCCCGGCGATCAGGGGAGGATCGCCGGGCCGTGCCTGGAAGGGACAGGCAATTGGTAGGTCGGCTAACCTGCTCTCTCCTCTTCAGGGGAGAGATACGCAGGCTTGGCAGCTTGCTGCCTAGCCGGAGTTGAGAGGGGAAAGGCAGCGCACTCCCCACTCCCAACCCTCTCCCCTCAAGGGGAGAGGGCTAAAGTTCGACCTTAGCGCAGCAGCGACAGGACGTTCTGCTGGCTCTGGTTGGCCTGCGCGATCATCGCGGTCGAAGCCTGGCTGAGGATCTGGGCCTTGGCCATCGCGGTGGTTTCCGAAGAATAGTCCGCGTCTTCGATCCGGCTGCGCGCGTCGGACAGGTTGGTGACGTTGCTGGTCAGGTTGTTGACCGCCGATTCAAGGCGGTTCTGACCGGCACCCAGGCCCGCACGGGCCGCGTTGACGTCGGCGAGCGCCAGGTCGACGTTGTCGATCGTGGTGCTGGCCAGCGCCGAGGTGGTCACATCCAGCGCGGTGGCATCGATGTTGCCGCCGTCGATCGCCGAGGAGGTCAGGGTGATGGTTTCGCCCGATTCCGAACCGACCTGGATGTCAAAGGTGACATCGGTGCCGGCCGTGGTCGAAAACAGCGCGTTGCCGTTGAACTTCGTGCCGGTCAGCACGTCGTCGATCTGTTCGGTCAGCGCGGTGACTTCCGACTGCATGTAGGTGCGGTCCGACGCCTGATAGGTGCCCGAGCTGGACTGGACGGCCAGTTCGCGCACGCGCTGCAGCATGTTGCTGACTTCCGACAGCGCACCTTCGGCCGTCTGGGCCAGCGAAATGCCGTCATTGGCATTGCGGATGCCCTGGCTCATGCCACGCACCTGCGAGGTCATGGTGGTCGAAATGGCGAGACCCGCTGCGTCGTCCTTGGCGCTGTTGATGCGCTTGCCGGTCGACAGTCGCTCCATCGCGACGCTGAGTCCCTTGTTCGCGGCGGTCGAGGCGTTCGAGGCCTTGATCGCGCTGATGTTGGTGTTGATTACGGCCATGTGTAACTCCCGTGGATTGTCCCGAAAGCAAGCCTCACCAGACCATCCGGAGCGGCTGCCGGGACCAAGACCGACGCATTTCCGGCAAAGTTAAGGGCCGGCGGCAAATTTCTGCCGGGGTCATGGCAGCCTTTTTCCTAGGTATTCGCCCGAGGCCTTAAATTACCGGAGCGTTTGACGTTCTGCGCGCAAAAGGCCCCCCTGACATATGGTTAACCAGGGGACCGAACGATGACATCTCTAGCCCAGAGCGAAGGGGTGACGAAAAATCACGCAGCGCTGGTGCAGCGCGCCGCCGCGATCGTGGCGACACTGGGCACGGCCGGCACGCCGCTGCTGCGCACCGCCAGGGACGCCGCGCCGCTTGGCCCGGGTCCATGCGTGACGCTGGAGCGCGGCACGGCGAACACACTGGTGCGCGAACCCACGCGCGGCCGGTTTGTTCTGACGTACCGCGATGCTTCCACCGATGCCCCGCTGGCAGCCTTGCTGGCCGCGCTCGCCGCACCGGGCATGCCGATCGCGGCCGATCCGGAAAGCCTGTCGATCCTGGCCCTGGCCGAACGGCTGGCGGCGAGCGAGATCCCGGTCTTGATCAACGGCCCGACCGGGAC
This sequence comes from Novosphingobium sp. B 225, assembly GCF_002198665.1. Lineage (GTDB taxonomy): Bacteria > Pseudomonadota > Alphaproteobacteria > Sphingomonadales > Sphingomonadaceae > Novosphingobium. The sequence continues at coordinate 6,339 of NZ_MWLM01000013.1, read as the reverse complement.
CGGCAAGGAAGTGCTCAGCCGGTTCATCCACGCCCGCTCCCCGCGCAGGGACGGCCCGTTCGTGGCGGTCAACTGTGCGGCCATGCCTGAAACCATGCTGGAAGCCATGCTGTTCGGCCACCGCAAGGGCGCTTTCACCGGCGCGACCGAAGCCAGCGAGGGCTTTTTCCGTGCGGCCGATGGCGGCACCCTGCTGCTCGACGAGATCGCGGAAATGCCGCTCTCGCTCCAGGCCAAACTGCTCCGCGCACTGCAGGAGGGCGAGGTGGTGCCGATCGGCGCGACCCAGCCGATCAAGATCGACGTCCGCGTGATCGCCTGCGCCAACCGCGACTTGCCGACCGAAGTGGCCGAGGGCCGGTTCCGCCCGGACCTCTACTACCGGCTCAACGTCTTCCCCCTCGCGCTGTGTCCGCTGCGTGACCGCAGTGAGGATGTGGCCCCGCTGGCTTTCGCGATGCTGCTGCGCCACGCCCCGCAAGGCCGCGCGCTGCCGTGGATTTCCGATGCCGCGCTGGCCATGCTGCGCGATCACGGTTGGCCCGGGAACGTCCGCGAACTGGAAAACGTGATGCGCCGCGCGATCCTGCTGGCCGATGGTCAGGCCGAGATCACCCCGGCCCATATCGTGTTCGATCATACCGCCCGGCTGGTAGGCGAAACGGCCCCCGCGCCGGTCCAGGAAGTGCCGCGCAAGCTGTCCAACATCGTCCAGCTCAGCGAAGCCCGCGCGATCATGGAAGTGCTGAGCGCTTGCGGCGGCAGCCGGGTGGCCGCAGCGCGCGAGCTGGGGATTTCGGAGCGCACCTTGCGCTACCGGCTCGCCTCGTTCCGCGAAGCCGGGATTGAAATGACCCGCGCGGTCGCCGGAGCCCGGCGATGAGCGGGATCGGCGGAATCGGCGGCGCGGGCAGCCTGCAGCAGATCATGGCGATGCGGCAGCAGATCCTTGATCGCTCGCAGCTGCTTCAGCAGCTCCATGCACCGGGCGCGCAAGCGGCGCAACCGGCCGCCCCGGAGAGCCCGGCCGGGCAGTTCACCGACGCGCTCAAAAGCGCGCTCGACCAGGTCAAGCAGACCCAGGGCAAGGCCGAAGGGCTGAGCGAAGCCTATCAGCGCGGCGAGGTGACCGATGTCGCCAAAGTCATGCTGGCCCGCCAGGAAGCCGGGATCGCCTTTGAAGCGACCCTGCAAGTCCGCAACCGGCTGCTGTCCGCCTATCAGGACATCATGCGGATGGGAGTGTGATAGATGGCTGACCTCGTCCCCGCCGCTGCCGGAGCGCCGCCCGCGCCCGCGCTCGATCTTGCCGTGCTGAACAGCGGCACCCCGCTGGAACGGCTGCGCGGCCTGGCCGCCCAGCCCGCGGTGCGCAAGGCGCTGCCGTGGTTTGCCGGGCTCGCTGCCGTGGGCGCCGCCGCGCTGACCTGGTCGATGATCGCCACCCCGCCGCAGCGTGTGCTCTATTCCCAGCTTGATGACAGCACCCGCGCCACGGTTGTCTCCAGCCTCGACAAGGCGGGGATCGGTTATCAGATCGACAACCAGACCGGCACTCTGACCGTCGATGAAGACCAGCTTTACCGCGCGCGGATGCTGGTCGCATCGGACGGGGCGCTGGCCCAGCCCGATGCCCAGTCCAACCTCGACAACCTGCCGCTGGGCGCCAGCCGCACGCTGGAGGGCGAACGCCTGCGCGCCGCGCGCGAACACGAATTGCAATTGACGATCAAGGAGATCGAAGGCGTCGAAGCCGTCCGTGTCCATCTTGCCGAAGCCGCCAAATCGGTCTTCGTGCGCGAGGATACCCCGCCCACCGCCTCGGTCATGGTGCGTATGGCACAGGGCCGCCAGTTGTCCGACAGCCAGGTTTCCGCCGTGGTCAACCTGGTCGCCGGATCGGTCCCCGGGCTCACGCCCGATGCGGTGCGCGTGATCGACCAGCACGGCCGCCTGCTGAGCGACCGCGCCGGAGCGGATTCCGACCGGCTCGAACTGCAAGGCCGGATGGAGGAAAAGCTGCGCAACCAGATCGATGCGCTGCTTACCCCGATGCTCGGCGCGGGCAATTTTTCCAGCGAAATCCAGGTCGATCTGGATATGGACCAGGTTACCAGCGCGCGCGAAAGCTATGACAAGGAAGGCGTCCTGCGCAGCGAAACCCAGGCCGCTTCGCAAACCAGTGGCCCGGGTCAGGCCGGGGGGATTCCCGGCGTGGTATCCAACACTCCGCCACCCGCCACCGTCGCCAAGCCCGGCGCTCCGCCGGGAACCGCTCCTGCCGCCCCTGGCGCAGCCGCAGCCGCCAACGGCGAAAGCAGCGCGACCCGCACCTATGAACTGGGCCGCGAAGTTTCGGTCGCCAATGCCGGACCGGGCAAGATCAGGCGCGTCTCGGTCGCGGTTGCGCTTAGCCAGGCGGCGCTCAAAGGGGCCAAACCGGCCGACATCGAACAGATCAAGCAGCTCGTCTCTGCCGCAGTGGGTGCCAATGCCCAGCGCGGCGATCAGGTGACCGTGCTGCAGCGCCCGTTCGAACCCGTCGATGACAGTGGCGTGCCGTTCTACGAAGCCCCGTGGTTTGCCATGGTGGTGCGCAGCGTGGTCGCCCTGCTCGCCGTGCTGCTGGTCTTGCTGCTGGGCGTGCGTCCGCTGGTCAAGGCCCTGAAGCGCGAGCCTGAAGCAGCCGCCAAGGCCGCCGAAGGCGAGCCCGGCGAGGAAGACGAAAGCGAGGATGGCGAAAATCAGCCCCATGCCGCCGCGCAGCCGGTCGATGCCGCGCTGCTTGGCCGGCAGGTCAGCCTGGCCCAGCGGATCGTAGAGGAAAAGCCTGACGATGCGCTCCACGCCCTGCGCCAGATGCTGGCCGAACAGCCCAATCCGGAGGCCGCACAATGAGCGCCGAACCCACTGACCTGCCCCACACCGCCCCCAGCCTGAGCCTGGCCGAACGCGCCGCCGTGATGGTCATGCTGCTGGAAGAAGACCAGGCCGCCGCGATCCTGGGCAAGCTGGAGCCGACCGAGTTGCAACTGCTGGGTGAAAAGATGTGCGCGCTGGGGGAGATCGGTCCAGACCTGATCGCGCAGGCGATCCAGGGCTTCGTCAAGAACACCGAACGCAGCGGCATCAGTGCCCGCGGCCGCAACGATCATGTCCGCACGCTGATGAACCGGGCGGTAGGCGAAGTGAAAGCCGACAGCCTGATGCAGCGCATCCTGCCGCTGGGCGAAGAGCGCGCCCCCGCGATCGAACTGGCGCGATGGCTGACCGCCGAAGCGTTGATCCCGCTGGTCAAGGATGAACACCCCCAGGCCCTGGCCGTGCTGCTGGTCCAGCTGGAGGCCGAAACCGCCGCCGAAGTGCTCCACGCCTTGCCCGCCGACATGCAGACCCAGGTGGTCCACCGCGTCGCCACGCTGGGCCCGGTTTCAACCGAGGCGATCGAGATGCTTGACGCGCTGCTGCAGGAACGGATTGGCGAGCGTCACGGCCAGGCCATGCTGACCATGGGCGGCCCGCGCGAAGCGGCGGACATTATCAATCAGGCCGGCAAGGGCGCCGAAAAGCGGATCATGCCGGAAATCAACCGGATGGACAAAAACCTCGCCAAGGAAATCGAGAGCGAGATGTTCAAGTTCGAACACCTCTTCACGCTCGATCCGCAGGCGATGGGATCGCTGCTGCGCGAGGTCGAAAGCGATGTGCTGATCGATGCACTGAAAGGCACCGACGAAGCCAACCGCGACGTGTTCTTCCGCGCCATGTCGAGCCGCGCCGCCGACGGTGTGAAGGATGAAATCGCCGCGCGAGGCCGCCTGAAAATGGCCGATGTGATCGAAGCGCAAAAAGCGATCGTCGCGGCTGCGCGGCGGCTGTCGGCCGAAGGCGTGATCGTGTTCGGTGTGGGCGGCGGCGACGACGAATATGTCTGAACCTGCCCGGATCTCGCTTGCGGCGCTGGCGGGGCCTTCGGGCTTTGCCAGCGATCCGCGCTTCTCGGGGGCGGTGAGCGCAGCGCCGCCCCCACCCGAAGCCGAGCCGGAAGACCCGCTCGCGCTGGCCTGGGCCGAAGGCTATCAGGCCGGAGTGAGCGAAGCCCGCCAGGAATCGGAACTGCTGGCCGCAGAAGCCGATGCCGCCCGCACGGCGATCGAACTGTCGCTGGCCCGGCTGGACGGCGAACTTGCCGAGGCCTTGCGGAAGAAGCTGTACGTCACGGTCGAAGCGCTGTGCGAAGCCGCGATCGAACCGCTGCTGCTGGACAAGGCGGCGCTTGCCGCGCGGGTCGAGCGCGCGGCGGGGATGCTGGCGCGGGCCGACGACGAACGGGTGCTGCGGCTCCACCCCGAAGATCTCAAGCTGGTCGGCAAACACTTGCCCGAAGGGCTGGAGGTCCAGCCCGATCCCGCGCTTGAACGCGGCGCGCTGCGGGTCGAAACCGTCAATGGCGGGGTCGAGGATGGCCCCGGCCACTGGCGCCGCGCAATTGCCGAGGCGCTGGGACAATGCTGAAACTGTTCGATCCCCTGCTGGATGAAATGGCCGGGGCCCATATCGATCTGACCCCGGGGCGCTATGGCCTGCTCATGGCCTGCGACGGCGGCCTGCTGGAAGTTTCGGGCCTGTCCGCGCCGGTCGGTGCATTGTGCAAGGTTGCGCATGGCCGCGCCTTGCCGCTGACTGCCGAAGTGATCGGGTTCCGCAATGGCCGCACGCTGATGATGCTGCTGGGCGATACCGTGATGCTGCGCCCCGGCGCGCGGGTGCGGACCGAGGGGCGGCCGGGCATGCTGCCGGTGGGTGAAGCGTTTCTGGGCCGTGCGGTCGATGGCGAAGGGCTACCGATCGACGGACTGGGGCCGCTGCATCCGCAAGGATCATGGCCAGCGGGCGGCCTGCGCACCTCGGCGCTTGATCGCAGCCCGGTGCGCGAATGTTTCGACACCGGGGTTCGCGCGCTCAATGCGCTGACCACGTTTGGCGTGGGCCAGCGGATCGGGATCATGGCCGGTTCGGGGGTGGGCAAGTCGGTTCTGCTCGACATGATCGCCACCGGGGCCGAAGCCGAAGTAGTGGTGGTCGGCCTGATTGGCGAGCGCGCGCGCGAAGTGTCGGACTTTGTCGAACGCCACATGGCCGGGGACAAGCGCGCCCGCACCGCCGTGATCGCCGTGCCGGCCGACCACGCGCCCAACCTGCGGCTGCGCGGAGCCATGCTGGCCACCAGCCTGGCCGAACATTTCCGGGCGCAGGGCCGCAAGGTGCTGCTGATCATGGACAGCCTGACCCGCGTGGCCCATGCCGGGCGCGAAATCGCGCTGCTGCTGGGCGAACCCGGCGCGGCGCGCGGCTATCCGCCCTCTGCGCTGGCCACGATCACCAAGCTGGTCGAACGCGCGGGCAATTCGGCCGCCAGCGGGGGCTCGATCACCGGGCTTTATACCGTGCTGGCGGACGGCGATAACCAGGACGATCCGGTGGTCGATACCGCCCGCTCGATCCTTGACGGGCATGTCGTGCTCAGCCGCGAACTGGCCCAGCGCGGACAGTATCCGGCAATCGACATTGCCGCCTCTTTAAGCCGCGTCATGGCCGATATCGTCAGTCCGGCACATCAGGCGCTCGCCCGCGAATTTCGGGCGCTGACCGCCAGTTACGAAGCCAACCGCGATCTGGTGCTGATGGGGGCCTACCGCGCCGGAGCCGATCCGCAGCTGGACCGCGCGATTGCGATGCACGCCGATCTGGTGGAATTCCTGTGCCAGCCCGCGCGCAGCACTGTGCCGCTGGGCACCAGCCAGGCCCAGCTGGCCGAACTGATCGGCCATGCAGGCTGAACGCGCCCGGCTGCGACGGCTGCAACGGCTCGAACGGGTTCGCGCGATCGCCAAGCAGACTGCAGCGGCAGAAGCCGCGCGCGCTGAAGGCACGCTGGCGCAGTTGGAGGCTCTGGCCGAACGGACCCGCGCGATGACCGATGAATATGCGGCGCGCACCCGCTTTTCCGACGGGCTGGAACTGCGCCAGATTGGGCATTTTGTTTCAGGACTGCAGGCCATCACCCGCACCACCACTGGCGATGCCTTGCAGGCCAAAGCGCTGGCCGATCGCAAGCAGCAGGAACTGGCTCAGGCCGAACGCAGCCGCGCCGCCGTGCAGGACCGCGCCGTCGCTCAGGAAAAAGCCATGTCGGCGCGCGCCGCGCCGCAAGTTCTGGGGGCTCGCCGCCAAGTTGGCACGGGTCTTGAATAGTTAACGGCAGACCCTGGACCAAAGGACCCTGCCGATGATGCCGCTTTCTGCCCTGCCGCCCGCCCCCGGCGGGAGTGCCGGGGT
>NZ_MWLM01000012.1 GCF_002198665.1 Novosphingobium sp. B 225 | reverse complement strand
CCATTTTCACGAAGTGCAAATGGGGAGGTGGCACGCCGCAGGCGTGACGGAGGGGCTTCAGCGCTTGCAGTACCGCACAATCCCCTCGGCCACGTCTTGCGCCGATTTCAGAACCTCACTGGCCGGAACGCGCACTACCGCGATTCCCTGTTCCTCCAGCCACGCCGCCCGCAACGCATCGCGCTGCGGCCTGTCGCCCATGTCGTGCGCGATGCCGTCAATCTCGATCGCGCATTTGGCCTGCGGACAGTAGAAATCGAGCACGTAGGGACCAAACGAATGTTGCCGGCGGATACTCACACCCTCTGGCGAGCCGCGCAGCAGGTTCCAGAGCAGGGCTTCGGGCAGGCTCATGTCGCGCCGGAGCTGTCGGGCGCGCGGTGTGTTTTTGGGTTGGCGCGGTCTTGGCAATCGCCCCTCCGTCATTCGCTACGCGAATGCCACCTCCCCATTTGTCCCTGCGGGAAAAATGGAGAGGGATTGTTGAGATCAGCCCTCTGGTTCTTCAACCTTGGGCAAGTCGGTGATCTCCTCCGGTCGCCGCAGGTCGTGCTGTCCGCTCGGCGTGCCGGGGCGATAGCCCATGCGGGTCAGGACCTTGTCGATGTCGGGGCGAAAGTAATCGACGTTGTGACACACCCGCATATAAATCCGCGCCGAATCAGTCATGTAACCATCAGTCTGGTACAGATCGAGCCAGTGCCCGGTCCAGCTGCCATCGCCGCCTTCCCAATGGTTGGAAAAGGCGATGGCGGGTTGTGCGGTGGAGCAGAAGACAAAGGTCTGGACCTTGGCCTTTTCCCAGGTGATTTCGGGCTTGGCAGGCTCTTTGCCGGTGCCATCCGCGTCATAGGACGTACCCGACCACGCCTCTTGCCGCCGCAGTGTGCCAAGCGAGTTCTGGTCGACATCGACCGTGCTCAGCACTTTTTCCCACTGGCACTGCCCCTGGCGGCAACTGGTCATCTGCGCGCCGGCATAGGGATCCTCGCTCGCGCTGGGGCTGGGGCTTGGGACCAGCGCGGCGCCGGCATCGCCGGGGGTGCTGGTGGGGGCAGGCTCGGCCGCGGTCTGATCGACCACGGGGCCGACCGCCCGCTGCACGGCCCAGCCGCCGACCAGGGCCAGCGCGATTACGCCCGCAGCGATTCCGGCATAGCGCAGCCACGGCTTGCCCGCGCCTTCACCGCTGAGCAGGCGGGCCTTCTCTGCCTCGAACTCGTCATCGCTGAGCGTGCCCGCGGCGTGAAGGGCGGCAAGGCGTTCGAGTGCTTCAAGGCGGTTGTCGGTCATGGCGGTGCGTTCCTTGCGCGGAAAATGACCCGTCTGGCGTAACCGGTGCCGACAGGAATTGCCAGCAAGGGCTTGAACCGTCGCGGCAAAGCCTTCACCCTGCGGCGCAGTGCAACGCTCCGCCACCAACCGCCGTTCGTTCATCATGGCCAGCGCCGCCGCGCTGTTCTGGCCGATGGGGGCGGGGGCGCAAGTGGTCAGCCAGGGGGCCAAGATGTTCCAGTCCAATCGCCCCGCGCCGGGTCAGCGCCGGTTCCTTTCCAAAGCTGTCGAGCGTGAGCTCGACCGCGTTTCGGCGCTGATTGCCGATCCGGAACTGCGCTGGATGTTCGGCAACTGCTATCCCAACACGCTCGATACCACGGTGTTCCTGGGCGAGCATGACGGGCATGATGATGCCTTTGTCATCACGGGGGACATCGATGCACTATGGCTGCGGGACAGTTCGGCGCAACTGCGGCCCTACCTGCATCTGGTGCGGCAGGATGAGCAGCTGCGCCGGGTGTTTCGCGGCTTGATCCGCCGCCATGCGCGCTGCGTGCTGGCCGATCCTTATGCCAATGCTTTCCTGCGCGATCTGTCCAGCAGTGCCGGGCTGCACTGGGCCAAGAGTGACCGGACCGAGATGAAACCCGGTGTGGCCGAACGCAAGTGGGAGGTCGATTCGCTGTGCTATGTCTTGCGGCTGGCGCACGATTACTGGCGCGAAAGCGGCGATACCGATCCGTTTGATGCGGTCTGGGCGCAGGCCGCAAGGCTGATCGTTGCGACCTTCAAGGAGCAGCAGCGCCTGACCGGACCCGGCCCCTATCGCTTTCAGCGCCAGTCCACCCAGCCGACCGAGACCACGCTGGCCGGGGTGGGCTCGCCGACCCGCAAGACTGGCCTGATCCATTCCGCCTTCCGCCCATCGGACGATGCCTGCACTTTTCCCTGCAACATTCCCGGTAACCTGTTCGCCGTGGCCACCTTGCGCGAACTGACCGTGTTGGCGCGCAGTGTGTTGAACGACGAGGCCTTGGCGCAAGAGGCCAGCGCGCTTGCGGCCGAGGTGGAGGCAGCGGTGTTCAAGCACGGCACCATGGTCCTGCCCGATGGGCGGCAAGTGTTTGCCTATGAAACCGATGGCTATGGCAACCACCTGTTCATGGACGATGCCAATGTGCCGAGCCTGCTGGGCCTGGCCTATCTGCGCTGCCTGCCGGCTGACTATCCGTTGTGGCGGACCACGGCAGAGGCGGTGTGGAGCGAGGCGAACCCGTGGTTCTTCCGTGGCAGCGCCGCCGCCGGGATCGGCGGGCCGCATATCGGCGAAGGCCAGGTCTGGCCCATGTCGATCATCCTGCGCGCGCTATCCAGCACTGACGACACGGTGATCGCAGAGGCACTGCGCACCCTGTGCGCGACCCACGCCGGGACCGGGTTCATGCACGAAGCCTTTGACAAGGACGATCCGGCTAAATTCACCCGCACCTGGTTCGCCTGGGTCAACGGGCTGTTCGGGGAACTGGTGGTGAAAGTCGCGGCGGAGCGGCCGCACCTGTTGGCGATGAGTTACGGCGACAGCGGAAAATCCTCCCCCCTTGGGGGAGGTGGCAGCCGGCAGGGCTGACGGAGGG
>NZ_MWLM01000011.1 GCF_002198665.1 Novosphingobium sp. B 225 | reverse complement strand
CCGTCAGCCGCCTGCGGCGTCTGCCACCTCCCCCAAGGGGGGAGGATTACAGCGCTTCCCCAGCCGCGCGGCCGCTGGCCCAGGCCCATTGGAAATTGTAGCCGCCCAGCCACCCGGTCACATCCACCGCCTCGCCGATGGCATAAAGGCCCGGCACTTTCGCCGCCTCCATCGTGCGCGATGACAGGCCGGCGGTGGCGATCCCGCCGGCGGTGACTTCGGCCTTGGCAAAGCCCTCGGTGCCATTGGGATGGAATAGCCAATCGGCCAGCCGCGCTTCCAGACCGCGCAGGGCCTTGTCGCTCTGCGCGACAAGTTCGCCCGCCAGCCCGGCGCGTTCGAGCAGCACTGCGCTCAGCCGTTCGGGCAGGGGCAGCGCGCGCAGCAGCGACTGGCGCGGGCTGGCGCGCTTGGCGTCGAGCAGCCAGCCGGGGCGATGATCGGGCAGGAAGTTGACGCCGATCGGGCTTCGGTGCTGCCAGTAAGAGCTGATTTGCAGCATCGCCGGACCGCTGAGGCCGCGGTGGGTAAACAGCGCCGCCTCGCGAAAGCGCACTTTCTGCCAGCGCACTTCGACTTCGGCGGAAACGCCGGACAGTTCGCGGAACAGCGCCTCATCCTCGCCCAGCGTGAACGGCACCAGCGCCGGGCGCGGCTGGACCACGGAGAGGCCGAATTGCCGTGCCGTGTCATAGGCCAGGCTGCTGGCCCCCAGCTTGGGGATCGACGGCCCGCCACTGGCCAGCACCAGCGCGGGGGCGTGGTGCTGCTGCCCGCCCAGCGTCACGCTGAACTGCCCGTCGGCGTGACCGATTGCGCTCACCGGCTGGCCGAACGCGAATGTCACGCCGCCCTTGCGGCATTCCTCTACCAGCAAGTTCACGATCTGCCGCGCCGAGCCATCGCAGAACAACTGGCGCAGGGTCTTTTCGTGCCAGGCGATGGCGTAACTTTCGACCAGATCGAGGAACTGGCGCGGGGTGTAGCGGCTCAGCGCCGACTTGGCGAAATGCGGGTTGGCGGACAGGTAGCGATCGGGCGCGGTGTGGAGGTTGGTGAAATTGCACCGCCCGCCGCCCGAAATCAGGATCTTGCGGCCCGGCTCGTCATTGTGATCCACCAGCAGCACGCGCCGCCCGCGTTGCCCGGCGGTGGCGGCGCACATCATGCCCGCCGCGCCTGCGCCGATGACGATGGCGTCCCAGCTCACGCCGCAAGGATGCTCTGCGCCACGGCCTCGCCCACCTTGATCCCGTCGATCGCGGCGGACAGGATCCCCCCGGCATAGCCCGCGCCTTCGCCCGCCGGGTAGAGCCCGACCGTGTTGACACTTTGAAAGTCTTTGCCGCGCGTGATCCGCACCGGGCTGGACGTGCGGGTTTCGACCCCGGTCAACACCACGTCGGGATGGTCATACTGGGCGATCTGACGGCCGAACACCGGCAGCGCCTCGCGCATTGCTTCGACCGCGAAATCGGGCAGGCACTGCGTCAGGTCGGTCGGAGTCACACCCGGCTTGTAGCTGGGATTGACCATGCCAAGCGCGGTCGAGGGACGTCCGGCCAGGAAGTCCTCCACCCGCTGCCCCGGCGCCTTGTAACCGCCGCCGCCTGCCGCAAAGGCCGCGCTTTCAAACTTGCGCTGGAACGCGATCCCCGCCAGCGGCCCGTCGGGATAATCGCGCGCCGGTTCGATCCCGACGACGAAGCCCGAATTGGCGTTGAATTCGGCGCGCGAATACTGGCTCATCCCATTGGTGACGACGCGCCCTTCCTCGCTGGTCGCGGCGACCACGCGCCCGCCGGGGCACATGCAGAACGAATAGACCGTGCGCTGGTTGCTGGCGTGATGGACCAGGCTGTATGCCGCCGCGCCCAGCACCGGGTTCCCGGCAAAGCGGCCATAACGCGCTGCGTCGATCCAGCTTTGCGGGTGTTCGATCCTGACACCGATCGAGAACGGCTTGGCCTCCACATGCACGCCCTCGGCATGCAGCATTTCGAAGGTCGAGCGGGCTGAATGGCCAACCGCCAGGACCACGTGGTCGGCTTCCAGAAAGCTCCCGTCCGACAGGTGCAGCCCGCGCACCTTGCCGCCATCGCGCTCGATCCGCTCAACCCGCGTTTCCCAGCGGTATTCGCCGCCCAGCGCTTCGATCTGCGCGCGCAGTGATTCGACCATGGTGACCAGCCGGAACGTGCCGATATGCGGGTGCGCTTCCCAAAGGATGTCGTCGGGCGCGCCGGCGTGCACGAATTCTTCCAGCACCTTGCGCCCCAGAAAGCGCGGGTCCTTGACCCGGCAATAGAGCTTGCCGTCCGAAAATGTCCCCGCGCCGCCTTCGCCGAACTGGACATTGCTTTCCGGGTTCAATTCGCTGCGCCGCCACAGACCCCAGGTGTCCTTGGTCCGCTGACGCACCACTTTGCCGCGTTCGATGATGATCGGCCGCAGGCCCATCTGCGCCAGCACCAGCGCCGCGAACAGCCCGCACGGCCCCGCGCCGATCACCACCGGCCGCGTCCCGCTCCACCCGGCAGGCGCGCGCACCGGCGGGGTCCAGGTCATGTTGGGCGTGGGGCGCAGGTCCTTGTCGTTCGGAAACCGGGCCAGAACCGCCGCTTCGTCCGCCAGATCGACGTCAAAGGTATAGACCAGCAGGATCGCCGATTTGCGCCGCGCATCGTTGCCGCGCTTGAACAGGGTAAAGCCGCGCAGCTCCTCCGCAGCAATCCCCAGCCGCGCGCAGATCGCCGGGGCAATCGCGCCTGGCGGGTGGTCAAGCGGCAGGGACAGTCCGGACAGGCGCAACATGGGCAATTCAGTTCGTCGGACAGGAAAAATGTGGTGAGCCCTGCTGGGTTCGAACCAGCGACCTACTGATTAAAAGTCAGTTGCTCTACCGACTGAGCTAAGGGCCCCGACCACGGCTGCGCGCTTAGGGGGCGGCGCGCGCCGGGTCAAGGGTGTGGCTTGGCCAGACGCGCGCTAAGCTGGCGCAAGGTGAGACCGGTGATCGGATCGCGCCAGGTTCCAGCCATGCCCAGCGCCGGGGCCAGCACGAATTGCCGCTCGCGAAACAGCGGGTGCGGCACGGTGAGATCAGGCGAGGACCAGCACCCGCCGCGCCACAGGATCAGGTCGAGATCGAGCACCCGGCTCGACCAGCGCTGCCCGCGCTTGGTCCGGCCGAACTGGCGTTCGATCTGCTTGAGCGCGCCGAGCAATTCCGGCGGGGAGAAGCGGCTTTCCACCACCGCCGCGCTATTGGCATAGCGCCGCAGCGAGGGGCCGATGGGCGCGCTGCGGATCACCGGGCCGCTGGCGGTCACTTTGATCCCTGCCGCCTCCAGTGCGTCCAGTGCCGCGCCCAGCACCCGTTCGGGCGCACCGAAACGCGGATGGCGCTGGTTGGAGCCGAGCGCGATCAGATAGCTCTCAGTCATCCCCTCCCCTCACCGTTCGTGTCGAGCGAAGTCGAGACACGTTCGCGCAGCGCCAGTGTGTCTCGACTTCGCTCGACACGAACGGGGAAGGGTGGGAACAAGTATCAAATATCCTGCGCGATCCGCCCATAGAGCTGCGGGCGGCGGTCGCGGAAAAAGCCCATGCCGGCGCGGTGGGTGGCGGCGCGGCCAAGGTCCAAGGTGCGCACCAGCACGCCGCTTTCTTCCGCGCCGAACTGTTCCACCAGATCGCCCCATTCGTCAGCGATGAAGCTGTGGCCGTAGAACCGCTGCCCGTCCTCATCGCCAATGCGGTTGGCGGCCACCACGGGCATGCAGTTCGACACGGCATGGCCCTGCATCGCCCGGCGCCACATCCGGCTGGTGTCGAGCCCAGCGTCGTAAGGCTCGCTACCGATCGCGGTGGGATACAGCAGCACTTCGGCCCCCAGCAGCGCCATCACCCGGGCGCATTCGGGATACCACTGGTCCCAGCAGATCCCCACGCCGATCTTGTGCCCGAACGCGTTCCACACCTTGAACCCGTCATTGCCGGGACGGAAATAGTACTTTTCTTCATAGCCCGGGCCGTCGGGAATATGGCTTTTGCGGTAGGTGCCCTGGATCTGGCCATCGGGATCGATCCAGGCGAGCGTGTTGTAGTAATGATGCCCGTCACGCTCAAAAAAGCTGGTCGGGATCGCGATCTTGAGCTTCGCGGCAAGCGCCTGCATCGCCCGGACCGATGGGTGATCGGCCGTCGGGCGGGCGAGCGCGAACAGCGCCTCGTCCTCTACCTTGCAAAAATATGGCCCGGAAAACAGTTCCGGCGGCAGCACCACTTGCGCACCCTTGGCCGCGGCTTCCTCAACCAGCATCGAAACCGCGACGATATTCCCGGCCTCGTCATGCGAGCCGAGCGGCAATTGCAGGGCGGCGAAAGTCAGCGTGCTCATGCCGGGCCCAATATCAGCGCCGTTTGCGGAACAACAGCGTCATCCGGTCGCTTTCGCCGATTTCGGTCAGCCGCGCCTTTTCCGCCGGATCGGTCACGCCCGAAAGGTTGGGCGGCAGCATCCACACGCCATTGACGTGGTTGGCGGGGTCTTTCTTGTTGGCGTTGATTTCGCTCTTGCCGACCAGTTCATAGCCGCAGGCTTCGATCATCGCGATCACATCTGCCTGGCGCATATAACCCTTGGTGCCATCGAGATAGGCGGCAGGGGCCTTGTCCTTGCCGCGGTGTTCCTCGATCCCCAGCAGGCCGTCTTCCTTGAGCAGGCCGGAAATGGTCGCCAGTTCGCGCCGCAGCAGGTCCAGCCGCCACAGGTTGTGAATTTCGCGCATGATCAGCACCCGGTCGACCTTGCCCTTGAGCTCAGCGGGCAGATCGTCGCTGTTCCAGCCTTCGGTCGGGGCCAGATCGGCCTGCCCCGCCAGCCAGGGCGCGGATTTCGCTGCCCAGGCATCGTGCAGCGCGCCATAGCCCTTCTTCATGTTGTCAGTAGAGGTGCGGACATCCGGGTTGAGGCCGATGTAGCGCCCCTTGGGCCCCAGATAGGGCACCAGCACCCGTGTGTACCAGCCGCCCGAAGGCATGTAATCCACCACGGTCATCCCCGGCTTGACCTTGAAAAAGGCCAGCGTCTGGGCGGGATGGCGATGGGCATCGCGCACCCGGTCCCCGTCGCGGGCGGGGTTGGCCAGCACCACGGCCATGGCCTGGGCATCGGTGATCTTTTCCTTCGCCGCCAGCGGGGCCTGGACTGGCACGGCCAGCGAAACAGTCATGGCGAAGGCGGACAGGGCAAGCAGCGAACGGCGCATGGCAAAGGTTCTCCCGTGGGAATTTCAATTGGTTCGTGGTCTAACGCAGTGGGCGTGGATGACAAGCAGGCATGGGGTTCCTATCTTGGCGGTCCACAGAACGGGAGAACAGGCACATGGCTCAGGCAATTCTGGCAGGCGGCTGCTTCTGGTGCACCGAAGCGGTGTTCAGCCAGCTGGCCGGAGTGAGCGCGGTCGAAAGCGGCTATATCGGCGGCAGCGTGCCCGATCCCACCTATAAACAGGTCTGCGGGGGCGACACCGGCCATGCCGAAGCAATCGGGGTAACTTACGATCCGGCGGTGATCAGCTTTGCCGACCTGCTCGACGTCCATTTCGCCACCCACGATCCGACCCAGCTCAACCGGCAGGGTAATGATGTGGGGACGCAGTACCGCAGCGCCGTGTTCCTCAATGCCGACAGCCCGCGCGATGCAGTGGAAGCGGCAATCGCCCGCGCCCAGGCCGAACGCGATGCGCCGATTGTTACCACAATCGAAGGCCCGGCAACGTGGTACCCGGCAGAGGACTATCATCAGGAATACTGGCAGGGCGAAGGCCAGCGCAATCCCTATTGCCTGGCGGTGATCCCGCCCAAGCTGGCGAAGCTGAACAAGGGTTTCGCGGGGAAGCTGAAGGGGTAGCTTTAGAGGGTGGGTTAAAGGTCCTTCCCATTTTTGCGAAGCATAAATGGGGAGGTGGCATTCGCGCAGCGAATGACGGAGGGGTAAGGGCCTCTCCGCATTACCCCTCCGTCAGCCGCCTTCGGCGCCTGCCACCTCCCCATTTGTGGCCGTCGCCAAAAATGGGAAGGATCTTTGGCACCACCAGATCCTCTCCATTTTTACGCAGTGCAAATGGGAAGGATCTAAGCAGTCCACCGCGCGACGAAAAACCCATCCAGCCCGCTGCTGTCCGCCAGCATGCCGGGATCGGTGCGCAGCCAGCCTTGCGCGGTGGGGGATAGCCCCACCGGCAGTTCATCGGCCCGGATCGGATCGGGGGCCAGCGTGACCCGCGCGGCCTGATCTTCGCCCTCGGCCGCTTCGAGCGAGCACACGGCATAGATCAGCGTGCCGCCCGGCTTAACCCACTGCGCCGCGCGGTCCAGCAATTGCGATTGCAGTTCGGTCAGCTCCGCGATCTGGCGCGGACCGATGCGGTGCAGCACGTCGGGGTGGCGGCGGCAGGTGCCGGTGGCGGTGCAGGGGGCATCCAGCAGCACGGCGTCAAACGGCACATCGGCCTGCCAGGTCAGGGCATCGGCCTTGACCAGATCGGCGGCAAGGCCGGTGCGGGCGAGGTTGGCCTCCATCCGTTCGAGCCGCTTGGCGCTGGCATCAAGCGCGGTGACCTGCCAGCCGCTCGCCGCCAGTTGCAGCGTCTTGCCGCCGGGCGCGGCGCAGAGATCAAGCACGCGGCGGCCTGTGCCGGGGCCCAGCAGCCGGGCGGGCAGGCTGGCGGCCAGATCCTGCACCCACCAGACACCGGCATCATAGCCTTCAAGGTTTTCCACCGCTGTGCCGCGTGGCAGCCGCAGATGGCCGGGCAGCAGTGATGTGCCGCCCAGCCGTTCGGCCCATTCGGCGGTCGCGGCGGGATCACCCAGGGTCAGGTCAAGCGGGGGCAGATCGCCCAGACCCATGGCAATGGCTGCGCCGCGCGGCCCCCAGCGTTCGGCCACGGCAGCGGGCAGGGTGGGGTGCGGGGGCAGGCTGGCGCCGCCCCGGACCAGCGCGGAAAAGACCCCGTGGGCCAGCCGCCGGGGGCCGCCGCTCAGCAGTTCGAGGCCGGTGGCGATTACCGCGTGGGGCGGGGTATCCAGCCGCAGCCAGCCCGCCAGCATCAGCCGCAGCACCGAACGCGGCTTGGCATCGGGCGGCAGGATTTGCCGGGTGGCGCCATCGATCAGCGCGTCAAGATCGGTCATCCAGCGCAGCACTTCGCCCGCCAGCGCCTTGGCCAGTGCCCTGTCAGGGCCGCTGCGCAGTGCCTGCAGCGCGCCGCCCGCCGCCTGATCAAGCGTCTCGCCGCGCCGCAGCACCGCATCAAGCAGGTTCAGCGCAGCCTTGCGCGCGGGGAAACCGGGAATGTCCATGCACGATGCCCCTAGACGCGATGGGCGGTGATGGCCAGATAGGGCCGATGACCAAACGTGCCACCAAACGCCCCGACAGCTTCACCAAGCCCGCGCACTGGAGCAATGAACCCGCCCCGCAGCCGCAACCGGCCAAGGTGGAGGAGGATCCGGAGGGGCTTTCGCCCACGCGTTATGGCGATTGGGTGAAGAACGGGATTGCGGTGGATTTTTGATGGAGTCCTTGTCCGCCTGACGGCGGTGCGGGAAAGCCAAGCGGCTTTCCCTGGCCTGGCCGGCCCACNGGCCGGGGGAGTGGGCCGGCCAGGCCAAGCTGATCGCGGAGGCGATCAGCGCACCAGACAGGAATTAATCCCGCCGCTTCAGCCGCTTGATCGTGCCGGAAAAGCTCAGCACCGTGCGGCCATCATCGTCGATCAGGCCGCGCACGAAGATCAGGCTGCCCCCGGCCCGCACCACTTCGCCGCGCGCGGTCAGCCTGCGTCCGGCCTGTGCTGCGCCCACGAATTCGCAATTCATCGTTGCCGTCACCCCGTGGACATCGGCGGCCATGCCGCCGGCCAGAGTGAACAGCGCATAGTCGGCAAAAGTCATCAGCGCGCCGCCGTGGATATTGCCGCCGCCGTTGCGGTTCTTGGCCTCGGGCTCAAAGGCGCAGACCAGCGGGGCGTCCGGGCCGTCATGTTCGGGGCGGACATAGAACGGGCCGGTGTGGTCTTCGAAATGATCGACCGGTTCCCAGTGATACCAACCCGCCCAGGGCCCGCCTTGCATCAGCACCAGGCCGGATTTGCGCTCTGGCGGGTTGGCGGCGGGGGGATTGTTGCTGGGATGCTCGCTCATGCGCAGGGGCACAGCAGATCGCGCGGGGGCTTGCAAGCGTGCATCAGTGCAGCGCCGCGACAGTCCAGACCACGCCGACGATCAACAGCGCGCCCAGCAGGTCCAGCATCAGCCCGGCGCGTAGCATGCGGCCCATGGTGATGTGCCCGGTGGCCCAGGCCAGGGCATTGGGCCCGGTTCCGGCGGGCAGCATGAAGCCCCAGGTCGCGGCGAAAGCGGCGGGCAGGGCCAGCAGCACCGGATCGGCTCCCAGCGCCACCACCAGCGCGGCAACCACCGGGATAATCGCGCTGGCCGCCGCGATATTGCTGGCGAATTCGGTCACCATGATCACGAACAGCACCAGGATCAGCGCGACCAGCGGCAGCGGGACATTGGCCAGCGGCAGCATCATCTGGCCCAGCCATTCGGTCAGCCCCGAAGCGGTCATGCCCATCGCCAGCGCCAGCCCGCCGCCGAACATGAAGACGATGTCCCAGGGCACCCGGTTGGCTTCTTCCCAGACCAGCATCGGGCGCCCGGTGCCATCGGGCAGCAGGAACAGCATCAGCCCGACCGCGGCGGCGATCGTCCCGTCGGTCAGCCCGCCTTTGGGGAACAGTCCTTCCAGCCAGGGCTGCGCGATCCAGGCCAGAAAGGCCAGCGCGATCAGCGGCATCAGGCGCTTTTCGGGCAGGCTCCAGGCCGATGCCTGACCAATCGCGGCGCGGGCGCGGGCGGGATCGAAATCATCCTCGTGCAGGCGGTGGACCCGGGCGATGATCAGCGCTGCGAGCGGCACTGCCAGCAGCACCAGTGGCACGCCATAGAGGCTCCATTCCAGAAAGGTGATGCGCTGGCCCACGCCCTTTTCGATCATCGCTGCAGCGATCGCATTGGTCGGCGTGCCGATCATCGTCGCCAGCCCGCCCAGCGATGCGGCAAAAGCGATCCCCATCGGCAGCGCCCCGGCAATCCCGTTCGTCTGCCCTTCGCGCACACCCCCGGCCCGCAGCATGGCGAGCCCCATCGGCATCATGATCAGCGCGGTCGAGGTGTTGGAAATGATCGACGAGATCAGCGCGGTGGCGGTCATCACCCCCAGCAGCAATTGCCATGGCGTGGCCCCGGCCAGCCCCATGATGAACAGCGCCAGCCGCCGGTGCAACCCGGTGCGTTCGATCGACAGCGCCAGAAAGCCCCCGGCGATGAACAGGAACAGGATCGGCGAGTAATAGGCCGCCGCGGTCTTGTTGGCATCGGCGATCCCGCCCAGCGGCAGGACCAGGAACGGCAGCAGCGCGGTAACCGACAGCGGCAGCGCTTCGGTCATCCACCAGGCGGCCATCCACCAGACCAGCCCGGCGGCAGTCCAGCCGGTGGCGGGCATGCCCGCCGGAGCGGGCAGGATCTGGGTGGCGATGAAACCGGCAATGCCCAGCCAGAAGCCGATGCGGCGTGCGGTCATGCTTGTTCCCCCCGGATCGGGCGGGGCCACCGGCCCCGGCCCGCAACGACCTTACTTGGGCGAGAGCACCATCAGCATCTGGCGGCCTTCCATGCGCGGATAGCTTTCGATCTTGGCCACTTCCGCGATGTCTTCCTGCACCCGGCGCAGCAGGTCCATGCCGATCTGCTGGTGCGACAGTTCGCGCCCGCGAAAGCGCAGGGTGATCTTGACCTTGTCCCCTTCGCCGATGAACTTGTTCACCGAACGCATCTTCGTATCATAGTCATGATCGTCGATGTTCGGACGCATCTTGATCTCCTTGATCTCCTGCGTCTTCTGGGTCTTGCGGGCGAGGTTGGCCTTTTTCTGCGCTTCGTAGCGGAACTTGCCAACGTCGAGGAACTTGCACACCGGCGGATCGGCGTTGGGCGAAACCTCGACCAGGTCGAGCCCGACTTCGGCCGCCTGCTCGATCGCCTCGCGGGTGTACATGACGCCGATGTTTTCGCCGTTTTCATCGATGACCCGGACCTTGTCCGATGTAATCATCTGATTGTAACGCGGTCCGCTCTTCACGGGGGGCGCCATCATGCGCCGGGGTGGGGGTGCTATGTCGTATTCTCCTGTTGCGGCAAAAAGCCTGTCGCGCGCGTCCTTAATCCGATTCGCGCCTAGGGGAAAGGGTTGAAAGAGCCCTTACGCGGCGGCGCGCCATAATGGGTACTGGATAAGCTGGCCTTTGGCGCTCAGTACGGCGTCCACGGCCCTGGCCGGTTGCAACGCCGCGATGATCGCCGGATCGGCGGCGTCCATGCCCCCGGTCAGCGCGCCGAAGGCCGGAAGCACCAGTTTGGTCTCGCTCCGCACCCAGCACGGCCGGGCAATCATCCGGCCCCGGGCATTGACGCGCAGGCGTGGGTGCCAGTGGCCCGAGAGTTCAGGGCGGGTCTCGCCCGGCACCGCCTCATGTCGCAGCACCGTGCCGGACAGCTCCAGTTCGTCAAGCGAGGTGCCTTCGCCCACTTCGCCCTGGTCGTGGTTGCCGGTGATCCACACCCAGTCGGTCGCGCGGGTCAGTGCGGCGAGCATTCCGGCGGCATGCGGTTCCAGCCGCGCCGCGCCGCCCACGTCATGGAAATTGTCCCCCAGGCACAGCACCCGCCGCGCTCCGGTATCGCGGATTGCCGTGGCCACCCGCTCCAGCGTTTCGCGGCTGTCATAGGGCGGCAGCATCTGGCCATGCCGCGCAAAAAAGCTGGCCTTTTCCAGATGCAGATCGGCCACCAGCAAGGCGCGTTCCGCCGGCCAGTACAGCGCGCGCGGCCCCGCCAGCACCAATTCCTGCCCTGCGAACGAAAAGGGAACCATGGCTTTCCCTTGCCGCAAGCCGAATTGCTTGGCAAGGGCTGCACTTGAGCCTCCTCCTCTTCAGAGGAGGGGGTTGGGGGTGGTGCTGGTCCAGCGCGAATTTCGCTGCGCGAGCGCTGCCTTCCCGGCATCGCCACCACCCCTGCCCCTCCTCTGAAGAGGAGGGGGGATTGAGGAAATATGACCGACTGGACCCCCTATACCGCGCGCGCCAAGACCTGGTTTGAACATCTGCGCGATCTGATCTGCGCCGAATTCGAAGCGATCGAGGCCGAAATGGGCAGCGATGCGAAGTTCGATTACCACAGCTGGAACCGCGAAGAGGAAGGCAATCCCAACCCCGGCGGCGGCACGCGCGGGCTGATGAAAGGCCAGGTGTTCGAGAAAGTCGGCGTCAACGTTTCAACCGTCCACGGCACTTTCGCGCCCGAATTCGCCAGGACGATCCACGGCGCGGCAGAGGATAACCCCGGCTTTACCGCCACGGGGATCAGTCTGGTTGCGCATATGGCCAATCCGCATGTCCCCGCCGTCCATATGAACACGCGGTTCCTGACCACCGCCAAGGCGTGGTTCGGCGGCGGCGGCGATCTCAACCCGCCGCTGCCCTATGCGCAGGATACGGACGAATTCCACGCCGCGTTCAAGACCGCCTGCGATGCCCATGACGGGGAATACTATCCCCGGTTCAAGGCCTGGGCCGACGACTATTTCTACATCCCCCACCGCCAGGTCCACCGCGGCGTGGGCGGGATCTTCTACGATCACCTGGAATGCGCCGACGACGCGCAGTGGGACGCGAACTTCGCCTTCACCCAGGATGTTGGCCGCACGTTTCTTGACGTGTTCCCCAAACTGGTCCGCCGCCGGATGCGCATGGCCTTCACCGATGCGGACAAGCTGCAGCAGCTGCAATGGCGTGGGCGCTATGCCGAATTCAACCTGGTCTATGACCGGGGCACGCTGTTCGGCCTGAAGACCGGCGGCAACATCGACGCGATCCTGATGAGCCTGCCGCCTGAAGCGGTGTGGTCTTGACGCGCACAATTCATGCGCATAGTTTTTGCGCATGAATGCTCCGCACATGCAGTCGCGCAAGTCCACCAATGTCTCCCTCGCTGCCGATCTGGTGGCAGAGGCCAAGGCGCTCAACATCAATCTGTCGCGCGCTTGCGAGGCCGGGCTTGAGGCCGCGCTGCGGGAAGAGCGCAAGCGTCGCTGGCAAGCTGAGAACAAGGCAGCGATTGATGCGTCGAACGCTTATGTCCGCGAGCACGGCCTGCCATTGGCGCGGTTCCGCCGGTTCTGATCAGCATGGCGCAGTTCGACTATTATGCGATTCCCGGGGAAGCGGGCTATTGGCTGGATTGCCAGTCCGACTGGATGGAAAGCTACGAAACGCGTTTCGTCGTCCCGCTTGTGCCAATTACGGTAGCGCCGCAGCCCAGCGCAGCGCGACTCAATCCACGCTTTGAGATCGGGGGGCAGTCTTTCGAAATGCTGACCCAATTTGCCGGTACGGTGCCGGCAGAGGAACTGGATCGGCGTTCCGGCTCGCTAGCGCACGATCGCTACACCATCCTCAACGCGCTCGATTTCCTGCTGACCGGGGTTTGATTGCATTGTGCGACCGGAAAGGGGCCAATTCCCCTTGCCCTTTGCCCACTTCCCCCGCCACATAGCGGTCTGATGCTGCGCCAATACGAACTTGTCGAACGGGTCATGGCCTACGATCCGGAAGCGGATGAGGCGATGCTCAACCGTGCCTATGTCTATACGGTGCAGAAACACGGCACACAAAAGCGCGCCAGCGGCGATCCCTATTTCAGCCATCCGGTCGAAGTGGCCGGCCTGATGACCGAGCTGCGGCTTGATCAGGAAACGATCATCACCGCGCTGCTCCATGATACGGTCGAGGATACGCTGGCCACGATCGAGGAGGTGGAACGCCTGTTCGGCCCGGACGTCGCCAAGCTGGTCGATGGCGTGACCAAGCTGTCCAAGATCGAGGCGATGAGCGAAAAGGAGCGCGCGGCGGAAAACCTGCGCAAGTTCCTGCTGGCGATGAGCGAGGATATCCGCGTGCTGCTGGTCAAGCTGGCGGACCGGCTGCACAACATGCGCACGCTGCATTACATCAAAAGCGCCGAAAAGCGCGCGCGGATCGCGCGTGAGACGATGGAAATCTATGCCCCGCTGGCCGAACGCGTGGGCATGTACGAATATATGCGCGAAATGCAGCTGCTCGCTTTCGAACAGCTCGAACCCGAAGCCTATGCCACGATCACCGGGCGGCTGGCGCAGATCCGCAGCAGCGAGGGCGGCCAGGTCGATTCGATCGCGCTTTCGATCAAACAGGCGCTGGCCGAAGCCGGGCTGAAAGTGGAAGTATCGGGGCGCGAGAAGCACCCCTTTTCGATCTGGAAGAAGATGGCCGAACGCCATGTCAGCTTCGAACAGATCACCGACATCATGGCTTTCCGCGTGCTGACCGAAGAAGTGCCCGATTGCTACAAGGCGCTGGGGGTGCTGCACACCACCTGGCAGATGATCCCGGGGCGGTTCAAGGACTATGTCTCAACCCCCAAAAGCAACGGTTACCGCAGCCTGCACACCAGCCTGATTTTCGAAAATTCGATGCGGATGGAAGTGCAGATCCGCAGCCACGGGATGCACCAGACCAACGAATTCGGGCTGGCCGCGCACTGGGCCTACAAAAGCCATGAACGGCCCGACGGGCAGGTGGGCTGGCTGCGCGATCTGATCGAAATCGTCGATGCCAGCCACGATGCGGAAGAACTGCTCGAACATACCCGCATGGCGATCTATCAGGACCGGATATTTGCCTTCACCCCCAAGGGCCAGCTGCTGCAATTGCCCAAGGGATCGACCCCGGTGGACTTTGCCTATGCAGTCCATTCTGACCTGGGCAACTGGGCGGTGGGTGCCAAGATCAACGGCCGCCACATGCCGCTGCGCACCGCACTGAACAACGGTGATGTGGTGGAAATCATCAAGAGCCGCAAGGCCAGCCCGCAGCTGCCCTGGCTGGGCTTTGTCGTTACCGGCAAGGCCCGCGCCGCGATCCGCCGCGCGGTGCGCGCCAAGGAGCGAGAGGAGCTGGCCGCAATCGGGCGCAAGCTGTTCGAGGATATCGTTGAACGCATGCCCAGCAAGATCGGCAAAAAGGCGGTCAAGGACGCCTGCAAGCGGCTGGGGCTGGGCAGCGAGAGCGAGCTGATGGCCGCAATCGGCAGCGCCAAGCTGGATGACCGGCAAGTGATGGAAGCGCTGGTTCCCGGCAGCGCCGCGCATTTGCCCGAACCCGATCGCTGGCCGGGGCAGGAACGGGCTATCTCGATCCGGGGGCTGACGCCGGGGGTGGGCTTTCACCTGGCCGAATGCTGCCATCCGGTGCCGGGGGACCGCATCGTTGGGATCCGCGTGCCCGACCGGGGAGTGGAAGTCCATTCGATCGATTGCCTGACGCTGGCCAGCGGGGTCGATGCCGATTGGCTTGACCTGTCATGGGGTGAACGCACCAGCGGCGCGTTGGGCCGGCTGCGCATGGTGCTCTACAACCGCCCCGGCACTCTGGCCGAAGCGGCCGGGATCTTTGCCGGCAACCGCGCCAACATCGCCAGTCTGGAAAATTCCAGCCGGGATGAATTGTTCAGCTCCTATGAAGTCGATCTGGAAGTGGCCGATCTGGCGCACCTGACGCGGATCGTCTCGGCCTTGCGGGCAAGCGATGCGGTGGCGGAAGCGGAGCGGATTTGAGGGGCCAAACGACCCTCTCCATTTTTCCCGCAGGGACAAATGGGGAGGTGGCATTCGCGCAGCGAATGACGGAGGGGCAAGAGCCTCGCCGCGTTACCCCTCCGTCAGCCGCCCTAAAACTCCAGGGTCACTTCCACCCGGTCCCCCTCGGCCAGTCCTTCGGCCTTGCGCACCGCGGCCTTGACCGGCAGCATCCAGCCCTCGCTCTTGCTGGGAAAGACTGACGTTTTGAACGTGCTGTCGCCGATGCTCGCGGTGACCTTGATTGAACCGAACCCGCCGATCGATTTTTCCAGCCGCCGCATCAGCGCCGTGCCGCTCAGCGCCTCGCCCGCTGCGCCGTCGATGGTGATGAAGAACCACGCTGCCGGGGCGGTGGGGCTGGTCCAGCGCCACAGCTTGCCGGTGTGGCGGACCTGCTCAGTCATCAGCATTTTCCTACATGCCCCGAATTTGTCATGGTCGCCGCGCTCTTTGACATCGTGATTCACTCCCGGGACCCAGCCCGGAAAAACATTTCGGGCAAAGCCGCGCCCAGCATGTGTTTCATCAACTAACTCGCCGGCCCGCGCCGCACCGGCACCGGAATATTGCACACATCCGCGCCGCCCGCAGGCCGGATAAAGAACGCATCCCGCCGATTGGCCCGCGCCTCGGCATATTTGGCAAAGCTTTGACTTTCCGTCGAAAGATACTGGTAAGCGGGCAGGTCCGCCACCTCGCTCCCCAGCCGGATTGACCGGATCGGCACTTGCTCACCCCGGCTTTCATAGACTCCCAGCGGACCCGCCCCGCGCGGCAGGCTGGACAAGTGCTCGATCCCCTCGATCACCCGCCCGACCAGCGCAATATTGCGGTCCAGATGCCGCGGGGCATGGCCGATGACGGTGTACAGCTCCGCGCCTGAGCCGGTATCCGGCGACATGTTCCGACCCACGCCGACCATGCCGTAGCAGTGGATGGGCCATTCCGCCGGAAAGTTCAGCCCGTTTGAACCAATTGGCCAACCTTTCCAGAAGGCGGTCACATCGGCATAATCATCTCCCTTATGCCACGCGACGATTTCGCCTTGGTATTCCGACATGCCGTTTGTGAAATCGACGATTTCGCCGGTCTGCGCAGTGTATTCACTCTCCGGCACCACAGCCAAACCTTCCGGCAGCTTCCGCGCCTTGGCCGCATCCTCCCCATCGGGATCGCCCCACTGCGCGACGTAGTTGTCCTGCACCCGCGTCACCGCCAGCCCGTCCCACCAATGCGCCGTGGCGAGTTTGCGGATGTTGCCGATCCAGCCTTGCGAGAACGGCCTTGGCAGCAGCTGGATCACCACCCGGCGCGCCTTGCCATTGGCCTCGGGTGCAAGGTCCATCACCAGCAGGTCGGACGCGGCAATGCCCAGCCAGTCGGCCGCAGGCGCAGCGCCGACGATTTGTGACGGGGCGGGAAATTCAGGCTTGTCCTCCGCCCCGAGCGGAGCGGCAGCGAGCAGGGCGAGCGGGATCAGCAGGTTGCGCATGGGCCGGTTCTGCCAGCCTTGCCGGCGATGGTCTAGGCCTCCTGCTCCAGCACCCCGTTCTGCACAACGCGCCAAAGCGCGAACCCTTGCGAAAGCGCCGCCACCCCGCTAGGGCGCGCCTTCCAGTGCAATGCGGAGCGGTGGCCGAGTGGTCGAAGGCGCTCGCCTGGAAAGTGAGTATACGTCAAAAGCGTATCGAGGGTTCGAATCCCTCCCGCTCCGCCACCTTGCGTTCCGCAAACATCCCATAAGCGCTTATTTCTCTTGCATTTCTGCGGATTTGTGGGCAATTGCGTTCCCTGTTTGTTTCACTGCTTCCATGTGCTTCCACGTTGATCCGGGGGCACGGCTGGGGGCAGCGATCCGGAAATTCGGGGGCATCGATGCTGACCGAGATGCAAGTGAAGAATGCCAAGGCCAGGGAGCGGGACTACAAGCTTGCCGATTCCGAAGGGCTGTACCTCTACGTCACCGCGAGGGGCCATCGCAGCTGGCGGATGAAGTACCGCTTTGCGGGGAAGGAACGCCGACTGGTGCTGGGCGCCTATCCCGATCTGGGTCTGCGCGAGGCACGGGACCGTAAGGTTGATGCGCGGAAGCTGCTGCGCGAGGGCCGCGATCCGGGGATCGAGGCAGTCAAGGCGCGAGTAGAACGCACGGTCGCCTCTGCCAACACCTTCGAGGCGCTGGCGCGCGGCTGGTACGCCCTGCAGGAGCGCCTTCCATGACCCGTCCTTGCCTTGCGTGATGTTGGCGACCACGGCGTGGAAGTGGAGGTTGGGTTCCTGGTTGCGGTTGGTATCGTGCTGGAACAGGGCAACGGTCAGGTTGTCGGTCTGGACCAGTCGCTCC
>NZ_MWLM01000010.1 GCF_002198665.1 Novosphingobium sp. B 225 | reverse complement strand
GGTGGGTTCGGGCCCGGGTTCAGAGGCAGCCATGGGCGCCGGAGCGGGTGCGGGCGCCGGAGCGGGTGCCGGAGCGGGCGTCGGCGCTGGCGCTGGCGCCGGGTTTGCCTGAGGGGGCAGGCCGCGTTCACGGATGCCAAGCCGCTGGAGCAAGTCCTGCGCGCGCGGGCCAAGGTCAAGGCGGCGGTGCATTTCTGCCCGCGCGGTGGGGGGCAGGGCCGGGATCAGATCAAGCCATTGTTCTTCGGCAAGCTGCGCGCGCGACAAGGCGGCGATCGCCACAGCGGGCTCGCCCCCGGCCAATGCGGCGACCAGCCGGGGCGATCGCAGCCGCAGCGCGCGGTCACTCAGGATCGTGGCCCGATTGGCCGGGGGCAGGGTGCGGGCCAGATCGGCCAACTGTTCATAGGCGGCATCGACTTGTGCGCTTTGTGCCTCGGCCGGGAGTGTGCCCAGCAGGTCAAGCAGCTGCCTGAATTGCGCACGCGCGCCAGCCGCGCCTTGCGGGCGCAGGCGCAGCACAGTGGCCAGGCGGTCGTCGAACAGCATCGGGGCTCCGAATCTCGGGTCCCAGCGCGCCGGAAGGGCGTGCGAGGGCATTGCGCCATACCAGACCCCAAGGAATGGGAAAGCGCGCGTGGATCGTGCGTTGCAAAGCGGGACAATTGCGATATGAAACAATAAAATTATCGGCGCAGGCATTCTTTGCTGTGAATATTGCCCTTCCGGGCCATTGTGCTGCGCGATCCGATGCAAAAGGGTGGGCTACATGGCAAATCTCGATTCCATTGACCGGCGCTTGCTCGCCGAGCTTCAGGACGAGGGGCGGGTGACCAATGTGGAACTTGCCAACCGCGTCGGGCTGACCGCGCCGCCCTGCTTGCGCCGGGTTCGCGCGCTGGAGGAAGACGGCGTGATCCGTGGCTATCATGCCGATCTTGATGCGTCGAAGCTGGGCTTTGCGATCACGGTGTTCGCCATGGTCAGCCTGAAAAGCCAGGCCGAGGATTCGCTCCGCCAGTTCGAGGAGGCGATGAGGGATCTGCCCGAAGTGCGCGAATGCCACATGCTGAACGGGGAAATCGACTTCATCCTGAAAATCGTCAGCCGCGATCTGCAAAGCTTTCAGGAATTCCTGACCAGCAAGCTTACCCCGGCCCCCAATGTGGCCAGCGTCAAGACCAGCCTGACCATCCGCACCGCCAAGCAGCTGCCGGGCGTGCCGCTGGAATAGGCCCGGTGCCTAATCCGGCATCACGATGAACTGCTCCCACCGTCCGGTCTCACCCGGTTCGGCATAGGTTACCAGCACCAGCCTGCGCTTGCCGAACTGCAGCGAGAAGTTGCGGTTGACGAAGCCGCCGCGCAGGCGCGGGGCGCGGGTGGGGGTAATTGCGGACAGCGGGCCCAGCTTGCGCAGGCTGGCGGCATAGTCACCGCGCGTTTCGGCAGTGAAATAGTATTGCGCATTGGCGGTGAAGCGCGCGGGATCGAGCTGTCCGGCGATCAGCGCACGCAAAGTCGCGCGGGCATCGGCAGTGCGCTCGGCTTCATCAGTATCGGCGCTTTCTGCCTTGGGCAGGATGATCTTTGCGATCTCGCCGGTCAGCTCGTTCTGGACATCGCCGAAATCGCCATTGGTCAGCACCACCACGGCCACCCCATCATCCACCCAGACCGAATTCTGGGACAGAAAGCCAACCGATTCGCCGCCATGGTCCACCACCCGGCGGCCATCGACCAGATGCGTGGTAACCCCCAGCGCATAGCCGGTGGTGGTGCCATCGGCGAGCCGCACCGGGCGCTCCATTTCCTCCCAGTCTTCCCGCGGGAGCAGGCTGCGTTCAATCCGGGCCTGATCCCAGGCAGCCAGTTCCGCCGCAGTCATCGCCAGTTCGCCCGCCGCCCACAGCCAGCCTCGCCC
This sequence comes from Novosphingobium sp. B 225, assembly GCF_002198665.1. Taxonomy (GTDB): domain Bacteria; phylum Pseudomonadota; class Alphaproteobacteria; order Sphingomonadales; family Sphingomonadaceae; genus Novosphingobium. The sequence goes on along the minus strand of NZ_MWLM01000010.1, from coordinate 4,457 downwards.
GGCGGGAGCTGCGGCCCGCACCGGGCCCAGCGCATTGCGGTGATAGCCCTGGGGAAAGGCGGGGCCATTGGTATCGTCCACCACCAGCGGGCGGATCCCCAGCGGGGCAAAGATCCGGTCATGAAACTGCTGCATCAGCGGCTTGCCGCCCACCTGTTCGGCAATGATCCCGGCCACGACATATCCGGTGTTGGAATACTGCCGCCGCGTGCCAGGTGCGTAATCGAGCGGTTTCATCGCCCAGCGCCGCACGATTTCCTCTGGCGTGACCGGGCGTTCCATATCGGCAAAGCTGTAATCCTGCGGCCAGTAATCCTGCAGCCCGCTGGTATGGGTCAGCAACATGCGCAGCGTGATCCGATCAGCCCCGCTGACCTGCGGCAGCCATTTGGCCACTTTGTCATCCAGCCGCAGCTTTCCATCGTTTTCAAGTATCAGCAGAAGAGCGGCCAGGAACTGCTTGGAATTGGAGGCAATCTGATAGGGCAGATCGCTCCGCGCCACGGGGATCGCTTCCGAAGCCTTGCCCCAGGCCCGGTCCAGTACCAGTTCCCCGCCGCGCAGCACCGCAACTTGCGCCGATGGTACCCCGCTGGCGGCAAGCTGAGCCGCAACGGCCGCGTCGATCGCCTTCACTTCATCGGCGGTAAGCTGCTGGGACAGGGCTGCACCGGGCAGCAGGGCGAGCGACAGGGCGATGGTCAGGATGGTCTTGCGCATGGCCCCGCAGGCTAGGGCAAGCCGCGCAACAATCAAGTGATGGCCATTTGTGCCGGTTTGCGGTTAAAGCCCTGATCAAACAGGAGGAGCCCAAACCATGGCCGGACACGGCGGAACCCGCGTTATCTTGACTGCCCTTGCCGCCAATGTCGGCATCGCCATCGCCAAATTCGTTGCCGCCGGGATCACCGGTTCATCCGCGATGATTACCGAAGGGGTGCACAGCCTGGTCGATTCGACCAACCACGTGCTGCTGCTCTACGGTACCAAGCGCAGCACCCGCCCGGCCGATGCCATGCACCCGCTGGGTTATGGGCGAGAGCTGTATTTCTGGTCTTTCGTGGTGGCGATCCTGGTTTTTGCGCTGGGCGCGGGGGTTTCGCTTTATGAAGGGGTGCTGCACATCCTTGAGCCCGAGCCGACCAAGGACGTGACCGTGGCCTTTATCGTGCTGGGGGTCGCTGCCGCGCTGGAAAGCTGGTCAACCTGGGAAGCACTGAAAGAGTTTTCCAAGGCCAATCAGGGCAAGGGCCTGTTCCGTGCGCTGCGCGATACCAAAGATGCGCCAACGCTGATCGTGCTGCTGGAAAATGCCGGGGCGCTGGCCGGTCTGGCCCTGGCGGCGGGCGGGATCGCCCTGTCGATGACCACCGGCAATCCGGTGTGGGATGGCATGGCGTCAGTGATGATCGGGCTGGTGCTGGGCGCGATCGCGATCATGCTGGTGATCGAGGCCAAGGGGCTGTTGATCGGCGAAAGCGCGGACCCCGCGCTGATCGAGGCGATCCGCAGCTGCGCGGTGGGCCACGCCGGGGTGGCCTCTGTCCACGAAGTGCTGACCGTGCATCAGGCCCCCAGCATGGTGGTCAGCGTGATCAGCGCGGATTTCGAGGATGGCTTTACCGCGCGCGAGGTGGAACAGACCGTGCGCGACATCGAAGCCGCCGTGGCGCGCGAATTCCCGGTGGTCACCCGGGTCTATGTCCGCCCGCTCGATCCCAGGGATGCGGTTTAGCTCCACACCTGTGGACAGCTTTGGCTGCATCGCACCTGTGCCTCTGTCGAATCTGTCACAGCCCTGTCATAGGCCTGTCACAAATTTGCTGAGGGGGATTGGCAATGTTCGGTTGGTTCCAGCGGCTGCTGCCGCATTCGAGCGACTTTTTCGTGCTGTTCGAACGCCATGCGCTGGCGCTGACCGGGGCGGCGGACGCACTGGCGCAGTTGACTGCGGGGCAGGGGGATCGTGATACCCATCTGCGCACGATCCGCGACAAGGAGCATGATGCGGACGAAGTGATCCGCGAAACGCTGCATGAAGTGCGCCGCACGTTCCTGACCCCGTTCGATCGCGGCGCGATTACCGCGCTGATCGGTTCGATGGACGATACCATCGATGAAATGAACCGATCCGCTTCGGCGATCGAACTGCTGGAAGTGCGCAGCTTCGATCCCGAAATGCGCCAGATCGGCGTGCTGGTGCAGGATGCCAGCCGCCTGATCGCCGAAGCCGTGCCGCTGCTGCGCGATGTGGAGCGCAACGGCCACCGGCTTCACGCGCTGACCGCCAAGCTGGTCAAGCTGGAAGGCGAAGTGGACGTGCTGCACGATACCGGCATGCGGGGTGCCTTTCAGGCGCAGAAGACCAAGCCCGATCCGCTGGCCTTCATGGTCGCGCGCGAGATCTACAAGCACCTGGAACGGATCGCCGATGCGTTCGAGGACGTTGCGAACGAGATCGACAGCCTGGTCATCGACCACGGCTGAGGCCGCAATTTAGGACAGGAGTGCGGCCATGCATGAGCTTGCCTTTCCCTTGCTGGTCGGTCTGATCATCATCGCGCTGGCGTTTGATTTCCTGAACGGCCTGCATGATGCGGCCAATTCGATCGCCACGGTGGTCTCCACGCGCCTGATGTCGCCGATCTGGGCGGTGGCTTTCGCGGCCTTCGGCAATTTTGCGGCCTATTGGCTGGTGCCGCTGCATGTTGCCGATACGATCGGCAAGGGCATCATCAACAAGGACATGGTCACCCCCGGCGTGGTGTTTGGGGCGCTGATCGGGGCGATGTTCTGGAACGTGGTGACCTGGCTGAAAGGCATTCCATCCAGTTCCAGCCATGCCCTGCTGGGCGGACTGCTGGGCGCGGGGATCGTGCATGGCGGCTTTGATGCGGTGGAAAGCAAGAAGACGCTGGAAACGGTCTTTGCGATCTTCCTGTCGCCGATGATCGGCTTTGCCCTGGCGATGCTGATGGTGCTGCTGACCAGCTGGCTGTTCAAAGGGTTCCAGCCGCGCCGCGCCGAAGGCGTGTTCAAAACGCTGCACCTGTTTTCATCGGCAGCCTATTCGATCAGCCATGGCGGCAACGACGCCCAGAAGACCATGGGGATCATCACGGTGCTGCTCTATTCCACCGGCAATCTGGGCGGGGAATATCACATCCCGACCTGGGTGGTGATTTCCTGCTATCTGGCGATTTCGCTGGGGACGCTTTCGGGCGGGTGGAAGATCATCAAGACAATGGGCACCAAGATCACCAAGTTGAACCACCACACCGGCTTTTGTGCTAGCACGGCGGGTTCGATCGTGGTGTTCAGTGCCAGCATGATGGGAATCCCGGTTTCGACCACTCATGCCATCACCGGTTCGGTGATCGGCACTGGTGCGGCGCGCAAGGCCAGTGCGGTGCGCTGGGGCGTGGCCGGGCGTGTGATTACCGCCTGGTTCATCACCATCCCGGCCAGTGCTGCGGTTGGCGCGGTGTTCTACACGCTGACCCGCATGTTCTGAGCGGGACCGGAATCGGCGGCAGGATCTGGCGGCGGCACGCCCAGTTCCAGCAGTGCCGCCAGGGGTGAGAGCAGGCAGAATGGCCCGGCGCTGCGGTTCGAACCGCCTGCCGTCTGCATTTTCCTACACGGGCGGGAACTGTTATGGCAGTTCCCGCTCTTTCTCATTGTCGCGCATGTCTTGAGGTTCGCACCGCAGGCCGAAATGGGCCCGCTGCGGGCAATTTTTGCCCAAAACCGCGAATCTGTCACCTTTTTTGCGATAAATCGCTGATGCGGTTGAATTTAGTTGCCGGACAGGGTGTCACCTTGGTGTCACCTTGTCCGGCAGCTGTCCGCGCCCCAAAAAAGAACGGGCCCACCATGCGATGGGCCCGTTCGTTGGTATCCGGTCAAAGCCGGGTTTGAACTGATTATCAGTGGCGGCGGGCAAGGCCCGGACCGGCCGGGGTCTTGACGGCAGGCTTGACGGCCGGCTTGACCACAGCCTTGGCCATGGCAGGTGCCTTGGCCTTGGCTTTAACCGTCGCGCGCGCCAGTGCTGGGGCGCCAGCCGGGCGGCCAGCCGGGGCAAAGTGCTGGGTGCTGTAAGCAAAGCAGACCCCGCCGCGCGATTTGACCGAGCCGCACATGCCCTGGGCCGAACGGCCATCGAACCCGGCAGCGGCCACGCGCCAGAAGTTGCGGCCACGGACCTTGGCGGGAGTGACTACCATCTTGAACTTGCGCAGTTCGGGATTGCGGGCCGCAAAGATCCCCCAGGCGCGGCGTGCGCCCTGCGGGCTGGAGAAGCTGCCCAGCTGCACGGCATGGCTGGCATTCCCTGCCGGCGCGACGGCCACCGCGCGGACCGGATGCGGGCGGGCAGCGGGCCGGGCCAGGGCCGGTGCCGGAGCCGGAGCCTTGTAGGCCACTTTGGCGCGCACCACTGGGGCGCGCAAAAG
>NZ_MWLM01000001.1:1790-7490 GCF_002198665.1 Novosphingobium sp. B 225 | reverse complement strand
CTCTGGGGGAGGTGGCAGCGCGCAGCGCTGACGGAGGGGGCGCTTCGCTCGGCCAGATGAAAGGCGCGGGCCTGCCCCCCAATCGCATCGTGTTCAGCGAAAAGTTTGCTTGCCCGGTTTCCGGCTTTACCATCGAGAAAGTCGAACCGCGGCTGTTCAGCTTCAACGCGCCGCAGGGGGCCTGCCCGGCCTGCGATGGGCTGGGTGAAAAGCTGCTGTTCGATCCGCAGCTGGTGGTCCCGAACGAGGCGCTGAGCCTGAAGCAAGGGGCCGTGGTGCCCTGGGCCAAGAGCAACCCGCCTTCGCCCTATTACATGCAGGTGCTGGCCAGCCTGGCGGCTGAATTCGGCTTCAGTCTGGATACCCCTTGGGCTGAGCTGGGCGGCGAAGTGCAGCTGGTGATCCTGTACGGCACCGGGGGCAAGGCCGTGCCGCTGACTTTCATGGACGGCAAGAAAAGCTACACGGTCAAGAAAGCGTTTGAAGGCGTAATCGGCAATCTCAACCGCCGCCTGCTGCAGACCGAAAGCGCGTGGATGCGCGAAGAGCTGGGAAAGTTCCAGACCGCGCAGCCGTGCGAGACTTGCGAGGGCAAGCGGCTCAAGCCCGAGGCGCTGGCAGTGAAGGTGGCGGCGGCGGACATCTCGTCGATCACCCACCTTTCGGTGGTCGCCGCGCTCAAGTGGTTTTCCGAACTGGACCAACAGTTTACCGCGCAGCAAAGTCAGATCGCCAAGGCCATCCTGAAAGAGATCAACGAGCGGCTGGGGTTCCTCAACAACGTCGGGCTCGATTACCTCAACCTCGATCGGACCAGCGGCACTTTGAGCGGCGGGGAAAGCCAGCGGATCCGGCTCGCCAGCCAGATCGGCAGCGGCCTGTCCGGCGTGCTCTACGTGCTCGACGAACCCAGCATCGGGCTGCACCAGCGCGATAACGACATGCTGCTCGCCACGCTGCAGCGGCTGCGCGATCTGGGCAATACGGTGATCGTGGTGGAACACGACGAGGACGCGATCCGCACTGCCGATCACGTGGTCGATCTCGGCCCCGGCGCGGGCGTGCACGGGGGAGAGATCGTTGCGCAGGGGACTTTGCAGGACATTCTGGATGCCGAACACAGCCTGACCGGGCAGTACCTGTCGGGCCGCCGCCGGATCGAGGTCCCGGCCAAGCGCCGCAAAGGCAACGGGCACAAGCTGACCGTCCACAATGCCCGGGCCAACAACCTGCGCGGGGTGACGGCGGCGATCCCGCTCGGCACTTTCACTTGCATCACCGGCGTATCGGGCAGTGGCAAAAGCAGCCTGACGCTCGACACGCTTTACGCCGGGGCCGCGCGCACACTCAACGGTGCGCGGGTGATCGCCGGGCCGCATGACAAGATCACGGGCCTGGAATTCTGCGACAAAGTGATCGAGATCGACCAGAGCCCGATCGGCCGCACCCCGCGCAGCAACCCCGCCACCTACACCGGCGCTTTCACCCAGATCCGCGACTGGTTCGCCGGCCTGCCTGAAAGCGGCGCGCGCGGGTACAAGGCCGGGCGGTTTTCGTTCAACGTCAAGGGCGGGCGGTGCGAGGCGTGCCAGGGCGACGGGCTGATCAAGATCGAAATGCACTTCCTGCCCGACGTTTACGTGACGTGTGAGGAATGCGGCGGAAAACGCTACAACCGCGAAACGCTGGAAGTGAAATTCAAGGGCCTGTCGATCGCCGATGTGCTCGACATGACGATCGAGGACGCGGAGGAATTCTTCAAGGCCGTTCCCCCGATCCGCGACAAGATGCATATGCTGAATGAGGTCGGGCTTGGCTACGTCAAGGTCGGCCAGCAGGCCACCACGCTGTCGGGCGGCGAGGCGCAGCGGGTCAAACTGGCCAAGGAACTCAGCCGCCGCTCAACCGGGCAGACGCTCTATATCCTCGATGAACCGACCACCGGGCTGCATTTCGAAGACGTGCGCAAGCTGCTGGAAGTGCTGCACCGGCTGGTCGATCAGGGCAATTCGGTGGTGGTGATCGAACACAATCTGGACGTGATCAAAACCGCCGACTGGATCATCGATCTTGGCCCCGAAGGCGGGGTGCGCGGGGGTGAAGTGGTGGCCGAGGGGACGCCGGAACAAGTGGTCAAAGTGGAGCGCAGCTTTACCGGGCACTATCTGAAACCGCTGCTGGTGCGGTAACAGTTGTTTGCAAATCAGGTGCTTGGCAATCGGGACTTGATTCCGTGATATTCCTGTTGGACTGTTCGCAGCACAGGATAAAAAACGAAAGATCGTTGGTCGCATCCTGGTTGAAACAGAGGCAAACAGGAGAACCTCGATGCGACTTGTCCGTTCAATCCGTTTCGCCACCGTGATCGCTGCGCTTGCCCTGCCGGGCATGTTGTCGGCGCAGGTGGTGTTCAAGCAGAACACGGCCCCGCCGCCCGCCGCGCTCAACACGCTCAACGTCGCGCCGCAAGTGCCGGTGTCGGTCAGCGTCAACGGCCAGGGCGGGGTGCGCTGGGGCCCCAACCTCTGCGCTCCGGCCACCGGCCAGCAAAGCGCGCTGTGCAACAAGACTGCGGCCGCCAACGCCCAGATCCTGTTCATGGCCGATCCGCGCCCGGGCCAGGTGTTCAAGGGCTGGGCAGGCGCCTGCGCCGGGCAGGGTCCGCGCTGCTTCCTCACGCCGACCAAGGCTTTCGCGGTGTCCGCCACGTTCGGGACGCCTGAGCAAAAGCCGATGGTGACGATCAAGGTCGAAATCCCGGTCGGGGGCGGCACGGTCAAGCCGAGCACATTTGCCCAGGGCACGATCAACTGCACCCATGACACCAAGGGCTATTCGGGCGGGACCTGCGAAATGACAGTACCGGTGGGCACGCAAGTCGCGCTGACCGCCACCCCGCAGGCTCCGGCGACGTTCGATGGCTGGTCCAGCAGCCAGGCCGGTTGCAACGGCGGAAGTTGCACTTTCGAAGCGAAGAACCCGGTGGTGCTGACCGCAAAGTTCATCGATCCGGGCAAAGCGCACAAGTTGACCGTGATCTACACGCGCGGGCTGGTGGGCGCCTATTGGTTGCAGACCAATCCCAAGCTGGAATGGGACTGCACGCCCAAGGCTGGCCCCAACGGCCTGCCCGCCGGGGTCACCGGCAACCAGACCTGGACGGCGACCTGTGTGGCCTCGACCCCGGCCGGGGTGAACGTGACCCTGATGGCGAATGCGGTCGGCGGGATCGGTGCGGGCTATTCCATTCCGGTCAAGCAAGGCGGCTGGGGCGGCGAGTGCGCTGCCACCATCGGTACGACTTGCACCCTCGCGATGAGCGCGGACCGCACCGTGCTGGTCAACGTGGCCGCCAACATCAAGTAACCCGCACAAACCCTGAACCCGGCGCGCTGCCCCCCCCGGCGGGCGGGGCGCCGGGCATGGGGCCGAGGCAGACAATCCGGGAGATCACGATGAACCGCAGTTTCATATCGCTGCTCGCGCTCGCGGCGCTAGCCGGGTGCGGGCAGGGCGCTCAGCAGGCGGGGGACCAGACTGCCAGCGCCGCTCCCGCGCAGGCCAGCGGCGGCGCGGCGGCGGTGCCATGCCAGGACCTGCCGCCGCATGCCGTGCTGGCCGCTGACGCCGCGATCACGCTCTGCACCCAGGGCCAGACCCGCCCCGGCCACCAGAGCGGTACCGTTGCCTATACCACCGCGCAGCCTGCCACGGCGCTGCTCGGCTGGTACCGCGATCAGGCGCACAGTGCCGGTCTGAAAGACGGCCTCTCCACCCCCACCTCCTATTCCGCCACCCAGGGCACCCAGCGCTCGTTGATGGTGATGGTTGCCCCCCAGCCAGACGGCGCGGGGACTTCGGTGACGCTGAACTGGGGGATGGATAAGTAGCGGCCACAGCGGGCAGAGGCCGAATCCGACTGACGGAGAGGTAACGCGGCCCACCCGGCCAATGGCGTTGACAGTGCCCCGGGAACTCCGGACAACCCCGCTTCCCGGTTTGCATCCCAGTGTCAGGAATAACGCATGGCAAATGTTACCAATGTCGCGACGATTTCTGCCATGCAAGCGCTGCCGCCCGCAGCGGGGCTGACGGTATTCCTCAATGCCAATGGCCGCGAAGGGCTGTTCGAATGCCGCGCGGGCACGCCGCCCACTGCCGATCCGCTGAACGGCATCTATGTCACATCGGGCAAGAGCGGGTTCTATTGGGCCCGCGTGTGGGACGGGGTGGCGGGCAAGCCGGAATGGTTCGGCGCGGTCACCGGCGATGGCTCCACCGCCGCGCGCACCGCCACGCTCGCCGCGCTGAACGCGGCGGTCACGCTGTTGCCCTCGGTCGAACTGGCCTCGGCGACCTATTACACCAACGGCACCTGGCGGATCAGCCAGAGCGGGCGGCGCGTGACCGGGCAGGGGCGCGACAAGTCGGCGATCAGCAGCAACCACCCCACCGCGCACATCATCCACTGCGGCGGGATGCCCGGCGCCTACTATGCCGAACGGCCGCTCCTGTGCGGCATGACCCTGGTCCGCACCGTCCCGGCGACGGTCCCGCCCAGCCCCAATCAGGACGATGACACCGGCCACGCCCTGCATATGCGCATGACCTCGAACGCCACCGTGCGCGAAGTCGATACGATGGGCACGATCGATGGCAGCGGCAAGATCACCGGTTCCAACCTGGTCGGGACCTATTGGGCCAATGCCCTGTCCCCGCTGTGGGAGGATTGCTTTGACCTGATGACCGGGCAGGGCGCCCGCAGCTATTCCTTCATGCTCGATGGCACGCAGGACGATGGGCTGGGCCCGCGCTTCCCATCGCTGATCGTGTTCCGCGCCCGCGAAGTGCGGATGAGCAACGCCGGCAATGCTGCGCTGTCGCGGGGGATGATCATCATCGGATCCTATACCGACATGCAGGTTGAACGGGTCGAAACCGCCAAGGTCCACCACGGCCTGCTGTGCCTGGGTGGCGGGTCCAACGCCCATTTCAACAGCCACTGGCACGACAGTTACCTGGCCGATGGCATCCGCATCGACAAGACCGGGGCCGACAGCGGCGATAACCTGACTCTGGTGGATTGCTACTCTGCCCCCGGCGTGGGCGCCACCGGCCAGCCGATCACCCTGATCAACGCCCAGAACGTCCAGATCGTCGCGGCGCAGATTGCGGCCTTCCCCGGCGGCGGCAATGGCAAGATCGGGGTGCTGTTCTCAAACTGCATCAACTGCACAATCTCTGGCCAGGTGGTCAACCATTCCACCGGGGTCAAATTCGACAAGTGCTTTGGCTGCAATGCCGATGTGAAAGTGATGCAACTGGCCGGCCCCGCAACCGAAGGGATCCGCGTCCAGGGCGGGTTTGGCAACACGGCGCGCTGCGGCATCGTTGGCGTGCCGAAAAGCGTCGGATTTCAAACCGGGGTGGCAATCGCGGCCAGCGGCGGCAACCAGATCGACCTGACCGGCGTGATCGACAGCGCGGTCACCAACCGCCTGACGATTGACGGCAAAGCGATAGCCAATGCCGGCAACGCCCCCGCCTCCAACTTCGTCATCCGCCCCGGGGCAGCATTCAACGCGGCGGCGAGCTGATCGGGCGGGGCGGGGCGAGACGGGACATGCTATTGCGTGTCCCCGTCCGGCGGCCAGACTGTCCCCTGGATCGCCAACCAAAGATCCTCTCCATTTTGCGCAG
>NZ_MWLM01000001.1:0-1747 GCF_002198665.1 Novosphingobium sp. B 225 | reverse complement strand
AAGGAGGGGGGTGGGGGTTTACGGGCGTGGAAGCGTAACCCGCGGACCATGCGACGTATCTCACATAATTGGTGTATTTAGTAAACTGGCATCGTAATTCCCACCGTAATTCCGGCCACCATTCCTTTACATTTGGCGATTCCTTGGGCAATCATATTCTGTACGAATTGCTGAGAGGCCCAAATATGTCGAAAATCCGTGCAAGGGATCGGGTGACAGCATCATTCCATTTTTTGAACATCAAGATCCCGTCAGAGGATGGCGGCGATGCGACCTACGAGGGTTTCGATAGTTATCAAATAGAAGAGTTCAAAAGTCGTTTACTGACTCTTCCTACTCTTGATTTGAGTGATGAAGGTGTCCGTAATTCTTTACGAACTAAAAAACTTGTCCCGATTGACGAGCTCTGCCAAATTGATGAAAGAACCTTTTTTGGCAAGTATAGAGGAGCTTATTGGGGTCATGGATACGAAAATACGCATGCTGGCTATATTCCACCGGAAAGTATCAGTCTAAGACCGTTTTATTTCCTATTATATTTCTCGACAGATGGAAAAATTTACCTTGGAACGCAGTATCTAGGGCAATTTGGTAGCTACACTGCGTTGAAGAATTCGCTTTTTCGAATTTTCACAGGAAATTATGAGATTTCTGCTCACAGTTTTAGATCCGAAGCGGCTAATCTCGAGAATGTGCAGCCAAAGGAAGTGCGGATTGTAGTATCATCATCATCGAAAAATGCAAATAGTGATAATATTATAACCTCTGAACGGCTTACCGTCCTAAAATCACTTGGAAGAGGATCTCATACTCAATCTTCTATTAAAACTGCATTAGTTGTAAATCACAAGAATCCTGAGAAACTTCGAGAAGAAGTATCAAAAATATTAAGACAAGATAAAATAATTTCATTTGACGATGATGATATAGTCGATTGCGTGATTGTAGCGGAGCTAAATGGACGACCATTTGTTTTACACTTCATGGAGGAAGGGATTCGGGCCACCAAATTTGAAATTAAGAAAATTATGTATGAACTAGATGGGCATCCGGGAAAAAGTTGTGTGAAGGATGGTATGATTGAAATTTTGGAGAAAAATGTTCTCTCAAAAGGTGAAAATGCTTAACATCCTTTCAAAATTACGCGAAAATTATCTGTCTCATTTTCGAGATGAGGTTGAATTGCGTTCATACATGTTAAAATTCGGAATCCCGACTAATTTATTTTTGTCTCTTTTGTATGTTGTTGTTATTGGAGGTATTTCGAAAGATGTATTGAATGCAATAATAACTCTCTTTTCAATTTTGATTGGTTTTTCATATTCGGTTATGATATTTCTCTCGAGTAGTCCGCGCGATGGCCGCTTTGATGCTTCTGATCGAGAGGCCAGATTAAGGTCCGAAAGAATCAATAGAATAGCACTTCTTTTGTATGGAAATTTGAACGTATTTTGCATTTCTTCTATATTTCTTGTTGTTCTGAGTTTGCTTGGAATATCGACTCAAAATGAAGAATTAAATTTCTTAAAAGAATTTCGATTCGGAATTTTTCGAATGATCGCGAATTTCTTTTTCGTATGGCTATTTTTGGAATTGTGTGAGGAGTTTTTTAGGATCCTTACTAGGACAAACTACTTATTTGCGGAGAGGATTAAAGGGCTGAGATGACAAGTCCGTAAACCCACAATCTCGAATTACGGTCGAATTACGGTGGCGAATTACGGTGACACGTCCGTAAACCAGCGGC